>NZ_DCYD01000002.1:0-354934 GCF_002331005.1 Achromobacter sp. UBA2119 | reverse complement strand
ACCGCTTCGGCCAGGCGCTGCGCCTGCTCCTGCAGCGAGCCGGCGGCGGCTGCGGCCTCTTCCACCAGCGCCGCGTTTTGCTGCGTCACTTCGTCCATCTGCGACACGGCGCGGTTCACCTGATCGATGCCGCTGGATTGCTCCTCCGACGCCGCCGAGATCTCGCCCATGATGTCCGTCACGCGCTTCACCGAGGACACGATTTCCTGCATCGTGGAACCGGCGCGTTCGACCTGCTGCGAACCCGCGCCGACCTTGGACACCGAGTCCTCGATCAGGCCCTTGATTTCCTTGGCGGCCTGGGCGCTGCGCTGCGCCAGCGAGCGCACTTCGCCTGCCACCACGGCAAAGCCCTTGCCCTGTTCGCCGGCACGTGCAGCTTCCACCGCCGCGTTCAGCGCAAGAATGTTGGTCTGGAACGCAATGCCGTCGATGACAGACACGATCTCCGAGATCTTGCGCGAGCTGGCCGAGATCTCCTGCATCGTGTTGACCACTTCCGACACGGCCGAACCACCGCGCTCGGCCACGTCAGACGCGCTCGCCGCCAACTGATTGGCCTGGCGGGCGTTGTCCGCGTTCTGCTTCACGGTCGAGGCCAGCTCTTCCATCGAGGCCGCGGTCTCTTCCAGCGAAGCAGCCTGCTGCTCCGTGCGGCTGGACAGGTCCGTGTTGCCCGCGGAAATTTCACGCGCGCCCAGATTGATTTCTTCCACGCCACGGCGCACCGAGGCCACCGTGCGGGTCAGGCTTTCCTGCATGCGCTTGATGGCGCCAAACAGGTGACCGATTTCGTTGGTGCTGCGCACTTCGATACGGCCGGTGAAATCGCCAGCGGAAATCTTCTCGAAGTGGTCGCCCGCTTCATGCAGCGGACGCAGCACGGTGCGGTTGATGAAGATCCAGCAGCCCAGCGCCAGCACCAGAGCGATGGCCAGCATCACAATGGTCACCATGCGCGAAATGTTGTGATCGGCTTCCGCCTGCGCGATGAGCTCGTCGGTGCGCGTGTCCGTGAACTGCAGCACGTTGTTGACGGCCTCGCGGAACGCGGTGTTGGCAGCGCCGCCGGCGTCGTTCAGATCCAGGTAGTCCTGGATGGCCAGGTTCGCCAGCGCGGCAGCCTGCCGGCGGTAGACGTCGTCGAACTGCTTGTAGGCGGCTTCCAGCTTGGCGACGAGGTCTTCGGAGCCTGCCATGCGCGGCGCCTTGCGGAACGAGTCGAACAGCTTTTGACCATCGGCCATGAGCGCATCGGCACGCTTGGCTTGCGACGTCGATTGCTCGGTCTTGCCCTGCTGCATGTCCATCAGCGAATTGGCAAGCAACAGACGGCCGCGCAGGAAGGTGCTGTAGGCACGCTGCAGTTGCGTCGCCTGGTTGGCATAGGCCTCGTTGACCTGCGCCAGCTTGTCGCTGCCGGAATTCAACCCCATCCACGCCACACCGTTCGAAATGAACATGGCGCCCGTGAAGAGCAACAGCACCAGGATGATGCAGGTGCGAACTTTTAAATTACCAAGCATGAAATATCCGAGCGTTAAGCAACGAAAAACGACACAACCTACCCTACACGCACTACGGACGCCCCGGCCCCGGGCCGGCAGCGTCCGAAAAGTGCGCCACCCGCGGCGCGCGCAAACGGCGCCGCGCAGATAACTACCGCATCACTTGCGGCTGAACAGGCTGGAACCCTGGATGGTCATGAACGCGGCCGAGGCCGCCTGCAATGCCACCTGGCGCAGCGCGAGCTGGCTGGCGCCGGCGTAGTAGTCCAGGTCTTCCAGATCCGACAGCGACTTCGAATACGACAGACCCTTTTGCGTGCCGGTGGCGTCCAGCGCCTCCAGCTCGTTCAGACGCGCGCCCACCGACGCGCCCACCGTCAGGATGTTGTCGTAGTTGGACGCGAGCTTCTTGTTCGCCGTCGCCAGTTCGTTGTTCAGTCGGGCCAGCGCCTTCTCGTCGCCCGCGATGGGCGAATCCAGCACCTTGATGAGGCTATCCAGCGTGTTGAACAGATCCACATCGGCCGACTGAATGCTTTCGACGTCGATCACGTCGCCGTTCTGCGGCGTGCCCTTGACGACCACAGCGACGCCGCCGAAGTCGATGCTGGCGCCTTCCTTGTATTCGGTGGGGCCGGCCGGCGGCGCGGGCGTGGTCACCGGCGGCACGGGCGGATTGGCGTTGGGGTCGGTCGTGATGACGCGATAACCCATGTTGCCCGTGGCGGGGTCCGCCTCGAACTGCAGGCTGAAGCTCTTGCCGATGTTGGCGCTGCCCGGCGTGACCGAAACGGTGCCGAACTGCGCGGTGCCCGTGTTGTTGTCATTTGCCGTGCTGACATAGGCGGTCGAACCCGGGTTGGCGCGATTGAAAACGTCGCTGCCCAGATCGCTGGTCGACAGCTGGCGCGATTGGTCGACCTGCACGGTGCGCTCACCGGTGGCGCCGCTGAAGACGACCTTGCCCGTGGCGTCCTGCGCGTAAGGCACCACGCTGCCTTCGTAACCGGAGAACAGATACTGGCCGTTGCCGTCGGTGCTGTTGGCAAGACCCAGCAGCGCATCGCGAGCGCTCTTCAATGCAGTCGACAGGGCCTGGCGATCGCTGTCGGCGAACGTGCCGTTGCCGGCCTGGACGACGCGCGTGCGCACGTCCTGCAGCGCGGTGGTGATCGAATCCAGAACGTTGGCTTCCTGGCCGAGGTTGGTCTTTGCCGTGTTGCGGTTCAGGCCATACGTCGTGTTCATGCTCTGCGTCTGCGCAACGCCGATCGACAGGGAGGCCGACAGCGGATCGTCCGCGGGGGTCAGGAACTTGCGGCCGCTGCCAACCTGTTCGACCAGGCGATTCATGTCGGATTCCTGAGCGAGAACGCCGCTCAGTCCGTTCGTGTACATCATCGTGGTGCTCAGACGCATGGTGCAGCTCCGTAATGCTTTCTAGTATTCACAATCATCGTTCTGATCAGCCGCGCAGGCCCAACAGCGTGTCAAAAATGGTGCTCGCCACATCGATGATGCGGGCGCTGGCCTGGTATTGCTCCTGGTACAGCGACAGGCTTACGTATTCTTCGTTCAGGTTCACGCCCGACACCGCCTGCTGGGCAGCGGTCGTCTGCTTGATCAGGTTGACCTGCGCCGTGGCGGCCGTCTTGATCTGCTGCGTCTGCACGCCGACCGTGTTCACGACCTGCGCGAACATGTCGTTGATGCTCATCGTGCCGTGGCCCAGCACCTTGCTGGTCTGCAGCTGCGCCAGCTTCAGCGCGTTCTTGCCGTTGGCATCGCCGCCCTCCAGATCCGCCGCGGCAACCTTGTCGGGATCGGTGATCAGAACGTTGATGTCGCGGGCCGCGTTGCGCGTGGGCGACAGCGACCACTTGTCGCCGGCCTGGGGCGGCGCATTGATGGTCAGCGTCACGCCCATCTCGCTTTCGAGGTTCAGCGTTGCGGTGGGCGGGGTGCCGGTAGCCGGACCGTTGTAGACCTGCGAGCCTTCCGGCATGCGCACGACCTGGTAGTTGGTGCCGTCGAACGAGATCTCGTAGTCCTTGGCATTGACGTTTGCCAGGTCGGTGAATTCACCCGAGATCTGCGCGTTGCTCTTGTTTGCCGAATTGGGCACACCTTGCGGCGAACCGATACTGAAGAAGTCCGTGCCCGGATTGCCGCCCTGGTCCAGACCCTCTTTGTGCTGCTCGTTGAACGACAGCGCCAGACCGACGGCCATCTGGCCCAGCTGGTTCTGCATGACGTCCAGCGACGAGGCGCGGAACTGCAGCAGGCCGCCCAGCTTGCCGCCGGTGACTTCGCTGTCTTGCATCTCGACCGCGATGGTCTTGCCGGTGCCCGCGGGCAGCGTATAGGCAATGACCGTGCGGCCCGCATCCGAGGCCGACGGAACGGCCTGCAGCGGGTAAAGCGTGTTGCCCGACAGCAGCGACTGGCCGCCCTTCGTGAGCGAGATGCTGATCTTGTCGCCCTGCTCGTAGGTCGTGATGCCGATGAGCTGGTTCAGTTCCATGACGGCCTGGTCGCGCTGGTCGAGCAGGTCGTTGGGAGGGCTGCCGCCGGCCTTGCCGGCCGCCAGGGAAATCTGCTGGTTCAGGTCGTCGATGCGGGTCAGGTAGCTGTTGACCTGGTCGACCGTGGTGCTGATCTGCGTGTTCAGGCCTTCACGCTGCTTCTGCATTTCCGAGTAGGCCGAGCGGATCTGCGTCGTCAGGCTGTTCGCCTGGCCGAGCAGGTCGGCGCGCGCGGCGGGGTCCGCCGGCTTGCTGGCCACCGTGTTCATGCTGGTGAAGAAGTTGGTCAGGCCCGGGGCGATGCCAACCGTACGGTCGGAGAACAGGTTGTTGATCTGCGAAACCTGGTCGAGCTGCGCCTGGAGCTGGGCGCCGCTGCCGTTTGCGCCGACGAGCTGCTTGTACAGGAAGCTGTCGTAGCTGCGCACGACGGTGTCGACCTGGACGCCACGGCCGATGTAACCGTTGGAGGTCGCTTGCGCGCCCGCCGTCGAGGTCATGACGCGTTGGCGGTTGTAGCCGACCGTGGTGGCATTGTTGATGTTGTGGCCGGTGGTTGCCAGGCCGGCTTGCGCCGCGTTCAACCCGCCCAGTGCCGTTTTGTACAAATTCATGCTGACAATGCCCCGTATGTAACCGCAGCTGTTATCTCTGGATACCCCGTTTACGGCAGGAGATCACCCAAATTTAGAGTCCTTCCAACATCCGCCGTGAATTTTCCACGTTGGATGCCGCGCCCCGCAGCTGCCCCATGATGCCGATGAGCTTCTGGGCATAGCGCGGGTCGGTCGCGTAGCCCGCGTCCTGGATCCGGCGGGCCGCCTCGATCTCGTTGCGGGCCGTCGTCACGCTCTCGTATCGCGGGCTGTTGCCAATCAGGCGGGCGTAGTCGGCGAACGACTCCTCGTACGACGCATAGGCCCGGAACGGCTGCGTCACCTTGCGGGCGACGCCGTCTTCGTATTCGGTGGTCAGCACGTTGACGACCTTGCCCTTCCAGCTCGGACCGGCCTTGATGCCGAACAGGTTGAAGCTGGTGCTGCCGTCCTCGTGCTTGATCTCGCGCTTGCCCCAGCCGGACTCCAGGGCCGCCTGGCCCATGATGAGACGGGCCGGCACGCCGCTCTGCTGCGACGCCAGATTGGCCGCGCGCGACATCTTGGATACGAAAGCGACCACGTGCTCAGGCGCGCCTTCGGCAGCGGCCAGCGCGCGGTCGGCCGGCCGGTTGTTGCGCATCACGTTCAGCAGCGCCGACACCTCACGCGAGCCGCCGGTCTGGAAGTCCAGATCGCCGCCCTGCCCGATGCGTTTGATCGCTTCGTCCGGGATCTCGCCGGGTTTGCCCTGCTGCATCTGCGCCAGGATCGCCTGCGACAGGCCGATGCCGGGCGAGGCCAGGTGCAGGGCCAGTTGCTCGTCCGCCATGGACTGCAGCATCTGCGTCTGCTGGGAATCGAACAGCCCTTCTTTGGGCGTGGCCTCGCGCATGCGCTTGACCATCATCTGCAGGAACAGCGCTTCGAACTGCTTGGCGACCTGCTTCTGCTGCTCGGTGCCGGCGGGATCCTTCTTGACGTCACGCTTCAGGTCCGACAGGCGGCCCATGTCGAAGACCGAATCCTGCCGGGCGCTGCCGCGTGCCGCGTCGTTGGTGTAAGCCATAGCCGTCAGATGATCTCAAGTTCGGCGCGCAGGGCGCCCGCGGTCTTCATCGCCTGCAGGATGGCCAGCAGGTCTTGCGGGGTGGCGCCCAGGGCGTTCAGGCCCTTGACCACGTCGGCCAGGTTGGCGCTGGTGCTCACGCGCTGCAGCGAGCCGTTGTCCTGGCGCACTTCGATCTGCGTATTGGGCACGACCACCGTCTGACCTTGCGTGAACGGCGTGTCCGGCTGCACCACCTCGTTCTGGCGGTTGATGATGACCGACAGGTTGCCGTGCGCTACGGCGGCCTCTTCGATCATGACCGTGCGGTTCATGACGACCGAACCGGTGCGGGCGTTGATGATGACCTTGGCGACCGTGGGTGCGCGCGCGACCTGCAGGTCTTCCATCTGCGACAGGAAGCGGGCCTGCGAGCCCTGCTCCATCGGCGTGCGCACCTGGATAACGCGGCCGTCCAGCGCCGTGGCCGTGCCTTGCCCGAACTTGCGGTTCAGGGCCGTCGCCACGTTCTGCGCCGTGCCGAAGTCGGTGTTGTTCAGCTCGACGTGCACGTAGCCGTCGCGCGCGAACGTGGTCGGCACGCCGCGTTCGACGATGGCGCCCGCGCTGATGCGGCCGCCGTTCAACTGGTTGATCTGCACGCTGGAACCGCCCGCGGACGCGCCGGCGCCGCCGACCAGGATGTTGCCCTGGGCAATGGCGTAGACCTGGCTGTCCGCGCCCTTGAGCGGCGTCATCAGCAGCGTGCCGCCGCGCAGGCTCTTGGCGTTACCCATGGACGAGACCACCACGTCCAGCGTCTGGCCGGGCCGCGCGAATGCCGGCAAGGTCGTCGTGACCATGACGGCGGCCACGTTCTTCAATTGCATGTTGCTGCCGGCGGGCACCGTGATGCCCAGCTGCGACAGCATATTGGTCAGGCTCTGCTGCGTGAATGGCGTTTGGCGCACCTGGTCGCCGCTGCCGTCCAGGCCCACGACCAGGCCGTAGCCGATGAGCTGGTTGCCCCGGACGCCCTGGATGCTGGCCAGATCCTTGAGCCGCTCGGCGTGCGCCGCACCGGCGCCCGCGGCCAGCCCGACGGCCACGCACACCCGCGCCATCAGGGACAGCAAGGTGGATATCGGAGTCTGTTGTTTCATGATTTAGAACGGCGAAGCGATCAGGAAGAAGCGTTGCAGCCAGCCCATGGTCTGGACTTCGTCCATGACGCCCTTGCTGCGGTATTCGATGCGCGCGTCGGCCACTTGCGTGGACGACACGGTGTTCGTGCCCGTGATGGAGCGCGGATCGACCACGCCGGCAAAGCGCACGTACTCGCTGCCGCGGTTGATGGCGATCTGCTTTTCGCCAGCGACCTGCAGGTTGCCGTTGGACATCACGCCCACCACCGTGGTGGTGATGGTGCCGGTGAAGGCATTGTTGGCGCTGCTGTCGCCCTTGCCCTGCGACACATTCCCGCCATTGGCTTCGGTGTTCAGGTTGGCGTTCGCCCAGCTGTCCATGAAGGACGGCGCCGCGGCGATGCCCAGCGTGGTCGAGCCGCTGCGATTGGTATTCGTCGCCACGTTCTTGGACGCGTTGGTGCGCTCGTTCAGCACGATCGTGACGATGTCGCCGACATTGCGGGGCCGGCGGTCTTCGAACAGCGGGTAATTGCCATAAGTCGTGGGCTGGTAGATCGAGCCCGTGGGCTGCGCCATGGGCATCGGCGGCGGCGGCGGGGCCGCCGTCGTCGGCCCGGTCACGATGGGTTCGGGCGGGATCATGGCGCAACCAGCCGCCAGCAGAGCCAGCGCAGACGCAAGTACCAGGCGCAGGACAGACATGAGCATCACAGTTGGGTCAGGCGGGCCAGCATTTCGTCCGACGTCTTGACGGCCTTGCTGTTCATTTCGTAGGCGCGCTGCGTCGTGATCATGTTGACCAGCTCTTCAGCGACGTTGACGTTGGAGGTTTCGACGTACTTCTGCATGATCGAACCCGCGCCGTCCACACCGGGCTGCAGCAGGTTCGCCGGACCCGACGAGTCGGTTTCCAGGTACAGGTTTTCGCCGATGCTTTGCAGGCCGGTCGGGTTGATGAACGTGGCGATCTGCAACTGGCCGATCTGCACGTTGATGCCGGCGGCGCCGGGCTGCGTCACCGAGACCATGCCGTCGGTGCCGATGGTGATGGACAGCGCGTTGTCCGGCACGTTGATCGGCGGCTGGATGACGTAGCCGCTGACGGTAACGAGCTGGCCGTTCTGGTCGCGTTGCAGCGCGCCGTCACGCGTGTAGGCCTGCGTGCCGTCGGGCAGTTCGACCGGCAGGAAGCCGCGGCCGTTGATCGCCACGTCCATTTCGCTGCCGGTGTTGTTCAGGTTGCCGTCCGAGTGGATGCGCTCGGTGGCGGCCACGCGCGCGCCGGTGCCCAGCTGCAGGCCCGACGGCAGTTGCGTGGCATCGCCCACCTGGGCGCCAGGCTGGCGCAGCGTCTGGTACATCAGGTCCTGGAACACGGCACGGCCGCGCTTGAACCCGTTGGTGGAGACGTTGGCCAAGTTGTTGGAAATCACGTCCATGGAGGTCTGCTGACCTTCCAGGCCCGTCTTGGCGATCCACAGCGAACGCATCATGATGAAAGACTCCGGTTCCGCGGCCTGGCCGCGAACTAAATGTTATTTAAATCAGGCGCTTACGGACAGAATGCCGTTGGCGCGTTCCGCGTTGCGGTCCGACTGCTGAATCACCTGCATCTGCTGCTCGAAGCGGCGGGCGTTTTCGATCATGCCCACCATCGACGCCATGGGATTGGTGTTGCTGCCTTCCAGCACACCCGACAGCAGGCGCAGTGCGGGGTCGGCGGGCACCGGCGGTGCGGGCTGGCCGTTGACCGGCGCCATGCGGAAGACGCCGTCGTCGCCGTGCACCAACTGCTTGTTGTCCGGGTTGACCAGCTTCAGGCGGCCCAGGTTCAGGATGTTGTTCGGCGCGTCGCCGGCGCCCAGCGCCGTGATCGTGCCGTCCGACGTGATGGTCAGCGCGGCCTGGTCGGGCACGTCGATGGGACCGCCCTGGTCCGACAGGACCGGCTGGCCCAGCGACGTCTGCAGCAGGCCGTTGATGCCGACCTGCAGGCTGCCCGCGCGGGTATAGGCCTCGCCTTGCGGCGTCTGCACCGCGATCCAGCCGTTTTCGCTGGCCAGCGCCACGTCCAGGCCGCGGCCCGTCGTCTGCATGGTGCCCATCTCGAAGCTGTTGCCGGGCGTTGACGCCACCGTCGAAACACGCGTAGGCAGGCTCACCCCGTCCGTCACGGGAACCGAGCGGTACAGCGCGATCTGCTCGCGAAAGCCCGCCGTGTTCACGTTGGCCATATTGTTGGAGAGCGCGGCCTGATGCTCCGTGATCCGCGCTGCGCCATTCATGGCGGTGTAGATGATTCTGTCCATTGCCTATTCCGTCGGTGTCGTCGCTTGCCCTGCGGGCATTACTTCAGGTTCATCAGGACTTGCATGATTTCGTCCTGGGTCTTGATGGTCTGCGAATTGGCCTGGTAGGTGCGCTGGGCAATGATCATGTTGACCAGTTCCTTGCTCATGTCCACGTTGGACGCTTCGGTCGCCTGACCCACCACCGTCGACATGCTGTTGGTGCCGGGCTGGCCCAGGATCGGCTGGCCGGAAGCCGCCGTTTCCTTCCAGGCGTTGTTGCCCACGGGCTGCAGGCCCTGCAGGTTCGAGAAGTCGGCCAGCACCAGCGTGCCCACGATCTGGGTTTCGCCGTTGGTGTAGCTGGCGACCAGGCTGCCGTCGCTGCTGATGTTGATGCCGCTGAACTCACCGGACGTGTAGCCGTCGGGCTTGGCAACCAGCTTGTAGTTGCTGCCGTACTGGGTCGTGCCGGTGTAGTTGATCGCGACGTTCAGCGGATCGGCCGGCGTGGCGGTGCCGCCGGGCTGGGCGAAGGTCAGGTTCACGATCGGCGCGCTGGTCAGCGTGCCGGCGTTGTTGAACGTGAACTGCTGCGGGTTGCCCCAGACGCCGCCGGCTTCCGACGTGGGCGCCATGGCCTGGCCGTCCATCGTGTAGTAAACGTCGTACACGCTGGTGCCGCCCGTCGCTTCACGCTTGACGAAATACTGCATGACCTGGTGCGAGTTGCCCAGGGAGTCGAACACCGTCATGGGCGAGGCGTTCGTGTAGGTGCTGGAGATCTTGGGATCGAACGGCTTGCCGATTTCGGTGACCGCGGCGGTGTAGTCCACGAAGCCGGGAATGCTTTCCAGCGTGCCCCCGGTGACCTGGCCCGTGCCGTCGAGCGTGACGGTGTTCGGGGCCGTGCCGTACGTGGCGGCCGGCGGGTTGCCCGGGGCGACCCACGTCAGCGCGCCGCCGGCGGCCTTGGTGAACGTGTAGGCCGTGCCGCCCAGGGTGACCGAGCCGGGAACGGCAGGCGCCGTCACGGTGTCGACCTGGTAGATAACCTTGGCGTTGGCGTCCAGGTTTGCCACGGTGGTGGCGGTGCTGGTGGCCTGCGGCGCGACGTTGGCCGTCGGCAGCTGCAGTTCGATCGGGTTCGCACCGATGGCGCCGGCCGGGTAGCCGGTCAGGCGATAGCCCTGGGCGTTCACGATGAAGTTGTTCTTGTCGACGAGGAATTCGCCGTTGCGCGTGTACATGACCGAGCCGCTCTGGTCGGTCACGCGGAACATGCCCTTGGCACCGTCGATGGCGATGTCGTATTCGCCGCCGCCGCCCGTCACCGCACCCACGGTGAAGCGCTGGTTGATGGCCGCGACCTTGACGCCCAGGCCCACACGCGAGCTGGCGTAGACGTCAGCGAACGATGCGGTGGCCGACTTGAAGCCGACGGTGCCCGAGTTGGCGATGTTGTTGCCGATGACGTCCAGGTTCTGCGCAGCGGCGTTCAAGCCGCTCAATCCTTGTCCGAAGCCCATGTTTACTCTCGCTAATCTTTAGTGGAAAGGCCGCCGCCCGTGCGCCGGCACCAATTCATATCCGCCCGTTCAGGCGCCGATCACCTTGCGCACGTCCAGCATGCTGGTCTGGCCGTCCAGGCCCAGATCCAGACGCAGGCCGTTGGTGGAGTACGCCACGCTCTTCACGTTGCCGTAGCTCAATACTTCCGAATTCACCTTCGCGCCCTCGGCGTCGGTCGCCAGCACGGACACGTTGTACGCGCCCGGTTCCAGCGCCACGCCGGCGTCGTTCTTGCCATCCCATTCCAGCGTGTACACGCCGTTCTTCTGCTCGCCCAGCTCGATGGTGCGGACAACTGCACCGTTCGAATCCGAGATGCGGACCTGGACCTTGGCGGCGTCGCCCTGCAGATCCAGACCGTAGGGCGTGACCACGCGGTCCGCGGGGTTGGCGCTGTCGACACCGACCTTGACCTTCGTGCCCGGGATCAGGACGCCCTTGCCGATCATCGACACGGCGTTCATCGACTGGGACACGTCGATCTGGCCGCTGATGGCCAGCATGGTGTTCTTCAGGTTGGTGATGCCTTCCACCGTGGAGATCTGCGCCAGTTGCGACGTCAGCTCCGCGTTCTGCATCGGGTTCAGCGGATCCTGGTTCTTGAGCTGCGTGACCAGCAGCTTCAGGAACTGGTCCTGCAGGCCCTGCGCGGTGCTCGCGCTGTTGGCGCCGGTTTGCGCCAGGCCCATGGCCGTGGTGCTCGTGGTTTGGTCGACGGTGGTCATGGATAGACTCTGGCTGGAAATTAGGATTGACCGATGGTCAGCGTCTTCTGCATCAACGCCTTGGCAGTGTTGAGGACCTCGACGTTGGCCTGGTAGGACCGCGATGCCGCGATCATGTTGACCGTTTCGGCCACCGGATCGACGTTGGGCATGCTGATGTAGCCCTGCGCGTCAGCCAGGGGGTGCTTGGGGTCATAGACCATCTTCAAGGGCGACTGGTCCTGGACCACGCCTGCCACGCGAACGCCGCCGATCTCCTGGCCCAGCGCCTGGCCCGCGGCCGGGTTGACCTGGAACACGACCTGGCGGGCGCGGTAAGGCTGGCCATCCGGGCCGACCACACTGTCGGCGTTGGCCATGTTGCTGGCCGCCACGTTCATGCGCTGCGACTGCGCGCTCAACGCCGAACCGGCGATATCGAAAATGCTCAACAAGGACATTGCCTGTTGCTCCCTTTAAAGATCAATCCTGGATGGCGGTCTGCAGCCCGCGGATACGGTTGGAGATCAACTGCATCGTGCTCTGGTAATGCAGGGTGTTGTCGGCGAACTGCACGCGCTCGATGTCCATGTCCACCGTGTTGCCGTCCATGCTGGGCTGGTACGGCAGGCGGTACAGCAGATCCGTCGGGCCTTGCGACACGGCCTTGGCCGGAATGTGGCGGGCCGACGTCAGCTTGAGCGACGTGTCGGGCAGGCGCATCGTGCCTTCCATGGCGCTTTGCATCGCGGCCTTGAAGTCGATGTCGCGCGCCTTGTAGTTGGGCGTGTCGGCGTTGGCGATGTTCGAGGAAAGCACTTCCTGGCGCTGCGCGCGCAGTGCCAAAGCCTGCTGGTAGAACCGGAAATCTTCGTTGAGCCTGTCGAGCATCGTGGCGCCTTGAATTCGTTGCAGATCGGATAAAGCAAGGGACGCCGGACGCACCGTTATCCCATTGGATGACGGCATGATAGGGGCCGGACCTGTAACACAATCAGCCAAACAACCCGTCATTTCTCATCCAATTCACGTATTGCCGAAAGCCGCCCACTTCTACAATTCATCCATCATGAAAATCTCCGCAAGACTCCTTCTCGCGCGCGCCGGCATCGCCGCCCTGCTCCTGGCCTCGGCAAGCGCCGTCCAGGCACAGGCCGCGGCCACTCAGGCCCCGGAAGCGATCATCATTGCGGCGCAGACCTATCTGCAGGAACAACTGGCCTCCCTGCCCGGCGAGGCGTCCATCGCCATCGACCCGCCGCGCACCGACCGCCTGACGCCGTGCGATGACCTGACCTCCTTCCTGCCGTCCGGCATGAAGCTGCGGTCCCGCATGACTGTCGGCGTGCGCTGCAACTCGGCAAAAGGCTGGACGGCCTACGTGCAGGCCTCCGTCAGCGTGGCCGGCCACTATTACGTGGCCTCGCGCCTGATTGCCGCTGGCCAGGCCCTGACCCCGGCGGATCTGGACGCCCGCGAGGGCGATCTGGTCACCCTGCCCCCCAACGCCATCACCGACCCGCAGGCGGTCGCCGGCATGACCGCCGCCTTCCGCATCAACGCCGGCCAGCCGATCCGCAGCTCGTCGCTGCGCAACGCCCAGTCGGTGCAGCGCGGCACGAACGTGCGGATCAACGCGCGCGGCAACGGTTTCATGGTCAGCAGCGAAGGTGAAGCCATGGGCAACGCGGCCCCCGGCGCCGTCGTCCAGGTGCGCACCGCGGGCGGCCAGGTGGTCAGCGGCGTCGTCCGGAACGCCACGCTGGTGGAAATTCAGCTATAGACCTGTTACAAATCGCGTTGCGCCTGGCTCGCATATACCCTAAAGTTCCTCCGGCCCTTGTCGTTACAGAGACATAAGTAGGCGGATCCGTCGCAAACCGACCCAGGACGCCCTGCGGAGAAAACCTTGAAAATCAATTCGACCACCAACCGGCCCCTCGCGGCCGACGCCGTCGGTGCCCGCGCCGAGTCCGCGGTCAGTCAAGCGTATGGCGCCGGCAGCGCCAGCGGATCGAGCAGCTCGCAAGTCGCGCTGAGCTCGGCGTCGCGCAAGATGCTGGCCATGCAGGACGGCTCGAACGACATCAACCTCGAGCGTGTCGCCGCCATTCGCGCCGCGATCGCCTCCGGGCAGCTCAAGATCGACACCGGCCGCATCGCCGACAGCCTGATCGCCAGCGCCCGAGACCTGCTGAAATAGCCCGTCCCTTCCCTCTATTGAGCCGTCTGTCATGAGCCTCGTCGATTCCCTGCAATCCTGCATGAAGCAGGAAGACACCCTGATCTCCGAGTTCTCCTCGATCCTCGAGGAAGAAACCGAGGTTCTGGTCAGCCAGGGCAGCGTCGAGACGCTGAACCAGATCACCGAGCGCAAGCGCGGCATCGCGCAGCAACTGGTCGACCTGAGCCAGACGCGCGACAACCTGCTGAGCGAAATCGGCCTGCCCGCGGGCCACGTCGGCACCGAACAGGCCGCCGCGCAGTATCCGCAGTTGTCCGGCGTGTGGCAGGCCCTGCTGACCAAGTCGGCTTCCGCCAGCGAAATCAACATGCGCAATGGCGCCCTGATCGACGTGCATCTGCGCTACACCCAGCAGTCGCTGGACGCCCTGCGCAATGTCGGCGTCGGCAGCGCCTCGACGTACGACGCGCAAGGCCGCGGCGCCCGCAGCGCCCCGGGCCGCCGGCCGATCGTGGCGGGCTGACGCCTTTCCGATCTCCTGCGGCATAAAAAAAACGGCGTGCATGGCACGCCTTTTTTTGTTTCCGCGAGACGGGTTCGCGGCCTTACGCCCCGCCCGTCATCTCCAGCAGCGCGAACATCTTTAGCAGCGCCACCGGCAGCATCTTGCCCGACAGCTTGCGCTCGGTGCCCACGATGCCCGACAACGGACCACGCACCACGTCTGCCGCCGGCGAATGCGCCAGCTGCCAGCATGCCGCGCCAAGCTGCCCGGCCATCAGCGACTGCCGCGCCAGCGTATGGGCGCCATCGACGGCGGGCAGCGCCTGCCAGGCATTGGCCATGTAACGGAACGCTGCCTTGGCCTCCTCCTGCAGGACGAGCCAGCGCGCGATCGTCGCGGCGTCCGCCTGCGACGCCGGCAGGTTCGTCGCGCCGAACAATTGGCCCGCAACCTCGCCGGAGACCGTGTCGATCAGACGCGCGCAGATGAGGCGGACGCTGGCGCCCTGCCCCTTGCCCGGCAGCACGACTTCAGTGCCGGAGGCCCACAGCGCCAGCGGCGCGGTCTTGGCGCCCGGCGCCGGGCGCAGGCCCGGCATGTCGCCGGGCTGGCCGACGGGCAGGTAACCCACGCTCTTGCCGACGGCGTTCAGATTGGTCGGACATTCGTCCTGGATCACGCGCAGGCCGCCCGGGCAACGCGCCACCCAGGACACGCCTTGCTCGCTGAACGGCTGCCACAGCGCGACCATGCCGGCCTCGAGCATGTGGACCAGCGGCAAGGACGACAGACGCTCGCCCAACCACTGCACGCGAGCCTGCAAGGCCGCCGCCGGGTCCGGCTGGGCCGGCGCGGCGGGCGCAAACGAGCTCAACATGCCGTGCGGCAGCGCGAGCTGCTGCGCGGGCGCGGCCAGGGCGGCGCCGCGGTCGCTCATCAACAGCGCGCCCATCAGCGCGCCGCCGGGCAAGGCCTCGCCCTTCATGGCGGTCTTGCCGTGCATCACGAGCAGGTTGCGGCTGCACGCAGCGGAAAATTCACGGCGCGCCATCGCCAGTGGCTCATCGCCCAGCGCGGCCAGGCTGGCGCCCGCGCCGTCGCCGACGTACTCGCGCCAGGCGGTGCGCGATTGCAGGCACGCCGGGTCGCTGTCCAGCCACGAAATGGTGTCGTCCAGGTTCTGTGCTGCTGCGATCGACGCCGCACCGCCCTGCTGCGGCAGGATGGCCGAGGCCAGCAACTGGCGGCGGCGCGCCGGGTCCACGGCGTCCGGTTCGCGCGACGACGACACCAGCGACGCCAGGTCGGCCTCGCTCGGGGTGTACAGTGCGCGGGCGCGCTCGACCATCGAGAACGCGCGGTCGATCAGCACGTCCGCGCGGGCCAGTTCCATGTGCTCGGGCACCTTCTGGCCGACGGACATGTAATGGATCGGCAGGCGGTGGCGGATGGCGGTGTCCAGCGCCGCGCCCAGGCGGGTGGCTTCGTCCAGCTTGGTGATGATGCAGCCGGCCACATCCTCGCCCACGCCATTGCGATAGGCGTGCGCCACCTCGTCCAGCGTGTCGCCCTGGCTGGCGGCGTTGAGCACCAACAGCCGGCGAACGGGCTTGCCGGCGTTGCACAGCATCGACGCCTGCTCGGCCACCAGGCGGTCGCGCTGGCTGATCCCCGTGGTGTCGATCAGCACGATCTTGCGGTTGCCCAGTTCGGCCAGAATGCGGCGCAGCTCGCCGGCATCGCGCACCGAGTGCGCCGGCACGCCCATCAGGCGGCCGTAGATCTGCAATTGTTCCAGCGCGCCGATCCGGAACAGGTCGGTCGTCAGCATGGCGACCTGCTCCCGGCCTTCGCGGGCCACGCAACGGGCGGCCAGCTTGGCCAGCGTCGTGGTCTTGCCCACGCCGGTCGGGCCGACCAGCGCATACACGCCGCCGGCCAGGAATTCGTCTTCGGAACGCACCACCGGCAGATGGGTCACCAGTTCATTGCGTGCCCAGCTCTGCGCAGCCTCGGTGGAAAGACCTTGCGGCAGGCGCTCGACCAGCGTGCGGACCAGCTTGGTGCTAAAGCCGGCGTCCAGCAGGCTGCGGAACAGCGCGGCGCCCGCCGGCTCGCGGCCCGGACCCTGGCGGCCGCCCCACAGCAGCCCGTCCATGCGGGTTTCCAGCGCGCCGCGCAAGGCGCTGATGGCGTCCTGCAGACCGGCGGCCGTATCGGCCGGCAGATTCGCGGGCGGCAAACCCTGCGGCGGACGCACCGGGGCATCGGGCATGCGGCCCATGGGCGGCGCGGCATGCAGCATGGCCGGTTGCGGCGGCGCTGCCGGCGCCATGACGGGCGCCGGCACGGGCGCGGGCGGCGCGGCGTAGCCTTGGGGCGCGTGATAGGCGGTGGCGGGCGCAGCGGCCATGGCAGCTGCGGGCGCTGCGGTGGCCATGCGCTCGGGCATGGCGGGAGCCGGCGGCGTCATGCGGACTGCCGGCGCAAGCGGCGGCAGCTCGACGCGTACCGGTGCGGCCGGCTGAGGTGCGACCGGCTGAGGTGCGGCCGCCGTCGTGGCGACCGCCGTCGGTGCAACCGAAACCGGCTGCGGTGCAGCGGGTACGAATTCTGCCGGCGACGGTTCAATCTCCGGCTGCGCCGACGCCGCATACGCGGACTGGTAAGCGGCAATGGATCGCGCCGGCGGCGCGTACCCGGCTGGCGGCACGGGCGGCATGGCAACCGGCGCAACCTGCGGCCGTGCCATCCCGGCCGGAGCGCCAAACGACGGCGCCGCGGGCTGACGTTCCGGCGCGGGCGGCGCATAGGCCGGGGCTTCGCGCGGCGGCGTCTGCTGCTGCGGCGCGTCGTCAAAGGCGCCATCAACGGTGGCCAGCACCTCGATCCCGCCCTCAACGCTGCGGTTCGACACGATCAGCGCGTCCGGCCCCAAGGCCTCGCGCACCTGACGCATCACGTCACGGGTGTTTGCCCCGTAAAAGCGGCTGATCTTCATTGCCCATTGCTCCCGCCGATCAGCGCCGTCACGCGGACGATGCGCTCATCGGGAATTTCCGTATTCGACAACACGCCAAGCTGCGGCAGATGATGCCGCAGGAAGCGCGACAGCGGCGCGCGCAGCACCGGCGACACCAGCAGCACCGGCGCATTGCCCTGCGATTCCTGCCGTTCGACCGCCGCCTGCGCCTCGCGCAGCAGCGTGTCGGCCAGCCCCGGCTCCAGGCCGCCGCTGGTCGTCATGGCCTGCGACAGCACGCGTTCCAGCTTCACGTCCAGGCCGATCACGCGCAGCTCGCCCTCGCCGGGGAACCATTGCTGCGTGATGGCGCGGCCAAGCGCGCGGCGCGTCAGTGCGATCAGCTCGTTGATATCCGGCTGGCCGCCCGACCCGGCGGCCATCGCCGCCAGACGCGGGCCATGCTCGGACAGCGTATCGATGATGGTGCGCATGTCGCGGATCGGCACTTCTTCGGACAGCAGACCCTGCAGCACCTTCTGCAGCGCGGTGAGCGACAGCGTCTTGGGCACCAGGTCCTCGACCAGCTTCGGCGCGTCGCGGCCGATGCGATCCAGCAGCTGCTGCACTTCCTGGCGGCCCAACAGGTTCGAGCCGTGGCGATGCATCAGGTGATTCAGGTGCGTGGCCACCACCGTGCCCGCATCCACCACCGTGTAACCGGCCACCTGCGCCTGATCGCGCAGCGAGCTGTCGATCCACAGCGCCGGCAGGCCGAACGCCGGATCGGTCGTCGGCGTGCCCTTGATCTGCATGGTCACGCCGCCCGGGTCGATGGCCAGCCACTGGCCCGGCATCGCAACCCCCGTGCCCACTTCCACGCCGGACAGCAGGATGCGGTAATCGTTGGGCTTGAGTTCCAGGTTGTCGCGGATGTGCACGACCGGCGGCAAAAAGCCCACGTCCTGCGCAAACTTCTTGCGCAGGCTGCGGATGCGGTGAAGCAGCTCGCCGTTCTGCGCGTGGTCCACCAGCGGAATCAGGCGGTAGCCCACTTCCAGCCCCAGCTGGTCCACCATCGACACGTCTTCCCAGCTCGCCTCGGCAGCCGCGGCCTGCGCCTGGGTGATCGCCTGCGGCGGTATCTCCTCGGCGGCCACGGCGGCGGCTTTCTTGCGTTTGAGCAGCGCCCAGCCGCCCCAGCCCAGCGCGGCGGCCAGCGTCAGGAACGCGATGTGGGGCATGTTGGGGATGAGGCCCATGATGCCGATGATGCCGGCGGTCAGGAACAGCACGCTCGGATTGGAGAACAGCTGGCTGATGATCTGCTGGCCGATGTCCTGGTCGGTCGACACGCGCGACACGACCACGCCGGCGGCGGTGGAGATCACCAGCGCGGGGATCTGGGCAACCAGGCCGTCACCGATGGTCAGCAGCGTGTAGACGCGGCCGGCTTCGCCCATGGACATGTCGTGCTGCGCCACGCCGACGACCAGGCCGCCGATGACGTTGATCGCCATGATCAAGAGGCCGGCGATGGCGTCGCCGCGCACGAACTTGGAGGCACCGTCCATCGAGCCGAAGAAGTCCGATTCCTGCGAGACTTCCGACCGGCGCTTGCGCGCCTCGTCTTCGCCGATCAGGCCGGCGTTCAGGTCCGCGTCGATCGCCATCTGCTTGCCGGGCATGGCGTCCAGGGTGAAGCGCGCGCCCACTTCCGCGATACGGCCCGCACCCTTGGTGATGACGATGAAGTTGATGATGGTCAGGATGATGAAGACGATGATCCCGACCGCGAAGTTGCCGCCCACCAGGAAGTGGCCGAAGGCCTCGATCACCTTGCCGGCGGCGTCCGGGCCCGTGTGACCGTGCAGCAGCACTACCCGGGTGGACGCGACGTTCAGCGACAGGCGCAGCAGCGTCGCGAACAGCAGGACGGCCGGGAATGCGGCAAAGTCCAGCGGCTTGCGCGTGAACATGGCCACCAGCAGGATCATCACGGACAACGCGATGTTGAAGGTGAACAGCAAGTCCAGCAGGAACGTGGGCAGGGGCAGCACCATCATGCCCAGCACCATCACGATCAGGATGGGACCCGCCAGCAGCCGCGCGTGCGTGCCGCCGTTATTCTTCAACATGGTGAGCAGAGCGCTCATTCCTTAAACTCCTTGTGCTGCGGTTTTTGCCTGCGGGTCCAGTTCGGCTGGCACGTTCAACTTCGTGGGGGCCGGGGGTTCAAGCCCCCAACCCGAGCGCCAGGATCGTAGCTGGAATACCCATGCCAGCACTTCCGCCACCGCGGTATACAGCTCGGCCGGGATTTCTTGTCCCAGCTCGACGTGTTGATGCAATGCGCGCGCCAACGGCGGCGCTTCCAATGTGGGAATCTTGTTTTCGGCCGCCAGCTCGCGGATCTTCGCGGCGATCAGGCCCGTGCCCTTGGCCAGCACGCGCGGCGCGCCGCCCTTCGATTCGTCGTACTTCAGCGCCACCGCATAGTGCGTCGGGTTGGTCACCACGACGTCGGCCTTCGGCACCTCGGACATCATGCGCCGGCGGGCCGCCTGACGCTGCTGCTGCCGGATGCGCGCCTTCACATGCGGATCGCCTTCGCTTTCCTTGTGCTCCTGGCGCACGTCTTCCTTGGACATCCGCAGCTTCTTCAGATGGCTCCAAATCTGCCAGGGCACGTCCAGCATGACGATGATGAGCAGCGACGCCACGATGAAGGCGCAGCACATCGCCACCAGGGTCAGCGCCTTGGTCAGCGCGGCCGACGGCGCCACGTGCATCAGCCCCATCATGTCGTCGTGATAGCGCCAGATGACCCAGACCGCCACGCCGCCCACCAGCATCGCCTTGGCCAGCGCCTTGATCAGCTCCACCACCGTCTGCGACGAAAACATGCGCTTCAAGCCGGCCAGCGGACTGAGCTTCGAAAAATTGGGCGTCAGCGGCTTGGTCGAAATCACCAGGCCGCCCAGCACCACGCTCGACAGCACCGCAACCACCGCCAGCAAGCCGAAGATCGGCAGCAGCACCAGCAGCGCATGGCCGAAACCGCTTACCGCCTGCTCGACCATGACCCCGGGATCCAGCGCAACGCGCTGATCGAAGGCCAGCCCGTTGCGCAGCACGCCGCTCAGGCCCCTGTAAAGCGACCCGCCGCCCGCCCAGATCGCGGCGACACCGACGGCCAGCATCATGAACGTGCCCAGTTCCCGGGAACGCGCAATCTGCCCCTCCTCGCGCGCCTTTTCCAGGCGCCTGGGAGAGGCGGCTTCGGTTTTCTCGAGGTCGCTTTCTTCGGACATGCTCTACGGGATCGTTGCGGCTCGCTGACGTGGAATGCAAGCCGCCCGCCGAGATTCTAGGAGGCGCCGGGGGTTGGCGATATGCCAAGAAACGGGGGGAAAGCGGCGCTATTCCCGGATGCGCCGCCGGCTGCCGGTCAGCCCCCCTGGGCGGGCGCCTTCAGCCCGCCGCTTCAACTTGCCACATCAAGCCGCCCCATCAAGCCGCAACATGAACGCCCGCGTGACGCCACCCCGTCAACCCGCCACCGGCGCCGCCCGTCCCCCGGCGCCCTGCCCGTCCACGATCGCCTGGAAACGCGCGTAATCCAGCCCGATGCGCACGGCGCCCCAGTGTTCCGGCCCCAGATAAATGGGCAGGGAAATGTCGTTGACGATCTCGCCGGTATCCCGCGAATACGTCTGGAACAACTGCGCGCCCGTGTTGGCAGCCAGCCGGGCGCCCACGGGATCGTCGAAGATCCGCTTGTTGCGCACCCGGACGATGTCGACCTTCGGATCGCCGGTCGGCGCCAGCGAGAACCGGCTGTTGTGCGCGGGTGCGTAACCCCGGTTGTCCACCAGGATCGTGTAGATCGCGCCGGGCACCGCGTCCAGCACACTGTCGAGCAGGCGCGTCAGCGGCTCGTCGATGGCCCGGTCATACGCCGTGTGATAACGCGGCGGCTCGCTGCCGGGAATGCGCTGGTAATGGCGGTCGAACACGTCGACACCGCGCCGCCGGGCATCGTGCAGCAGTCCGGCCGCCGCGTCCGCAAACGCCTCCAGCGACGCCGACAGGCTGTCGAACGCGGTATCGCCGGTGCGCATGTCGGCCAGCACCTCCTGCACGCTTTCGGTCTGGCGGCGGATGCGGTCGATCTCGCCCGACATGCTGCCCACCCGTTCCAGCACGTCCGCGCTCAACGCCGCGATGCGCCCCACCTCCTGGCTCATGCCGTGATTGGTGGCGTCGACCTCGCCGATCGCCTGGACCACTTCACCTACCTGCCGATTCATGCTGTCGAAATCGAGCACGAAGCGCTCGAACCCGTCACAGGTGCGGTTCAGCACCGCGCCCGACGCGTCCACATCCTCGCGCAGCGTGCCGGTCTGGCGCTGGGTGGATTCGACCAGGCCCAGCATCTCTGAGGTATGGCGGCCGATGTCGCCGGTGGCGGTGTTGACCCGTTCGGCCAGACGGCCGACCTCGCTGGCCACCACCGCAAAGCCTCGGCCCGCGTCCCCTGCCCTGGCCGCCTCGACGCCCGCGTTCAACGCGAGCAGTTGCGTCTGCAGCGCAATGCCTTTGATTGCCTGGCTGATGTCGCCCACGGATTTCGCGCGGGCGGCCAGTTGCCCCACCACTTCGGTAAAAGCCGCCATCTCTTGCGTCATGCGGTCGACGCGCGTCTTGACCTCGGTCAGCTCCGCCAGCGCCTGCTCTGCGGCATGCAGGTTCTGGCCGGACACGGCGGCGATTTCGCGGGCATGCGTGGAGGTGGATGCCGACAGGTCAGCGATCTGCGCGCCGCTGGCTGCAAGCGCGTCGGCGGCCCTGGCCTGCTCGCGCGCCAGCAGCGAACAGCGCCCCGCCTGGAACTGCGTGCGCGCCGCGTTCAGCGCGATCTCGATGCTGGACTGGCGCACCGTCATGACCCGCACACGGATTTGGGCCAGAAAACGGTACAGCGGCCAGGCGGCCGGACTGAAAGACAGGGCGCGCTCCGACAGCATCGCGTCGCCGCGATTGAGCCGACGCAACAAACCCCACATGCCGCCCAGGCGGAATACGGATCTGGCCATGATGAACCTCCTCTCCCTGGCCCGGACCGCCTGCTTTGGGCATCCGTGGCCTGACGCGCAAAGCGCGCCTTGTCTCGCGCTGCAAGGCCCCGATTATTGTTGGCAGGAGTCTATCGGCAGGGCTGCGTTTGCGCTCTTAGGGAATACGTCATGCGCACGAGGCCGCAAGACGCCCAGGTGCGGCAGGAAGGCAGCCGCAAGAACGCAGCCGCGCGCGGGCGTCAGACACCAGGGCCATGCGGGTGTCTGACACCGTGACGATGTCCGGGAGCGAACATCGCCCGAGGGCCGGGCTTAGAAGCCCAGGCTGGCCAGCAGGTCGTCGACCTGGTCCTGGCTGGTGACCACGTCGGTCTTGCCTTGCGGGTTGATCTGCGGACCGTTGAGCAGGCTGTTGGCTTCATCGCGGCGCTCTTGCGGCACGTTGTCCAGCAGCACCTGCAGCAGTTCGCGTTCGATCGCGCCCACCACGTCCATCATGCGCATGATGACCTGGCCCGTGAGGTCCTGGAAATCCTGCGCCATGATGATTTCCATCAGCTTGGACTGCGTCTGCTGCGTCTGCTTGGGCACGTCGGCCAGGAAGGCACGCGTGTCCTGCACCAGTTCGCGCGCTTCCGGCATCTCCAGCGGCTGGTCGTACCATTGCTGCCAGCGGCTATCCAGCGCCTGGGCCGAACGCGACATGTTGTCCTGGATCGGACCGGCCTGCTCGGTGGCGTTGAGCACCCGGTTGGCGGCCTGCTCGGTCATCTGCGCCACGTACCGCAGGCGGTCGCGCGCGTCGGGGATTGCATTGGCGGCGTCCTTGATCGCTTGATCCAGGCCCAGTTCGCGCATGCTGTCGCGCAGCATGCGGGTGAGCGAGGCGATGCGATGGATCAGGTCGGGCGACTCTGCCGGGTCAACTGTTTCCGTTGAGCTCATCGCACACCTCACCCGCCAATTTTCTCGAAGATCTTGTTCAGCTTTTCCTCCAACGTTGCCGCGGTGAAAGGCTTGACCACGTAACCGTTGGCGCCGGCCTGGGCTGCGGCAACGATGTTTTCCTTCTTGGCTTCCGCCGTCACCATCAGCACCGGCAGCGAGGCCAGCGATGCGTCGGCGCGGATCTGCTTGAGCATCTCCAGACCGTCCAGGTTGGGCATGTTCCAGTCGGACACCACGAACTGGAAGCCGCCGTTGCGCAGCTTCTCCAGGCCAATGGCGCCGTCCTCGGCCTCATCCACGTTTTCGAAACCCAGCTCCTTGAGCAGGTTGCGGATGATCCGCCGCATGGTGGGGAAGTCATCCACCACCAGAATCTTCAGGCCCTTGTCTACCATCTTTCACTCCAGAAAAAATTTGCTTGAGACCGATCGTGGCGTCAGTCCGCGTTAAACGCGGTGCCCACGGTCGCCCAGGCGAGTCAGAATGCGTTCGCTCATCGCCGACAACGGCACCACTTCACTTGCAGCCCCGATGGCAATGGCCTCGCGGGGCATGCCAAAGACCACGCAGCTTGCTTCGTCCTGCGCGATCGTGTGCGCGCCCGCCCGATGCATGGCCAGCATGCCGGTGGCGCCATCCTTGCCCATGCCCGTCAGGATCACGCCGATGGCGTTCTTGCCCGCCGCCACGGCCGCGGAATTGAACAGCACGTCCACGGACGGACGGTGGCGGTTGACCGGTTCGCTGGCTTCCAGCTCGATGACGTAGTTGGCGCCACTGCGGCCCAACCGCATGTGCATCTCGCCGCCCGGCGCCAGGTACACGTGACCCGGCAGCACGCGCTCGCCGTGCACGGCCTCGCGCACGGTCACGGCGCACAGCGCGTCCAGGCGCTGCGCGAACGACCGCGTGAAGCCGGCCGGCATGTGCTGCGTGATCAGGATCGCGGGGCTGTCCGGCGGCAGCGGCTGCAGGACTTCGCGGATGGCTTCGGTGCCGCCGGTGGACGCGCCCACGATGACCAGCTTTTCCGAGCTGGACAGCGGACGGCGCAGCATGGGCGCCGGCGCGGCAGCCGCCGCATGTGGCGTGGGCGCGCGCAGCTTGGCGCGCGACGCGGCGCGGATCTTGTCGGCAATGAGTTCCGTGTATTCGAGCAGGCCGTCGCGGATGCCCAGTTTGGGCTTGGTCACGAAGTCGATGGCGCCCAGTTCCAGCGCGCGCAGCGTGATTTCGCCGCCACGCTCGGTCAGCGACGACACCATCACGACCGGCATCGGACGCAGGCGCATCAGCTTTTCCAGGAAATCCAGCCCGTCCATGCGGGGCATTTCCACGTCCAGCGTCAGCACGTCGGGGTTGTGACGCTTGATGAGGTCGCGCGCCACCAGCGGATCGGGCGCGGTCGCAACCACTTCCATATCCGGCTGGCTATTGATGATTTCGGTCATCAAGCCGCGAACAAGCGCGGAGTCATCCACACACAAAACGCTTATTTTCTTCATCTTGTTTGCTGCCCTGGCCCGTTCAGGCCTTATTTGCGCATTCGTAGACTGTCTGCCCGCGCAGACGGAAATCCCGGCTGATGTACGTGAAGTTCTCGGAGTGGCCGGCAAACAGCAGGCCGCCCGGCTTCATGAGGGGCACGAACCGCTCCAGGATCTTGGCCTGAGTCGGCTTGTCGAAATAGATCATGATGTTGCGGCAGAAGATCACGTCGAACTTTTCGGTGATCCCCCACGACGGCGACAAGAGGTTCAGCGTCTCGTAGCGCACCATCTCGGCGATCTCTGGCCGCACCCGCACATGCCCTTCGTTCGCGCCGCGTCCTTTCAGGAAGAAGCGGCGCAAGCGCTCGCTTTCCATCTTCGCGACGCGTTCGCTCGGATAGACGCCCGTGCGCGCGCGGTTCAGCACGCTGGTGTCGATGTCAGTAGCCAGCACGGTCGAGCCGGCGGCCCGCGGGCCCAGGGCTTCGGTCAGCGTAATGGCGATCGAGTACGGCTCTTCGCCCGTCGAGGCCGCACAACACCACACCGAAACGGGTCCCCCGCGCTTCTTCGCGAAGTCCGCCAGGATCGGAAAGTGATGCGATTCACGAAAGAACGCGGTCAGGTTCGTCGTGAGCGCGTTGATGAAGTCTTCCCACTCCGCGGCGTCGGGCTCGTTCTCCAGGCTGTCCAGATAACTGCCGAAATCCTGCCCGCCCAACGCCCGCAGGCGGCGCGCAAGGCGGCTGTAGACCATCTCGCGCTTGTGCGTGCCGAGCGAAATGCCGGCCCGCGCGTGGATCATCTTGCGGACGCGGGAAAAGTCCGCATCACGGAAATCAAACTGGCGGTCCACCGAAATGGACGGGGCCGTATTCGCCGAAGTTGCCACGCGTATCCTCAGCGTCCCAGAGCAGGCGCATCGGGCGCATGCAGGCGGGCGTCGTCATAGGTGGCGTGCACCGATGACAGCCGATGCGCCGGCACTTCGATGACCTCGCCCGTATTGATCTTGAACACGGCCACCGCTTCGGCCAGGCGCTGCGCCTGTTCCTGCAGCGAGCCTGCGGCGGCAGCCGCCTCTTCCACCAGCGCCGCGTTCTGTTGCGTCACTTCGTCCATCTGCGACACGGCCCGGTTCACCTGGTCGATGCCGCTGGATTGTTCTTCGGACGCTGCCGAGATCTCGCCCATGATGTCCGTCACGCGCTTCACCGAGGCCACGATTTCCTGCATCGTGGAGCCGGCGCGTTCGACCTGCTGCGAACCCGCGCCCACCTTGGTCACGGAGTCTTCGATCAGGCCCTTGATTTCCTTGGCAGCTTGGGCGCTGCGCTGCGCCAGCGAACGCACTTCGCCCGCCACCACCGCAAAGCCCTTGCCCTGCTCACCGGCACGCGCGGCTTCCACCGCGGCGTTCAGCGCCAGGATGTTCGTCTGGAATGCGATGCCGTCGATCACCGACACGATTTCCGAGATCTTGCGCGAGCTGGCCGAGATGCCTTCCATGGTGTGCACCACTTCCGACACCGCCGCGCCGCCGCGTTCGGCCACGTCCGACGCGCTGGCAGCCAGCTGGTTGGCCTGGCGGGCGTTGTCCGCGTTCTGCTTGACGGTCGACGCCAGCTCTTCCATCGAGGCGGCGGTCTCTTCCAGCGAAGCGGCCTGCTGCTCCGTGCGGCTGGACAGGTCCGTGTTGCCCGCCGCGATCTCATGCGAGCCCACGTTGATTTCATCGACGCCGCGGCGCACCGAGGCCACCGTGCGGGTCAGACTTTCCTGCATGCGCTTGAGCGCCGCGAACAGCTGGCCGATTTCATTGGTGTTGCTGGCTTCCACGCGCGCCGTCAGGTCGCCGCCGGCAATGCGGTCGAAATGGTGGCCGGCTTCCTTCAGCGGCTGCAGCACGCGGCGGCGCAGGAAGACGTAGGTAGCGAACACCAGCAGCGCCGCGATGATGCCGCCGGCGCTGACGGCCATCAGCACAAACTGGTAGCGCACTTGCGCCACTTCGAACGCGTCCGTCATCTTGCTGGCGCGCCAGAAGTCAAAGCCTTCGACGGCGCGCGCAAAGCGGCCTTCCAGCGCGTCCTGCACCTTTTGGATCTGCGTCTGGTAAGCCGGCATGTCGGCCTTTTCCAGCGCGGCGACCAACGGTGCGACACCCTGCTGCACCAGCGCCGCATAGGAGTCGTCGATTTCCTTCAGGGCCTCGGCGGCTTCTGCCGGCCGTGGCAGGGTCTTGAAGAAATCGAACTCGGCCTGGCCCTTGTTCAGCGACGCCTTGGCGCGCTCGAGCAGGCCGGCGGCCTCGCTGGACAGACCTTGCGCCAGCAGGGTCGGCTGACCGACGGAGCGCACGATGTCCGCATAGTTCAGGGTCGCGGCACGGGCCAGGCCGTTCAGCGTGTCCTTGTGGCTCAGCACGACGCGGTTGACGGCGTCGTTCAATTCCTGCGATTGCTTGATCTCGGCCAGCGTCCCATTGCTGATGCGCAACGACAACACGCCCAGCGCGGCACCAATCACCAACATGAATGAGAAGAACGCCAGCACCCACAACAGGCTGCTGCGTATCGTCATGTTCGCGAAAAACTTGCGCATCACAAGAACCATCCCTTGACTGCAATCGTTAAAGGAAAGCGCCACATCGCGATCAATATGGCGCCTTTACCCCGCATTCCGGCCAGACTCCGATCAGGAGGCGACCTTCTCCACCAGCGCCATTTCGTCGCTGGTCATCAGCTTTTCGATGTCCACCAGGATCAGCATGCGCTCATCCACGGTGCCCAGGCCCGTCAGGTACTCGGTCGACAGCGTGGCGCCGAACTCGGGCGCCGGACGAACCTGGCCCGAGTTGAGCATCAGCACGTCCGACACCCCGTCCACCACGATGCCGACGACGCGGCGGTCGAGGTTGAGGATGATGACGACGGTCTGCTCGTTGTAGTCGACGCGGCCCAGGTTGAACTTGATGCGCAGGTCGACGATCGGCACGATGATGCCGCGCAGGTTCGTCACGCCCTTGATGAACGGCGGGACGTTTGCGATGCGGGTGACCGTGTCGGCGTCGTAGCCGCGGATTTCCTGCACCTTCAGGATGTCGATCCCGTATTCCTCGTCGCCCAGCGTGAAGACCAGGAACTCGCTGCCGACATCTTCATTGCGCGCGGCTTGCGCTTGCGGTTTGGCTGCCATGATTTTTTAGTGCTCCATCAATTCAGAACGGCTTCGGGCTGCGACCAGCGCTCCCGGTTGGCGCGCGCGAGCGCAAATACGTCGACAATCAGGGCCACGCTGCCATCGCCAAGAATGGTGGCGGCGGAAATGCCCGGGACCTTGCGGTAATTCGATTCCAGATTCTTGACCACCACCTGATGCTGTCCGATCAGGTGATCGACCAGCAGCGCAAAGCGCCGGTCCTCGGCCTGCATGATGACGGCGATCGCCTGCGTGGGATCGGTCTGGGCCTCGCCCACCGAGAACACGCGATGCATCTCGACCAGCGGCAGGTATTCGCCACGCACGTGCATGACGCGCTCGTTGCCGGCAACTGAGTAGATCTGGTCGTTGGTGGGCTGCAGCGATTCGGTGACGTGGTTCAGCGGCAGGATGAAGGTTTCTTCACCGACGCGCACCGACATGCCGTCCAGAATGGCCAGGGTCAGCGGCAGCACGATGCGGGTCGTGGTGCCGTTGCCCGGCTCGCACGACAGCTGCACGTGGCCGCCCATGTCCTGGATGTTCCGGCGCACGACGTCCATGCCCACGCCGCGGCCGGAAATGTCCGTGACCTTTTCGGCCGTGGAGAAACCGGGCGCGAAAATCAGCTGCCAGATCTCGTCGTCGGGCGAGTTTTCGTTGACGGCGAGGCCTTGCGCCATGGCCTTCTTCAAAATCTTTTCGCGGTTCAGGCCACCACCGTCGTCGCTGACTTCGATGACGATGTTGCCGCCGTTGTGCTGCGCGGACAGCACCAGCTGGCCAACCGGATCCTTGCCGGCGGCGATACGCTTTTCGGGCGTTTCGATGCCGTGGTCCAGGCTGTTGCGCACCAGGTGGGTCAGCGGGTCGATGATGCGTTCGATCAGGCTCTTGTCCAGCTCGGTCGCGCGGCCGTACGTTTGCAATTCGATCTGCTTGCCCATCTTGCCGGCGATATCGCGCACCAGCCGCGGGAAGCGGCTGAACACGTAATCCATCGGCATCATGCGGATCGACATGACGGCTTCCTGCAGGTCGCGCGCATTGCGCTCCAACTGCTCCATGCCGTTCAGCAGGCGATCGTGCAGCACCGGATCCAGCGTGGAGGCGGTCTGCGCCAGCATGGCTTGCGTGATGACCAGCTCGCCCACCAGGTTGATGACCTGGTCGACTTTTTCAACGCCGACGCGGATCGAGGTCGATTCCTTGTCTGCATGGGCGGCGGCGGAAGCGGCCGGTCGGGCGGCGGCACGGGCGGCCGGCGCGGCAGCGTCGGCTGCCGCTGCAACGTCGGCAGCGGGCGCTTCCGGCGCAGCCGGGGCCGCGGCCGGCGCGGCAACCGGCGCTGCTTGCGCGGCAGGCGCCGCCTCGGCGGCCACGGGCGCGGCGTCGCCGCTTGCCGGCGCTGCCTCGCGGGCTATGTTCAGTTGGTCGCCGTCGACGATGAAGCAGCACACGGCCTCGATGTCTTCCGGCGTGCAAGTGCTGTCGACCCAGACCGTCAGCACGCCATTGGCGCGTTCGCTCGCCTTGACGGTGCCCAGGTTGCCCATCTCTTCGAGCAGGGACGCGGCATCCTTGTCGGAAACCTTGGTGATGCGCACACGCAGCGGCAGGCCGCCGGCTTGCTCGCTGGTGGCGGCGGCCGGCGCGGCGGCTTCGACCGGTGCGACGGGCGCGGGCGCCTGCTGCACGGGTGCGGGAGCCGGGGCCGCGACCGGCGCGGCAGCGGGTGCAGGCGCAGGCGCAGCGGGCGCGGGCGCGGCGGCCGCGGCGGGATCCTTATGCTCCAGCGCAAGCTGCCTCAATACGGCGCAAATACGCTCAAACACGGCATCATCGGGCTCTTCGGAGGCCCGATAGGCATCCAGTTGGCTTTTGAGCACGTCTTTCGTTTCCAAGAAAATATCAATCATGTCCGTGCGCAGCGCCATTTCGCCACGCCGGATCGCGTCCAGAAGGTTCTCAAGCAGATGGGTCGTGCCCGCCAGCTGGTTGAAACAGCCGAACGTCGCCGCACCGCCCTTGATCGAATGCGCCGCGCGGAAAATGGCGTTGAGCTGCTCGATGTCGGGCGCGCCCACATCGAGCTCGAGCAACAGCTGCTCCATTTGCGCGAGCAGCTCGTCCGCCTCGTCGAAAAAGGTCTCGTAAAACTGACTGAGGTCCAAACCAGAACTCATGACCCGTACGCCTTTCTAAATGAACCTGCTACGCGCCGGCCTGCTCGTCGAGCAGCTCGGTCGCCAATTCCACCAGCACATCGGGATCCACCGGCTTGGAAAGCCAGCCGCAAACACCCAGATCCCGGGCTGCCATCTTGCTGTCCACGTCGTCCTCGGTGGTCAGCACCAGCACCGGCACATCCATGTACCGGTCCTCTTCGCGCAACCCCTGGATCAACTCCAGACCGCCCTTCACCGGCATGTTCCAGTCGCTGACGACCAGATCCACCGGGTTGGCCATCGCCACCTCCAGCGCTTCCTGGCCGTTGCAAGCCGTCAACACGTTCCAGCCTGCGCCGGTCAGCGTCGCCTGCACGATCATCCGCATGGTCGTGGAATCATCCGCCACGAGTATCGTTGCCGTCATTGTTGTCGAACCCCTTCAGCGGGCGGGGTGTTCTCCGCCTCGCCCTGCTTGGTTGCCGTTGCGGCCTGGCTGACGGCTTGCACCGCCTGCACGGCCGTCCCCACCTCGCGCGCATCCTTGGCGCTCAAATCCGCGGCTGCGGCGTTCTCGCTTTCGATGCGCTTCTGGGTGCTTTGGTTGAGCACCACCAGGCTGATGCGTCTATTAACGGCTGCATACGGATCATCTTTAACCAGACTCATGCTGGAAGACAGACCCTGGATGCGCATGACCTTGCTTTCGTTCATGCCGCCCGCCACCAATTCCTGGCGCGAGGCGTTCGCGCGGTCGGCCGACAGCTCCCAGTTGCTATAGGCGCGTTCGCCGCGCGCATACTGCGACGCGTCGGTATGACCCGAGATGCTGACCTTGTTGGGCAATTCGTTCAGCACCGGTCCCAGCTCGCGCAGGATGTCGCGCATGTACGGCTGCACTTCGGCGCGACCGGTCGCGAACATCGGGCGGTTCTGGTTGTCGATGATCTGGATGCGCAGGCCTTCGGTCGTCAGATCGATCAGGAGCTGCGGCCGGAAGGATTTCAGGACCGGGCTCGTCTCGATGACGTTTTCGAGGCGCTTCTTGAGGTTTTCAAGGCGATGCTGCTCGCGGCGCTCGGCGTCGCCCATCGGCTGGGACTCGACCCGGTTGCCCTGGCCGCGGCGCACGTCGCCCTCGCTGCGCAGCGGGTCCTGCCCGCCGCCCGGCACGGCGCTCGTTTCCGCCGAACTGCTGGGCCCGCCCGTGATGGCGACGCGCAGCGGCATGCGGAAATATTCCGCGATGCCCTTCAGCTCTTCCTTCGGCACGATGCTGACCAGCCACATCACCAGGAAGAACGCCATCATTGCCGTGATGAAGTCGGCGTACGCGATCTTCCAGCTGCCCCCGTGGTGCCCGCCGCCCTTGACCTTCTTGCGGCGGATCACCACACGGTGATTATTTACCGTGCTCATGGCCCGCTCCGTCAGGCCTTGCCGGTCGACTTGGTCTGGCGGACGTGCTCTTCCAGCTCACCGAAGGTGGGCCGGACCGCCGAGAACAGCACCTTGCGGCCGAATTCCACCGCGAGCTGGGGCGGGTAACCGTTCATGCTGGCCAGCAGCGTCGTCTTGATGCATTCGAGCACCTTCATGGCTTCATCGGTGCGCCGCTCCACGCGGGAGGCCAGCGGACCCACAAAGCCATACGCCAGCAAAATACCCAGGAACGTGCCGACCATCGCCTTGGAGATCAGGTCACCCAGAATGGCGGGCGGCTGATCCACGGCGGCCAGCGCCTTGATCACACCCAGCACCGCGGCGACGATACCGAATGCAGGCAGACCGTCGGCCATCTGCTGCAGCGCATGGGCCGGAACCTGCCTTTCATGGCGATAGGTCTCGATTTCCTCGTCCATGAGCGTTTCGATTTCGAATGAGCTCATGTTGCCGCTGATCATGATGCGCAGGTAGTCCGTGATGAACTCCATGAGCTTCTCGTCTTTGGCGATACGGGGATACTCGCTGAAGATCGGGCTGGAGCCCGGATCCTCGATATGCGATTCAATGGCCATCAGGCCTTCGCGGCGCGCCTTGTTCAGCAGCACATACAGGAGCGCCATCAGCTCCATGTACACGTCCTTGCCGTAGCGCGAGCTCTTGAGCGCGTCGGGAAGCGCCTTCTTGACCAGCATCAGCGATTTCTTGCTATTGCCCGCCAGGAACGCCCCAAACGCCGCGCCGAAGATCAGCGTCAGCTCGAAAGGCTGGTAAAGCGCGCCCAAGTGGCCGCCCAGCCCTACGAAGCTGCCGACGACCGACACGATCACCACAAGAAAACCGATAACAATCAACACAACGGGCCCCTGCCAACGAAGTCTATAACTTGCGTCAATGATCCCCTGTCCCCCCTGCCCCAAAAAGGCGGGTTAGGGGGAGTTTTCCAGGGCTTTTGATGTATTTGGACGCCCGATCAGGTCGGAGCGGCGGTCGCAATGGGGGCTGAACGGCTGCCGGCGCGTGCTTTGGCCGCCGCGCGGGTCTTGCCGGCGCGAGGTGGCGGACGGCAGATGGCGCACACGAAATCGGACTGCGGATCGTGGGCGTGGGCGATGAAATGGCCGCCGCACTGCCGGCATGCAGAAAGCTGCAACATGCCGCTGTCGAAGAATCGCACCAGCATCCACGCCCGGGTAAAGCTCAGGACGGGCTCGGCATCCGCGGTTTCCTGCCCCGCGTTTTCGAGATACAGGCGATACGCATCGATGGTGGCGCGTATGCCCTTGCTGGTGGTGCGCGTATTCAGGAACGAATACACGTTATAGAAGAGAGAGGAATGAATATTCGGCAGCCAGGTCATGAACCAGTCAACCGAAAAAGGCAGCATGCCCTTGGGTGGCGAGCAGCCGCGGATTTCGCGATACAGGCGGGCGAGGCGATCATGGCTGAGGCTTGTTTCAGCCTCAAGCACCTGAAGGCGCGCGCCCAGCGTAATCATGGAGCTAGCAAGCAGAATGTCGTCCGCTTCCTGGGAAACGCTCTTGGAGGCCATTACAGGTGTATCCGAGTGGAATTCGCGAGGCCGTCAGGCCAGTTCTTCGACAGGCTGCTTGGCGAGCAGGATGGTTGCATGCGCTTGTTGCAGCGCACCACCCAGAACGTCGTGAGTCAGCGCGGACAGCAGGCTGTAATCATCAAAGCGGAAACGGCACAGCAGCGAGCTGGAGCTGGCCAGTTTCACCAACTGCGCCGGCGAAAGGCGCATGAGAATGTCAGCGACTTCGTTGCTGAAACCCAGACGGAACATCGAGGCGGCGAAATCGTCCCGCAACATACGCTGAGCCAGTAACAGATATGACAGATTCACTTCGCGAATGTCTGCCAGCAAAGAATTTTCGACTTGTTGCACGCCGTACTCCCTATCCCTATCCCACCCGAGGGGCTTGATTACTCATAGCGCAGGCAACGATTGTTACCTGACTGCTTGTTGCATCCTGTTTTTATGCGAAATGTATCATTTGTTCGCAAATTAAGTAAAATTTACCACAGGTAATGTCATTTTCTATGACTTTTATGACAAATCTTTGTTGATGTTGCGCAACGTGCCTTTCTAGACACACCTTGACATACAAGTTCGTGACAAATTTTCGCCAATTTGCCAAATAAGCATTCAAAACGTTGCGTACTTCCTGAAATGAACGGCGCCCCATTGCCGACAATGCCAACTTAGCGACTCTTAAGATTCGCCCGCGTTACCGTAGCCGCGCTTGTCGACAATGTCGCAAATTGGCAACACGACCGCGCTTCACGATGGACTCCGCCAGAATTCCCGCAATGCCCCACGCAGATGACAGCCTGGTCGAATACGCGCCGCTAGTTCGGAAGCTGGCTTTGCAATTGCTCGCCCGGCTTCCCGCCAGCGTCGAACTCGACGACTTGATACAAGCCGGCATGATCGGCCTGCTCGATGCCGTCCGCCGCTATCAGGAAACCGCAGACGCACAATTCGAGACCTACGCCACGACGCGTATCCGTGGCGCGATGCTCGACGAGCTTCGCGGCCAGGACTGGCTGCCGCGCAGCGTGCGCACGAAAGCCCGCAAGATTGAACAGGCGATCCAGTTTCTGGAACAGCGTTTGATGCGCGCGCCGACCGAGGCCGAGATCGCGGCTCAACTTGAGCTGCCGCTGGATGAATACCAGTCGCTGCTGCACGACGCGCAAGGCGTGCAGATCGTTCATTACGAAGACTTCACCACCGAGCCCGATTCGGCGTCGGGGCAGGCCGACTGGTCCGCCACGCTGAATCACGGCGCGCCCAGCGGCAATCCGCTGGATTCGCTCTTGGCCGGGGATTTCCGGCAGGCGTTGGTGCACGCCATTGACGCCCTGCCCGATCGGGAAAAGCTGCTGCTGTCGCTGTGTTACGAGCAGGGGCTGAATCTGAAGGAAATCGGCGCGATCATGAATGTGACCGAGGCGCGGGTGTGCCAGCTGCGGTCGCAGGCGACGGCGCGGATCCGGGCTCGGTTGAAGGATCAGGCTTGGCAGGAATTGCCCCAGGAGGGGCAGATCGCGCAGATTATTTGAATTGACGCGGCAAGCAATACTTGCCGCAGCCCCAGCCTCACGCGTGTGACGACAGCCAGTCGTCCTCACCGCCAAAACGCCGAAAAATTGGCGTTATTTCAGCTAATTGACGCACAGGCCCACTGTTAGGCTACCGCCACGCTCCCGTTTAGCCATTCGGGCTGGCGCGTCAAGCGCAGCCTCATCCATGCCTTGGAATCTCTGATGACCCAAAACACTGAGCTCGTGCAAGCAATTGCAGACGCGTACGACGACACTCCCTACGAATCCAATGCGTTCGCGTTGACGGCGCCCGGCCACTTGCGTGCCGTCGCCGCACTCTACGGCCTGAGTGCGCCCGCCGTGGAAAACGCCAGGGTGCTGGAACTGGGATGTGCCGCTGGGGGCAATCTGCTTCCGTTTGCGGTCGCTCACCCGAACGCGCACGCATTGGGCATTGACCTGTCCACGCAGCAAATCGAATCCGGACAAGCCGTCGTCAAGGCAATGGGGTTGCGGAACCTTGAATTGCGTGCAATGAGCATCACGGACATCACCAAGGACCTTGGGCAATTCGACTACATCATTGCGCATGGCGTATTCAGTTGGGTGCCGCCGGAGGTCCGCGAGGCGATTCTGCGCGTTTGCCGGGAAAACCTGGCGCCTGAAGGCATTGCCTATATCAGCTACAACACGTATCCCGGCTGGAAAGCATCGGATGTGGTCCGGGACGCCATGATCCTGAACAGCTATGGCGCGCAGACGCCGCAAGAGCGCCTGACCCGCGCCAAGGACGTGCTCGGCATGCTGGAACACGGACTGTCCCAGGGCAACCCCCTTCGCAGCGCCTTGCAGCAGGCTGTACAGCAGCTCCGGAAGCAGTCCGACTACTACCTGATGCACGAGCATCTGGAAGCGGTCAATTCACCTTGCTACTTCCTGGAGTTCGCCGCCGCGGCCCAGCAGGCGGGCCTTGCGTATCTGGCCGATTCCGAGCCGCAATCCACCATTGCGTCCAACTATGGCGGCAATGTCGCTATCCTGCATAATGCGCTGTCCGCGGATGCTCCCCGGGAAATGCGAGAGCAGTACCTGGACTTTGCCGTCGGAAGGCAATTCCGCAAGAGCCTGCTGGTGCATGCCGAGCGGGCGGACGCCATCTTGCGCGTTCCAGAAGCCAATGCGTTCAAGAATATGCGCTTTGGAGCGCGGTTGGAACCGGTGGCCCGGCCTGCCGGTGCGGCATCCAAGGAGCGCCGTTTTCAAAGCGTGCGGGGAGCAGGCATCACCACCAGCGAATCCTCCTTTGTCGCGTTGGCGGATGCCCTGCGACAAGCCTGGCCCCATGCACTGCCTTTTGCAGATCTGCTGGAAGCCATACGCCCCAAGGCGAAAAAGTCCCTCTCCCCCGAACAACTGGAAGACCTGGTGCTGAATCATCTCGTCGTCATCTTGAACGCGGGTGCGCTCGAGTATCGGCATGAAGAGATTGGCTATTCAGCAATAGCCGCCAAGCCCACATGGATTCCGGGCATCGAGCGCCTGAAACATTTGACGGCCAATGGCGCGCTGCCCGTCGGTCTTTACAACCTCTGGCACCACCGCACGCAATTGCCCTTGGACGAAACGAGCCAGTTTGTCGTCCGGCAGATTGACGGCAAGGCGTCTGTTGCCGATTTGCGCACCCGCCTGCGCGACGCGCTCGCAAGCGGCCAGGTGTCGCCCCCGTCCGGCAAATCGCTCAAACGGGTCCGCAACCTGGATCCGGTGGCACAGAAGCTGGTGGCCGACGCCCTCACCGCCCTGCGCAACCAAGGCCTCCTGGTTTAGTTTTCATCTGGGCCGCATGGCTTCGGATGTCGCGGCGCTCACTCAATACGACGCCCCGCGGCGCCCGAACTCGGAACCTGCAGTGAAAAGGCAAATAATCACGGAATCCAAAAATTTGCCCTAAAGAATGTTTAGGCCCTGTCGTTATCCTGGCAACGGAAGAGATTCAGCAAGATCGTAGCTACCTCACCGTTACAGTTTGGGCGGCCTAGCTGCCCGGTTTGAAGAAGCCTTTCTTTCTTGGGAGCCTAAACATGGCTGCAGTCATCAATACCAACTACTTGTCGCTCGTTGCTCAGAACAACCTGAACAAGTCGCAATCCGCCCTGGGTACCGCCATTGAACGCCTGTCGTCGGGCCTGCGCATCAACAGCGCCAAGGACGACGCCGCCGGTATGGCCATTGCCAACCGCTTCACCGCGAACGTCAAGGGTCTGACCCAAGCCGCTCGTAACGCCAACGATGGCATCTCGCTGGCCCAGACGACCGAAGGCGCCGCCTCCGAAGTCAACACCCACCTGCAGCGCATCCGCGAACTGAGCGTGCAAGCATCGAACGGCAGCTACTCGCAAGAACAGCTGGATTCGATGCAGGACGAAATCAACCAGCGCCTGTCGGACATCAACCGTATCTCGGAACAAACCGACTTCAACGGCGTGAAGGTCCTGTCCGACTCCGCCAAGCCGCTGACGCTGCAAGTTGGCGCAAATGATGGCGAAACGATCACCCTGAATCTGACAGAAATCAGCGCAAAGACGCTGGGCCTGGAAGGCTTCAACGTGAATGGTTCGGGCGTGACGCAGAACCGTTCGGCAAACATTAATGATCTGACCGGTCCTAACGTCAGCACGAAGGAAGTCGACGGTACGACTGATCTGCCGGCCAATCAGTATGAAGTAACCACCAAGAACACCAAGGCCACTACTGCCGACGTCCTGGGCAAGTTCAAGGATGGCGATAACATCACGCTGACCACTGGTGGCACGAAATACACGTACAACGCCGCGGCCGGCAATTTCACGTACACCAAGGTCAGCGATGATTCCACGGTGGCATCCGCCATTACCGATAAGATCGGCTCCACTCCGGTAAATGCGACGTACAAAAATACCTCGCAGACCGTTGACATCAAAATCTCGTCGGAAGGCAAGATCACGGATACGAGCGGCAATGCGCTCTATTGGGACGCCACGGGTGGCAACCTGTCCGCTACCGATAATGGCGGCACCTGGAACCAAGCGACCGTGACGGACGTCACCGGCTTCATGGACGATGGCGCTCCGGAATCGGCAGTTGGGGCCAACGACGAGATTGATCGTTCTGGCGTCGAACTGAGCGTCGGCGGAACGACGTACAAGGGCCAAAACGAGGTCGCTGACATTGCTTATCAAACCACCGCGACGACCGAACAAGTGCTGACCGCCCTTGGTGCCGGCGCCGCCACGATCACGATGGGTTCCGGCATCCAATCCGCAACCCTTGCCGTCGCAGCTGGCGGAGCGATCAGCCAAACCGAAGGGGGGAACGTCAACCTTCTCCACGTCGACGGTAAAGGCGAGTTGACGACTGTCGAAAAGACCGTCCAACGCTTCCAATTCGACCAACTTACCGGCAAAGTGAATGCGATCGCCGGGGGTGATACTTACAAGTCGACTGCCGGCACCAGCACTGCTCAGGGCAAGGATCCTAACGCCGACATGATCGGCAAGGAACTGAAGATTGATTCGAAGGGCAAGATGACCTTCGAAACGGAGAGCGCTGGCGGCAAGACCACCGATCCCATGAAGACCCTGGACGCCGCCTTCACCAAGCTCGACAAGCTGACCGGCGAACTCGGTGCCGTGCAGAACCGTCTGGAATCGACGATCGCCAACCTGAACAACGTCGTGAACAACCTGTCCTCGGCTCGTTCGCGTATTCAAGACGCCGACTACGCCACGGAAGTGTCGAACATGTCCAAGGCTCAGATCCTGCAACAGGCTGGCACCTCGGTTCTGGCGCAAGCCAACCAAGTGCCGCAAACCGTTCTGTCGCTGCTGCGTTAATCACGCCGCAACGCCCGACGGTTGGGCAGGATCTGGTCGCAAGACCTCCCTGCCCGCCTTCCTCGCACCGGGTGCTTCGCACCTGGTCGAACAGACAAGCCGGCTCACGCCGGCTTGTTTCTTTTCAGGTCGCGGATTCTTCCCCCATGCGCAGTGGTGGCACGCGAGAACGCTCGTCATACCAGGCGCCGAGGCATCCCCCCGCGCACCGCCGCTCGGATCGCCGATCTCACGCGAAGCCGCCTTTTTCCGGCCCTATTCCCTCATTGCCTCCATCAGTCCATCGCGCATAATTGCGACCGCACGCCTTTGTATCCATATTTTTCACCCATGACCGCCACGCCTCCCGATCCACTCGCTACGCAGCACGACAGCACGCCGGATCCAGACGACCAGGGGCCTGCGGACTCGCAGACCATGCGTCTGCGCGAAGAAAACCGCGCCTTGCGGGAATTGCTGGCTGCGCAGGTGCAGGCATCCCTGCCCCGCAACGAGCCCGGATGGTTCAAGCGTTTGTGCTGGTGGTTGATATCAGCGCCGGGAGCGGCGCTTGTGGGGTGGCGAGGCCTGTTAGGCCGCGACGAGGGTGAACCCATCACGCGCCGGCGCCTCGGATGCGCTACGGTGACCGTGGTTTATACCCTCGCCATCTATGGCGCCCTGGTGTTGCTCGTGGTGTCGTGGAACTCACCGAATAGCGCGACGTCGGGAACGACGGCCGCCAGTCCGGTGCGCGTACCGCTGACGCCGCAGCCGCCCTTGTCGTCGGGTGTGGATGCTGCCGCCAATGGTGGCGCATCAGAATCGGGCGGCGCGCAATCGGAACGGCCTTCCGAGTCCCCGTCGTCATCCATGGAACCCGCCGATTCGACATCGATCGAACCCGATCCCAAACCCGCAACGCCGCCCGCAGCCGACGCCGCGCCCTCCATCACTGCGCCATCAGAACGAGGCAGTTCCGCCACCCCTGAACGCGTCCCTGCGCCGGTTTCTTCGGCAGAACCCGCCCCGGCCGCGCCGCAGTCCACACTGCGCATCACCGAGATTCCCGCGCCGGATCCCATGGCGTGGGTTGCTGTATTGGACGGCGAACTCGCGCAATGCGCGGAACTGGGCTTCTTCGAACGTCCCGAATGCGCGTGGGCCGCCCGCAAGCAGTACTGCGAACCCAATCAAGGCTGGGGCAAAGTGAAGGAATGCCCGGCGCAGCCGTAGCCGGCCATGACCGCAACTGGCACAGGCCGATGCCGCCGTAGCGAGCAAAGACCTTACCTGTCACATGCTCGCCACGATCCCCCGCCACAATGCACTGCGCCTCGCGATCATTGCGAAATGTTTTGCATCATTCGATTGGCGTGCCCCATAATGCGACTTGCTTCGGCCATTGATCCGGCCTCACATCACCAGGACACCTAGACCATGGATGCTTCCGTCAACAACACCGTCAATTCCGCCCTGGCCTTGCGCGACGCGAACCTCATGATGGAAGTGCAGGCATCGGTGACGAAGAAGGCGATCAACGCGCAAGCCGACTCGGTCGCCACGCTGCTGCAATCGCTGCCGGTGCTGGCAATCGACGGCACGCTGGGTTCGCGCGTCAACACCCACGCCTGAATTCAAACCGCGCGGCGATCAACCGCAACGGAATCAAGGCAGATAAGCCGCCCACGGGCGGCTTTTCAATTGGACGGCTGTTCGTCGGGTCAGGGCCACATCTGAGAAGCGCACCGCGCGAGGGATGCCGGCCTCTGTATGGCTTGCGAAACCTGCGCCGGAGCCGCCGCCGCCCGCTCAACCCGCCGGCTTACGCTCCAACCCCGCAATCAGCTTCGCCAGCAATCCATCCAGCTGCGCCTGTTCCTTTTGCGTCAATGCAGCCATCGCCTGCTGTTCATTCGCCACATGCAGCGGCAGCAGCTTGTCGATGAGCGCCAGGCCCGCTGGCGTAAGCCGCACCAGCGTGCTGCGCCGGTCGTTCGGCGACGGCACACGTTCGATGAGGCCTTTTCGTTCAAGACGATCCAGCCGGCTCGTCATCGCGCCTGACGACAGCATCAGGCCCTCGTGCAGATCAGTGGGTGTCATGGCGTACGGATTGCCTGACCGCCTCAACGTGGCGATGACGTCGAACCCGCCTTGGTGCAATTCGAACTGTGCTGCCAGCGGCAGGAACCAGTTGCGCTCCAGCAGATGCGTGGCTTGCAGCAGTCGCCCGACCAGCGCCATCACGTTGGCGTCGATGTCAGGACGTTCGCGCTGCCACTCTTCCTGCGCGCGCCGTGCACGGTCATTCATGGTTGTCTCTACATGAAGCTATTTAAGTTGGTAGCCATGATATCCCGTTGCCGAATGCCCCGTGCTGTCTATATACTTCGACATCAAATAACTTGATGTCGAGATATCCATGACGCGCGTGCGGTTACGCCCCTTGTTTGCCATCGTCGCCATCGTGGCCGTGGCGTTGAATCTGCGGCCCGCGCTGGCGGCCATCGGGCCGTTGCTGGACATGATCCAGGCGGCCACCGGCGCGACCAATACGCAGGCCAGCCTGCTGACGACGTTGCCCGTGTTCGTCATGGGGATCTGCGCGCTCGCGGGCGGGCGCCTCAACAAATACCTGAATGAACGCACCGGGATTGCACTGGGCATGGCGCTGGTGGCCCTTGCTTGCGCCGCGCGCTATGTCGGGACGCAGACCTACGGGTTGCTGTTGACGGCGGTGTTGGCGGGCGTCGGCATTGCGCTGGTGCAGACCTTGCTGCCCGCCTTTATCAAGCGCAATTTCGCGCATGACATGGGACGCGTGTTTGGCTTGTACACCACCGGCATCATGGCGGGCGCGGCCGTCGCGGCGGCCAGCGCCGCGGGGCTTGCGGGTAGCTTCGGGTGGCCCGCCGCATTGGCGTTCTGGAGCGTGCCCGCGCTGCTGGCGCTGCCATTGTGGCTCAAGGCAGCGCAAGATCGCGCCGACGCGTCATCACCCCGCCACCGCATGGCTCGCACGGCACCACGCAGCTTCTGGCGCAATCTGCGGGCATGGGAGCTGATGCTGTTCTTTGGCATCGGCACCGGCGCCTACACGCTGGTGCTGGCGTGGTTGCCGCCGTTCTACACCGGCCTCGGGTGGGAACCTTCCGCCGCCGGTTTTCTGCTGGGCGGCCTGACGCTTGCCGAGGTGATGGCGGGTCTGGCCGTGTCGGCGTGGATCGGCCGCTTTCCGGATCGCCGCAAGCCGCTGGCCGCCGTGCTGACCATTCTGATCTGCGGACTGACATGCCTGATCCTTGCCCCGCTCAAGTTGGCGCTGCTGGCGTGCCTGCTGCTCGGCATCGGAATCGGCGCGCTGTTTCCGTTGTCGCTGATCGTAGCGATGGACCATCTGGACGATCCGGCACAAGCGGGAATGCTGGCGGCGTTCGTGCAAGGCGGCGGCTACTTGATTGCGAGCTTCATGCCATTGCTGGCGGGCATCCTGCGCGACCGGTTTTCCAGCCTGACCGAGGCCTGGATCGTGATGCTGGCCGGTGCCGTCATGCTGCTGGCGCTGGCCCTGCGGTTTTCGCCCGCGTCTTATCGGCGGATCGACGCCTGATCGTGCGCCCCTGCACCGCCCATACATAGGCAGCCGCCCCGCTAACAGCCTACGCACGGCGCTGGCACGTACAGCGTTTGCACAGACAGCCCTCGCATAAGAAGCGCCCGGGCAAACAACGCACACATCCACAACGTACACGCATAAAAAAGCGCCGCCCCTTAAAAATGGGCGGCGCTTTTTGTTGCAACCGCGGCCAAGCCGCGACGCGTTACTTCTTCTTCATCGGCGGCAAGTCGGTGCAAACACCTTCGGCGACTTCCGCGGCCATGCCCACCGATTCACCCAGCGTCGGGTGCGGGTGGATGGTCTTGGCGATGTCGACGACGTCGGCGCCCATTTCCACGGCCAGCGCCAGTTCGCTGATCAGGTCGCCCGCGTGGGTGCCCACGATGCTGCCGCCCAGGATGCGATGCGTTTCGGCGTCGAAGATGAGCTTGGTGAAGCCCTCGTCGCGGCCGTTGGCGATGGCGCGGCCCGAGGCTGCCCACGGGAACACGCCCTTCTCGATCTTGATGCCCTGCTTCTTGGCTTCTTCTTCGGTCAGGCCGACCCACGCCACTTCCGGATCGGTGTAGGCCACCGACGGGATGACGCGTGCGTCGAAGAAGGACTTCTGGCCGGCGGCGGCTTCGGCGGCGACGTGGCCTTCATGCACGGCCTTGTGGGCGAGCATGGGTTGGCCGACGATGTCGCCGATGGCGTAGATGTGCGGCACGTTGGTGCGCATCTGGCGGTCGACCTCGATGAAACCGCGGTCGGTGACGGCGATGCCCGCCTTGTCGGCGCCGATCTTCTTGCCGTTGGGGCTGCGGCCGACAGCCTGCAGCACCAGGTCGTAGCGTTGCGGTTCCTTGGGTGCGCCCTCGCCTTCGAAGGTGACGTAGATGCCGTCCTTCTTGGCTTCGGCGCCCACCGTCTTGGTCTTCAACATGATGTTGTCGAAGCGGTAGGCGTTCTTCTTCTGCCACACCTTGACCAGGTCGCGGTCGGCGCCCTGCATCAGGCCGTCCAGCATTTCCACCACGTCCAGACGCGCGCCCAGCGTCGAGTACACCGTGCCCATTTCCAGGCCGATGATGCCGCCGCCAATGATCAGCATCTTCTTGGGCACTTCACGCAGCAGCAAGGCGCCGGTGGAGTCGACGATGCGCTCGTCCTGGGGCAGGAACGGCAGCTTCACCGACTGGCTGCCGGCGGCGATGATGGCCTGCTTGAAACGCAGGGTCTGGGTCTTGCCGTCGGCGCCCTTGACGGTCAGGTGGTTGGCATCGGCGAATTCGCCCACGCCCGTCACCACGGTGACCTTGCGCGCCTTGGCCATGCCGGCCAGGCCGCCGGTCAGCTTGGCGACCACACTGTCCTTGTAGCCACGCAGCTTGTCCAGGTCGATCTTGGGCTCGCCGAAGCTGATGCCGTGGGCAGCCAGTTCGCGGGCTTCGTCGATGATGGCGGCGTTGTGCAGCAGCGCCTTGGCCGGGATGCAGCCCACGTTCAGGCAGACGCCGCCCAGCGTGCTGTAGCGTTCGACCAGGACCACGGACAGGCCCAGGTCGGCGGCGCGGAAGGCGGCGGAGTAGCCGCCGGGGCCCGCGCCCAGCACCAGCATGTCGTATTCGCCATCGGCCGAACCGCTGTAGGTGGCGGCGGCAGGCGCGGCGGCCTTGGCCGCGGGCGCTTCGGCCTTGGGCGCTTCAGACTTGGCAGCCGGCTTGGGATCGGCATTGGACCCAGCTTTGGGAGCCGCTTCCTTGGCGGCGCCAGCGTCAGCACCCGAGGCCGCTTCCACTTCCAGCACGACCGCGCCTTCAGCAACCTTGTCGCCGACCTTCACAGCGATGGACTTGACCACGCCGCCTTGCGACGCGGGGATTTCCATCGAGGCCTTGTCGGATTCAACGGTGATCAGGCTCTGTTCCGCCTTGATCGTGTCGCCCACCGCAACCAGCACTTCGATGACTTCCACTTCCTTGAAGTCGCCGATGTCCGGCACTTTGATTTGAACGGTATTGCTCATAGGGCTCCCCGTTTACAGCGCGATGCGGCGGAAGTCGGCCAGCAGCGCACCCAGATAGGCGTTGAAGCGCGCGGCCGCGGCGCCGTCGATGACGCGGTGGTCGTAGGACAGCGACAGCGGCACGATCAGGCGCGGCACGAATTGCTTGCCGTCCCACACGGGCTTGTGCGACGAGCGCGACACACCCAGGATCGCGACTTCAGGCGCGTTGATGATGGGCGTGAACGAGGTGCCGCCGATGCCGCCGAGCGACGAGATCGAGAAGCAGCCGCCCTGCATTTCGGCGGGCGAGATCTTGCCGTCGCGCGCCTTCTTGGACAGGTCGGTCATTTCCTGGGCGATCTGCAGGATGCCCTTCTTGTCGGCATCGCGGATCACCGGCACCACCAGCCCGTTGGGCGTGTCGGCCGCAAAGCCGATGTGGTAGTACTGCTTGAGCACCAGGTTGTCGCCGTCCAGCGAGGCGTTGAACTCGGGGAATTTCTTCAGGGCCGCGACCACGGCCTTGATCAGGAAGGCCAGCATCGTGACCTTGATGCCCGACTTCTCATTTTCCTTGTTCAGCGTGACGCGCAGCGCTTCCAGGTCGGTGATGTCCGCTTCGTCGTTGTTGGTGACGTGCGGGATCATGACCCAGTTGCGGTGCAGGTTCGCGCCGGAAATCTTCTTGATGCGCGACAGCGGCTTGGCTTCGATCGGGCCGAACTTGGTGAAATCGACCTTCGGCCACGGCAAGAGGCCCAGCGCAGCGCCATCGGCCGAACCACCGGCAGCAGCGGCCGCCGGCGCAGCCGACAGGGCCTGCTTGACGAAACCGCGCACGTCGTCGGCGGTAATGCGTTCCTTGGGACCAGTGCCCTTGACCTTGGACAGGTTCACGCCCAGTTCGCGCGCAAACTTGCGCACGGACGGCGACGCGTGGGGCAACTGGCCGGGCTTGAGGTTGGCGTCTTCCAGCGCAGCGGCGGGGGCCGGACGCGAGGCGGGCGCGGCGGCCTGCGCGGGCGCCGATTCTGCCTTGGCTTCCGGCTTGGCAGCCGGGGCCGGCGCAGCTTCGGACTTCGCGGCCGGGGCGGCAGCGGCTTGCGCGCCGCCTTCCACCACCACCACGATCGAGCCCTTGGCGACCTTGTCGCCGACCTTGACCTTCACTTCCTTGACCACGCCGCCTTGCGAGGCCGGGATCTCCATCGAGGCCTTGTCGGACTCGACGGTGATCAGGCTTTGCTCGGCCTTGATGGTGTCGCCGACCGCGACCATGACTTCGATGACTTCGACTTCCTTGAAGTCGCCGATGTCCGGCACTTCGATCTCGATCGGGCCGCTGGAGGCAGCCGGCGCGGGCGCCGAGGCCTCGGCCTTGGGCGTGGCGGCGGCGGCCTGCTTGGGCTCTTCCTTGGCGGCCGGTTTGGATTCGGCCTTGGGGGCCTCTTCCTTGGCGGCGCCAGCGTCGGCCGCTTCCACTTCCAGCACGACCGCGCCTTCGGCGACCTTGTCGCCGACCTTCACGGCGATGGACTTGACCACGCCGCCTTGCGACGCGGGGATTTCCATCGAGGCCTTGTCGGATTCGACCGTGATCAGGCTTTGTTCCGCCTTGATCGTGTCGCCCACGGCAACCAGCACTTCAATGACTTCCACTTCCTTGAAGTCGCCGATGTCGGGAACCTTGATTTGCACGATGTTGCTCATGTCTCTTTACCCTCAGGCGTATTGCGGGTTGGCTTTGTTCGGATTGATGCCGTACTTCTTGATGGCTTCGGCCACCTTGGCAACCGGCACCTTGCCTTCGTCGGCCAGGGCACGCAGGGCGGCGACGACGACGAAGTGGCGATCCACTTCGAAGTGCTCGCGCAGCTTGGCGCGGAAATCCGAGCGGCCGAAACCATCGGTGCCCAGCACCTTGTATTCGCGGCCCTTGGGCACGAACGGACGGATCTGGTCCGCAAAGAGCTTCATGTAGTCGGTCGACGCGATGATCGGGCCTTCCGTCTTGGCCAGCTGTTCCGTGACGTAAGCGACCTGCGGCTTCTTCTCGTCGGGGTGCAGCATGTTGTGGCGTTCTGCGTCCAGGCCGTTGCGGCGCAGCTCGGTGAAGCTGGTGACGCTCCAGAGGTCGGAAGCGACATCCCAGTCGGCAGCCAGCAGTTCCTGGGCGGCCATGACTTCGCGCAGGATGGTGCCCGAACCCATGAGCTGCACGCGGTTCTTGCCCTTGCCGTGCGACTTGAGCTTGTACATGCCCTTGATGATGCCTTCCTCGTCGCCCTTGGTCAGACCGGGCTGCGGGTAGTTTTCGTTCATCACCGTCAGGTAGTAGTAGACGTTTTCCTGGTCTTCCACCATGCGCTTCAGACCGTGCTGGATGATCACGGCGAGCTCATGACCGAACGTCGGGTCGTACGACACGCAGTTCGGGATGGTCGAGGCCAGGATGTGGCTGTGGCCGTCTTCGTGCTGCAGGCCTTCGCCGTTCAGCGTCGTGCGGCCGGCAGTGCCGCCCAAGAGGAAGCCGCGCGCCTGCATGTCGCCGGCAGCCCAGGCCAGGTCGCCGATGCGCTGGAACCCGAACATCGAGTAGTAGATGAAGAACGGGATCATGATGCGGTTGTTCGAGGAGTACGACGTGGCCGCCGCAATCCACGAGCTCATCGCGCCCGCTTCGTTGATGCCTTCCTGCAGGAGCTGGCCGTCGGCCGCTTCCTTGTAGTACATGACCTGGTCCTTGTCGACCGGGGTGTACTTCTGGCCTTCCGGCGCGTAGATGCCGATCTGGCGGAACAGGCCTTCCATGCCGAAGGTGCGCGATTCGTCAGCCAGGATCGGCACGACGCGCGGACCCAGTTCCTTGTCGCGCAGCACCTGGTTCAGGATGCGCACGAAGGCTTGGGTGGTCGAGATTTCGCGGCCTTCCGCGGTCGGCTCCAGCACGGCCTTGAAGGCGTCCAGCGCGGGGGCCTTCAGTTGCTCGTCGGCCTTGGCGCGGCGGCGCGGCAGGTAACCGCCCAGCGCGGCGCGGCGCTCGTGCAGGTACTTCATTTCGGGCGAATCTTCGGCCGGCTTGAAGTACGGCAGATCAGCCAGCTTGTCGTCCGGGATCGGGATGCCGAAGCGGTCGCGGAATTCGCGGATGGAATCCAGTTCCAGCTTCTTTTGCTGGTGGGTCGGGTTCTTGGCCTGGCCGACGTGGCCCATGCCGTAACCCTTGATGGTCTTGGCCAGGATGACGGTCGGCTGGCCGGTGTGGTCGGTGGCCGACTTGAAGGCCGCGTACACCTTGTGGGGATCATGGCCGCCACGGTTCAGGCGCCAGATGTCCTCGTCGCTCATGCGCGACACGGCTTCCAGCAGCTTGGGGTGCTTGCCGAAGAAATGTTCGCGGACGAACTTGCCGTCGTTGGCCTTGTACGCCTGGTACTCGCCGTCGACGGTTTCTTCCATGATCTGGCGCAGGATGCCTTCCTTGTCGTGCGCAAGCAGCGGATCCCAGTAGCCGCCCCAGATCAGCTTGATGACGTTCCAGCCCGAACCGCGGAAGTCGCCTTCCAGTTCCTGGATGATCTTGCCGTTGCCGCGCACCGGGCCGTCCAGGCGCTGCAGGTTGCAGTTGATGACGAAGATCAGGTTGTCGAGCTTTTCACGGGCCGCGAGAGCGATGGCGCCCAGCGACTCGGGTTCGTCCATTTCGCCGTCGCCGCAGAACACCCAGACCTTGCGGTTGCTGGTGTCGGCGATGCCGCGGGCGTGCAGGTATTTCAGGAAACGGGCCTGGTAGATGGCCATCAACGGGCCCAGGCCCATCGACACCGTGGGGAACTGCCAGAAGTCAGGCATCAGCTTCGGATGCGGGTACGAGGACAGGCCCTTGCCGTCCACTTCCTGGCGGAAGTGGTTCAGCTGGTCTTCGGTCAGGCGGCCTTCAAGGTAGGCGCGGCCGTACATGCCGGGCGAGGTGTGGCCCTGGAAGTAGACCAGGTCGCCGCCGTGGCCTTCGTCTTCAGCGTGCCAGAAGTGGTTCTGGCCGCAGCCGATCATGGTGGCCAGCGAGGCGAACGACGCGATGTGGCCGCCCAGGTCGCCGCCATCGGGCGGGTTGTGCTTGTTGGCCTTGACCACCATGGCCATGGCGTTCCAACGCACGTACGAGCGGATGCGCGTTTCCAGTTCCAGGTTGCCCGGGTGCGCCGGCTCCAGGCCGGGGGGAATCGTATTGACGTAAGCGGTATTGGGCGAGAACGGGATGTGAGCGCCGGAGCGACGGGCTTCGTCGATCAGGCGTTCCAGCAGGTAATGGGCGCGCTGCGGTCCTTCGCGATCAAGGACGGCTGCCAGGGCTTCGAGCCACTCCTGGGTTTCAAGGGTGTCTTCGTCGTTGGCGGCCTGTACGGCGCCAGCCTGGGCGTTAGAGGACATCGTGTGTCTCCTGTTGGGGTTCGTCGTGACCACACACCCGCTTATTGATCTACTCGCGGACATTGCATGGTAGCCGGGATCATCCGGGCTACCATGCAATGCATGGGGTCGGGGTGTTCAAAGGACCTGCCAGGGGCGGTTTCCTGTCAGGCGGCATTCTAAGAAAGAAGATTAACCGGTCGCAAGGAAAATTTCATGTTGCGGTACGGCATTTCATAATGCGGAAAGTTGAACGGAAGCTGAATCGCTGAACGCCATACTTTTTACGGTCTAGGCCGAATGGTGGACTTGATTCCCGGCAATTCCCTCCCAACACGCACTAAAATGCGCGGTCTACCGGCCCCGAATTCCATGTCCAGCGCGCCCAAGTCCAACATACCCACGCCTTTCCACGACCACGCCCGCACCCGGCGGCGCGGGGTGTACTGGGTCACGCCCGCCATGGTGCTGATCCTCTATATCTGTGTGATGGCGGTGTTCTTCTGGCTGCAGCGCATCCATGACGACAGCGTCATGTTTGTCACGATAGACCAGGAGCTGCGTCAGCAACGCCTGATCTGGGTCGTGCTGGCGCTGTCCTGCGTCATTGTCATCAGCCTGCTCATGCTGTGGCGCTACACCCGCTTCCGGTCCACCGCCGAGGCCGCGCTCATTGCCGAAACGGGTTTTCGGCGCGCCATGGAAAACTCCATGTCCACGGGCATGCGCGTGCTCGACATGGAAGGCCGCATCGCCTACGTGAACCCCGCCTTCTGCCGGATGATCGGCTGGAACGAAGCCGACCTGATCGGCCGCAGCCCGCCCTTCCCGTATTGGGTGCCGGGCCGCCACGAACAACACCAGCACACGCTGGACGTGCTGATGTCGGGCAAGACCCCCAGCAGCGGCCTGGAAGTCGAGGCGCAGCGGCGCGACGGCTCGCGCTTCACGGCGCGCATGTATGTGTCCCCGTTGCTGGACCCCAACGGCAACCAGATCGGCTGGATGACGTCCATGACGGACATCACCGAGCCCAAGCGCATCCGCGAGGCCCTGACCGCCGCGCACGAGCGCTTCATGACCGTGCTGGAAGGCCTGGACGACGCTATTTCGGTCACGGCCGACACCCACGACGGGCTGGAACTGCTGTTCGCCAACCGCACGTACCGCCGCGTGTTCGGCGCGCAGACCGGTGGCCACGACGAACTGCTGGCCGGCCGCCGCGGCCGCTTCACCGACGAATCGGTCGAAGTCTTTGCGCCGTCCGTGCAGCGCTGGTTTGAAGTGCACCACCGCATGCTGGCCTGGACGGACGGCCGCCGCGTGCGCATGCAGGTGGCGCGCGACATCACCGAACGCCGCGGCCACGAGGAAGCGTCGCGCGTGCAGCAGGAAAAGATCCAGCTCACCAGCCGCCTGACCACGATGGGCGAAATGGCCTCGTCGCTGGCGCACGAACTGAACCAGCCGCTGACGGCCATCGCCAACTACAGCATGGGCGCGGTGGCGCTGGTCAAGGCCGGCCACACCAGTCCCAATATGCTGCTGCCCGCGCTGGAAAAGGCGGCGTCCCAGGCCGAGCGCGCCGGCAAGATCATCAGCCGCATCCGCGAATTCGTGAAGCGCAGCGAGCCGCGCCGCCAGCGCGTCGCCATCGGCCGCATTGTCGACAACGCCATCGGCTTTGCCGAAATCGACGCCCGCAAGCGCCGCATCCGCATCGACAGCTTCGTGCCGTCCAACGCGCCCGACGTCCTGGCCGACCCCATCCTGATCGAACAGGTCTTGCTGAATCTGCTCAAGAACGGCCTGGAAGCCATGGAAAAGAGCGAGTCCGACGAGCTTAAGGTTGCCGTAATTCTTCACGAGCAGCATATCGAGGTGGCCGTCGTGGACCGCGGCCACGGCCTGGCCGAACCCGAGCGCCTGTTCGAACCGTTCTTCAGCACCAAGTCGCAGGGCCTGGGCATGGGGCTGAACATCTGCCGTACCATTATCGAATCGCATCACGGCCGCCTGTGGGCTGACCCCAATCCCGCCGGCGGTACTATCTTCCGCTTCACCCTGCCCTGCGCTGCGACCCAGACGCAGGCCCAGAACGATCAGTCCGAGGAGTTGCACGCATGAACACGCCCCACCTGTCGAGCACGGTATTCATTGTCGATGACGACGAAGCGGTCCGCGATTCGCTGCGCTGGCTGCTGGAAGCCAATGGATACCGCGTTCGCGCCTACGCCAGCGGCGAGTCCTTCCTGGAAGACTACGACGCCAGCCAGATCGGCGTGCTGATCGCCGACGTGCGCATGCCCGGCATGAGCGGCCTGGAGCTGCAGGAGCAGCTCATCATCCGCAACGCGCCGCTGCCCATCGTGTTCATCACCGGCCACGGCGACGTGCCGATGGCGGTGTCCACCATGAAGAAAGGCGCCGTCGACTTCCTGGAAAAGCCGTTCAACGAATCCGACCTGCGCGAAATCGTGGCGCGCATGCTGGAGCAGGCCACGCAGCGCGTGAGCAAGCACCAGGCCCAGAAGGACCACGAAGCCATGCTGGCGCGCCTGACCGCGCGCGAGCAACAGGTGCTGGAGCGCATCGTCGCCGGCCGCTTGAACAAGCAGATCGCCGACGACCTGGGCATCAGCATCAAGACCGTCGAGGCGCACCGCGCCAACATTATGGAAAAACTTGAAGTGACCACCGTTGCAGATTTGATGAAAGTGGCCTTGGCCAAACCCGAGGCACACGCATGACCGCAAGGATTATTGACGGCGCGGCCCTTTCGCAGCGCATTCGCGAAGAAGTCGCCCAGCGTGTTTCGGCTTTGGCCGAAAAAGGCACCCGCCCCGGCCTGGCCGTCGTGCTGGTCGGCGCGGACCCCGCCTCGCAGGTGTATGTGCGCAACAAGGTCGCGGCCTGCGAAAAGGCCGGACTGCATTCCGTGAAAGAGCAATACCCGGCCGAGATGACCGAGGCCGAACTGCTGGCCCGCATCGACGTGCTGAACCAGGATCCCAGCATCCACGGCATTCTGGTGCAGTTGCCCCTGCCCAAGCACATGGATGCCCACAAGGTCATCGAGGCCATCGCGGCCGAGAAGGACGTTGACGGCTTCCATATCAGCAACGCGGGCCTGCTCATGACCGGGCAGCCGCTGTTCCGTCCCTGCACGCCGTACGGCGTGATGAAGATGCTGGAATCGGAAGGCGTGACGCTGCGCGGCGCTGAGGCCGTCATCGTCGGCGCCAGCAACATCGTGGGCAAGCCCATGGCCATGCTGCTGCTGCAGGCCGGCGCCACCATCACGATCTGCAACTCCAAGACGCGCGACCTGGCGGCCCAGACCCGCCGCGCCGACGTGCTGGTTGTCGCCACCGGCAAGCCCGGCATGATCGACGGCTCGATGATCAAGCCGGGCGCCGTCGTCATCGACGTGGGCATCAACCGCGGCGCCGACGGCAAGCTGTGCGGCGACGTGGACTTTGCTTCCGCCAAGGAAGTGGCCGGCGCGATCACGCCCGTGCCGGGCGGCGTGGGTCCGATGACCATCGCCATGCTGCTGGTCAATACGGTCGAAGCGGCTGAACGCGCTGCAGGGTAAAGCGTAGATCCCGGTGTCTGACACCCGCAGGAGATGCTCTTCAGCGTGAATGCGTGTCTCCAGGGTGTCAGGCACCTGCCGCAAATTGAGGCACCCGCCGCAATGCTCATGGGTGTCAGACACCCGCCGCAAATGGGTGACGAACACCATCCTATCGTCGGCAGGCCCGGCGCATGGGCCATCCCCTTGGTCAGGCCTTGCGTTCAGGCCGATCGCCCTCACCTGATCCTTATCGCCTTCGCCGGCGCGCCTGACGCGCCGCCTGCCACTCATAAGCCGGTAACACCATGACCCAGAACCCCCTGCTCGCCCCCGTGTCCGAACTGGTCGATTACGCGGCCGTCAAACCTGCGCACATCGTGCCCGCCGTCGAGGAACTGCTGGGCATTGCCCGCAAGGCCGTCGACCACGCCGCCGACCCCGCGCTCGCGCCCACCTGGGAAGCCGTGGCCGAGCCCCTGGACACCGCGTCCGAGCGCCTGTGGCGCGCCTGGTCGGTGGCTGGCCACCTGAATGCCGTGGTCAACACGCCCGAACTGCGCGAGGCCTATAACGCCGCCCTGCCGCTGGTCACCGAGTTTTCGACCTGGGTCGGCCTGCACGAAGGCCTGTACAAGCAATACCAGCGGCTGGCTGCCGCACCCGACTTCGCGTCCTGGTCGCCGGTGCGCCGCCGCATCGTCGAAATGGCCCTGCGCGATTTCCGCCTGAGCGGCGTCGAACTGCAAGGCGCCGACCGCGAACGCTATGCCGCGATTTCCGACCGCGAGGCCCAGGCGTCGCAGAAGTTTTCGGAAAACGTGCTGGATTCCATCGACGCGTGGTCGCTGATCGTTGAAGACGAAAGCCGCCTGGCCGGCGTTCCGGCCGACGTCGTTGCCGCCGCGCGCGCCGCCGCCGAGGAAGACGGCAAGGCTGGCTGGAAGCTCACGCTGAAGATGCCCTGCTACCTGCCCGTCATGCAGTACGCGAAGGACCGCTCGCTGCGCGAGGCGCTGTACCGCGGCTACGGCACGGTCGCGTCCGAACAGGGCGATGCCAAGTTCGACAACTCCCCGCTGATCGAAGAACTGCTGGCGCTGCGCGCCGAGGAATCGGGCCTGCTGGGTCTGGGCACCTTCGCCGCGCTGCGCCTGCAGACGCGCATGGCCCGCGACGCTAACGAAGTCACCGTGTTCCTGCGCGACCTGGCCGCCCGCGCCAAACCGTACGCGCAGCGGGATCTGGCGGAACTCACCGCCTACGCCACCGGCGAGCTGGGGCTGGACAGCCTGCAGCCCTGGGACGTGGCCTACGCCTCGGAACGCCTGCGTGAATCGCGCTACGCGTATTCCGAAGACGAGGTGAAGCAATACTTCACCGAACCGCGCGTGCTGGCGGGCCTGTTTGACGTCATCCAGACGTTGTTTGGCGTACGCCTGACCGAAACGCCCGTATCGTCCTGGCACGGCGACGTGCGCGGCGTGCGGGTCGAAAGCCCCGAAGGCGCGCTGATCGGCCACCTGTACCTGGACCTGTACGCGCGCGCCGGCAAGCAGAACGGCGCCTGGGTCGACAGCGAGCGCACGCGCCGCGTCGTGGCCGGCAAGGTGCAGACGCCGATCGCGTACCTGACCTGCAATTTCTCGCGTCCCAACGGCGACCGTCCGGCCGTGCTGACGCACGACGACGTCATCACCCTCTTCCACGAAACCGGCCACGCGCTGCACGCGCTGCTGTCCGAAGTCGACGAGCCCGGCGCCGCGGCGTTTGCCAGCGTGGAATGGGACGCCATCGAACTGCCCTCGCAGTTCATGGAGAACTTCTGCTGGGAATGGGCCGTGGTGCAGAAGCTGTCGGCGCACGTGGACACCGGCGAGCCGCTGCCGCGCGCGCTCTACGACCGCCTGGTCGCCGCCCGCAATTACCAGAGCGGCATGCAGACCGTGCGCCAGATTGAGTTCGCGCTGTTCGACATGCTGATGCACGACCGCAGCAAGGGCGCGTCGATTTCCGAGGTGCTGGCGCTGTTGCAGGAAGTGCGCAAGGAAGTTGCCGTGCTGTTCCCGCCCGAATGGCATCGCCTGCCGCACGCCTTCTCGCACCTGTTCGCGGGCGGCTACGGCGCGGGCTATTACAGCTACAAGTGGGCCGAAGTGCTGTCGGCGGATGCCTACGAGGCCTTTGAGGAAGCCGCTGCCAAGCAGGCCGGCAACGCGCTGGGCACGCTGGATCCGGAGACGGGTGCGCGCTTCCGCCGCGAAGTGCTGGCCGTCGGCGGCTCGCGCCCGGCGGCCGAATCGTTCGCCGCATTCCGCGGCCGCGCGCCGCGCATTGATGCGCTGCTGCGCCATAGCGGGATGACGGCTGGCTGACACCTTGGGTCGCCAGCGGCGCAACTCGCCCCACTTTGAACGGCCCGCCATCGAGCGGGCCGTTTTTCTGCCCTGCGCTTGCGCGCGCACAAGGCATTGCAGCCGCATGCCACTCTCCTCAGATCCTGCAGGTAGAATCCAAAAGGTTTACCCCCTTCCGGCTACTGGACCCATGCGACACCTGATTACCGGCCGCTTCTTTCGCGGACTGCTGTTGAGCTTGTGTGTGTTTCTTGCCGCCTGCGGCGACAGGAACGTGGACTGGACGCTTTACAACGTCAAGGGCCACCTGCCCGACCTGAAGTTCTCGCTGCCCGGCGCGGGCGGCAAGACGGTCAGCAGCGACGACCTGAAGGGCAAGACCGTGCTGCTGTTTTTTGGCTACGCCAGTTGCCCGGACATCTGCCCGACGACCATGGCGCAGCTGACCGCGGTGCTGCAGAACCTGGGCGACAAGGCCAAGGACGTGCGCATCCTGTTCGTCAGCGTGGACCCGCACCGCGACACGCCGGACATCCTGCAGGCCTACGTCAACGCCTTCAACAACAACGCCATTGGCGTGACGGGCAACGAACGGCAAGTGGCTGACCTGGCGCGCCGCTATCGCGTGGCCTACCAGATCGAAAAGCCCCGGCCCGGGGACGACGCCGACATGTACGAGGTGACGCACAGCCGCGGCGTGTACATCTTCGACAAGGACGGCAAGGCGCGCCTGCTGGCCTCAGACACCGACAGCATCGAGACGCTGACCAAGGACGTGCGCCAGCTCATCGACCTGACCTCCTGACGCGGCGCGCAGGTCCGCACACCAGTTGTTACAACGGTGGCGTACGGGGTGCGGGTATCCGTGGGTATCATCAATCCACTTCGCCCCCTTTTCCCTAGTAAGGAGTACGCGCATGAGCATCATCATCATGATCATCGTCGGGTTCATCGTGGGTCTGATCGCCCGCGCCATCATGCCCGGGGACCAGAACATGGGGATCATCATGACCACCATTCTGGGCATCATCGGCGCCGTCGTGGCCGGCTTCCTGGGTCAATCGCTGGGCTGGTATGCGCCTGGCGAACCCGCTGGCTGGATCGGATCCGTCGTCGGCGCGATCATCGTGCTGTTCGTGGTGGGCCTGATCGCCAAGAAGCGCACCTGACGTCTGCGTCCTGCACGCAAAGAAAAACGGGCCGATCGCGAGATCGGCCCGTTTTGCATTGCAGGCGCCAGGAATGGCCCGTTAAGCAGCCCATAAGCGGCGCCCAGCGCGCCGCTTATGGTAGCGTCAGCCCGCCGGCGTGACCGGCGCAGCAGGCGCCGCCGCCGTGCGTTCCGTCCACCCGCCGCCCAGCACCTTGTACAGCGTGACCAGGTTGGTCAGGCGCGCCAGGCGTGTGTCGACCAGCGCCTGCTGCGAGGTATAGAGCGAGCGCTGCGAATCCAGCACGCTCAGGTAGTCGTCGATGCCCTGCCGGAAACGTTGCTCCGACGCGTCATACGCGCGCTGATTGGCGTCCACCAGCAGGCGTTGGGCCTGGATCTGCTCGTCCAGCGTGCCGCGGCCGGCCAGCGCATCCGCGACTTCGCGGAAACCCGTCTGGATCGACTTCTCGTACTGGGCCACCTGGATGTTCTTCTGCACCTTGGCCAGGTCCAGCCCCGCCAGCAGCGAGCCGCCCGCGAAGATCGGCACGGTGATCTGGGGCACGAAGCTCCACGCCCCCGAACCGCCGTCGAACAGGCCGCCCAGGCTGGCGCTGGCGGTGCCGGCCGAACCCGTGAGGCTGATGGTCGGGAAGAATGCCGCACGCGCCGCGCCGATGTTGGCGTTGGCGCCCTTGAGCTGATGCTCTGCCGCGCGGATGTCCGGGCGGCGGGTCAGCAGGTCGGACGGCAGGCCAGCGGGCAGCGTGGTCGGCAGCATGCTGTCGTCCAGTTTGACCGCGTTGTCCAGCGCCGTGGCCATCTGCGGCGACAGCGGCTGACCGACCAGCAGCACGAGCGCATTGCGGTCCTGCGCGGCCTGGCGCGTGTATTGCGACAGGTTGCGTTGGGCCGTGCGCAGCGAGACTTCGGCCTGGCTCAGGTCCAGCGCCGTGGACAGGCCCTGGTCGTAGCTCTGCTTGGTCAGGTTGTAGGAATCTTCCTGGCTCTTGAGCGTGTCGCGCGTCAGGCTGAGCAGCTCCTGGTCCGCGCGCAGCGTCAGGTAAGCATTCGCCACCTCGGCGATCAGCGTGAGCTGCGTCGCCGTGCGCGTTTCGTCCAGCGCCAGGTAGGATTCCAGCGCCTGATCGCTCAGGCTGCGGATGCGGCCAAAGAGGTCCAGTTCCCAGGCGGACATGGCAGCGCCCACCTGATAGCTGTGGCTGGTGGTGGCCTGGCCGCTGGGCGACAGGTCGGCCGGCGTGCGCTGGGCAGAGCCCTGCCCCGCCACGCCGATGCTGGGCGCCAGGTCGGCGCGCTGGATGCGGTACTGCGCGCGCGCGGCCTCGACATTCAGCGCCGCCACCCGCAGGTCGCGATTGTTGACGAGCGACTGCTCGATCAGCTGTTGCAGCAGCGGATCGCCGAAGAAGTCGCGCCAGCCGATGTCGGCCACGGCCATGCCGCCCGGCGCGGCCACCTGGGCCGCGTTGTAGGCGGCGCCCGTGGGATACGCGGCGTCGATGGGCGCGTCAGGACGCTCGTACGTGGGGGCCAGCGAGCAGCCCGCCAGGGCCGCCGCCAGGGATACAGACAGCAAGGTTCTCATCTGGAGTTTCATTACGGTTGACCCTCCGCCGGCACGTCGTGCGGCCCCTTGGCGCTGGTGTCGTGCTTGTCGACGTTTTCGCTCATGCGCTTGACCTTGAACACGCGCAGCATGATGACGAAGAAGGCCGGGACGAAGAAGATGGCCAGGAACGTGCCCGTCAGCATGCCGCCGATCACGCCCGTGCCGATGGCGTTCTGGCTGCCCGAGCCCGCGCCGCTGGAAATCGCCAGCGGGGTCACGCCCAGGATGAACGCCAGGGACGTCATCAGGATGGGACGCAGACGCTGACGGGCGGCGTGAATGGCCGACTCGGTCAGGCTGGCGCCCGCTTCATAGTGCTCCTTGGCGAACTCCACGATCAGGATGGCGTTTTTGGCCGCCAGCCCGATTGTCGTCAAGAGACCCACCTGGAAGAACACGTCGTTGGACAGACCACGCAGCAGCGTCGCCAGCAGCGCGCCGATGATCCCCAGCGGCACCACCAGCATGACCGCGGACGGAATCGTCCAGCTTTCATAGAGCGCCGCCAGGCACAGGAACACCACGATGAGCGAGATCGCGTACAACGCGGGCGCCTGGGCGCCGGACAGGCGTTCTTCGAACGACAGGCCGGTCCATTCGAAACCGACGCCGACCGGCAACTTGGCCGCCAGGCGTTCCATTTCTTCCATGGCTGCGCCCGAGCTGTAGCCCGGCGCCGCCTGGCCCTGGATGTTGTACGACGGCACACCGTTGTAGCGGTTCAGCTTCTGCGGGCCGAAGCTCCACGTTGCGCTGGAGAACGCCGAGAACGGGACCATGTCGCCATCCTTGTTGCGCACGTACCATTTGTTCAGGTCTTCCGGCAGCATGCGCGAGGATGCCTCGCCCTGCGCAAACACCTTCTTCACGCGGCCGCGGTCGATGAAGTCGTTGACGTACGACGAACCCCATGCGGTGGCGAGCGTGCTGTTGATGTCCGACACGGCCACGCCCAGGGCGCGGGCCTTTTCGCGGTCGATGTCCAGCTGGTACTGCGGCGCGTCTTCGATGCCGTTGGGACGCACGCCCGCCAGCACCGGGCTCTGAGCGGCCTCGCCCAGCAACTGGTTGCGCGCGGCAAGCAGCTTCTCGTGGCCCACGCCGGCGCGGTCCATCAGCTGGAAGTCAAAGCCGGTGACGTTGCCCAGTTCCATGACGGAAGGCGGCGGCACGACGAACAGTTGCGCGCGGCGTTCCGTCTTGGCGAAGTGCGCGTTGGCGCGTCCCGCCACGGCGGCCGCCTTCAGGCTGGCATCGCCGCGCTCTTCCCAGTCCCGCAGCTTGATGAACAGGATGGACGCGTTCTGGCCGCGGCCGCCGAAGTTGAAGCCGTTGACCGCGAACACCGAGGTGACGGCGTCCTTTTCTTCGGTCAGCAGGTACTTGGTGGCGTCGTCGATGACGGCCTTGGTGGCTTCAGCGGTGGCGCCGGCCGGCGTCTGGATCTGGGCGAACAGGATGCCCTGATCTTCGGCCGGCAGGAACGCGGTCGGGATGCGGGTGAACATCCAGCCCATCGCGATGACCAGCGCCAGGTAGACGACCATCAGGCGCTTGGTGCGGTTCAGGCCGCGGGCGACGGTATTGGCGTAACCGTTGCTGCTGCGCTCGAACGTGCGGTTGAACCAGCCGAAAAAGCCCTTCTTGGCGCCGTGATGGCCCTTCGGAATGGGCTTGAGCAGCGTCGCGCAAAGCGCCGGCGTGAACACGATGGCGACGATCACGGACAGCACCATCGAGGACACGATCGTGATCGAGAACTGACGGTAGATCACGCCCGTGGAGCCGCCGAAGAACGCCATCGGCACGAACACGGCCGCCAGCACCATCGCGATGCCGATCAGGGCGCCGGTGATCTGGCTCATGGATTTGCGAGTCGCCTGCTTGGGCGTGAGCCCCTCTTCGGCCATCACCCGCTCGACGTTTTCGACCACCACGATGGCGTCGTCGACGAGCAGGCCGATGGCCAGCACCATCCCGAACATCGTCAAGGTGTTGATGGAATAGCCGAACGCCGCCAGCACGCCGAACGTGCCCAGCAGCACCACCGGCACGGCCAGCGTGGGAATGATGGTGGCGCGGAAGTTCTGCAGGAAGAGGTACATCACCAGGAACACCAGGATGATGGCTTCGACCAGCGTCTTGAACACTTCATGGATCGACAGGCTGACGAACGGCGTCGTGTCGTACGGATAGACGACGTCCATGCCCGGCGGGAAATACGGCTTGAGGTTGTTGATGGTGTCGCGCACCGCCTGCGCCGTGTCCAGCGCGTTGGCGCCCGGCGCCAGCTTGATGGCCAGGCCCGAGGCCGGGTTGCCGTTGTAAAAGCTGTCGATGGCGTAGGTCTGGCCGCCCAGTTCGATGCGCGAGACATCACGCAGGCGCACCTGCGAACCGTCGGAGTTGACCTTCAGCAGGATCTGGCCGAAGTCCTCGGCCGTCTGCAGGCGCGACGGTCCGATGATGGTGGCGTTGAGCTGCTGGCCGCGCACGGACGGCAGGCCGCCCAATTGCCCGGACGAGACCTGGACGTTCTGTTCCTTGATGGCGGTGGTGACGTCGACCGTGGTCAGCCCGTAGTTGACGAGCTTGGCCGGGTCCAGCCAGATCCGCATCGCGTACTGCGAGCCGAAAAGCTGGAAGTCGCCCACGCCCTGCGTGCGGCTGATGGGATCCTGGACGTACGACGCGACGTAGTCGGCCAGGTCGTCCTTGGTCATCGTGCCGTCGGTGGACACGAAGCCGGCCACGATCAGGAAGTTCTTCGTGGCCTTGGTGACGCGGATGCCCTGCTGCTGCACTTCCTGCGGCAGGAGCGGCTGCGCCAGCGCCAGCTTGTTCTGGACCTGCACCTGCGCGGTGTCGGGGTTGGTGCCCTGCTTGAAGGTCAGCGTGATGGACATGCTGCCGTCGGAATTGCTTTCCGACGAGATGTACTGCAGGCCATCAAGACCGTTCATCTGCTGTTCGATCACCTGCACCACGGTGTCCTGCACGGTCTGCGCGGACGCGCCCGGGTAGGTCACCGCGATGCCGATGGCGGGCGGCGCGATGTTGGGGTACTGCGCGACCGGAAGCTGCAGGATGGACAGCGCGCCGGCCAGCATCAGCACGATCGCGATCACCCAGGCAAAAACCGGCCTGTCGATAAAAAACTTTGCCATGCGTGGCTCCTGATTACTGCTTGGCCGGCGCGGCGGGGGCAGCGGCCCCCTGCGCATTGGCCGCTTGCGGCTGGGCCTTGGCGCCGGCTTCGGTGGCGACCACTTCAACGCCGGGGCGGACCATCTGCAGGCCTTCCACGATCACGCGGTCGCCGGCGGCCAGGCCGTCGGTGACGAGCCACTTGTCGCCAATGGCGCGGTCGGTCTTCAGGTCGCGGAGTTCAACCTGGTTCTTGGCGTTGACGACAAGCGCCGTCGGCTGGCCGCGCTGATTGCGCGTCACGCCGCGTTGCGGCACCAGCAGGCCGTCGGCGGCAACGCCGTCAGCCAGACGCGCACGCACGAACATGCCGGGCAACAGGCGCCGGTCGGGGTTGGGGAACACGGCGCGCAGCGTGATCGAGCCGGTACCCGGGTCCACGGTCACTTCGGAGAACTGCAGCTTGCCGGACTCTTTGTATTGCGAGCCGTCTTCCAGCGTCAGCGTGACCTGCGCGGCCTGCTCGCCGTCCAGCTTCTTGAGCTGGCCGGTGGCCAGCGCGTCCTGCAGGCGCAGGAGCTGCACGCTGGACTGCGTGACGTCGACGTAGATGGGGTCGATCTGCTGCACCGCGGCAAGCGCGCTAGTCTGGTTGGCAGTCACGAGCGCGCCTTCGGTCACGGCCGAGCGGCCGATGATGCCGTCGATCGGCGACAAGACCTTGGTGTAGACGAGATTGATGCGGGCCGTGTCCAGCGCCGCCTTGGCCGACAGCACGTCGGCGGCGGCCTGATCGCGCGAGGCGACGGCGTTGTCGTAGGTCTGCTGACTGACCGCGCGGGTGGCGACCAGCGGCTTGTAGCGCTCGGCCAGCAGTGCGGCGGTCTTTTGCTGCGCCTGGGCGCGAGCCAGCGCGGCCTTCTGGCTGTCGACGTTGGCCTGGTAGAGGGCGGGATCGATCTGATAGAGCTGTTCGCCCGCCTTGACCTCGCCGCCCTCGGTGAAGAGGCGCTTCTGGACGATGCCGTTGACCTGCGGGCGGACCTCGGCGACGCGGAACGCAGAGGTGCGGCCGGGCAGTTCGGTAGTAAGGGAAACGGGCTGCGTCGCCAATGTGACGACCGTCACTTGCGGCTTGCCGCCCTGAGGCGCCTCTTGCTTCTTGCCGCAAGCGGCCAGTGTGAGGGCCGATGCCGTCAGCGCGACAACGGCCGCACCGCGCCACATAGCGCTTTTCTTATTCATAGATTGCATTCCCGATTTCAATAAAGGTAGCCCCACGCCGCGCATGCGCCGCGTGCCTGATAGCCGTGAAAGGCCGTTTTGCCTGGGGCGATTCTGCGAAGAACATCAGCCCGTCAGACCGTCTTGGCGCGGTCCGTGGCGTTCGACCTGGGTGGATTCGCGTAGAACACGCAAGGCTGGACGTTTATCGCATTGCTGCATTGCAGAACTCGCATTCTGAGTTATCCCGCTTTAGAAACAAAGGGGCATGTTGAAAAAACATCATTCCATTTATGGGACAATCGTGCGATCCGCACTGTGACAAAATCGCGCCATGAAACGCCTACAGGGAATGGAACTCTTCGTCGAGGTCGCCAAAACGCACAGTTTTAGCCGCGCTGCGGCAACGCTGGGCGTCCCCAAGTCGACCTTGTCTCGCCAGGTGGCCGAATTGGAGCGGTCCGTGGGGCTGCGGCTGCTCAGCCGCACCACGCGCAAGGTGGAACTGACCGATGCCGGGCGACTGTATTTCGAACGCTGCCAGCGCATCGTGGCCGAAGCGCAGATCGCCCATGAAGAATTGCAGAAGCTGGTCGACACGCCCACCGGGCCGCTGCGGGTCAACATGCCCGCGGATTTCGGCACGGATTTCCTGGCTGAGTCGTTCATGGAGTTCTCCCGGCGCTATCCCGATGTGACGTTTTTCCTGGACCTCGCGAACCCGGACCACGCGTCTCGCGTGTTCCAGACCTGCGACGTGTCGATCGAAATCGGCGACCTGCCCGATTCGACCCAGATTGCAAGACTGCTGGGCATGCTGCCTGCCTACCTGTATGCCTCGCGCGATTACCTGGAAAAGCACGGTGAACCGAAGCATCCCAGCGACCTGACCCGGCACGAGTGCATCGAGTTCCGCGCGGAAGGCGCCGGCCGCGTGACGCGCTGGCCGCTTACGAACGGCGAGCAGCACATCGAGTTCACGCCGGGCAACCGGTTTTCCGTCAACGGCGTCGCCATGGCCCGGCGCCTGGCCATGCTGGGCGCGGGCATTGCGGTGCTGGTGGGCGGTCAGATGTCGGAACAGCAGTCAGGCCAGTTGCAGCGCGTGCTGCCGGATTGGCAGTTGGGACCGTTTCCGGTGCATGCGGTCACGGAGACGCGGCTGCTGCCCGCCAAAACGCGCATCTTCATCGAATTCCTGATGGAGCGCCTGGGCAGCCACTGGCAAGCGAAGGATACGCCCGGTTTCATGAAATCCCGCTGAGATCGAAACAGACTGAAAAATCCTTCGGCCGCCGACAAGTGTTGTCGAGTCAGGTGACCAATGGGACGGTGGGTGTCCGCCCCCGGCTCAGAACGATTCGTCGTCGCGCAGATAGCGCCATTGGCCCAGCGGCAGATCACCCAGCGCTACGCGGCCGATGCGTACGCGTTTCAGGCCGATCACCTTCAGGCCCACCAGTTCGCACATGCGGCGGATCTGGCGTTTTTTGCCTTCGCGCAGCACGAAACGCAGTTGATCGTGGTTCTGCCAGCGCACCTGGGCGCGCTTGAGCGGTTTGCCGTCCAGCGATAGTCCGTGGTTCAGCAGGGCCAGCCCGTTGTCGGACAGCTCGCCTTGAACGCGGACCAGATATTCCTTGTCGACCGTGGAGTCTTCACCGATCAGCTGCTTGGCGACGCGGCCGTCCTGCGTGAGGACGAGGAGTCCTTGCGAATCGATGTCCAGGCGGCCAGCGACGGCCAGGCCTTCGAGGTGCGCGCGTTCGAACCGCTGCGGGGCGCGGTCGTTGGCGAAGCGGGAGCGGGAATCGATCAGGGCGACGGCCGGCGTGTAGCCTTTTTCCGCCTGGCCGGAGACATAGCCCACGGGCTTGTTGATGAGGATGGTGACGCGAGAAGTCTGGCGCGCATGCGCGGCGCGCTCCAGCGTGATTTCCTGGTCGGGATAGGCCCGCGCGCCCAATTCGGACACGACGACGCCGTCGACGCGGACCCAGCCGCGCTCGATATAGCTGTCCGCCTCGCGGCGTGAACAGAGTCCGCGCTCGGACATGAGCTTGGAGATACGTACTTTTTCCATGGGCGGTATTGTATGCGGGTCGGCCGGTGCGGACCTCCAGTGCAGAGGACCAGTGCAGTCGGCCGGTGCGGCCGTCCAGCGCGGAACGGCCAGCGTCCCCTGCCCTGCGGCATTGCGACGCAGACGGCCTTCGGGCGCGGCTTGGCATAATACGCAGCCATGACGAAGCAACCCGCAGCCCATCGCCCCCCTCTCGCCGCTGGCTGGCTGGCGCAAGCCCCGGCCATTCTGTCCCCCGCCCAACGCCACTGGCTGTTCCGGCCGGGCGCGCTTACCGCTGGTCTCCGCCAGGTCGGGCAGGTGCGTCTGCGGGTGTTGGCCGAGTACGCCGACGGCGCGCCGGCTGACGAGGCGCGTGCGATGCGCATTGCGCCGGGCTCTCCGGTGTGGATCCGCGAGGTGTTGATGTCCGTGAACGGCGTGGACAGCGTGCCGGCGCGCAGCCTGACCCCGCTGACCGCGTCGCACGGCGCCTGGCAAGGGATGCGGCGCCTGTTGACCCGGCCGCTGGCCGACATGCTGTATCACGACAGCACGGTCATCCGGTCACCGTTCGCGTGCCGCCGCCTGGCCTCGCCCGTGCCGTTCCATGCCACCGCCTCGGACGTTCTTCCGCCGGAGGCACGCGCGTTGCAGGCCGGCCGGATCTGGGCGCGGCGCTCGGTGTTCTGGCGCCAGGGCCAGCCGTTGCTCGTGGCCGAGTGCTTCCTGCCGGACTTCTGGGATTTGATCGCCGGCCAGCCCGTGCCGCCGCTCGTGCCGCACCAGCGCACGCCGCGTTAAGCGGGCTTGCTGAATTCGGGCCGTTGCCCAGACGTTCAGCCCACGCGGCGACCCGCTACTGCCGCACCCGCTCGCACCAATCCGATACCGGAACCCTGCCCCCGCAGCCAGCGGGTTCAGCCTTCGTACCGCCGCCCCTGCTCCAGCAGTTCCGGCGTGCCGATCACGTCATTCAATCCATCGAAATCCAGCATCCTGTCCTTCCACGGCCCCGTCGTGCCGTGCTGGCGCAGGCTGCCGTAGTAGCCCTGCAGCGTGTGCGCGACCGCGCGCGCCGTGCCGCCCGGGAAGATGACGATGCGAAATCCCGCTGCGGCGAGCGCGCCCGCGTCCTGCACCGGGGTCTTGCCGCCCTCCACCATGTTGGCCAGCAGCGGCACACGCGCTGCGAAGCGGTCGCACGCGGCGCGCATCTGTTCCGGCGTGCGCAGCGCCTCGATGAAGAGCGCGTCCGCGCCGGCTTCAAGATAGGCCTCGGCGCGGTCCAGCGCCGCGTCCAGCCCTTCGGAGGCCAGCGCGTCGGTGCGCGCCAGGATCAGCGTGGATGCGTTGACCCGCGCATCAACGGCGGCGCGCAGCTTGCCGCACATCTCAGCGGCGGGAATCACGCTCTTGCCGTCCAGGTGGCCGCAGCGCTTGGGAAAAGTCTGGTCCTCAAGCTGGATCATCGCGGCACCCGCCCGCTCGAAGCCACGCACGGTGCGCTGGGTGTTCAGCGCGTTGCCGAAGCCCGTGTCCGCGTCCACGATCACCGCGGCCGACACGCGTTCGGCGATACGGGCCAGCGTGTCTTCGACTTCGGTGTACGTGGTCAGCCCGATGTCCGAGCGGCCGAGCCGCGTGTAGGCGATGGACGCGCCCGACAGGTACAGCGCGGTAAAGCCCGCCTGCTCGGCCACCAGCGCCGACAAAGCGTCGTAGACGCCGGGGGCCAGCACCGTGCCGGCCGCCAATTGCGCTTTCAGGTTCTGTGTTTGCATCTTGGGTTTCCTAATCCAGGCGGCGCCCGAGCAGCGCCGCCGCGGTGTCCGCGGCGATATGGCCGCCGGCTACCGCGCTGAGCAAGCCGTTGCCGGACAGATAGCCCGACACGTCGTTGCCCGATACGCCGCGGGCGGCCCCGCCCGCAGCCAGCAGGTTGGGCAGCGCCCGGCCTGCGTTGTCCAGGACGCGGCATTGCGCGTCGATGTCCAATCCGCCTTGTGTGTGAAAGAGCGCGCCCGTCACCTTGATCGCGTGGTAGGGCGCCTGCAGCGTGCGCTCGAAGCGGCGTCCCAGCGGGTCCGGCGCGCCGGGACGGACCGCGTCCAGCGTCTGGCCCAGCACGTCCGGATCGCAACCGATCAGCGCGGCCAGCGCCGCCACGTCGCCGCACGTCTTCAATGCCTGGCCTTGCTCGGCCTGCACGAAGTCGGGAAAGCCGCGCGCCAGGGCGAGTGTGCGGTCGTCAAAGACATTCCAGGCCACCGAATCCGGCTGCGCCAGCACGTGGACCGCGGCCTCGGAATAACCGTGCGTCTCGTCGTGAAAGCGGCGGCCCTCGCGGTTGATCTGCACGCCGCCGTCCATCATCACCGCCCAGGAAATCAGCGCGCCTTGCGGCGTGGCCCAGGAGCCGTGGCCCTGGTAGCCGCCCAGATCCGCGAGGCGCGCGCCCAGCTGCGTGCCCCACTGGATGGCGCTGCCGTCGTTGCCGACGTGGCCGCCATAGACGGCCTCGCGCATGGCGGGCAAGTATTCGCCGACCATCGCGGCGTTGCCGCCAAAGCCGTTGCAGGCCAGCAGCAGGACATCGCAGCCGATCACGTCGACCGAGCCGTCCGGGCGTTCGCAGCCCACGGCGGTCACGCGGCCGGCGTCGTCCGTCCAGATCTCGCACGCCAGCGCGCGGGTCAGCAGATAGGCGCCGGCCTCGGTCGCGGCGCGTTCCAGGGCCGCGACCAGCGCCGCGCCGGTGCGCTCGGGCAGCGTGTGCATGCGGCGCGCGGTGTGGCCGGGGTACAGGAACCCGTCCAGGACTTCGAAGCGCAGGCCGTGCGCGGCAAGCCCGTCCAGGGCCGCGGCAGCCGCACCGGTGTAGGCAGCCACCAATTCAGGTGAGGCCGTGCCGTGCGCCTTGGCCTGGATGTCGGCGGCAAAGCGCGCCGCGTCATCCTCGATGCCCGCTGCCCGCTGCACGGCAGAACCGGCCGCGGGAATGAAGCCCGACGACAGTGCAGTGGATCCGCTGGGCACGGCATCGCGTTCGATCAGCACCGTCTCAATGCCGGCGCTGGCCAGGCGCAGCGCGGCGGTCAGGCCGCAGGCGCCCGCGCCGATGATGGCGACCGGCACGTGCATGGCGTCTGCGCCGGGCGCGACGCCCCGTCTGACGATTGGCGCACTCACGACTTCAGCCTGTCCAGCACGTCTTGGCACGTCACCACGTCGGCCACCGTGCGCAGATCCGCCAGCGCCGCTTCGTGCATCGCAGGCGTGGGCGCGGCGCAGCCGTCGGCCAGCACCGTCACGTGATAGTCGCGCATGTGGGCGTCGCGCACCGTGCTGGCAACGCCGCCGTTGGTGACGATGCCGGCCACCACCACGCTGGAGATGCCCGCGCGCCGCAGCACCCAGTCCAGCTGCGTGTTGAAGAAGGCCGAATACGCGACCTTCCAGACCGACACGTCGACCAGCCCGTCCAGCTCGGCCACGTTGGCCTGCCCTGTTGAACCGGCCACGAAGTCGCCGCGGCGCAGGAACGGGCGCAATTGCTTGAGGTGCGGCGAGATCATGGGCTCGCCGTGCGCGTCGGGCCACAGCGTGAACTGGCTGGCGGCCACGAAGCCGCCCTGCCCCTTCAACGCGCGGGCCACGGGCGCCACGCGCGCCGGCAAGGCTCTTGCCTGCGGGCTGACCGCGCCGCCGCTGTCATAGGCGCCGCCCGGCGCCAGGAAGTCGTTCTGCAGGTCGATGATGACCAGCGCGGTCGTGCGGGGATCGAAGGCGTGCATGGCGGGCTCCTACGATGCGGTGCGGGCGATGAGCATGTTGCCCAGGGAATCGACGCGGCCCGCGAAGCCGGGCTCGATCCAGATGGTGGTGTCGGGCTGCTCGAGGATGGCGGGTCCCGCCACCTCAGCGCCGACCGGCAGGTCCAGGCGCGCGTAGCGCACGGCGTCGTGCCATTGCCCGGCGTGAAAGACCCGCTGAGTGCCCAGCGCATCGGGCATGGCCGTGCTGGTCGGCGCCAGCAAGGCCAGATCGAACTTGGGACGCTGGCCGATGCGGGCATAGCGCAGGTTCAGGATGCGGACCGGAATGCCGGTCAGGCTGCGGCCGAAGGCGGCCTGGTAGGCGCGGTCGAACGCGGCGGCGATGCCGTCGCGGGAGAGGTCCGCCCGGCCCACTTCCACGCGCACGGTGTGGCTCTGGCCCACGTACAGCATGTCCAGTTCAATGCTTTCGCGGATGCCCTCGAAGGACACGCCCGCCGAATCCAGACGCGCCTGGCACGCGTGCGCCAGCCCGTCGATGCGGGCCAGCAGGTCGGCCGCATCAAGCGCGTTCAGCGCCACGTTCAGGGTCTGCACGCCGTCGTGGCGCATGTCGGCCATGACGCAGCCCAGCGCCGAGGTCACGCCCGGATAGCGCGGGACGATGCCGTGGGCGGCGTCCACCTCGTTCATCATGGCGCACACATGCAGCGCGCCGCCGCCGCCGAACGGCATGTAGGCGAACTTGCGCGGATCGTGGCCACGTTCGATGGAGACGACGCGGATCGCGCCCGCCATCTTGGCGTTGGCCACGGTCAGGATGGCCTCCGCCGCGGCGTGGACGTCCAGGCCCAGCGGGCGCGCGACGTGCTCGTCAATGGCGGCGCGCGCCAGTTCGACGTCCATCTTGGCCAGAAGGCCACCGCCCAGCGGGCGTTCCGCGGCGATGCGGCCCAGCAGCACGTTGGCGTCGGTGACTGTGGGACGGGTGTTGCCGCGGCCGTAGCAGGCCGGGCCGGGGATGCTGCCCGCGGATTCCGGGCCGACCTGCAGCAGGCCGCCGGCGTCCACGCTGGCGATCGAGCCGCCGCCCGCGCCGATGGTTTCGATCTGGATCATCGGCGCGCGCACGACCATGCCGAAGTCGATGGCGGTCTGCGCCGACAGCGAGGCCTCTCCCTCGGCTACCAGCGACACGTCGAACGAGGTGCCGCCCATGTCGCCCGTGACCACGTTGGGAAAGCCCGCGGCGCGCGCGATGGCCGCGCAGGCGATGACGCCGGCCGCCGGACCGGACAAGGCGGTGCGCACGGGCACGTCGCACGCCGTCTGGCGCGACATGACGCCGCCATTGCTCTGCACCACGAGCAGCTCGCCTTCGAAGCCGTGCTGCTGCAGGTCCGATTCCAATCGCATCAGGTAGCTCCCGACCACCGGCTGCAGCGCCGCGTTCAGCACGGCCGTCGAACAGCGCTCGAATTCGCGGATCTCGGGCAGCACCTCGGTCGCGGCGGTGACGTTGCCGTTGGGCCAGATGGACCGCACGCGAGCGGCGGCCTGGGCCTCATTCACCGGATTGGCGTAGGCATTGACGAAGAAGACGCAGACCGCGTCGCAGCCCGCTTCCAGCAGCGCGTGCGCCGCGGCCTCGACCTGGTCCAGATCGACGGGCGTGTGCAGCGCGCCGTCGGCCAGCACGCGCTCGCGCACTTCCAGCCGCAGGTCGCGCGGCACCACGGGTTCATAGTTGCCGCGCAGGCCCCACGTTTGCGGCCGGTCGCGCCGGCGCATTTCCAGCACGTCGCGAAAACCTTCGGTCGTGATGATGCCGGTGCGCGCCACCTTGCGCTCCAGCAGCGCGTTGGTGCCCACGGTGGTGCCGTGCACGATGGTCGCGATGTCGCCCGCGCCGTCAGCCACCCGCGCAATGCCGTTCATGAAGCCGCGCGCTTCCTCGCCGCGCGTGGACGGCACCTTGACCACGCGGGCGCTGCCGCCCGCCTCGTCCAGCACGAACAGATCCGTGAACGTGCCGCCCACGTCCACGCCCACCACCAAACCTTGCGCCGCGCTCATGCCGACTGCTCCTTCTGAATGTCGCTCACATAGCCCATCTTGCGGTCGTGCTCGCGCGCCGCGGCATCGCGCCGCGCGGGCTCGCCATAGCCGCCGCCGCCCGGCGTTTCCAGGCGCACGCGGTCGCCGCGTTGCAGCCGGATGCCCAGCATCTTCGAGCTCATGGGCGGGGACTGCCACTGGCCGTCCTGCTGATAGCGGAAGACGTTGAGCGCCGCCTGGCCGCCGCCCGCGATGCCCTTGGGCGCGCTGCGGCCGCGTTCGCCGAAGATGAAGGCTTCGGCGCTGTCTTCCAGCAATTCGATTTCATAGATGGCGCCCAGGCCGCCCCGGTGCGCGCCGTCGCCCGCCGAGTCCGGCCGCAACGCCCATTGCGTGAAGCGCACGGGATATGCGGCCTCCAGGATTTCCAGCGGCGGAATGGTGGCGGTGGAGATCGGCGCGTTGCCGTGGCTCAGGCCGTCGCCATCCGAATGCCCGCCGTGGCCGCCGCCGAAGAAGCTGAACATGACCCAGCGCTGGCCCTTGCGGGCGGCGTCGCTGCGGTAGCCGGCGATCGACAGCGCATTGATCGTGCCGTAGGCCTGCGCCATCGCGCGGTCCGGCGCGGCCTGGGCCATGGCGCAGAAGATCACGTCGATCATGCGCAGGATGGTTTCGGTGTAGCCGCCCACGGGACGCGGGCGGTCGGCCGAGATCACCAGGCCGTCTGGCAGCGTCACGTCCACTGCGTCCAGTACGCCGGCGTTGGCCGGCACGTCCGGAAACAGGTGCTTGAGCGCCACATAGCAGGCCGCGATGGCCGTGGCGCGCGAGATATTGACCGGACCCGCGCACGCCGGCGATGTGCCGGTGAAGTCCAGCCCCAGCCGGTCGCCGGCGATGGTCAGCTTGAGCGCAATGCGCAGCGGCGCGTCGCGCACGCCATCGTTGTCCAGCATGTCCTCAAAAGCGTATTCGCCATCCGGCAGGCGGGCGATGTAGTCGCGCATCAGGCGGCGCGCGCGTTCGCGCAGCGTGTCCAGGGACTCCAGCACCGTGGCGTCGCCGTATTCGTCGAGCAGGCCGTCCAAACGGCGCGCGCCCAGTTCCAGCGCGGCCAGCTGGCCGTTCAGGTCGCCCCACAGGCTGTCGGGCAGACGCGTGTTCGCCTTCAGGATGGCCAACACGTCCTGGTCCAGCACCCCGGCGCGCACGATCCGCACGGGCGGGATCTGCACGGCTTCCTGCCAGCACTCGGTGGCGGCCGGGTTGTAGTTGCCGGGCACCGCGCCGCCCACGTCATGCCAGTGGGCCGCCGACGCCAGAAAGCAGAACAGCTTGCCGCCGCGGAACACCGGCTTGACCAGCTTGAAGTCGTTGGCGTGCGTGCCGCCCTCGTACGGATCGTTGAACAGCCACACGTCGCCGTCCGTCATGCCGCCGCGCTCGGCCGCGGTCTTGGCCGCCGCCTTCACCGCGAACGCCATCGCGCCCACGAAGACGGGCAGGCCCGACTTGCCCTGGATCAGCGTGGCGCCGGTGGCGGCGTCGTACATGCCGTGGCAGGCGTCATGGGCCTCGGCAATGATGGGGTTGAACGCGCTGCGGTACAGCGTCGCGTCCATTTCGTCGGCGATCTGTTCCAGGCGGCCCTTCAGGACCGCCAGGGTAACGGGGTCAAGCATGATGTTGTTCCTAAGAGGTTTGACGCTGTTTCAGCAGATTCAGCAGTCCGCCGGCCTGCACCATGTCAAGCAGAAAGCCGGGCACGGTCTCGCAGTGCAATTCGGCGGGCGTGCCCCCGGGGCGTTGGATGCGGCCGGCGACGGGGTCGAACGTGATGCCTTCGCCCTCGGCCAGGGTCTCGGCCTGGCTGCACGTCAGCAGCAGCAGCCCGACGTTGAAAGCGTTGCGGAAATACAGGCCGTTGAAGGACGGCGCGATCACGGCCGCCACGCCCAGGCGAACCAGGGCGGCGGCGGCCTGCTCGCGCGATGAACCGATGCCGAAGTTGGGGCCGGCCACCAGCACGTCGCCCGGCTGCACCTGCCCGGCAAAGTCGGGCCGGACGCGTTGCAGGCAGTGGCGCGCGATCTCGTCGATGCCGAATTTCATGTAGGCGCCCGGGGCCAGCGCATCGGTGTCGATGTCCGCGCCCACGCGCCAGACGCGGTGCGTCGTGGTGTCTGCGTTCATGCCAGGAACTCCCGGGGGTCGGCAACGCGCCCCGCCACGGCCGAGGCCGCAACCGTGTAGGGCGAGGCCAGGTAGACCTGCGCGGTCTCCGACCCCATGCGCCCCTTGAAATTGCGCGCGGTGGTGGCGATGACGCTGGCGCCGTCCGGAATGGACCCGCCATAGCCCGCACAGGCGCCGCACGACGTGGCCAGCACCTGGGCGCCGGCGTCGCGCAGCACCTGCATGACGCCTTCGCGGTCGGCCTGATCCTGATCCTGCCGGCTGGCCGGCGCCACCATCAACTGCATGCCGTCCGCCAGCCGGCGGCCGCGCAGCACGGTGGCCGCAGCGCGCAGGTCTTCAAGCTTGGCGCCGGTGCACGCGCCGATGTAGGCCACCTGCACCGGCACGTCGTTATAGGTGTCCACGCCGCGCGCATTGGCCGGGCTGTGCGGCGCGGCAACCTGCGGGGCCAGCGCGGCGGCATCGAACTCATGCCACTCGGCGTCGGCCTCGCGGTCGCTCTGCCAGCGGGCCAGATCCAGTTCCTCGGTCACGCCCGCCTCCCGCAGCCAGGCTGCGGTCGTCTCGTCCGGGGCGATAAGCCCCACTTGCGAGCCTAGTTCCGCGCTCATGTTCGACAGCGTCATGCGCTCCTGCATGGACAGCGCGCGCACGGCCTCGCCGCAGAATTCCACCGCCTGATAGCGCCCGCCGTTCATGCCGTAGCGGCCGATCATGTGCAGCATCATGTCCTTGGCCGTGACGCCGGCGGCCAGCTGGCCGCGCCAATGCATCATCAGCGTCTTGGGCACCTTGACCCAGATCTGGCCGGTGACCGCCACGCCCAACATCTCGGTGCTGCCGATGCCGAACATGTAGGCCCCGAACGCGCCGCTGGTGGGCGAATGCGAATCGCCGCCCACGCAGAACATGCCGGGCCGGATGTGTCCGTGCTGCGGCACCACCACGTGGCAGATGCCGACGGAGTCATACACGTTGGGCAGTTGCTGCTCCGCGGCCCAGTCGCGTGCAATGCGCACGATGCGGCGCGATTCGTCGTCGGATTCCGGAACGTAGTGGTCAATGACAAGCACGATCCGCGACGGGTCCCACAGCGTGGCGCCCAGCTCTTCCAGCATGGGCTTCAAGCGCCGCGGACCGCTGGAATCGTGGAACATCGCCAGATCAACCGCACAGGTCACGATTTCGCCCTCGGCCACCGTCTCACGCCCGCAGGCGGCGGCGATCAGCTTCTGGGCCAGGGTTTGAGGCTGGGCCATGATTACATCCCCAGATAGGCGCGGCGCACGTCGTCGCTGGCCAGCAGGTCGGGACAGCTGCCGCTGTACCGCACGGCGCCGTTTTCCAGGACATAGGCCCGCTGTCCCGTTTCCAGGGACTGACCCACGTTCTGCTCGACCAGCAGGATCGCCAGTCCGTCGCCGTGCAACCGCTTGATGAGGCCGAACAATTCCTCGACCATCAGCGGCGACAGGCCAAGCGAGGGTTCGTCGAGGATCAACAGGCGCGGCTCGGCCATGAGGCCGCGGCCGATTGCCAGCATTTGCTGTTCCCCGCCTGACATCGTGCCGGCCAGTTGATCCAGGCGTTCCCGCAGGCGGGGGAAAATGTCGAGCACCTTGTCCAGATTCTGCGCACGGCGTTCGCGCGCCCGGGTGAAAGAGCCCAGCTCCAGGTTTTCGCGCACGCTCAGGTTCGGGAAGACGCGGCGGCCCTCGGGCACCTGGATCAAGCCGGCTTGCACCACCTGCCGGTAGTGGCGGCCGGTCAGGTCCTGCCCTTCAAAGCGCACCGAGCCGCCCCACGGCCTGCCTAGGCCGCATATCGTGTTGTTCAGCGTGGATTTGCCCGCGCCGTTGCTGCCCAGCAGCACCACGATCTCGCCGGCCTGCACGTCCAGGTCCACGCCGCGCAGCACTTCCATGCGACCGTAGCCCGCCCGCAGGCCCTTGACCTCCAGCAGCGCGCTCATGCCGGGGCTCCCTGCGCGGCCAGCCGGGCCGCCGCGCCGTGGCCCAGATAGGCCTCGACCACCTTGGGATCGCGCGTGACCTCGCCGGGTGTGCCCGCCGCGATCAACCGGCCCTGGGCCAGGACCCACACGTGCTCGGCCAGGCTCATGACGGCGCGCATCACGTGTTCGATCATCAATACGGTGACGCCATCGTCCGCCAGTTTCTTCACCACCGGAATCATCTCGTCGATCTCACTGGGGTTCAGCCCCGCCAGCACCTCGTCCAGCAGCAAGAGGCGCGGCCGGGTGGCCAGCGCGCGCGCCAGTTCCAGGCGCTTGCGTCCGGCCACCGTCAGGTCGGCCGCCGGCTTGTCCAGCGAAGCCTGCAGGTTGACGCGCGCGGCCACGGCCTCGGCCGCGGCCAGCGCCTCGTCGCGATCCGCCAGACGCAGGTGCGCGCCCACGGCAATGTTCTGGCGCACCGTCTGCGCGCCGAACGGCTGCACGATCTGGAAGGTGCGGGTCAGGCCAAGCCGCGCGGATTCGTGCGGCGCCTGGCCCGTGATGTCCTGCCCGGCAAAGTGCACGGAGCCGGAACCGGGTTTCAGAAAGCCCGACAGCAGGCCGAACAGCGTGGTCTTGCCCGCGCCGTTGGGCCCGACCAAGGCGGTGAGCGAACCTTGGGGCACGTCCAGGCTGACGTCCTGCACGGCCTTCAGACCGCCGAAGGTGATGGAGAGGTTGCGCGCTTGCAGCAGGATGTCAGACACGGGCGCGCTCCTTCGTTTTGAACAGGCGGCCCAGCGACTGCCCGCCGCCGGTGATGCCGCGCGGCATGAACATGACGATCAGGATCAGCACCACGCCGTAGATGACCATGCTGATGCCCGGCAGCTCGCCGAACAGGTTGCGGGTCAGGTCGGCCAGCGCATGCAGCGTCACCGCGCCCAGCAATGGGCCCCACAGCGTGCCCATGCCGCCGACGATGGCGCCGACCAGCGCCTCCACCGACACGGCCGAGCCGAATGCGATGCCCGGATCGATGTATTGGAAAACTTGCACATAGAAGGCGCCCGCGACACTCATGAAAGCGGCCGACAGCGCGATGCCACCCAGCTTCACGCGCAGCGGATTCACGCCGATGGCGCGCGCCGCGTCCTCGTTGTCGCGCACGGCCTGCAAGTAGGCGCCGAAGCGTGAATGGCGCAGCCACGCGGTCACCAGCAGCGCCAGCAGCACGAAGGAGAGCAGCAGATAGATGTAGCCGCGGCGCGAACCGAACTGCATGTTGGCCACGCCTTCCTGCAGCGGCACCATCAGTCCTACGCCGCCGCCCGTGAACGACGCCGACAGCGCCAGAATGCGGAAGACTTCAGCGAATGCCAGCGTGACCAGCGCGAAGTACGAGCCCTTCAGCCCGTAACGGAACGTCAGCCCGCCCACCGCCACGCCGACCAGCGCGCCCAGTGCGATGGCCCCGGGCAGCACCAGCCACGGATTCAGGCCCAGGTTGAGCTGGCCCAGCGCCTGCGCATACGCGCCGACACCGAAGAACAGTGCATGGCCGAACGACAACTGACCGCCATAACCGCCCAGAATGTTCCAGGCCTGCGACAGCAGGGCCGCGTACAGCGACATCATCACGAACGTCAGCAGCACGCCCGACTGGGACAGCGCGGCCACGGCCACCAGCACCACCCCGAACAGCGCGATTGCGCAAAGATCCCGTTTCATCGTCAGCCCCTCGCCCCGAACAGCCCCTGCGGGCGAAACAGCAGCACCGCGATGAAGATCGCGAAGATGCCCATCTGGCCCAGCGAGTCGCCCAGGAACAGGCCTCCGATGGACTCCACCACGCCGATCAGCAGTCCGCCCACCAGCGCCCCCACGAAACTGCCCATGCCGCCCAGCACCACGATGGTGAAGGCCACCAGCACGAAACCGCTGCCCACTTGCGGATTGACGTAGTACGCGGGCAAGAGGAAACACGCCGCCGCGCCCAGGCACGCCATGCCGATGCCGAACGACAGGGCGTAGACCTTTTCGACGTCGATGCCCATGAGCTTGGCGCCCTGCTTTTCCCGGGCGACGGCGCGGATCGCGCGGCCCAGGTCAGTGCTGCGGATGATCCAGAACAGCACCGCCGCCACCGCCAGCGCGCCACAGAACGCGATGACCTTGGGCAGCGCGATCATGGCGGGACCGATCTCCACGGTGGACAGCGTGTACGCCGTGTCGATGCTGCGCGTGTCGGACTTGAACCAGACCAGCGCCAGGTTCTCCAACACGATCGCCAGGCCCAGCGTGACCAGCAGGATGTTCTCGTCCTTGCCGTGGCTGGCGCGGTTGATGACAACGCGCTGCAAGGCGTAGCCCAGCACGAACATGCCGGCCACCACCAGCGGCAAGGCGGCGTAGGGGTCGATGCCCAGCCGGTCCTTGAGCAGGTAGACGGCGTACAGCGCCACCATGAGCGCCGCGCCGTGGGCGAAGTTGATGATGTGCAGCACCCCGTAGATCAGGGTCAGGCCCAGCGCGATGAGCGCGTAGACCGCGCCCGTCGTCAGGCCGTTCAGCACCGAGGAAAAGAGGATGGCGGGATCGAGCATGGGTCTGGTCAGGCCTTCAGCGGAAACACGGCGTCGGCCTGGCGGTACTCAGCCGGGAAGATCACCTTGATGTCGCCGCCGATCACCTGCGTCAGCAGCGGCTGCGCGCCGGTGTTCTGGCCGTTGACGAACTTGGTCGGGCCGTAAGGCATCAGGTTGTCCTGGAAGGTGCTGGCCGCCAGCGCGTCGATGATCGCGGCGCGGTCGGCGGACTTGGCACGCTCCAGCGCGTCGGCCAGCAGCAGCATCGCGGTGTAGGTCATGAAGACCTCGTAGCTGAAGTACGCGCCCTTCTCTTCCACGCGGGCCTTCAGCGGCGCAACGCGCGCGTCCTTCGGGTTGAACCAGTGGTTGCAGTCGATGATGCCGTTGGCAATGTCCGGGAATTCCTTCAGGAACTTGTAGCTGGATGCCGCCCCGCCCAGCACGGAGTAGATGGCCTTGGGCTGCACCTTCTGCTGCTTCATCGCGCGCAGCAGCAAGGCGTATTCGTTGTAGTAGTTGGCCGGAATCACGATGTCCGGGTTCACCGACCGCATGCGCAGCACGATGTTGTTGAAGTCGCGCGTCGGGTTCGGGTGCTTGACGATCTCTTTGACCTCGAAGCCGTGCTGCGGCAGCGACTTGGCCAGCAGCGCCGCCGTGCCCGTGCCGAACAGCGAGTCCTCGTGCACGATCATGACGGTCTTGGCCGGCTTGCCGGCGGCGTCGTTCAGCGCGGCCAGGTCCAGGATGGCGCGTTCGCTACAGGCGCGATAACCCGGTCCGAAACGGAACGTGTTCTTCAGGCCGCGCTCGACGATCTGGTCGGCCACGCCCACGTCCACCACGTGCGGCAGGTTGTATTTGGCCGCGGTCTGCGTCGTCGCCAGGCAGATCGCCGAGGCGTAGGCGCCCACGATGGCCGACACGCCTGCCTCGTTCATCTTTTCCACTTCGGCCGAACCTGCCTCGGGCCGCGATTGCGCATCGCCCAGCACTCCCTGCAGCGGCGCGCCGCCCAGCGACTTGATGCCGCCCGCCTTGTTGATGTCCTCGATGGCCAGCAGCGCGCCCAGGCGGCATTGCTGGCCCGAATACGCCAGCGCACCGGTCACCGGATGCAGCACGCCGACCTTGATGGGCGTGGCGCCCTGCGATCGGGCCACCCACGGGGCGGACACGAGGGCCGCGGCGGCGGCGGATTGGTAGAGGAAAGTGCGGCGCGAATTCATGGGCGAATCTCCGAAGGGTTCAATGGAATTGGGCCGACAGCTCTTCGCTGACCCAGACCTTGGCGTCGATGCTGCCGACGCGCGATAGCTGCAACTGATATTGGTAGCGGTCGGGCCGGTACAGGCCCTGCAGCAATTGCACGGGCCGGTCGCCGACATCGCGCACCAGGCGCGTGACGGCCAGCAAGGCCGAGCCCACCGACACGTCCAGATGGCGCGCGACCTGCGCATCGGCCAGCCGTGCGGAAATGGTCTGCGTGGCGCCGCCAAACTCCACGCCGGCCGCTTCCAGCAGCATCAGCAGCGGCTCGCGCTCGAGGTCTTCACGCGTGAAATCGGCCACGGACTGCGGCACGTAGGTGGTGATGTGGGACAGCGGCCCCGCGTCGGTGCTGCGCACCCGCAGGCTCTTGTGCACGGGCGTGCCGGATGGAATGTGCAGCGCCTCGGCCACCGTGGGCGGCGCAAACACCAGCGTGCTGTCCAGCACCTGCACGGACGTGCGCAGGCCCATGTTGACGATGTTTTCCAGGAGGCCGGTCAGGTGCGCCTTCTGTTGCGCGCTGGGGGCCGCCGCGGCGTGGGCGCTGGGTGCGCCGCGCAGGGGCCAGGTGCCCAGGCCGGGCCGGCGCGTCACCAGCCCGTCCGCGACCAGCATCTCCATTGCCTTGCGGATGGTGATGCGCGCCACGTCGAACTGGTCCGCCAGCGCATGCTCTCCGGGCACGCCGTCCTGATCGAACCGCCCCTCCTGCAATTGCTCGCGCAGGACGAGATAGATCTGGTGGTACTTCGGAAGTGGTAAAGAGGTTCCCATGACGGGAACTCTAGGGGTGTCCTAATGTACGGTCAATGGAACAAATGGCTGGACGGGTTGTTCTATCGGGAAAACACCGACTCGATCCGATTGCGTCCCCGCTGCTTGGCGTAATACAGCGCGCGGTCGCTGCGGCTGAGCGCCAGCTCGGCGTCGTCGTCCTTGGTGTGGAGGGCGGAAATCCCGATGCTGACGGTCAGCGGAATGTGCCGCCCTTCCGACAGATAGGGCGTATCGGCGATGCGGCGCTGCACGTTGCGGGCAAAGACGCGGGCGCGTTCGATGTCGGTATCGGGCAGCACGACAGCGAATTCTTCTCCGCCGATGCGCCCTACCAGGTCGATCTCACGCAACTGCGTGCGCAGCATGCTCGCAAAATGCTGCAGCACACCATCGCCGATGGCGTGACCCCAGGTGTCGTTGATGTGCTTGAAATGATCCAGGTCGCACATCAGTACGGCCGATCCCAGCCCGCCGTGACCCTTGATCCGCGCCAGCTCCGCAGCGAGACGCGACATGAAATGGCGGCGGTTGGGCAGGGTTGTCAGCGCGTCGGTCGCGGCCAGCTCGTGCAGTTCGAACTCGGCCCGCTTGCGGTCGGTAATGTCGGTGACGAAGCCGTGCCACACCACGCCGCCGTCTGCGTCCCGCCTTGGGCTCGCGTCGCCCTGCCGCCAGCGCACGCCCTGCAGCGGCAGGCACACGCGGAACTCCACATGCCAGGGGGTTCGCGCCGCCGCCGCGGCCTGCAGGGATGCGCGGTAGACAGGCAAGTCTTCCGGATGGATCCGCTGTTCGACGGCGGTCGTGCTGGCCCGCACGTCGTCTGCGGTGAGTTCGAACATGTCCCAGATGCCCGCGCTGACGTACGAGAAACGTGATCCGCCCTCGGGCAATGGCCGGCATTGAAAGACCAGACCGGGCACCGCGTCGGTCAGGTTGACGACAAGGTCTGCCGTGCGTTGGAGCCTTTCGGACATGGCGCGCACGGCGCTGATGTCGGTCGTGGTGCCCATCATGCGCAGCGCCCTGCCCGATTCGTCGCGGCTGACCACCTTGCCGCGGCTGCAGATCCATTTGTAGCTGCCATCCTTGCACCGGATGCGGTGTTCGACTTCGTAGCTGTCGGTCTTGCCGTCGAAGTGATCCTGCATCGCGGCCCGCACATAGACCAGGTCGTCCGGGTGCAAGCGGGTGTAGGCGTCCTCGATGCGTGTGGTGAGTTCGGATTCGCCATAGCCCAGCAAAGCCTTCCAGCCGGGCGAATAAGTGATCTCCCCGGTCACCACATTGCGGTCCCACACCCCCGTACCGCTGCCCGCGATAGCCAGCGACAGCTTGCGGGCCTCATCGCGCCAGGTGTCTTCGTCGGCGCGTTCGCACGCCAGCGCGTGGCGCTTTTCGACGGCCGTGGCCGCCAGGCTGGCGAGGTCCTGCAAAGACTTGCGGTCTTCATCTGAGAATTCGCGCGCCTGCCCGTGCCCCAGACGAAAGACGCCGAGGAGGCGGCCATCCGCGGCGCGCACCGGAAGTTCGAAGGACCACGAACTTCGGCCACCGGCGCAGGCCGGGCCGGCTGCCGCCTGCCACACGCCATCCGCATCGGTGCAAACGATGGCGGCCAGATCCACGTCAAACATCCGGCAGGCCAGGCGCGCCAGCTTGTCCAGCGGGCCGTCCGGATCGCGCTGCGCGACGCCGGCGGCATCGACCGGCGATGGGGTTGGGGACACATCACCGGTAGCGGGCATGTCAGAACCTGATCAATACGACATTCATCGGTACAGCCTGGCGCAACGTGGCTGACATTCTGTCACGGTTCGCACCAAAAATGCATCATTTCGGCAGATATGATCGCGGGCCTATGAGACCCCTTATTTCCGTAACGTTGCCGTGCTGGCGGCCTCGTTGGAAGGCCGCGCTGATGTATCCGCTTTGGCTTGCCGCCGCAGTGGTGGTGATGGCTTTCCAGTCCGCCATCGCGGCCGCGCAGCCCTTCGACCGACATGGGGAAAACGTGCGCTATCAGCAATGGCTGAGCGAATTCCGGCAAGATCTGCGCCGGCTGCAATCGGCCGATGGGCAGCCGAGGGACATCAACGCCCTGTTCGCTGGAACGGTCGTACCCGGCTCGCGCGCTGCGGCGTTGCTGGAAAAACTGGCGACAGCCCAGCCGGGCGGCACATCCGGCGAAATCCATTTCGTGGGCATCCGGCGCGTCTTCCTGGCCGCACTGTCCGACGCCGTCGTGGCGGGCGACGGCGGGATCTACCCCGAAACGCAACCGGCGTTTCAGCATCCTGCGCTACGCGTGATGTACGTACATGTGGACGGTGGCGGGCGCCTGGAGCGCTATTTCAACGACCCCGAGGTCTTCAAGCCCTACCGGCTGCCGGCACCGGGCGTGTTCGCACGCAACGCGTATCCGTTCCTGCTGTTCGAGGAACGCGATGGAAAACTGCGCCTGGGCGGCGTATCCAAGGAATTCTGGGATCTCGTGACATTCATGGATGCGCTGCAATATGCGTGATCGTCTTGGCCGCATCGCATTTGGCGCTACGTTGGCCTCGGCCTCGGTCATGCACGCCGGCCCGGCCCTGGCAGCCTGCGGTCCTGCGGACGCGGCGTTTTCCGAATCCGGCGCTTTGACCGCGGTTCGCGTTTCCGTCGATGTGACGCAATCGCGCGTCCTGCTGGGCCGCCAGGGCGAACGCGTCGCCACGCAGCCGCAACCGGTCTGGCTGACCGCGTCCGGCGATCCGCACCCGCGCACCTGGATGGACAAGGTGGACTGGACCGCCTATCGCGTGGGCGACGGCGAGGGTGCGGCCCACGCGCAACTGCTTTTCGACGCCGAGGGCCGGCTTTGCCGGGTCCAGCACCTGGACCCGCGGGCTTTGGGGACGCCGACGGTATTCGGCGGCCATGCGTTCGAGTACGGCGCTGACGGGTCCCTGTTGCGCGTGGCCGAGTACACGCGCACGCAGGGCGCGGCCTACGCGCTCGCCGGCCAGGTCTGCCTGCGGCGCGATGCGCACGGCGCGCTGCAGGCATTTATCGCCGGGCCCTGCGGCGAGGCGATGGACGCGGCGCCCGGGCGGCGCTACGTACGCGATGCAGCCGGCAGGCTGCTGCGTGTCATCGACGCCGCCGCCAGCGAGCCCGTCGCAGTGCAGACCTACGATGAACGCGGCCAGCCGGCCACGCGCTATGTGCGGCGGCAGTCTCCATTCACGTCGCCGGATGGCCACGACGATCCCGGGGCGTATGCGGAACCCGTGGCCCTGCGGGACCGTCTGCACGTGATCGGGCGCGACGCGCTGTCGCGGTTGTCGACCGACGTGGCCGGCAATGCATGGCGCATCGTGCGCCTTCAGGAAGACATCGCTTTGGACGACGATGACATGGTGTCATGGGATCCAGGCAGCCAGACGGTGCTGGCCGAGGGCGTGACCGGCGACCAGGGGCAGTGTGCGCTCGATCCCGCCGCGCAGCAAAAGGTCTGGAAGGCCATGCAGGACGAGCCCGGGCGGATTCTCTGGTACACCGACCCGATGAGCCGGCTGGTCCTGGTGCCGGCCATGCCGGCCGCGACGTGGCGGGCATGCATAGACCCCGCGAACGTGTCGCGGAACGCCTGCCTGTAAACCGCAGGCGCGGAGCGTCCGTCACGGAACGCTGGCCGCGCCTGCCTGGCGCCATCGCGCGTTACGCGGACCTGGGCCGGGTATCCACCGGCAGGCACAGCAACGCCGTCAACAGCGCCAGCCCCACGTGCGCGGTGTAGATCGGCGAGAAATCCGCGTGACTGGCGACGCCGTGCCCCAGCAGCAGCACCGTGATCGCCACGCCCAGCACGCCGCCCACCTGGCGCGTCGCCTGGTTCACCGCGCTGCCCACCGCGTAATGCTGCGCCGGCATCCGGTTCACCGCCGCCCCCGACAGCGACGGCAGCACCATGCCCACGCCGACGCCGCTCAGCAGCAGACCGGGCAGCCATTCGGTCAGATAGGCGGGCTCCGCGCCCGGCACCAGCAGAAACCACAACCCGCTTGCCGCGTACACCAGCGCGCCGCCCACCAGAAAAGGCCGATGCCCCATCCGCGCCGCCAGCCGGCCGGTGATGATCGCCGTCGGCATCACGAGCAGCGGACCCGGCGTTACCGCCAGCCCGGCGCGCGGCAGGCTGTAATGCCACACGCCCGTCATGTAGAAGAAGAACGCGAAGAACATCATGGCAAAAGCAATGCCGAAGCTCAGCGTCGCCAGGTTCACGTAGCGGTAGGTCCGGTGCTTGAACAGGGCCAGATCCACAAGCGGATGCGGCGTCACGCGCGCCCAGGCCACGAAGGCGATCAGCGCCATCACACCCACCGCCGCCGCGATCGCCAGTTCGCTGCGCTGCCACGTCGGCGATTCCGATTGCACGATGGCCAGGGCCACTGCCCCGACGCCCACCATCAGCAGCGCCATACCCACGCCATCCACCCGGCGGCGCGCATCCGGTTTCACCGACTCCTTCAGCATCCCCGCGCCGAACCACAGCGACACCGCGCCCAGCGGCAGGTTGATGTAGAACGCCCACGGCCATCCCGCCACATCCACCACGAATGCCCCAAGGCTCGGTCCCACCGCCGCCGCCAATCCGCCCACCGCGCCCCACAGGCTGACCGCGACCGACCGCTTCGACGCCGGAAAGGCTGCCAACACGATCGACAGCGACGCCGGCGTCAAGAGTGCCGCGCCCACCGCCTGCAGCACCCGCGCCGCGATCAACCATTGTTCCGTGGCCGCCAGCCCGCAGGCCGCCGACGCCGCCAGAAACAGCATCACCCCGCCCATGAACATGCGCTTGCGGCCATGCGTGTCTGCCAGTCCGCCCGACGGGATCAGCATGGCGGCAAAGACCACCGTGTAGGCATTGAGCACCCAGGACATGTCCGCGGCCGAGGCCGCCGGGAATCCTTCGCGCAGCGCGCCGAACGCCGCGAACAGCATCGTGCTGTCCAGCGACACCAGGAAGACGGCGATGCTGGCGATCCAGAAAATGGGCCAGGGGGATGCGTGCGGGGCGCTGGCGGCGTGCCCGGGCGCGGCCGCCGGGCCGGGGCCGGTTGCGGCGTGCCCGGGCGCGGTCGCCGGGGCGGGGCCGGTTGCGGCAGCCGCGCCGGCGTTAACGGCGTCAGCTCGCAAGGCTGCACCGCCCAATGCGGCGCCCGAGCCTGCTTCGGAAGCGCCGGCTGATGTGGAGTGGTTACGCATGTCGGCCTGGCCCTCGCGCTTACAGATAGACCGCCGGGGTGGCGGTCAGCCCCTGCTTGACCTGGCGGGTCCGCTCGTCGGCCAGCACTTCCTGCTCGCCGGCTTCCAGCGCATCAAACGCCTGGCTCACGATGGCCTGCGGCGTGGACTTGGGGGCATCGATGCCCTTGGTCAGGTCCGTGTCCACGAACCCCATGTGCAGTCCGAGCACCTGCGTGTTCTGGCCCCGCAGCTCCTGGCGCAGCCCGTTCGTCAGCGCCCAGGCTGCCGACTTGCTCATCCCGTACACCCCCAACACCGGGTTGTTCACCCAGCTCGCGATCGACAGGACATTCAGGATCGCCCCGCCGCCATTCGCGGCCAGCGCCGGTGCAAACGCCTGCGACACCAGCAGCGGCCCAAACAGATTCACGTCCAGATGCCGGCGTGCCGACTCCACGCTGCCCGGCGTCAGAAACCCGCCGAAGTCCGCGATACCCGCGTTGTTGATCACCAGCGTCACGTCCTTCGCCAACTCCGCCGCAGCCGCCACGTCTTGCGCGCGCGTCACGTCCAGCTTGACCGGCACCACGCCTTCCAGCGTGATGGAAGACGGATCACGCGCGGCGGCGTACACCTTGCGGGCCCCGCGGGCCAGCGCCTCGCGGGCAAAAGTCAGACCCAGACCGCGATTGGCCCCGGTGATGAAAACAACGGCGTTCTTGAGTTCCATGATCGGTATTCCTAAAAGTGATGTGTGGGTATGAGTCAGCTTTGGCACGACTAAATATGATGACCATCATATTTAAGGACAGCAAAATGGCCGCGCAACGCGGCCAGAAAAATCATTCAGTGAGAGACTGCGGCGCCCTCGTGGTCGTACTGCGCCAGAACGGCGTGACGGGCAGACGCCAGGACTGCGCGACCGCTCGGGTTATCGCCCAACGCCCGGGCCAGCTGCAACGCGCCCACGAGCGTACTGAGCACCGCCGCCGCCGCGTGTTCATCCACCTGAGCCGGCAGCACCTGTTGCACCGCTTCCAGCAACCGCTGCACCCGGCCGGCGGCCGCCTCGCGCACGTCGTCCGACTGGCGGGGGATCTCTGACGCCAACGCCGCCACCGGGCACCCCCGTTCGCAGCCGGTCAGATGCGCATCGCTGAGATAGGCTTCCACCCAGGCGCGCAACGGACTGGCGCCCTCGGCGCGGCGCCGCGCCATGCTCTGAGACAACCGCGCCGCGCCATCCTGCCCCGCACGCTCCATCGCCGCCGCCAGCAGCGCATCCCGCGACGGGAAATGCGCATAGAAGCCACCGTGCGTCAGCCCGGCTTCTTTCATGACGTCCGCGACGCCCACCCCCGAATACCCCGCGCGCCGGATCGCGCGGGCGGCTGCATCAACAATGCGTTCGTGGGATTGTTCCTTGCGGGAGGCGGACATGATCGCAACACCGAAATATGATGATCGTCATATTACGCCCGCAATATTGCAGCTTGCAAGCCCAGGCCCCGTTTTTAGCGCCAGCCCTGCGGCGAAATGGTCACGTTGCGTTTTAGCGCCCCGTCTACGGGCCAATGGTCACTTCGCGGTTTCAGCGGCCGGTCTACGGCTCGACAGTCACTTTGCGTTTTCAGCGCCAAGCTTCCGGCTCGATGGTCACTTCGCCCTTTTCCGCCGAGAAATACACCACGCCGTCCGAGATATTGGCGTTCAGCTGCATCGTGCGCTCGGCCAGCTTGCCCAACGCCTTCGACTGCTCCGAAGGCAGATTCACCACCTTCAGATTGCGCGTGCGCTCCAGCTTATTGCGCACCCCGTCCCACCAGATCTTGCTGGCCGACCCGCCATAGCAATACACGATCACCTCATCGGCGCGGCCACAGGCACGCAGAATCCGGCGCTCTTCAGGCTGGCCCACTTCGATCCACAGCTTGATCTCCCCGGTCAGATCCTTCACCCAAAGATCCGGCTCATCCGTCTCGCTCAGCCCCTTCGTGAACGCCAGTTCCTCCTGCGCGTGCATCGCAAACGCCAAGAGCCGCACCATCATGCGCTCGTCCGTCTCCGACGGATGACGCGCCACGGTAAGCCCGTGGCTGCCGTAATAGTGGCGATCGGTATCGGCGACGTTCAGGTCGGCCTTGTAGATGGTGGCGCGCAGGGCCATGGCGTAAGTCCGTTCAAAAGCGAATTGCAGGAAGGCCGCCATGATAACCGGGCGGTGCGGGCGTCAAGGCGGCTGTGCCGAGTCGGCATCCCCCCGACCTCATCGCAGTCAGGCGCCGCGACCGGCGTTACACTTGCCGGGCGCCCGCAACCCCAGCCGGCAACGCCCTCAAGACCCGCCCGCCATGACCGCCACAGCCGCCCTCCTAGCCTTCACCCTGGCCGCCGCCATCCTGACCATCACCCCCGGCCTGGACAACGCCCTCGTGCTACGCACCGCCGCCGTCGAAGGCAGCCGCCGCGCCCTCATGGCCGGACTGGGCATCAGCGCCGGCTGCCTGCTATGGGGCGCCATCGCGGCATTCGGGCTAGGCTCGCTGCTGGCCGTGTCCACGTTGGCTTACGACACCTTGCGCATCTGCGCCGCGATCTACCTGTTCTATCTGGGCGTCAAGCTGCTGTGGAGCACGCGTTCCCGCCGCAAAGCCGCGACGGCGTCGCCCTCCGGCATCCTGGCCACCCCCGCCCGCCCCAGCACCACCGCCACCGGCTGGTTCGTGCGCGGCTGCCTTACCAACGCCCTGAACCCCAAGGTCGGCGTCTTCTACATCACGTTCCTGCCGCAATTCATCCCCGCTGGCGCCGACGTGCTGCGCTTCAGCCTGCTGCTCGCCACGGTCCACGCGATCGTCGGAATGCTGTGGTTCGTCCTTCTGGTAGCCGCCACCCGGCCTCTGGCGCGCTGGCTTTCCCGCCCCGCAGTCACCCGCGGCCTGGACCGTGTGACCGGGGCGGTGTTCATTGCGTTTGGGTTGAGGTTGGCGCTGGAAAAGCGCTGATTTAAAGGCTTGAAGCGACGCTGGCGCTTCGATGGGTGTCAGACACCCAGGCAGGCCGGCTGCAATACCACGCCCATCTCGTAGGGGTGTCAGACACCTGAGAGCGGCGCGGGCGCGCACAGGCGTCTAACGACAAACCCCCCCCCACCAGCGCGCAGCGTCATCACCACGACGCAAGACACCCAAACGCCAAAGAAGGCCGCCCGCGCGGCCGATTTTGGCGACCCCGCAAGACCTTCGCCCCACCCCGCCCGAGGCAAAAACGCAAGAACTCCACCCGCCCCGCCACCCAACGCCGGCAACTCACGGAGCGGCTGGTGACGGGACGGGTGCGAGCGAGGGGCGTCGATGCGCCCAAGGGAATCCGAAGGCAGGCGCCGAAGGGCGCCAACGAGGATGACGCAGGGGCCGTCCGGAGCGAAGGCTCCGGACCGCAATCGTGGCCCCTCGCTCGCACCCGGCCCGGCGCCGGCCGCGTCTCAAGAACTCCGACCGCCGCAAGCAGCAACAGCAATAACAGCAACAGCAGCAGCAGCAGCAGCAGCAACAAAAACCGCCGCCTCAATAAACCCCAATCGCATGCCGAGCCACAAAATGCCCATCCCCCACGGCAACCAACGGCTCCACCAACGGCTCATCCCCAATCTTGCGCATCGGACTAGGAATCTCATCCACCAGCAGCGACCGCTCCCGATGCCGCCGCTGCGGATCCGCGATCGGCACCGCCGCCATCAGCTTCTTCGTATACGGATGCTGCGGATTTTCAAAGATAGCCCGCCGAGGCCCGATCTCCACGATCTGCCCCAGATACATCACCGCCACCCGATGGCTCACCCGCTCCACCACCGCCATATCGTGCGAGATAAACAAAAACGAAACGCCGAGCTCACGCTGCAAATCCAGCAGCAGATTCACGATTTGCGCCTGAATCGACACATCCAGCGCCGACACCGACTCATCCGCAATCACCACCTTCGGATTCAACGCCAACGCCCGCGCGATGCAGATCCGCTGCCGCTGCCCGCCCGAGAACTCGTGCGGATAGCGATCGATCATCTCAGGCAGCAGCCCGCATTTATCCATCAGCCAGCGCACCCGCTCCTGCGCCTCTTTACCGCGCGCCACCTTGTGGATCAGCAGCGGCTCCATGATCGAGTAGCCCACCGTCATCCGCGGATCCAGCGACGCAAACGGATCCTGGAAGATGAACTGGATATGCTGGCGCAGCGTCTGCATCGCACTGCCACGCAACGCCCCGATATTCTTGCCGTCGAATTCAATGGACCCGCTCTTGCTCTTGACCAGCTGTAGCAAAGAACGGCCAGTCGTCGTCTTCCCGCACCCAGACTCGCCCACCAGCGACAGCGTCTCGCCCGGATACAGGTCGAAGCTGACCTTCTCGACCGCATGCACCCGCTTCTGCACCCGGCCCAGAATGCCGCCGGTAATGTCAAAGCTGGTCGTCAGATCACGCACCTTCAGCACAGGACCATTCTCGCGCCGCACCGTAGACGGCGCCGCCATCGGCGTATCCACCAGCCTGGCCGGATCCGGCACCCGCACCGCCTCGTCCACCTTCAACAGCGGAAACGGCGCCGGCTCGTCCGTGCCCTGCATCGCCCCCAGCCGCGGCACCGCCGACAGCAGCGCCCGCGTGTAGGCATGCTGCGGACGCGCAAAGATCTCGTCCGATCCGCCCTCTTCCACCTTGTCGCCCCGGTACATCACCAGCACCCGGTCCGCCACTTCTGCCACCACGCCCATGTCGTGCGTGATGAAGATCACGCCCATGTCCATTTCTTCCTGGAGCTGGCGGATCAGTTGCAGGATCTGCGCCTGGATGGTGACGTCGAGCGCAGTCGTCGGCTCGTCGGCGATCAGCAATTGCGGCTTGCACGACAGCGCCATCGCGATCATTACGCGCTGGCGCATCCCGCCCGACAACTGGTGCGGATAGCGATCCAGAATGGCGCGCGCCTCAGGGATGCGCACCCGTTCCAGCATGCGCAGCGTTTCCGCCCGCGCCGCCGCCGCGTCCAGCCCCTGGTGCAGCTGCAGGGCCTCGGCGATCTGATTGCCCGCCGTAAAGCTGGGGTTCAGCGACGTCATCGGCTCCTGGAAGATCATCGCCACGTCCGCGCCGCGCACGCGCTGCAGCGTCGAATCGGGCGCGCTGACCAGATCCAGCACCTCGCCGCTACGCCGGCGCAGCAGCATTCCGCCATTGGCGATGTGCCCGCCGCCATACTCGACCAGCCGCATCAGCGCCAGCGACGTCACGGACTTGCCGGAGCCCGACTCGCCCACGATGGCCAGCGTCTCGCCGCGGTTCACGTGAAAGGAAACATTGCGCACCGCTTCCACGGTGCGTTCGGGCGTTTTGAACCGCACCGTCAGGTCATTGACCTGTACGACACGGTTGGAATCCATGGTTGCCATATCGATTACTTTTCCTGACGCGGATCGAGCGCGTCACGCAGCCCGTCACCCAGCAGATTGAAGCCCAGCACCACCAGGAAAATGGCCGATCCGGGGAAGATCGACATCCAGGGCGCCTGGGTCATGAAGTTCTTGGCCGTGTTCAGCATCGAGCCCCACGACGGCGTCGGCGGCTGCAGGCCCAGGCCCAGGAAGGACAGGCTGGCCTCGGCGATGATGGCCGTGGCGATCGTGATGGTGGCCTGCACGATCAGCGGCGGCATCACGTTGGGGAACACGTGCCGGCCGATGATGCGCAGGTCCGACGCGCCCAGCGCGCGGGCGCTCTGCACGTAGTCCTCGTTCTTGACCGCCAGCACCTGCCCGCGCGTCAGCCGGATGAACTTGGGCGCGGCGGACACGCCGATGGCGATCATCGCGTTGGTCAGGCTGGGTCCCAAAAAGGCGGCCAGCGCAATCGCCAGGATCAGGAAGGGAATGGCCAGGAGCGCCTCGGTGGCGCGCGAGATGAAGCTGTCCGTCCAGCCGCCGAAGTAGCCCGCGGCCAGGCCGAACGGCACGCCCACGATCAGCGCGATCAGCACCGACACCAGGCCCGCCATCAGCGAGGCGCGCGCGCCGTACACCATGCGGCTGTAGATGTCGCGGCCCAGCTCGTCCGTACCCAGCCAATGCGCCGCGGACGGCGCCTTGCGGATGGTGGTGAAGCTGGTCTGCAGGGGATCCTGGCTGACGATGAACGGGGCCAGGATGGCCACCACGACGAAGAACAGCACGATGCCCAGGCCGAGCATCGCGATGCGGTTGCGTTTGAATTTGGCCCACGCGCGATTGCGGCTGCGGGGCGGCGTGACGGCTGCGGCCGTTGCAGGAATTGCGCTCATGAGTGCCTCAGGCGGGGATTGACCAGGATGTACAGGATGTCGGCCAGCAGGTTCATCAGGATGAAGCCCACCGCCACGCAGAGCACCACGCCCTGCACCACCGCGTAGTCGCGGGTGAACACCGCATCGACCACCAGCTTGCCGAAGCCCGGAATCGTGAAGACCTGCTCGGTAAGCACGGCGCCCGCCAGCAGTTCGCCGAACAGCAGCGTCACCAGCGTGACGATCGGCATCAGCGCATTGCGCAGCGCATGGCGCAGCACCACGCTGCGCGGCGACACGCCCTTGGCGCGGGCGGTGCGCACGTAATCCGCGGACAGCGCCTCCAGCATCGACGACCGCGTATGCCGCATCAGATACGCCGCGATTGCCGTGGACAGCACCAGCGACGGCATCAGCATCGTCTTGATCGACAGCCAGAAGTCCTCAGACGGCGACACGTAGCCCGAGGCCGGCAGCAGCTTCCACTGCACCGACACCACCATGATGAGGATGATGCCCAGCCAGAAGTTGGGAATGGACATGCCGGATAACGCCGCGATGTTGGCGCCCATTTCGACGGGCTTGCCTTTGCGCACCGCGGCAATGATGCCCATGGGAATGCCCACCAGCAGCGCAAAGAACATCGCCATGGCGGCCAGTTGCAGCGTGACGGGCAGCTTTTGCGCGATCAGCGTCGTGACGGGCACGTCGGTGCGCAGGGACTTGCCCAGATCGCCTTGCAGAACCTGCCCGGCCCAGGCCGCGTACTGCATCGGCAACGGGTCGTTCAGGCGGTATTTGTCGCGCAGGTAGTCCAGGACGGCCGGGTCGCGCTCTTCGCCGGCCAGGGTCAGCACCGGATCGCCGGGCAGGATTTTCTGCAGCATAAACACGATCATCGACACCAGTATCAGTGTCGGGATCGCGACGATCACGCGGCGCAAGATGAGTTTAAGCATGTGGGAAACCGTAAGACAGGAACGACGGACGGCGCCGGTCGGACAGGGCCCGATGCGCGTCCGCCGCAAACGACAACCGGACGCGCAAGGCGCGTCCGGCGGGCGCGGCGGGCATTCGCCGCCCCAACATTACTTCTGCGCGAACGTCACGCCCTTGAGCCGGATCATACCGTCCGGATAGGGCGTGAAGCCCTGGACCTTCTTGCCCATCACGAAGGGCCACGGCTGGTAGTAGTTGTACACGCCGGGCAGTTCGTCCTGGATGATGGCCTGCGCCTGGTCGTAAATGGCCTTGCGCTTGGCTTCGTCCGGGACTGTGCGAGCCTGGTTCAGCAGCTTGTCGACTTCCGGATTGCAGTAGTGACCGTCGTTCAGTGCGCCCTTGCAGGTGACGAACGCGTGGATGTTGCCGTCGGGATCGACCCGGCCGGACCACCCCAGCATCACGATCTGGAAGTTGCCGCCCGAGGCTTCCTTTTGGAGCGCCGCGTATTCGGTCGGGCGCAGCGACAGGTCAAAGCCCGCCTCGGCAGCCATGGCCTGGACGATTTCGGCGATGGACGAGGTGGTGGTGTTGTTGCCAAACACCAGCTCGGCCTTCACGCGGTCAACGCCCGCCTGCTTGAGCAGGCTCTTGGCCTTGGCCACGTCGCGCTGGGTGACCGGGAATTTGTCGCTGTGATAGGGGCTGGCGGGCGGGAACGGCTGCTGCGCGGGTTCGAAGATGCCGCCGCCGGCCACTTCGTTGATGGCGTTGCGATCGATGGCGTACTGGAACGCCTGGCGCACCAGCTTGTTCTTGAACGGGTTGTCTTCGGCGCGCTTGCCGTTGCCCACGTTGAACATGAACTGCTGGAAGCCCAGGCCCGCGACCGGCGCGAACGTCAGGCTGGCGTCGTTCTTGACCTGCGGCGCGTCGGACGGATTCAGGCGTTCGAGCATGTCCAGGTCGCCGGCGCGCAGGTTGGACAGGCGCACGGTGGTGTCCGGGATGGGCAGGAAGGTCACGCGCTTGAACGCGTAGTCCTTGGCGCCGTAGTACTGGTCGAATTTTTCCAGGACGATGCGGTCGTTCTGGATGCGCTCGACGAATTTGTACGGGCCCGAGCAGATGGGCTTGCGGCCCACGGCGGCGACGTCGTCCGAGAAGGTCTTGGGCGACAGCATCATGCCGGCGCGGTCGGACAGTTGCGCGAGCAGCGTGGCGTCCGGTTCTTTCAGGGTCAGCACCAGCGTGGTGGCGTCGGGCGCGTCTACTTTGGCCACCGAGCGCAGTTCGCCCTTGCGCAGGCTGTCCGGCAGGCTCATGGCGCGTTCCAGGTTGGCCTTGGCCGCGGCCGCGTCGAACTTGGTGCCGTCGTGGAACGACGCGTCGTCGCGCAGCTTGAAGGTCAGCACCTTGTTGTCGTCGCTGAACGACCACGAGGTAGCCAGTTGCGGCACGAAGTGCAGTTTGGGATCGATGTCCACCAGCTTGTCGCACAGCGACGTGAACACGATGCGGCCCACGTAGGTGCGGGCGCGGTGCGGGTCCAGGACATCGGGATCTTCCTGCAGGCCGATCCGGATGTTCTGGGCGCCGGCGGCGCCGGCGGCCAGCGCCAGCAGGCTGGCGCCGAAGGTCATGGTCACGCGTTTCATTGTGTTTATTCCCCTTGTTGCTGCATTTGCCGGTATCAGGAACCGCTTTAGAAACCCACCGCCTGGCCGTCGCGACGGCTGTCGCTGGCGGCGACGTAGCCCAGTTCGTTGTCGCTTTCGGCCATGCGCCAGATGAACTGGCCAGCGCCGAAGTCCATGTAGGGATCGTCAACGGATTTCAGAGCATGGCCCAGATCCTTCAGACCTGCAATCGTCGAGGCCTTCATATTGGTCTCGATATCCAGCGTGAAGTCGCGGTTGACCTTCCAGCGCGGGGCGCAGCACGCGGCTTGCGGGTTCTGGTGGTAGTCGATCATGCGGACCACGGTCTGCATGTGGCCCTGGGGCTGCATGTCGCCGCCCATGACGCCAAAGCTCATGACAGGTTTGCCGCCGCGCGTCAGGAAGCCCGGGATAATGGTGTGGAACGGGCGCTTGCCGCCTTCGACCACGTTGGCCGACTTGGGATCCATCGAGAAACCCACGCCGCGGTTCTGCATGCTGATGCCGGTGCCCGGCACGACCACGCCCGATCCGAAGCCCATGTAGTTGGACTGGATGAACGAGATCATCATGCCGTTTTCGTCGGCGGCGGTCAGGTAGATGGTGCCGCCCGCGTGCGGACGGCCGGCTTCGAAATGGGTGGCCTGGTCCAGACGGATCAGCTTGGCGCGGCTGTCCAGGTAGGCGTCCGACAGCATCTGTTCGGGCGTGACCTGCATGGCGCGCGGGTCGGCCACGTACTTGTACAGATCGGCGAAGGCCAGCTTCATGGCTTCGATCTGGATGTGCTGCGATTGCACCGAATCCACGGGAATATCGGCCATATCGAAGCGTTCGACGATGCCCAGCGCGATCAGCGCGGCGATGCCCTGCCCGTTCGGCGGGATTTCATGCAGCTCGTAGCCGCGGTACGACTTGGAAATGGGCTTGACCCATTCCGGACGGTAGCCGCGCAGGTCTTCCAGCGTCATCGCGCCGCCGCATTCCTTGCTGAAGGCGGCGATGCGCTCGGCCAGCTCGCCTTCGTAGAAGTCGCGGCCCTTGGATTCGGCGATGCGGCGCAGCGTGTTGGCGGCGTCGGGGAAACGGAAGTGCTCGCCGACCTTGGGCGCGCGGCCTTCGGGCAGGAAGGCCTGGGCGTAGCCGGGCTGCGACTTCAGTTCTTCGGCGGCGGCAGCCCACTTGTGCGCCACCACGGGCGGCACGGCGTAGCCGCGCTCGGCGATCTCGATGGCGGGTTCAAACAGCTGTTCGAACGGCAGCTTGCCCAGCTTTTCATGCAGCGCGGCCCAGCCGGCCACCACGCCGGGGACCGTGACCGAGTCCCAGCCGCGCTTGGGCTGGATGGCCAGGCCGTTGTCGCCGGTGCCGTACTTGCGCTTGAAGTATTCGGTGTTCCAGGCGGCAGGCGCGACGCCCGACGAGTTCAGGCCGTGCAGCTCCTTGCCGTCCCACACGATGGCAAAGCAGTCGCCGCCCAGGCCGCAGGAGACCGGTTCGACCAGGACGATCGTGGCTGCGGCCGCGATGGCGGCGTCCACGGCGTTGCCGCCCTTGAGCAGCATGCGCAGCCCCGCCTGGGCCGCCAACGGGTGCGACGTGGAGACCACGTTGCGGGCGAACAGCGGGATGCGAAAGGAAGGATACGGGTTGGCCCAGTCGAAGGTTTTCATGTGGCGGGTCTCTTAACGGTTAAGCGGGCGAAGTTACTCTCGTGCTTTAATTAAATCAATTTGATTTTTTGTTCCGTCATAAAAGAATTTTTTATGAGTACGATCCGATTTCTGCGCACGTTCCTCGCGGTCGCGCACCACGGTTCCTTCTCCGAGGCCGCCGAGCAGGTCGCCCTGACGCAGGCGGCCGTGAGCTTTCAGATGCGGTCGCTTGAAGCCGAGCTGGGACGCGAACTCTTCGACCGCAGCGGGCGCCTGGCCATCCTGAACGCGGCCGGGCGCGAATTGCTGCCCGAAATCAAGCACTTGCTGGATTTATACGACAGACTCAGGCGTCCGAGCACCGCGCCCGGCGAATTGGCCGGATCGGTGTCGGTGGGCAGCATCGTGTCCTGCATGGGCACGCTGTCCAAGGTCATCTCGGGGCTGAAGAAGGCCCATCCCAAGCTGGACGTGCGCATCCTGTCGGGCAAGGCCAGCGAACTGGCGGGCAAGGTGGAGGACGGTGAGCTGGACGCCGCGTTCCTGGTGGAAGCCGGCCGCAAGATGGCCAGCACGCGCTGGACGCCGCTATATGAAGAACAGATGGTGGTGATCGCGCCGCGTTCTGCAGCCGGCCAGGACGCACGCGAGGTGTTGGCGGGCAATCCGTTCCTGCGCTTTGACCGGACCCAGCGCACCGGGCTGCAGATCGACCGCCTGCTGCGCCGCATGGCGGTGCCGGTCAACGACTTCCTGGAACTGAACGCCATCGAGACGCTGGTGGAACTGGTGCGCCAGGAGGTCGGTGTGACGCTGCTGCCGCTGATCAACGGCGCGAACTGGCAGCACAGCCCGGAACTGCGGATTTTCTACCTGCCCGAGGACCTGGGGCCCCTGTCGCGCTCCATCGGGATGCTGGAACGCCGCGAGCATGCCCGCCAGGGCATCACGGCGGCGATCTGCGAAGCGTGCGCGCAGGCTTTCCGCGCACGCGAACCGCAAACCGCCGCGTGAGGCTTACTCGGCCATGGCGGGGTCGGTCACGGACGCCTTGCCCGTTTCGATGCGGCCGGCAAAGCGGCGCAGCCACGACGGATCCTCGGCCATTCGCACCGTAAAGTCGTACCAGGCATGGCTGCCGGCCAGCGCCCAGTGCTGCTCGACCTGCCCGCCCGCCGGGACCGTGAACGTCCAGCGTTCGTGGTTGGCGTAATAGGCGTTGGGCGTCACCTCGAACGTGCACGTCGTCTTGCCGGCGTTGATGAAGCTGACGTAGACGTCGCCGTTGGCGATGTCGTAGCAGACGCGGATCTCGGCATCCTGCTGCGCCGTGCGGTCATGCGCCAGGTCGCCCGCGAAATGGCGGTGCCAGCCGTTGGGGCCCAACACCCACAGGTCGTACTTGCCGCCATCGGCGGCCGTGTCCCAGCTGCCTTCCAACTGCTTGTCAGGCTCCACGGTGTAGCGGCGCGGCAGGCGATCCAGGTGCAGGCGGTCGTAGACGTGGAACACCGCGGCCTGCTTTCCCGTGTTCGAGAACACCAGCCACATGTTGCCGGTGCCCGGCTGGCTGCGGCCGCTGGTGTGCAGCTCGTACGGCAAGGCGCGGGAGTTGCGCACGCCCTTTTCCTGGATGCCCTTGGCCTGCGTGGACGGATCCGGCAGCGGCACGGCCGTCAACGCCTGCTGGGCGGCGCGCTCCTGGTCTGCCTGCGAGCGGGTCAGGATGTCGAGGCCCGACAGCTTCTCGTCGTTGGGCGTCGCGAAGTTGAAAGCCGAGGTCAGGTCGCCCAGCACGGCGCGGCGCCACGGGCTGATGTTCTCTTCCTTGACGCCGAAGCGGGCTTCCAGAAAGCGCAGCACCGAGGTGTGGTCGAACGCCTGGGAATTGACCCAGCCGCCACGGCTCCACGGCGACACGACGTACATCGGCACGCGCGGGCCGGGGCCGTAGACGCGATTGTCGGCGGCGTCCTGGGCGGACGCGTGCGTGTGGCGTTCCAGGTCGGTGTTGACCGTGGAAGCGCCGGCCATCGAGCCGTCGGCGTTCAGCGACGGCGCAGCGGGCGGCGGCACGTGGTCGAAGTAGCCGTCGTTCTCGTCAAAGTTGATGAGCAGGACGGTCTTGCTCCAGACATCCGGATTGGCAGTGAGCGCGTCCAGCGTTTCCTGGATGTACCAGGCGCCCTGCACGGGGCTGGACGGGCCGGGGTGTTCTGAATAATTGGCAGGTGCGACGATCCAGGAGACCTGCGGCAGCGTGCCGTTCAGGGCGTCATCGCGCAGGGCCTGCAGGAAGCCGCCGTCGGGCATGGTGTTGGCCGTGCCCTTGTAGAGCGGGTTGGCCGCGTCCATGCTGGGGGTCCAGGCCGGGTACGGCGCACCGTTGCTGCCGTTGCCGGCCAGTTCGTTGGCGCGCCGGTACTGCTGAAAACCGGCCAGGGGGTTGTCGCCGAAGTTTTCGGGCAGGTTCTGATAGACCTTCCAGGTGACGCCGTTTTCCTGCAGGCGTTCGGGATACGTCTTCCAGGTCCAGCCGATGTTCGAGGCGCCCAGGCTGTCCCACTGGTTGCGGGTGGACGGGCCATTGCCCTGCGCCAGCGGGTCGTTGGTGCCGGTCCAGTGGAACAGGCGGTTGGTGTTGGTGCCGCCGTGCGTCGAACAGTGGTAGGCATCGCACAGCGTGAAGGCGTCGGCCAGCGCGAACTGGAACTCCACTTCCTTTTCGCGGTAGTAGCCCATGGACTGGTTCTGCTTGTAGCGCGGCCATTGGTCCATGCGGCCGCCGTCCCAGGCCATCTGGGCGTCGACGTAGTCGTGGGGCGTGCCGGCCACGCGCTGGGCGTTGCCCTGGGTGCTGTCCAGGTGATACGGCATGACGACGCGCGTGCCGTTGGTCTGTTCCCAGACGGAGCGGTTCTGCGGCAGCGGAATGGTGATGCGGTCGCCAAAGCCGCGCACGCCCTTGAACGTGCCGAAGTACATGTCGAACGAGCGGTTTTCCTGCATGAGAATGACCACGTGCTCGACGTCGTTGATGGTGCCGGTGCGGTTGTTGGCGGGGATGGCCAGCGCGCGGCGGATGGCGGGCGGGAACATCGACAGCGCGGTCAGCCCGGCGGTGGAGGCGGCGGCGTTGCGCAGGAACCGGCGCTTGCCGGTGTGGATCGTGTCTTTTTCGGACTTCACGGATGCTTTTCCTATGGGTCTACAAGAAGCGCGGCTCAGGGCGCGCAACGCAGTTCGGGCTTGGCGGGCGGCGGCGGCGCGGGCGTCTCGGGCTGGGTGGGAGTGCCCGGGTCGGTGGGGGTGCCGGCGTCGTCATCGTCGTCGCCGCCGCCGCAGGCGGCCAGGGTGGCGGTCAGCATCAGCACCGCGCCGGCGCGCAGGAAACCGCGCAAAATCATGGACTTGCTCATGGGGTATCTATCCTTGGGACATCAGGGAAACAGTTCGGAGACGGACTTGCCGGACAGGGCGAGGGATTTCACTTCTTCCTCGGTCAACGCGCGCGACCAGAAAGCGAGGTCGTCAAAAATCATGGTGTACGGGCCCTTGGTGCCGGCGCAGCAGATGCCGTAGGTGCCCTTGCCGTCTTCGTTCAGGCCGATATGCGGCCCGAAGATGCCGGCGATCTGGGTCAGGTCGACGCCCGGGTTGGCGGTGGACGTGACGTTGCGCACGAAACCCAGTTCGCTGTCGTAGCGGTAGGCGGTCATCGTGCGGGCCGTCTTGTCGATGGTCATGGCGATGTAGACGGGTTTGTTGGCCGTGAACTTGACGCCGTTGATGTCGGCGCGTTTGCCGCCGCCGGCGACGTTGAAGCGCAGCTCGGGGCCGGCCCATTGGGCGATGGTGATGCCGGGGTTGCCGCCGGAGTTGTAGTCTTTGTTGCCTACGATGGATCGGTCGTTGGCGGTGCCGTCGGACTGATACCAGAAGCCGATGGTGAAGGCCTGGACGCTGTCCATGAGGCCTGCGGGGTAGTCGAGCTTGAAGGCGCCCAGGGCCGCCGTGCCGCGTTCGTTCCGGAAGCTTTTGCCGTACACGCCGGGGTCGGCGTAGGCCGGGGCCTGCGCACCGTCGAACGGGGTGATTGCGCCGCCGCCCGCGGCCTTGTCGGTCACGTCGCCTTCGAAGGGGAAGAACATGGTCAGGCCCGTGCGCAGCGAGGCGAGCAGTGGGACCGGTTTGGCGTAGACGACCGAGGCGCGCGCGGCGCTGACGGCGCGGCCGGCGGAGACGCTGTACGCCAGCTCGTGCAGGCCTTCGGTGTCGAAGGTGAAGCCGGTGTCGACGTACTCGGTGGCGGTGCCGGGCAGGCGCGCGACTTCTTTGCCGTCGCGGCTGACGACGATGTCGCCGGCGGGTTCGCCGACGCGCACCCAGCTGACGGTGATGCTCTTGTTGTCCATGGCGGTGCGGGTGGCGACGCGGCGCAGCGCAAGCGGTTCGGAGAGCGCGGTGCCGGCCATGTCGTAGGCGTCCGCTTGGGGCAATGCGGCCAGGTGCGAGAGGACGGTGGGCGCGACGTCGGCGGCGCTGGGCAGCGCGTACCAATTGGTATCCCAGACGCCGTCAAACGAAGCGTCATCGGCGCTGCCGCCGAGCAGGGCCGGTTGATTGGCGGCGAGGAGGATGGTCTTGTTGGAGGAGAACGGCAGGCCGTCGCTGCCGCCGGTCTTGTCGAGGCCGTGGCTGGATGCGACGACCATGAGCCAGTTTTCGTTGGGATGGGCGGCGCGGCGGTCGGCCAGTTGCTTGGTCAGGACACCCAGGGCGGCGTCGGTTTGGCGGATGACGGCTTCGTAGGTGGTGCCGAAGCCGTTTTCAGCGGCGGCGCGTTCGGGCGCGGCGAATTGCGCGACGACGACGTCGTAGCCTTCGGCGATGCGATCGCGGGTTTGGGAGGCGACGCAGTCGTCTTGGCCGGCGCAGTCGGTCAGCGTCTGGACGTAGCCGGCGTCGCGGTCGGTGCTTAAGAGGCCGGCCAGCAGCGGCGAGTTGAAGGCGCCGGCGGTGCGCGCTTCTGGCTGCGCGGTCTTGATGCGTTGGAACAGGCTGGGGGCTTTCATGCCCTGGCCCTGGGCATTGGAGCGCACGCCGTGGACGTCGGCCCATTGCCCGGTGAGCAAGGTGGCCCAGCCGGGTGCGGTGAGCGTGGGCTGTTGGGTCACGGTGCCGGTGACGCCGCCGGTCCAGGCGCGGGTGACGGTCAGTTGGCTCAGGTTGGGAAGCGTGTTGTCGGCTGCGCCGCGACGAAGCGCGTCGTAGGTCAGGCCGTCAACGCCGACGAACAGCACTTTGTCGACGCGCGCCTCGCCGGGCGTTGTCACGGGGGGCTGGGTCGGCGGGTCCACTGGGGCCTCGTCGTCATCATCATCGCCGCCTCCACAGCCGGCCAATACGCTGGTCGCCAGCAACATGGCGCACCATCTTCTCCAATTCAATGTCTGCATTGCTTCTCTTCTCTTTTTCATGAAGGGGGTCTTACGCTGGGCGACATGGTGGCGATCGAACGTGAAAGACCCGTGAAGCAAAGGAGAGAAACGTTGATTGCTGAATCAGGATTCTTTTGCGTATGGGGCAATGCTGGGGGGCTTTTTGGATGGGTCGGTTGCTTGTTGGGCAAGGGAGGGGGGATTTTTGGCGGCCGGCGGCGCGGTGATGCTGGGTGTCTGACGCCGGTGAGGCGTCTGGGTCGGTGGGGCCTGGGCGTTGAGTTCTTGAGGCGTCCGGCACGGTGGCGGCCCGGGGCGCGCGGGGCCACGATTGCGGTCCGGAGCCTTCGCTCCGGACTGCCCCGTCGTCATCGTCGTTGTCGCCTTCGGCGCCTGCCTTCCGATTCCCTCGGGCTTATCGACGCCCCGCGCACCCCGGGCCGCCACCGCACCGGACTCGAGCAGTTGAAGCTTGCCGGGCGGCGGGACGGTCAGCGTGCTTGGCGTTCTGTTGGAGATGTGCCCGGGTTAGAAGCGGCTTGCGGGGCCCGTCCACGTTCGGCCGCGCGGGCGGCCTTCGCGGACTTACACGGTGTCTTGCGTCGTGGCGATGACGCTTCGCGTGTGGCTCCATCTTCGCGGGTCCGGCAACGTCTTGGTGCCCGACCTCTCTCGGTGTCTGACACCCGCTGAGACATCGCGGTATACCGACGAAGCTCTCCCCCTGGGTGTCTGACACCGTCGTATTAGCTTTACGGGTGTCTGGAGACGTTGTGTGGCCTGAACGCGCCCTGTGTCTGACACCCACTGACACGTCGCGGCAAGCCAACGAGCATTTGCCGCGGGTGTCTGACACCGTCGTATTGCCGATATTGCATTGCTGTCATGAAACGCCGCTATAGTCGGCCGCGTCTTGTTGCCCTTGCCCGAATGCCATGCCTTTGTCCTTGCGCCTGCCCCTGCCCTCCGCGCCAGCCGCGCTGCGCGTCCTCGCCGTGCTGGCCTTTGCCGCGGGGCTTGGGGTGTGGGCGTCGATCCTGCTTGCGCCGCAGCCCGCCCCCCTGCCCCCGGCCGTCTCCGCGGCTGCGCCGCGCGCGGCCGACAACACGCCGGTGGCGTTGTGGTTCGGCAAGGATGAGGCTATGCGTACGCAGATCACCGTGCTGGGCGTGATCGCGGCCGGCCCCGACGGCGCGGCGGTGTTGAGCGTGGACGGCGGACCGCCGCTGGCGTGGCGGGCCGGCGCGGAAGTGGCGCCGGGGATCGTGCTGCGCGACATTGCGGCGGATGCCGTGACGGTCGAACAGTCGGGCCGCGCAAGCCGTCTGGCGGCGCCGGCGGCACAGGATGCGCCGGGCGGGATCACGCGGGAGAAGTAGGCGCGGGATGGGGCCGCGACGCATGAGCCAATGGCAGGCGGCAGGCTGGCAACGCTGCGCGTCCTGACGAAGGATCAATGAAATCGGCGGCTCGTAAACCTGCATTTCGTGAACTACCAGCTCGAAAACTAGCACCTCGTGAATCTTCGGCTTGTGACTTAGCAGCTTGTGAATCAGCATCTAGTAATCCAGCAGCTAGTGACAAAGCCGCGCAAGGACGAACGGGGCGATCTCCCGGCGTGCGCATTACTGTCATATTTCATGTCCACAATCCCGGGCTTCAACAGATAGACCGGAGTTGCAAAGTGCGTCAGTTACCGCGCGGGCTTGCCCGCCAGCAGGGCTTCACCCTCATCGAGATCATGGTGGTGATTGTGATCATGGGGATTCTGGCCGCGCTGGTGGTGCCGCGTGTGCTGGATCGCCCCGACCAGGCGCGCCAGGCCGCGGCCCGCCAGGACATCGGCGGCATCATGCAGGCGCTGAAGCTGTATCGCCTGGACAATGGCCGCTATCCCACCACTGCGCAGGGCCTGCGGGCGCTGGCGCAAAAGCCTGATGGCGTGGCCAACTGGCGCGGCTATCTGGACAAGCTGCCCAACGATCCGTGGGGCCACCCCTATCAATACCTGAGCCCCGGCGTCAAAGGCGACGTCGACGTCTTCTCGTTTGGCGCCGACAACAAGCCCGGCGGAGAAAGCGGCGATGCCGACATCGGTTCCTGGGACCTCTGAGCGCGGTTTCACGCTGGTCGAAGTTTTGGTAGTGCTGGTGATCGTGGCCATTGCCGCGAGCATGGTGAGCCTGTCTGTCGGCCGGGGCGACAACCGCTTGCGGGCTGATGCCGAGCGTCTGGCCGATGCGTTTACGGTGGCGCAGAGCGAAGCGCGCAGCGATGGACGCAACATACGCTGGCTGGCGAACGGCCAGGGCTGGTCGTTCGAGCGCGCGGGCCGTTCGGCGGGCCCCACGGCGCAGGACGATATTCCCGTGCCTGTCGACCGATTGGAAAGCGATGAGGTGCTGCGGCCTCAGTCGTGGTCGGCCGCGCCGGTGCAATGGCGGTTGGATCCGGACCGTCCGCTGATTTTCAATACCGAATGGGTTGCCGCGCCGATGACGCTGACGCTGAGCGCGGCGGATGCGCACGTGACGCTGCAACGCGACGCTGCGGGGCGCTATGAGATTCGCTGAGATGGCTTCCGAGGTGGCCGCGGATGAAGTCGTCAATGAGGCTGTTGATGATGCTGTCGATGAAACTTTCGGTGTGCCTGTCGATGAAGCCGTGGATGACGCCGTCGACAAAGCCCGCAATGCCGCCACCGGTGACGCCCGCCACGGCAACGCCGGGGACTCTGCCCAAGGCGCCAGCGGCCAGGCTCACCCGAGCGTGGCGGGCGCCGCGTTTCCCCGTCCGCGCAACCGCGAGCGCGGTTTCACACTGATCGAAGTGCTGGTCGCGCTGGCGATCATCGCCGTGGCGATGGGCGCGGCGCTGCGCGCTACCGGCGTGATGGCGGCAAACAATCGTGCTTTGCAGGACAAGACGCTGGCGTTGCTGGCCGCGCAGAATGCGCTGACGCAATTGCGACTGGAGCAGGCCTTGCCGCGCGCCGGCACGCAGATGGTGCCATGTCCGCAGGGCGGGCTGGCGCTGCAATGTGAACTGGTCTTCACCAATTCCATGAACCGCAGTTTTCGGCAGGTGGCGGTGAAGGTCCACGACGCCGCGTCTTCGCGCGAAGGCGCGATCCTGCTGCAGCTCGACGGCCTGCTGTCCAGCCTGCGATGACGATGCGCCGTTCTCCGCAATCGCAGGCCGGCTTCACGCTGATCGAGGTGCTGGTCGCCCTGGCGCTGATGGCGCTGGTCAGCCTGATGGCCTGGCGCGGATTGGCCAGCGTGTCGGGTGCGCGCGATCTGATTGCCGCGCAGGCCGAGGATACGGATGCCATCGTGCGCACGCTGGGGCAGATGGCGCGGGACGTCGAGTTGTCGTACACGGGGCCCGCCTTTGATTCGCCGGGACTGGACGCGGTGGCGTTCACGACTGGCTTGCGGCTGCTGCCGCGCGCGGCGGGCGGGCAGACGCTGGAGATTCTGCGTCCCGATCCGGATGGCAACGGGCTGTGGCAGCGTATTCAATGGCAGGTGCGCCGCGACGGTTTGTGGCGGGTGGGCGGACCGTCCGCGCCGCGCAGTCCGTTGCCTGCGGCGAATGACGGCGTGCTATTGCTGCCGGGCGTGCGGTCGCTCGCACTGCGCGCTTGGGTGCCGGGCGTGGGCTGGGCGGACGCCAACGCCTCGTTTGCTGCCGCGCCTAGCGGTCTGGAGATCGCGTTCGAGCGCGGGGTGCCGGGCGACCTGCGGCGCTACACGCGCGTCCTGGAGCTGCCATGAGCCGAGTGGTCGTTCATGGAACTGGCAGGGGTGGCGCGCGCGGCGCAATGGGCGCAATTGGCGCATCTGGCGCATTTGGCGCATCCGCTGCATCTGGCGCCTGCAACACACAAGACCCAGCCGCCGCGCGCTACACCCCCACCGCGCTCCGCCAACGCGGCGCGGCGGTCGTCAGCGCGCTCATCGTTGTCGCAATCGTGGCAGCGCTGACGACCAGTCTGTTTCAGCGGCAGACTGCCAGCACCCGCCGCGTGGAAAATGAACTGGCGCGGGTGCAGGCGCGCGCGATGCTGGCGGGCGGGATCGACTGGGCGCGCCTAGTGGTGCGCGACCACGGCCGGCGCGAGCCGACCACCCGCGGTGACCAGATCTGGGCGACGCCGGTGCTGGATACCCGCATCGAACGCCCCGGCGACGATCGCGTGGCGGTGTTTTCGGGCGGCGTGCAGGACGAACAGGGTAAGTACAACCTTTACAACCTGGCGCGCAACGGCGTGCCGCAGCCGGAGCAGGAAGAAGTCCTGCGGCGTCTGCTGGGCGTGCTGGAACTGCCCGATACGCTGGCCGCGCGGATCGTCGACATCGTCGCGTCGGCGCAGCCGCCCGCACTGGCGGCGAATGCCTCGAACACCGGCCCTAACGCCACCCCTAACGCCACCCCAGACACCGCCCCGAACACCGCCGCGCGGCCCGGCCCGCAGGCGCGCGCGCCGCTGCCGCGCGGGGTCGACGAAGTGGCCGCCCTGCTGGGGCTGGAGCCGCCGATGCGCAATGCGCTGCGGCGCACGATGACGCTGCTGCCTTCGGCCACCACGGTCAACGTCAACACCGCGCCCGCCGAGGTTATCGCGGCGCTGGTGCCGGGGCTGTCGCTGGCGCAGGCGCGCGCGATGGCGGGCGAGCGCGATCGCGGCAACTGGTTCAACAACACGGGCGATTTCGCCAATCGGCTGGCGGGCACGGGCGTGAAGACGCCCGCCCCGTCGGTCTCCACCAACAGCGGCTGGTTCCTGGCCAGCGGCACCGTGGTCTACGAACGGGCGCGCGTCTCCATGCAGGCGCTGATGCGCAGCGCCCCGCCGGCCGCGCCCGAAACCATCTGGACGAGAGAAACACCTTGAAGAACACCCTGCGCATCGCCCTGCCCGCGCTGGAGGAATTTGGCGCCGATTCGCCGCTGCCCTATGCGTGGTTCGACCGGCGCGGCCGCTGCGTGCGGCAAGGCGAGGTGGCGCTTCGCGCGCTCGGGAACGCCTGGCCACAGGCCACGTGCGAAGCCGTGCTGCATCCTGCCGACGTCATCGCCGCGACGGTACAGATCCCTGCGGTGACGCGCGCACATTTTGGCGCGGCCGTGCGCGGTGCGCTGGAACCGCTGGTGCTGAGCGATCTGGATAGTCTGGCGATCGGGTACGGCACACGTGCCACGGACGGCTCCGTGCCGCTGGCGTGGTCTCCACGCGAGCCGGTTCGTCGCGCGTGGAGCCTGCTGAGCCAGCAAGGGCTGCGCGTGCGCGCGCTGATCGCGCCGCAGGCGCTGGCGCCGGCCACGGATGCGCCGTTGCGCGATCCCGCGGATCCGCGCTGGCACGCGCCCTCGCCCGCATGGTCGCTGGCGATGCCGCAGCTTGCCCCGGTCAGCGTGTCGCGCTGGCAGCCGGTGTGGCGCTGGGGCGCGCTGGCCGCCGTGGTGTGGATTGCCGGACTGAATATCTACGCGGCGCAGCTGCGCGGCGAGGCCGACGCGTTGCAGCGCGGCATGCACGATCAGGTGCTGGCGGCCTTTCCCAACGTGCCGGTCGTGCTGGACCCGGCGCGTCAGGCGCAGCAAGGGCTCGACGCGTTGCAGGCCAACCGCGGCGCCGCCAGCGCGGGCGACTTTCTGCCGCTGGCGCGCGCAGCCGCGCAGGCGTTGCCCTTTGCGGCCGACAAGGTCGCGCACCTGACCTACGCCGATCAGGCGCTGACGTTGCAGCTGGCGGACGCCGGTCCGCAGGCGCAACGCGTCGCCGAAACCCCCGCACTGATTCAGCAGGCCGCCGCTTTGGGGCTGAAGCTGGAACGCGGCGACACCGACAACACCTGGCGCATCGTGCGCAGCCAACCATGAAACCGCTTTACCGACTTCAAACCGCGTGGCAGGCCGCGCGCAAACCCGTAGACCCGGCGCTCGCGCGCGCCCGCCAGCGCTATCAGGCGCTGGCCCCGCGCGAGCGGCGTCTGGTCACCGGAGCCGCCTTGCTGCTTGGCGCGGCGATCGGCTTCGTCACCTTGATCGAACCCGCCCTGAACACCGTGCGCAAGCTGCAGGCCGAGCTGCCGGGACTGCGCGCCCAGGCCGCCACCGTGGCCGACCTGACCGCGCAAGCCGCCGCCCTGCGCCAGCGCAGCGCCGCGCCTGCGGGCGGGATGCCCAGTACGGCGGAACTGGCGGCCAGCCTGGAACGCGCCGGCCTGCCCGCGGGGCAATGGAAGCTGGCGGATGCGGAAGGCGGTGGCGTGGAACTGTCGCTGGACCAGGCGCCGTCGTCCGCGCTGATGCGCTGGCTGGACGGTGCGGGACGCGACTGGGGGCTGGCGATCTCGCAAGTGGACCTGACGCGCGCCACGAACGCCAATGGGCGGCCGCTGCCGGGCCTGGTCAACGGCAAGGTCGTGCTGCTGCCGCCGCAGGCGGCGGGGAGCCGGTGATGGTCGTGAAGATTCTCTTGGACCGCGCGGCAGGCCCGCGGACGGTTGGCACGGTGTGCGCTGCAATCGGGAGCGACTCATGCCTGTGAAGCTTCCCTCGCGCCGCGTCGCAGGACTGTGGATCGCCGGCGTCCTATGCGCCGCCGCCGCGGGCGCCGCTGTGCTGCCCGCGCGCTGGGTGTTGACGCTGTTGCCGGACGACGCGCCGGTCACACTGGCCGACGCCAGCGGAACGCTGTGGCGCGGCAGCGCCTGGGTCGCACTGGGCGCCCAAGGCGCGCGCCGCGTGCTGCCGCAACCGGTGCAATGGCAATGGCGCTGGGACACGTTGGCGCTCGACATCTCGCATCCCTGGCTGCAGGGCACCCTGCGCGCGCGCCCCGGTTGGAACGGCTTGGCGCTGCCTGCGTCGTCCCTGCGCGTGCCCGCGACGGTCCTGCCCGCGCTCGGCGCGCCTTGGAATACGTTGTCGCCGCAAGGCATGCTGGAGATAAGTTGGCAGCCCCTGCGCCTGGGCGCCCCGCTCCCCCCCGGCCCAGCCGTCGACCTGCGCTGGCGCAACGCGGCGACTGCGCTCTCGCCCATCACGCCGGTGGGCACCTACTTGCTGCGCGCGCAAGGCGGAAAGAGCGGCGCCACGCTGGTCCTGAGCACGGAAAGCGGCCTGCTCGACGTGAAGGGCCAGGGCGGCACCGGCCCGCGCGGCGTGAACTTTCAGGGTGAGGTCACGTTCGCTCGTTCAGCCAGCGAAGCCGACCGCGCCGCGCTGGACGGCCTGATGTCGACACTGGGCCGCCGCTCGGGCGACACGGTGACGTTCAGCGTGGGGAAATCGGCGCGTTAAGTGTCGAAGTTCATTTGAGGTGGAAGTTCGACGCCACGGACGTCAACGACTTAGTGAAGTGTGGTTCATTTACGCTGTCCGCAAGGGTTCATTGAACTTGGCGTGCTTCCCAGAAAGTTCATTGAACTGGGTAGCTGATCGAGTCCATCAAATGACGATGCTCTCCAATCCCAGCCCCCTCGCGCACCCAAAAACGGCGATGAGCTAGACCTGGCCGACCAACGACCACGACCGGCCAAGTCGAGCCATTGCGCACATACGAGTCTATACTCGGCGCCCCACCAGGCTTCGTGACACGATAGGACCGAATGAAGTCGAAAAAAATTCTCATCGCTGCGCTTGGATTGTTGGTGTTGACTCAACCAACACCCTCCTTCGCGCAAAACATCAACGGCAAGAATCTCTACACGCAGAGGTGCGCGATGTGCCACGGTGCAGATATCAAAGGCACGGGGCCGTTGGCCAAGAAAAGCAATCCTCCCACGCCCGACCTCACGACTGCTGCATTCAAAAAGCGACTCAACGATTATCCGGGCGTCATCGTCTCTTCGGTAATACTTCGTCCGAACGGCGACCTGATTCCGAGAACCTTGAAGGAGAACGGCGTAAAGCTGGCACCGCACGCCTGGACCGTTCAGGATTTTCGAGATTTGAACAAGTACATGAGCGATGTGATTTCCAAGAGCGGACGATGACGTTTTGCCCGTTAGCCTGCTGCGGGTCGCAAGCTGTCGGCCGCGCGACCGACATTCCGCCCAGTTACAGGCGAAGATCAGTGAACCAAATCTCAAGTTGGATGAACTTCGACATCAAGGGCGGCGACGGGCAGGAGAAGGTGTCGGGCCCCGGGCAGAGTTTGAAGAACGAATTGAGGTGTCTGACACCAAGTGATTGCTGGCGCTACGCGTCCCGCGTCACGCGCAAAATTTCCTCCGGCGACGTCTGCCCCGCATCAACCCACCGCTGTCCGTCCTCGCGCATGCTGCGCATCCCCGATGCAGCCGCGGCGCGGCGCAGTTCGCGTTCGTCGCGGCCTTCGTGGATCAAACGGCGGGCCTCGTCGTCCACCGTGAACAGCTCATGGATGCCGGAGCGGCCGCTGTAGCCGGTGTGGTTGCAGGCCTCGCAGCCCACGGGGTGGAACACCTGCACGCCGTCCAGCATCGACGGCGCCTTGCAAGCGGGACATAGCTTGCGCACCAGGCGTTGCGCCAGCACGCCCAGCAACGACGACGCCAGCAGAAACGGTTCTACGCCCATGTCCGTCAGGCGGGTGACCGCCGACACGGAGTCGTTGGTGTGCAGCGTGGCGAGCACCAGGTGGCCCGTCAGCGACGCCTGCACCGCGATCTGCGCGGTTTCCAGGTCGCGGATTTCGCCGATCATGATGACGTCCGGGTCCTGGCGCAGGATGGCGCGCAAGGCCAGCGCGAAGCTCATGTCGATCTTGGCGTTGACCTGCGTCTGGCTGATGCCGGCCAGGTCGTATTCGATGGGGTCTTCCACCGTCAGGATGTTGCTGGTGGAAGCGTCCAGCCGGCTCAGCGCCGCGTACAGCGTCGTGGTCTTGCCGCTGCCGGTCGGGCCGGTCACCAGCACGATGCCGTGCGGCTGGCGGATCAGGCGGTCCAGCTGTGACAGCACGCCGGGGCTCATGCCCAACTTTTCCAGTTGCAGGCGGCCGGCCTCCTTGTCGAGCAGACGCAGCACGGCGCGTTCGCCATGGCCGGTCGGCAACGTGGACACGCGCACGTCGATCGGCCGACCGCCTACGCGCAGCGCGATGCGGCCGTCCTGCGGCAGGCGCTTTTCGGCGATGTCCAGGTGCGCCATGATCTTGATGCGCGAGATCAGCGCGGCATGCAGCGCCTTGCGCGGGGACACCACATCGCGCAGGGTTCCGTCGACGCGGTAGCGGACCACGGAATGCGTTTCGAAGGGCTCGATGTGGATGTCGCTGGCGCCGTCGCGCGCGGCCTGCGCGAACAGCGCGTTGATCATGCGGATCACGGGCGCGTCGTCCTGCGCTTCGAGCAGGTCTGCCACTTCGGGCATGTCCTGCATCAGGCGATCGAGGTCGATCTCGTTCTCCGCCACGCCCATGACCGACGCCGCGTCTTCCGAGTGGCTGTAGGCCGCGGTCAGCAACGTCTCCAGCGCTTCGTCGTCGATCTGCGTGAGGCCGATATCGCCGTGGCAGCGCCGGATTTCGCGCACGGCCCATTCGGGTGTGCGCGGACTGACCGTCAGTTGCGCCTGCCCACCGCGCAGCGAGAGCACCGCGCGCTGAGCGCGGGCCCAGGCGTAGGGCAAGGGGTGCGCGCTCATAGCAGCTTCTCGGGGTCCACCGCCACGGTCATCATGACCGGCCGCGGCGCGCGGATGGGCTGCTGCGCGGGCGCGGGCGGCGCGCCGGGATACTGGCGCACCGCAAAGGTCTCCACCGTGGTGGGCGGCGGGCGGCGCAGCGTTTGCGCCTGCTGTTCAGGACGAAGATCGTAGGCGTTGTTCGACACCGACGGCGCGGAACCCGGCAGCGGCAGGATCGGCGCCTGCATGTCCGGCAGCGCCCAATGATCGCGCGGCTGCACGGCGCCCTGCGCGCGGCGCATGTAGTCGTAGCGGTCCATCGTGACGCTGGCGCTGCGGTTGGCGTCGCGCACCACGTAGGGACGCAGGAACACCATCAGGTTGGTCTTGGTGCGCTTGCGCGTGTCGTAGCGGAACAGCGAACCGATCACGGGCAGCGAGCCCAGCCCCGGCACGCTATTGGACGTCAGCGTCACGTTGTCTTCCAGCAGGCCGCCCAGCACGATGATCTGGCCGTCGTCGATCAGCACGCTGGTGTCGATGGCGCGTTTGTTGGTGACGATGCCGGTCGTGGGCGTCGAGCGGCTTTCGTCGATACTGCTGACTTCCTGGTAGATGTCGAGCTTGACCGCGCCGCCTTCGGAGATCTGCGGTCGGATGTTGAGCTTGAGGCCCACGTCCTCGCGTTCGATCGTCTGGAACGGGTTCGAGCTGCCGTTGCTGCCCGAGGTCACGTACTGTCCCGTCACGAACGGCACCGTCTTGCCCACCAGGATGCTGGCCGACTGGTTGTCCAGCGTCAGCAGGTTGGGCGTGGACAGGATGTTGGCTTCGCCGGTGTTCTGCATGGCGCGCGCCAGCACGCCCAGGTTGATGACTTCGTTGCCCAACACATCCACAGTCCCCTTCACCACGCCCAGGCTCAGACCGCCGCCCAGCGCGTCGATGGACGTCGGGCCGTTGCCGGTGATGCCGCTGCCGCCCAGATTCGTGCCGCCGATGAAGCTGGTGCCGTTGCCGTTGATGTTGCCCGCGCCGGTCATCCACTGGATGCCGAACTCCGCAGCCTTTTCCTCGCTGACTTCCACGATCAGGCTTTCCACCAGCACCTGCGCGCGGCGCTGGTCAAGCTGGTCGATCACTTCACGCAGGCTGCGGTACAGCGGCTCGGGCGCGGAGATGATGAGCGAGTTGGTGGCGGGGTCCGCCTGGATGGTGGCGCCGCCCCCGGAATACGACACGGCTTGCGACGAGTTGTCTTCGCGCGCGATGCGCTCCTGTTCGCCGGACAGGCCGCCGCGGGACGAACCCGACTGGCTGGACATGCCAAGTCCGGCCTGGTTGGACGTGCTGCTGGCGGTGTTCTGCGTGCGCGCGCCGCCCTGCGTGCCGCCGGTGCTGCTGCTGGCGCCGGGGGCCGCGCCGGGCGCGGAATTGGCCTGGCCCGTCAGCAGTCCGCCCAGCACCTCGGCGATGCGCGTGGCCTGCGCGTTGCGCATGTAGACCACGTGCAGGTTGCCCGCGCGGTTCTGCTGCGCATCCAGCTTCTGGATCAGCTCGCGCGCAAGACGTGTGCGGGCCGGGCTGCCCGAACGCACCAGCACGCTGTTGCTGCGCGGATCCGCCACGATGGCAATGCGCTGCGTCGGATCGCTGCTCTGCGTGTCCAGCAACTGCGAAGCCAGGATGGCGATGTCCGTGGCGATGCCCGACTGCACCGGCACGACGTCGGTGTCCATCGAACTGGGCACGTCGATGCGCGCGATGACGGCGGCGATGCGTTCCAGGTTGTCGGCGTAGTCCGTCACGACCAGCGTGTTGTTGCCGGGGTACGCGTTGATCGGGTTGTTGGGCGGCACCATGGGGCGCAGCACCGGCACCAGGTTCGCGGCGTTCTCGTACTTGAGCGGAAACACGCGCGTCAGCATTTCGCCGCTGTTGCCGCCGCTTTTGGCAAAGGCCGACACGGGCACGGGCGCCCTGCCGCTCGCAGCGGTCGCGGCGCCCGCCGGACGGGCACCGCCCACGCCCGGGCCACCCACGACAGCGCTGCCTTGCAGCTTGGCGTCGGCCTCGGGCACCACGCGCGTCACGCCGTCGACATCGACGATGGCAAAGCCCTGCAACCGCAGCGCGCCCGTCAGCATGGAGAGCGCCTGCGCGCTATCCACGGGCCGGTCCGACACCAGCGTGAGCTTGCCCTTGACGCGAGGGTCCACCAGGAAGTTGCGCTGCGTGAACAGGGACAGCGCGCGCAACACTGCGGGGATGTCCGTGTCGACGAAGTTCAGGCTGACGCGGTTGTCCGCCTGTTGTGCATGAGCCGTGCTGGCGGCGGGTCCGAGTTGGCTTGCGGCAAGCAGGAAAGCGAGGCTGAATTGCGCGATGTGACGCATGACGAAATAGTTGCCCGAGACGTGAAATCGTTTGAGAAAACGTGAAAGCGCGTCGGAGTATACGGGGTGTGACTGCAACACTACGGTCATATTTCCAAGGCAAGGTAACGGGCTGGAAACCCTTTAAATTCGGGGCTCTTGGCGATTTCGGCAGGTGCTTCCGCTTTATTACAGTCATGCCTTCCTTTCGCTATGAAGCCACCGACGCGCTCGGCAAAATCGTGCGCGGCACGATCGACGCCGACTCCGAGCGCGGCGCCCGCAACCAGTTGCGCGGGCGTGGTCTGTTGCCGCTGTCGACCTCGCTGGCGGCGCGCGCCGAAGGCATGGGCGCGGCGCTGCGCACGCGCCTGTCGGACGCCGACCTTGCGTGGCTGACGCGCCAGCTCGCCAGCCTGCTGGCCGCGCGGCTGCCGCTGGATGCGGCGCTCAGCGCCACGCTCGAACAGGCCGAAAAAAAGCACATCGCCGCCACGCTGGGCGGCGTGCGCGACGACGTACGCGCCGGCCATCGCCTGTCGGCCGCATTGGCCTCGCGGCCGCGCGACTTTCCCGAGATCTACCGCGCGCTGATCGGCGCGGGCGAAGAATCGGGCGACCTGGCGCAGGTGATGGAAAAGCTGGCCGACTACATCGAGGAACGCAACACCCTGCGCAGCAAGGTCATGACGGCGTTCATCTACCCGGCGGTGGTGGCCAGCGTGTCGGTGGTCATCGTCATCTTCCTGCTGGGCTATGTGGTGCCGCAGGTGGTGTCGGCCTTCAGCCAGGCCAAGCAGGAACTGCCGCTGCTGACGCGCGTGATGCTGGGCCTGTCGGACTACGTGCGCGAATGGGGCGCGGTGACCGGCATCGCCATCGTCGCGGTCATCGCGTTGTGGCGCTACACGCTGCGCGCGCCGGCCGCGCGGCGGGCCTGGCATGCGCGCGTGCTGCGGCTGCCGCTGGCCGGTCGATTCGTGCTGGGGGTGAATGCCGCGCGCTTCGCGTCCACGCTTGCCATCCTGTCGGGCAGCGGCGTGGCCCTGCTGACCGCGCTGGAGGCGGCGCGCCGCACGCTCAGCAACGATGTGCTGCGCCTGGCGGTGGACGAAGCTGCCGCGCGGGTGCGCGAAGGCGCGGCGCTGTCGTCATCGCTCGGCGCGCAGAAGGTCTTTCCTTCGCTGCTGGTGCACCTGATCGCCAGCGGCGAAAAGACCGGCCGCCTGCCAGAGCTGTTGGACCGGGGCGCGCAGAACCTGTCGCGCGACCTGGAACGGCGCGCGATGGCGATGACGGCGCTGTTGGAGCCGGCGCTGATATTGCTGATGGGGGGATTTGTCCTGCTGATCGTGCTGGCGGTGATGATGCCGATCCTGGAGATGAACCAGTTGATCAGGTAGGGATGCGGGCCGCGGAAGTACTGGCGGCAGGGGTACGGGTCAAATCGATGCGACCCGGATGGATACGGGCCGCATCATGGCGCGGCCCGTAAAAGATGAGGATCAGAGCGCCTCTTCGTCGCTCTCGCCGGTGCGGATGCGGATGGCCTGCTCCACCGGGGTCACGAAGATCTTGCCGTCGCCGATCTTGCCGGTGCGCGCGGCCTTGACGACGGCCTCGATGGCCGCTTCGACCTGGTCGTCCGGCAGGACGACCTCAACGCGGATCTTGGGCAGGAAGTCGACCACGTATTCGGCGCCGCGATAGAGTTCGGTGTGGCCCTTCTGGCGGCCGAAACCCTTGACTTCGGTGACGGTCAACCCGCTGACGCCGACTTCCGCCAGCGCCTCGCGGACTTCGTCGAGCTTGAAGGGTTTGATGATGGCGGTGACTTGTTTCACGTTGGTCGTCCTGGGTTTTTGATGTGTTGCGTCGCCCTGCCGCGCTGCCGATCGTCTTGTCGGGCGGGCGCCGGGCGCAATGGTTAAGAGAATAACACCGGGCAGGCGCGGCTGCGGCTCCGGGGAAACGCGCGCCGGCCCTGCCCCGCAGCGCGCCTGGCTTGCCGCCGCCCCAACTTGGTGCGCGGCGACGCCGTCAGCCCTTGGGCGCCTCGTCGGGAATGGTGTCGGCCTCGCGCATCCAGACCACCGATTCCGAGTCACTGGGCGCGCGCCAGTCGCCGCGCGGCGACAGCGAACCGCCGGAACCCACCTTCGGCGCGTTCGGAATGCAGGTGCGCTTGAACTGGCTGGTCCGGAAGAATTTGTCCAGGAAGATCTTCAGGTTGCGCTTGATGGCGGCCAGATCGTACTGGTTGCGGGCGACGTGCCCGGCTTCGGGCCACGCGCCGGCCTCGCGGTCGCGCCAGGCCGTCCACGACAGGAACGCGACCTTGGTCGGCGCAAAGCCGTAGCGCAGCGTGTAGTACAGGTTGAAATCCTGCAATTCATAAGGACCGATGGACGCTTCGCTCTTTTGCTCGGGCTTGTCGTCCGCACCCCCCGGCACCAGCTCGGGGCTGACGTCCGTGCCCAGCACGTCCAGCAGCACCTGCGCGCCGTCGTCGCCCAGACGACCCGATTCGGCGACCCAGCGCACCAGGTGCGTGATCAGCGTCTTGGGCACGCTGGCGTTGACGCTGTAGTGCGACATGTGATCGCCCACGCCGTACGTGCACCAACCCAGGGCAAGCTCGCTGAGATCGCCGGTGCCAATAACGATGGCGTTGCTGAAGTTGGCCAGGCGGAACAGGTGGTTGGTGCGCTCGCCCGCCTGCACGTTCTCGAACGTGATGTCGTAGACCGGTTCGCCGTTGGCATAGGGATGGCCCAGGTCCTTGAGCATCTGCAGGCAGCTGGGGCGGATATCGATTTCGGACGCCGTGCAGCCCACCACCGCCATCAGGCGGCGCGCCTGTTGCAGCGTGCGGGTGCTGGTGGCAAAGCCCGGCATCGTGACGGCCAGGATGTTTGAGCGCGGCAGGTCCAGCGCGTCCATCGCCTTGGCGCAGACCAGCAGCGCGTGCGTGGAATCCAGGCCGCCCGAAATGCCGATGACCACCTTCTTCATGCCGCTGGCGGACAGCCGCTGCGCCAGCGCCTGCACCTGGATGTTGTAGACCTCCTGGCAGCGCGCGTCGCGGCGCTGGGGGTCGGCCGGCACGTAGGGGAAGCGCGCCACGCGGCGTTCGAGCGGCAGTTCGGTGTCTTCCAGCGGCGGATTCACCGGCACCGCCACGCGGCGGAACTTGCGCACCTCGTCCTGATGGCGGCGCACCGACTGGCCGAAGGTGCTCTGGCGCATGCGCTCGCGCGAGAGGCGTTCCAGGTCTACGTCCGAGAACAGCAGATGGGAATGGTTCAGAAAGCGTTCGGATTCGGCCAGCAGTTCGCCGTTTTCATAGATGAGCGCCTGGCCGTCCCACGCCAGATCCGTCGAGGATTCGCCCCGCCCGGCCGACGTGTACATATAGGCCGACAGGCAGCGCGCCGACTGCTGCGCCACCAACTGGTGGCGGTATGCGGACTTGCCGACGACGATGTTGGAAGCCGACAGGTTGACCAGCACCGTGGCGCCGGCCAGCGCGGCGAACGACGACGGGGGAATCGGCACCCAGACGTCTTCGCAGATTTCGACGTGGAACTGGAACAGCGGCAGCTTTTCCATTTGGAACAGCAGTTCGGCGCCAAACGGGACCGTCTGGCCCAGCAGGTCGATCTGCGCGTCGATGGCGCAATCGGCGGCGCTGAACTGGCGGGCTTCGTAGAACTCGCCGTAATTGGGCAGATAGGTCTTGGGCACCACCCCGAGGATGCGTCCGCCCGCCGCCACCACGGCGCAGTTGAACAACTGGTGGGCGACCCGCAACGGCGCGCCGACGACGATGGCGATATCCAGATCGGCCGTGGCCTCGACCACTTGCGCCAGCGCGGCTTCGCAGGCGTCCAGCAGGGCCTTCTGGTGAAAGAGGTCGTCGCAGGTGTAGGCCGACAGACCCAGTTCGGGAAACGCCGCCAGCACCGCGCCGCCCTGGGCGGCCTGCTGCGCCAGCGCGATGGTCTGCGCGGCGTTGAAGGCGGGATCGGCGACCCGGCACTCGGGCACGCCGACCGCGACCCGGGCGAAGCCGTGGGAATACAGGTTGAAGAACGGGTTCGACATCGGGGATTTCGCCTGGAGTTTCGCTGGGGGTTTTGCCTGGGGCCCTGGAGTTCGTAGGCCCTGGAAACAACCGCCGGATTATCTCACGGCCCTCTGGCGGCGGCGTGCCTCCGCACCCTTGTCCCTAACGCGGCATCTTGCCGTCCGTCAGCCCCCGCTCGAACGGCAGGGCCGCGTCGCCGTCCACGACAGGCCCCTGCCGGTCGCGCTCGGCGGACAGCGCCGCCTGGATGGCGCTGTCGCGCAGGTAACTGCCCATCGCGCCGATGTCCGCCCCGGACGGCTGCTGGTACAGGCGCAGGCCCAGTTCCGGCAGGATCGCCAGGAGATGGTCGAAGACGTCGCCCTGGATGCGTTCGTATTCGACCCAGGCGGTCACGGCGGTAAAGCAATAGACCTCGACCGGAATGCCCTCAGACGTGGGTTCCATCATGCGCACCATCATCGCCATGTCCTGGCGGATTTCCGGATTCTGCTTCAGGTAAGCCAGCGCATAGGCGCGCAACGTGCCGATGTTGGTCAGCCGGCGCCGGTTGGCCGGCACGCTGGCCAGTTCGCCCAGCGTCTGGTTGGCCTGGACGATGTCCTGGGTCTTGGTCTGCAGGTAGTCGTGCAGCAGCCGGAACTTCATCAGGCGCTGCGGCTCGTCGTCGGCCAGGAATCGCACGCTGGCGGCGTCGATGCGGATGGTGCGCTTGATGCGCCGGCCGCCCGATTCGAACATATGCCGGTAGTTGCGGTAGCTTTCCGAGAACAGCTTGTAGGTCGGCACCGTGGTGACGGTGTTGTCCCAGTTCTGCACCTTGACGGTATGCAGGGCGATGTCCTTGACGAAACCGTCGGCGTTGCATTGCGGCATCTCGATCCAGTCGCCGATGCGCAGCATGTCGTTGCTGGTGAGCTGCGTGCTGGCCACCAGCGACAGCAGCGTGTCCTTGAACACCAGCAGCAGCACCGCGGACAGCGCGCCCAGGCCCGAGATCATCCACAACGGCGAGCGGTCGATCAGAATGGAAAGCACCAGAACGGTGCATACCGCCGCAAGAATCAGCTTGCCGATCTGGATGTAGCCCTTGATGGAGCGGGTCTGCGCGCGGGTCGTGGCCGAATAGGTGTCCTGCCAGGCGCTCAGCACGCCCGAAAACGCAATGAACACGCAGATCCAGGCGCCCGCGTGCGCCATCCGGCCGACGATGCTGACCGCCCGTTCGGCATGGGGCACCAGGTCGATGCCCACGGACACCACTGCAAACGGCACGGCGTACCAAAGGTTCTGATACGCCCGGCGGCGCTGCAGCGCCTTGTCCCAGTCGACGCGGCCGCTGGCGACCAGCAGCCGGTGGGCCAGCAAGAGGACGACGCGGGCGACGACCCACTGCACGAACAGCGCGGTCAGGATAAGCACGCCGATCCCGATCAGCGTCTGCGCCCAGATCTCCCGCGGCATGTGGGTATCAAGTTGGGTGACTAGCTCTTCCCATTCCAGGGGCATGGATCCGTACTCGCTTTTCAGGTCTTGAAACTAACCGGGGATTATCCGACAACTCGCCCTGTCCGCGGGTTCCGGCCCCGCATATCCGGCCCCGGCATTACCCGGCGCGGCGCGAGGCCCTATAATCCCGGCCATCATGGCAAAGACTCCCTCCCCCGATCAAAACCAGTTCGCCAACAAGGCGCAGGCCTGGTCCGCCCGGTTCTCCGAGCCGGTTTCCGAACTCGTCAAACGCTACACGGCGTCCGTGGATTTCGACAAGCGCCTGGCGCGCCACGACATCCAGGGCTCGCTCGCGCACGCGGACATGCTGGCCGCCCAGGGCATCATCGGCGCCCAGGATCTGGCCGACATCCAGCGCGGCATGACCCAGATCCTGTCCGAAATCGACGCCGGCTCGTTCCAGTGGCTGCTCGACCTGGAAGACGTCCACCTGAACATCGAAAAGCGCCTGGTGGAACTGGTGGGCGACGCGGGCAAGCGCCTGCACACCGGCCGTTCGCGCAACGACCAGGTCGCCACCGACATCCGTTTGTGGCTGCGTGACGAAATCGACACGCTGCAGGTGCTGCTGCGCCAACTGCGTCACGCCCTGGCGACGGTCGCGCTGGAAAACGCCGGCACCATCATGCCGGGCTTCACGCACCTGCAAGTGGCCCAGCCCGTCACCTTCGGCCATCACCTGCTGGCGTACGCCGAAATGTTCGGCCGTGACGCCGAGCGCCTGGCCGATTGCCGCCGCCGCGTGAACCGCCTGCCGCTGGGCGCCGCCGCCCTGGCCGGCACGTCGTTCCCCATCGACCGCGAACGCGTCGCCAAGACACTGGGCTTTGAAGGCGTGTGCCGCAATTCGCTGGACGCCGTCTCCGACCGCGACTTCGCCATCGAATTCTGCGCCGCCGGCGCGCTGATCATGACGCACGTCTCGCGCCTGTCCGAAGAGCTGGTGCTCTGGATGAGCCCGCGCGTGGGCTTCATCGACCTGGCCGACCGCTTCTGCACCGGCAGCTCGATCATGCCGCAGAAAAAGAACCCCGACGTGCCTGAACTTGCCCGCGGCAAGACCGGCCGCGTCAACGGCAACCTGGTCGCCCTGCTGACCCTGATGAAGGGCCAGCCCCTGGCCTACAACAAGGACAACCAGGAAGACAAGGAAGGCCTGTTCGACACCGCCGACACGCTGCGCGACACGCTGACGATCTTCGCGGACATGGCCGGCGGCATCAAGGTCAAGGCCGACAACATGCGCGCCGCTGCGCTGCAAGGCTTTGCCACCGCCACCGATCTGGCCGACTACCTGGTCAAGCGCGGCGTGCCCTTCCGCGACGCCCACGAAGTCGTGGCCCACGCCGTGCGCGATTGCGAACAGCGCGGTTGCGATCTGGCCGACCTGTCCACCGCCGAACTGACGGCCTACCACTCCAGCATCACCGAAGACGTGCATCAGGTGCTGACGCTGGAAGGTTCGGTTGCCGCGCGCAAGCATGTGGGCGGCACCGCTCCGGAGCGCGTGGCTGAAGAGGCGCAGCGCGTGTTGGCGGAAACGGCTGAAGGCTGATTGCCGCTGCGGGTGATGGTTTGACTACAAGGCCCCCATTGGGGGCCTTGTTGCATTCAGCGCCGACCGATGCCGTGACTCAAAGCGGCGATGTTCAGGTTCCAACCCGCCGAGTCAGCTAGACCATGGACACGTCCAGCCTTCGGCCCAACTGACCAAGCGCCGCCTCGACCTGTTCGATCCGCGACCCGTGACGCAGGTTCAGCAATCGATCCACTTGCGGCGTATGAACGCCAAGCCTGCGAGCCATCTCGGCCTTGCGTACACCTTGGCGAATCATTTCATTCGACAGAAACACCTTGCTGGTAACGACAGCGGGCAAGGTAACCGCATACGGCGAGGAGGTGTCCTCCGACGGCATCGGGATCAAGCGACGTTCATCGAAATAGATCTCCAGGGCCGCTTCAAGCGCTTCCAGCGCATTCACCTGCGCATCTTGCTCATCCTCGCCGACGCTCGTCGCTTCCGGAAAATCCGGGAACAGCACCAGAAAGGTGCCGTTCGTATCGGGAGTCAACGTGTAGGGATAGGTCAGCATGGCAGGCGCCAGCATATTGCGCTCTGCCCCCTCACAAATTCCCGATCGAGGCGAAATCAGACTAACGCACGTCGGAGGGAGAGCTTCCGTCGCTTAACCCACCGATGGCGCGTCCCCAATAACGTTGGATATGATTGCGGCTTCCCGTAGCCCGCCCACGTCCCATGCCCACCCTGAGTGCGTCGTCGAAGCACTTCCCGCTTTCCCGCGTATCCCGAATCGTCTTGGCCGTCCTGTGCATGCTGGGGACCGCCGCCAGCGGTCCCACCCAAGCCCAAACCGCCCGCAAACCCTCCCCCTACGAAAACGGCCGCCCCCTGCGCCCCGACGAGGTCGAGGCGCGCAAGGCGGAGGACGCGCGATGGGGAGGCCCGCGGTTTCTGGAGAAAATCCAGACCCGGGCCGAATTCGATCAACTGGCTCGGGTCTACAACGCCGGCACGCCGCTTGAGATTCCGCATGTGCTTTTTGTCATCGACCGCCAGCGCGCGGATCGCATCTATTACCTGCACACGCCCCGGTATGGGCTGCACGAGACGTTCGCGCGCGAGCGGCGTCTGCTGTCGGGCGACAAGGCCAAGCTGATCGCGCAGTACAAGGATCCGAACCGGCGTCTGCTGTTCGGCACGCTGAGCTGGCAGAACGGTCTGCCGGGCTACACGTTTGAATTCTGGGAAGGCGATCTGCTGACGCCGGAACTGCTGACCCTGACCGCGCAGCGGCTGGCGGCCACGTTCTACGACCCGCTGCGTTTCAAGAGCAACTCCACCTTGCAGGAGCAGACGGCGCAGCGCGCCGGGATGGAGGTTGTCACGCAAGAGGCGCTGCTGCGCGAGCAGACCTTCCTGCCGCTGAATACGGGGCGCGCGCAGGGTCGGCTGCGCATCGTCAAATCCGTGGACGAGACGTCTGACCTGTCGCCCACCGACATCGTGGTGCTGGACGAGGTGCCCGTCGCGCTGACGCCCGTGGCCGGACTGGTCACGCAGCGGCCGTCGACCCTGCTCTCGCACGTGAACCTGCTGGCCAAGGGCTGGCGCATTCCCAATGCCTATGTGCGGGACGCCGTGGCGGCGTTGCGCGAGCATGACGACCAGTGGGTCGAGCTGACCGTGGAAAACAACGGCTATAGGGTGCAACGCATTGCACAGCCTGCGGTCAATGCCAACCAAGCGGCAACGACGCCCGCAAAAGCCGCCACGTCGCTACCCAAACCCGATCTGTCGGTGCGCGCCGTCAAGCCGCTGTCGGGCATGACCACGCGCGACAGCCGTCACTGCGGAGTCAAGGCGGCGAACCTGGGCGCACTGAAGTCTGTGCTGCCGCCCGCGGCCAGCGTGCCGGACGGCTTCTGCATTCCATTTGCCCAGTATGCGGCGTTCATGGACAAGCTGGGCGTGCCCGCGCACGTGGCGGCGCTGGAACAACGGGCCGACTTCGCGTCCGACGCCAATGTGCGGCGCGCGGAACTGGCCAAGCTGCGCCAGGACATCGCCGACGCACCGCCCGACGCCCTGTCGGCCGACTGGCTCGCCCGCTGGAAGAAACAGCTGGGCGGCCGCGGCGTCTTCGTGCGCAGCTCGTCCAATTCCGAAGACCTGCCCGGCTTCAGCGGCGCGGGCCTGTACACCACCGTGCCGAACGTCACGCAGGCCGACGCGCTGGCCCGGGCCGTGCAGACGGTGTGGGCGTCGGTCTACAACTTCGAGGCCTACGAAGCGCGCCGCGCCGCGGGCTTCAACCAGGACGCGGTGGTCATGGCCGTGCTGGTGCAACTGGCCGCGGCATCGGACAGTTCGGGCGTCATGATCACGCGCGATCCCTTCGACGCCTCGCGCCGCCATGTCACGTACTTGTCCGCCAAGCGCGGACTGGGCATCAAGGTGGTGGAAGGCAAGCGCCAGGCCGAGCAGGTCATGTATTCCAGCTGGTCCAAGGCCGTACAGGTGCTGAGCCGATCGGCCGAGGACACGCAGCTCGTGGCCGCTGCAAGTGGCGGCGTACGAGAAGTGCCCATCGAGGGCGCCAGGCAGGTGCTGAATGACGCGCTGGTCGCGCGCCTGGCCGCCGTGGGACGGCAGGTGAAGAAGCGGCTGGGAAATGCGGACCAGGACATCGAATGGGCCGTCCAAGGCGATGAGATCCTGATCCTGCAGGCACGGCCGTACATCGACGGCGGCCGGTAATGCATAACGAATACCAGATCAGTCCGGCGCGGCGCCCGACGCCTGCACGATCTGCTTCCATTGCATGAATTCAGCCTGTTGGCGAGCGGCCAGCTCCGCCGGGCCGTCGTGCATCATCGTGACCCCCAACTGATCGAATTTCGTTTTCAGAGCGGGATCGGCCATGACCTTGCGGATCGCCTGATGTAGCCGGGCGACTGCGCTCTCGGGCACATCCTTCGCGCCATAGAATGCCACCCACAGGTCACCCGTAAAACCGGGAATGAACTCATTGATGGCGGGGACATCGGGCAACAGCGGGTTTCTTGCGGCGCTGCTGACGCCCAGCGCGCGCAGCTTGCCGGCTTTGATGCTCTCCAGTGCGGACGGCAGGCTGGCGAAAAGCATCGGCACCTGGTTGCCCATGACGTCGGCCATCGCGGGCGACACGCCGCGGTACGGAACATGCTGCATGCGCAGTCCGCCAAGTTCGTTCAGCATGACGCCCAGCAGGTGATTCAAGGTGCCTGCCCCCGCCGAGGCGTACGGGTACGTATCCGGACTGGCCTTGACCAGCGCCATGAATTCATTCATGTCCTTCGCTGGAAACGCCGGATTCACGCACAGTACATTGGGCACTTCACCCACGGCCGCGATCGGCGCGAAATCCTTGATGGGGTCAAACTTTGCGTCTTTATAGACCCAGGGAACAATCAGCTGGTTGCTGTTCGCGGTGAACAGCACGGTGTAGCCATCTTGAGGCTCACGCAGAAACGCCTGGGTGCCCACCACCCCGCCCGCGCCGGGTTTGTTGATCACGATCACTGGCTGGCCCAGTTCCGGGCCCAGTTTTTCGGCCATGATGCGGGCCACGATATCCACGGTGCCGCCCGCCGCTGTGGGCACGACGATATTGACCGGCCGGTTGGGGTATTCACCCGCGGCCCGCGCGGCGCCCGAGACGGCTGCGGCCGCGCACAGCGCCACCAGCGCTTGCTTCAGTAACTTGAACCCCATGTCATTCCCCTTGCTGTGTCAGCAGATGATGTAGTTGTCGGCCCATGGCGAGCAACCTGCGGTCGTCTCCCCAATTGCCGACCAGTTGCATGCCAATGGGCAAACCTGCCCGGTTGAAAGCGGTCGGCAGGTGCAGGCATGGCCATCCCAACACCGACCAGATCTTGTTGAAGACGCCATCGCCTGTATGGCTCAGCCCCTTGGGCGCTGGCCCCGGCGTGCTGGGCGTCAGGATCAGATCCGCGCCGCCATAGCGCGCGCGCCAGCCATGCCGCAGCGACGCCTGCACCGCGAGCATTTCGCGGTACTCCCCGGCACCGATGGTCAGGCCGTGCGCCACGGCCTGCCGTAGGGCCGAACTCACGCGATCCCCAATCCGCGCCACCACCGGCATCAGGCTGCGCGCAAACTCGTAGTGCATGATGATGTCGTGCGCTCGCAGCAGCAGGACCGTTTCCGCGGCCGATTCCACGGGTTCACAGTGCACACCATGCGCATGCCACGCTTTGCAAGCGCGGGCGATTTCCCGCTGGCTTTCCGGGCACAGCGCGGCGTCGGGATTGTCCAGTTGCACCGCGATCGTCAGCGACCGCGCCGGCGCCTCGTCAGCGTGCCCGTCCGCGATCAGCACTTGGGCGATCGCCTCCGCATCCTCGACGGTGTTCGAATACCAGCCGATGGTGTCCAGCGATTCGCATGTCAGCTTCATGCCATCCCGGAACACTTGGCCAAAGCCGGGTTTGAAGCCCACCACGCCGCAGAATGCCGCAGGCCGGATCATCGACCCGCCGGTCTGCGTGCCTAGCGCCGCGGGCACCATGCCGGCAGCGACCGCAGCCGCCGAGCCGCTGGAGGAACCGCCTGGTGTATGTCCCAGCGCATGCGGGTTGCGGGTGGGCCCCGGGGTCTTGAAGGCGAACTCCGCCGTCACCGTCTTGCCCACCGGCACGGCCCCTGCAGCGCGCAGCATCCCCACGCAGCACGCGTCGAACTGGGCAGCGCCGCCGGCCAGGTCTGGCACGCCGAAGCCGGTGGGCATGCCCGCCACGTCGATCACGTCCTTGACCCCGATCGGCACGCCAGCCAACGCCCCCTCTGTACCAGCCGGCGCTTCAAGCGCTTCCGGGTCCGCCGTATGGCACCAGGCGCGGATGGAGCTGTCCTGCTCGCCGATAGCCCTCAAGCTGGCGCGCGCGGCCGCCAGCGGTGCCTCCTCGCCCGCGCGGACGCGACGAGATAGCGCTTGGACAGAAGGGGAACAAGGTGCGACAGGCATGGTGTATTCCAGCAAACGGCTGAACAGCTTCGATGCCGAATCTTAGGAATACAATTAATCCACGTCCAATATGTAATTTGGCATCAATTATGTCGAAATCAGAATTAATCTTCTTGGACGGCCGACTGCTGGTCCTGTTTTGCACGCTGGCCGAGGAACTGCATTTCGCCCGGGCTGCGGCACGCCTGTTCATGACACAGCCGCCGCTCACCCAGCAGATCAAACGGCTGGAAACGCTGGTCGGCGTGGCCTTGTTCGAACGGACGACGCGCTCGGTGAAATTGACGCCCGCCGGCGAGATCATGTACGAGAGAGCGCGGCGGATTTCCGCTGACACCCGGTTGATGTTGCGCCAGGCGCGCCGTACGGCGCGCGGCGAGATCGGCTCGCTCGTCATTGCCATCACGCCCAGCGCCGCCAGTTCGCCCCTGGTGTCGGCGCTCAGCCACTACCGCAATGCGCACCCGGAAGTCCGGATCGACCTGCGCGAAATGAACTCGGTGGACATGGACCCCGCACTGCGTTCGCGAATCGTGGATGTCGCCCTGATGCGTCCGCACCCGCTGGACGCCGATATCCAGACCTCGGTCGTTCATGAAGAGCCCCTGTGCGTGGCGCTGCGTCACGACCACCTGCTGGCGAACCAGCGCGACGTATCGCTGCAGGAGCTTCTGGATTTCCCCATGGTGGGCTATCGGCAGGACATCTCACCCTACTTCCGCAGCATGATCCAACGGCTTTTTGCAAGCGCGCAACTCAAGCCATTGATCGCGCAGGAAAGCGTCATCCCCACCCTGCTGACGCTGGTGGAGGCCGGCGTCGGACCGGCGATCGTGCCGCAGTCCTTGAGCCGGATGCGCCCGGATTCGCTGCGTTTTTTGCCACTGCGCGATATCGCAGGCGAAAAAGCGCAGATCGTGCTCGCCGCGATGCGGGACCAAAGCAATCCGGCCCTGGAGGGATTTGCAGCGGCGCTGGCGCATTCCGGCTCACGCCGCTAAGCGCCAGCCCTTCCGGCGGGCGCTAGATATGCAACGCGTGCCCCAGCGCCTTGAGCGCGGCCTCCTGCACTGCCTCGCCCAACGTGGGATGCGCGTGGATCGTGCCCGCCACGTCTTCCAGCGTCGCGCCCATTTCCAGCGACTGCCCGAACGCCGTCGACAGCTCCGACACCGCGCGCCCCACCGCTTGCCACCCCACAATCAGATGGTTGTCGCGCCGGGCCACCACGCGCACGAAGCCGTCGGTGGATTCCAGCGTCATGGCCCGGCCGTTGGCGGCAAAGGGGAATGCCGCCGTCACGCAATCCAGCCCTGCGCTTTCGGCCTCCTGCGGCGACAGGCCTGCGACCACGACCTCGGGGTCCGTGAAGCACACGGCAGGAATGGACGCCGGCTGGAAGTGGCGGCGCTTGCCCGCCACCAGTTCGGCCACCATCTCGCCCTGCGCCATCGCGCGGTGCGCCAGCATGGGCTCGCCTGCGATGTCGCCAATGGCCCAGACATCCCGCATCGACGTGCGGCACTGGTCGTCGATGCGCAACGCGTTGCCTTTGCGATCAAGCTGCAGGCTTTCCAGGCCCCAGCCCTGCGTGCGCGGGCGGCGTCCCACCGAGATCAGCACGCGGTCGGCGGGCAGCAGCGTTTCGGCGCCGCTGGCGTCCTGCACGCGCACCGCGTCGCCCTTGCCGTTCAGGCCCAGCACCTTGCGACCCAGATGCAGCGCCACGCCCATCTTGCCTAGCGCGGCCGCGACGGGCTTGGTGAGTTCGGCGTCGTAGGTCGGCAGGATGCGGTCCTGCGCCTCGACGACGGCGACTTCTGCACCCAGCTTGCGGTACACGGTTCCGAGTTCCAGCCCAATGTAGCCGCCGCCCACCACGACGAGTTGCTTCGGGATGCTGGTGGGCGACAGGGCCTCGGTGGACGACACCACCATTCCGCCGAATGGCATGGACGGCAGCGGCGTGGGTTCGGATCCCGCCGCCAGCAGCAGGTGTTCGCACTGGATGCGGATGCGGCCCGCATCAGGCGTTTCGACTTCGGCCGTCTTGCCATCCAGCAGCGTGGCCCAGCCGCGCACCACTTCCACGCCGTTCTTCTTGAGCAGCGCGCCGACGCCGCCCGTCAGCTTGCCGACGATGCCGTCTTTCCAGGCCACGGTCTTGGCGATGTCGATGCGTGGCGCGTCGACCGCGATGCCCAGCGCCGATTCGCCGGCGTAGTGACGCGCCTTGTCGAATTCCTCGGCTGCGTGGATCAGGGCCTTGGACGGGATGCAGCCGATGTTCAGGCAGGTGCCGCCCAACTGCGCGCCCTCGACCAGGATGGTGGGCACGCCCAGCTGCCCGGCGCGGATGGCGGCCACGTAACCGCCGGGACCGCCGCCGATCACCAGCAATGTCGTTGTCTTTGTGATCTGGCTCATGCTTACTCCACGAAAAGCAGCGCGGGTTGTTCCAGCAGCGCGCGCACGGCCTGGATGAAGCGCGCCGCGTCCATGCCGTCCACCACGCGGTGGTCGAAGGACGACGACAGGTTCATCAGCTTGCGCGCCACCACGGCGCCGTTGCGGAAGGCGGGGCGTTCGACGATGCGGTTCACGCCCACGATGCCAACTTCAGGGTGGTTGATCACCGGCGTGGTGACGATGCCGCCCAAGGGACCGAGGCTGGTGATGGTGATGGTCGAGCCGGACAGTTCGTCGCGCCCGGCCGAGCCGCTGCGCACCGCCTGCGCCAGCCGCGTGATCTCGGCCGCCATGGACCAGAGATCCCGCGCCTCGGCATGACGCATCACCGGCACCATCAGGCCGCCGTCGCTTTGCGTGGCGATGCCGATGTGCACCGCGCCGTAGCGCGTCACCACGCCGGCCTCGTCGTCGTAGCGCGCGTTGATCTGCGGAAAATCGCGCAGCGCCACGACCATTGCGCGGGCCAGAAGCGGCAGCAGCGTCAGTTTGCCGCGCTGCTCGCCCCATTTGGCGTTGAGCTGCACGCGCAGGTCTTCGAGCTCGGTCACGTCGATTTCCTCGACGTAGCTGAAGTGCGGGATGCGGCGCTTGGATTCGGCCATCTTCTGCGCGATCTTCCTGCGCAGGCCAATGACGGGCACGGCGTCTTCGTCGTTGCGTTCGGCGTAGGCCGAGCCGGCGCGGGCGTTGCTGGCCGAGCCCTGTCCTTGCAGCCAGGCGTCCAGGTCTTCATGCAGGATGCGGCCGGCCGGGCCGCTGCCTTGCACGTAGCGCAGTTCGACGCCCAGGTCCCACGCGCGCTTGCGGACGGCGGGTGAGGCCAGCGGCTTTTCGCCGGGCTGACGGATGGTAGCGGGCGCGCCGCCGGATTGACGTGCTGCCGGCGACTTGGCCGACGCCGACGTGGAGCCGGATGCGGATGCGGATGCGGATGCGGATGTGGATACGGACGCGGATGCCGATGCCGATGCCGGGGTCGACGACTTGGCCGGCGTGGAAGTTGCGGACGTCGCTACGCCGGGCGTCGTTACGCCAGACGCCGCAGCGCCCGCCTTCACATTCCCTTCGCCTTCGACTTCCAGCCGGATCAATTCACCGCCCACGGCCATCACCTGGCCAACATCCCCGCCCAGCGAAATCACCTTGCCGACCACGGGCGACGGAATCTCGACCGTGGCCTTGTCCGTCATGACGTCGGCCAGCGGCTGGTCCTCGGCGACGGTGTCGCCCACCTTGACGTGCCAGCCCACCAGCTCGACCTCTGCGATGCCTTCGCCGATGTCGGGCATCTTGATGATATGAATCCCCATGTCATGCCTCCATCGCGCGTTTGAACGCTTCGCCGACCCGGCGCGGGCCGGGGAAGTACGCCCATTCCTGCGCGTGCGGATAGGGAGTGTCCCAACCGGTCACGCGCTCGACGGGCGCCTCCAGATGATGGAAGCAGTGTTCCTGCACCAGGGAAATCAGTTCCGCGCCAAAGCCGCAGGTGCGCGTGGCTTCGTGCACGACCACGCAGCGCCCGGTCTTCTTGACCGAGTTGACGATAGCGTCCAGATCCAGGGGCCAGAGGCTGCGCAGGTCGATGACCTCGGCGTCGATGCCGGTCTCTTCGGCCGCGGTCAGCGACACGTGCACGGTGGTGCCGTAGGTCAGCACCGTCAGTTCCGAACCCGGACGCACGATGGCGGCCGATTCCAGCGGCACGGTGTAGTAGCCGGTGGGCACGACGCTGCCCGGGCGGCCGGTCCACGGCGTAACCGGGCGGTCATGGTGCCCGTCGAACGGGCCGTTGTAGAGGCGCTTGGGTTCCAGGAAGATCACCGGATCGTCGTTCTCGATGGCGGCGATCAAGAGGCCTTTCGCGTCGTACGGATTGGACGGCATCACCGTGCGCAGCCCGCAGACCTGCGTAAACATGGCCTCGGGGCTCTGGCTGTGCGTCTGCCCGCCGTAGATGCCGCCGCCGCAAGGCATGCGGATGGTCATAGGCGCAATGAACTCGCCCACCGAGCGGTAGCGCAGGCGCGCGGCTTCAGACACGATCTGGTCCGAGGCCGGATAGAAGTAGTCGGCGAACTGGATCTCGCACACGGGCCGCAGCCCGTACGCGCCCATGCCCACCGCCACGCCGACGATGCCGCCTTCGGAGATGGGGGTGTCGAACACGCGCGAGCTGCCGTACTTGGCCTGCAGGCCTTCGGTGCAGCGGAACACGCCGCCGAAGTAGCCCACGTCCTGCCCGAACACCACGACGTTGTTGTCGCGCTCGAGCATGACATCCATGGCCGAGCGCAAAGCCTGGATCATGGTCATCGGCGCCGAGGCCGGACCAGCGTTGTTATCGATTGCCATGGTCAGACTCCGAGCTGCTGGCGCTGCCGGCGCAGATGCTCCGGCATGTCCTTGTATACGTCTTCAAAAATGCTGGCGGCGCTGGGGACGTGGCCGTCCACCAGGGTGCCGTAGCTCTCCGCTTCCTTCTGGGCCGCCAGGATCTCGGCGTCGAGTTCGGCGCGGACCGCGTCGTGCTCGGCGTCGGACCAGATGCCCAACAGGATGAGGTGTTTCTTGAAGCGCTCGATCGGGTCGCCCAGGGGGAAATGGCTCCAGTCGTCGCCGGGACGGTACTTGGTGGGATCGTCGGAGGTGGAGTGCGGACCGGCCCGGTAGGTCACCCACTCGATCAGCGTCGGGCCCAGGTTGCGGCGCGCGCGTTCGGCGGCCCAGATCGACGCGGAATAGACCGCCAGGAAATCGTTGCCGTCCACCCGCAGCGACGCAATGCCGCAGCCCACGCCGCGGCCCGCGAAGGTCGCGCCCTCGCCGCCGGCGATCGCCTGAAAGGTCGAGATGGCCCACTGGTTGTTGACCACGTTCAGGATGACGGGCGCGCGGTAGACGTGCGCGAAGGTCAGCGCGGTATGGAAGTCGGCTTCGGCGGTGGCGCCGTCGCCGATCCAGGCCGAGGCAATACGGGTGTCGCCCTTGATGGCCGAGGCCATGGCCCAGCCCACCGCCTGGATGAACTGCGTGGCCAGGTTGCCCGAAATCGTGAAAAAGCCGTTTTCGCGGTCGGAATACATGACCGGAAGCTGGCGGCCCTTGAGCGGGTCGCGCTCGTTGGACATGAGCTGGCACATCATCGTCACCAACGACACGTCGCGCGACAACAGGATGCTTTGCTGGCGATAGGTGGGAAAGCACATATCCCCCTTTTCCAGCGCCATGGCGTGGGCGGTGCCGATGGCCTCTTCGCCCAGGCTCTGCATGTAGAACGAGATCTTCTTCTTGCGCTGCGCGGTCAGCATGCGCCCGTCGAAGATGCGCGTCTTGAGCATCGCCCGCATGCCGGCGCGCAGCAGGTCGTGGCTGATCTCAGGCGCCCACGGGCCGACGGCGCGGCCGTGCTCGTCGATGACGCGGACCAGGCTGTAGGCCAGTGGACCGGTGTCGACCGCGGCAACATCAATGGGGGGTTTGGGCACCTCGCCCGGTGGCGAAAGATGCAGATAGGAGAAGTCTGTCTTGCAACCCGGTCGCCCTGTCGGCTCGGGGACGTGCAACTTCAGCGGCCCATATTGGCTCATGTATTGTCTCCACGCTTGATCGTGTCATGCGTTTTCTTCCTACCAAGGCGTTGCCAGAGGCGTGTGACCTCGGACGCTGCCGTCGACGGCTTGCGCCCGGGGATACTTGGGCAAAGCCGTTGACGAGATTAGCACAGGGGACAGGGCCGATGAGCGGGCCGCGCGGCCTTTTGGGGCCGCATTGGACTGAGGGTTTTCCTCAGGCGGCGCCGGTCCATTCCGTGACGAATTCACGGTAGTCCGGACGCTTGGCGGGCGGCACCGCGCACGCGGGCGTGCCGACGGCCAAAAAGCCCAGGAAGCGGTAATCCAGCGAGTCCAGGCCCAGCGCGTCCTGCACGTCTTCAACGTACGTGCCCAGGCCGGTGCTCCAGAACGCGGCGTAGCCCAGCATGTGGACGGCGTTCAGGATGTTCATCACCGAGCAGCCGGCGGCCAGCAGCTGTTCCTGTTCAGGGATCTTGGTGTTGCCGTGGGCAATCTTCTGGGCCACGGCGATGAATAGCGGCACGCTGGCCATCCATTCGCGGACCGACTTTTCCTTTTCGGGCGTCATGCGCGGGTCGCCGCTGCGCTTGACGGCGTCAAGCGCCATGTCCGCCAGCTTGCCGATAGCCTCGCCCTGGATCACGACATAGCGCCACGGACGCAGCGCGCCGTGATCGGGCGCAGACATGGCGGCCTGCAGGATCTGTTCGAGTTCGTCGGGTTTGGGCGCCGGCGCCCGCAGGAACTTGAAGGAGCGGCGCGAGGTCAGGGCGTGGAGCGGCGTGGCGGTCTGGTTTACGGTCATTGATCGATGCGCAAATGGGAAAGAAACAGATTCTCATAGTACGCGATGACGTCTGACCGGTCGCTGATCCCCCGGACTGCAACAAGGACATCCCTGCGGTGCGCTCAGCCCAGGTGGGTGTGCCGCTCCTGCCGCTCTTCGACCTGCATTTCGCTCAGCCCGTGCAGGATGCCGCAATCGTCCGAGTCGGGCCGCGCCGACACGCAGCGCTGGCGCAAGTCGCTCAATTGGGATTTCAGTTGCATCAGTTCGGCGATGCGCTCGTCCACATGCGAGATGTGCTCGTCGAACAGCTTGTTGATGGGGCCGCAACCGGTGCGATGGTTGTCGGCCACGGACAGGATGGCGCGGATTTCGTCCTGCGTCATGTCCAGCGCGCGGCAGTTGCGGATGAGGCGCAGGCGCTCCAGATGCATCTGGCCATAGGTGCGGTAGTTGTTCAACCCGCGCTCCGGGGCGGGCAGCAGCCCCTCTCTTTCGTAATACCTGACGGTTTCGACCGTGGTGCCGGCCGCCGTGGCCAATTCGCCGATACGCATCGCTGCCTCCCGGATCCGATCCGATGATTAGGGGTTGACCCTATAGTAACTCCAAGGTGTGGAATTGCGTCATCAGCTTATTTGAAGGGTCAAGCGGATGTCTTTACCTCCGGTCAAAGAACACAAACATCAGTCGGGCAAGCACGGCAGCGCCTGCTGCGGTGGCGGACACTCGCCTGCGCCGGTCGTCGTCGCGCGCGTTGAGACGCCAGGCGATGCCGCCTGCTGCGGCCACGAACATCCGAAGGCGGCGGGCGAGGCCCCCGGCCGTGGGCATGATGCGCACGCGGGCCACGACCACAGCCACGGGCACGATGCCCACACCGACCACGATCACCATCACCGCCACGGCCATGGCAGCGAACATGGCGCCGACACCTGCTGCGCGCCCGCTGCCGCAGCCCCGGCTGCCCAGGACGATTCGTGCTGCGGCCACGCGCATGGCGATGCCGTTCTGCAGCCGGCCGCCGCCGCGACGCTCACCGCCGGCCCCGGCCAGCTGCTGGCGCGCCTGCGCATCGGCCAGATGGATTGCCCCACCGAGGAAACGCTGATCCGCAAGAAGCTCGCCGGCGTGGACGGCGTGCATGCGCTGGACTTCAACCTGATGCAGCGCATCCTGACCGTGGTTCACGCCGACGGCGCGCTGGACCGCATCATCGCAGCCATCAAATCGCTGGACATGACGCCCGAGCCCTTGGCCGACGGCGCGGGGGCCGCGCCCGCCCCCGCCGCCAAGGCGGTGAACTGGTGGCTGATCGGCGGCGCGGGCGTGCTGGCTGCGCTGTCCGAGTTCTCGCATTTTGCCGGCGGCCCGTTGCTGCTGACCGCGGCACTGGCCGTGGCCGCCATCCTGGCCTGCGGGGTCAGCACCTATCGCAAGGGCTGGATTGCCGTGCGCAACGGCAACCTGAACATCAACGCGCTGATGAGCATCGCCGTCACCGGCGCCGTGCTGATCGGCCAATGGCCCGAAGCGGCCATGGTGATGTTCCTGTTCAACGTGGCCGAACTGATCGAAGCCCGCTCGCTGGACCGCGCGCGCAACGCCGTGCGCGGCCTCCTGGACCTGGCGCCCGACACCGCTACCTTGCGCCAGCCGGACGGCACTTGGGCGGAAGTGCCCGCCGCATCGCTGCAGCCGGGCGGCATCGTGCGCGTGCGGCCGGGCGAGCGCATCGCCGCGGACGGCATCGTCGTGAACGGCACGTCGGCCGTGGACCAGTCGCCCATCACGGGCGAAAGCCTGCCCGTCGAAAAGGCCCAGGACGATCCGGTGTTCGCGGCCACCATCAATACCTCCGGGTCCTTTGAATACCGCGTGACCGCCGCGGCCGGCAACACGACGCTGGCGCGCATCATCCACGCGGTGGAACAGGCGCAGGGCGCGCGCGCGCCCACGCAGCGCTTCATCGACCGGTTTTCGCGCATCTACACGCCCGCCGTCGTGGCCATCGCGGCGGCCGTGGCCGTGCTGCCGCCGCTGCTGTGGGGCCAGCCGTGGTTCGACGCCATCTACCGCGCGCTGGCGCTGTTGATCATCGCCTGCCCATGCGCACTGGTGATTTCCACGCCAGTCAGCATCGTCAGCGGCCTGACCGCCGCCTCGCGCCGCGGCATCCTCATCAAGGGCGGCGTCTATCTTGAAGAAGGGCGCAACCTGAAATGGCTGGCGCTGGACAAGACCGGCACGCTGACGCACGGCAAGCCGGTGCAGACCGATCTGCAGGACTGGGACGCCCCGGCGCAGAATCCCCACCCCGCCGCCCTGATCGCCGCCAGCCTGGCCGCCCGTTCCGACCACCCCGTGTCGCTGGCCGTGGCCAACGCTGCGCGCGAGGCCGGCAGCGCGCTGCTGGAGGTCGACGCCTTTACCGCCCTGCCCGGCCGCGGCGTCAGCGGTCAGGTCGACGGCCAGACGTATCACCTGGGCAACCGCCGCCTGATGCGCGAACTGGGCGTCTCCAATGCCGCGCTCGACGCCCGCTTTGATGAACTGGAAAGTCAGGGCAAAAGTGTCATCGCGCTATCCGACGGCAGCCGCGTGCTGGCGCTGGCGGCCGTGGCCGATACGGTCAAGCCCACCAGCGCCCAGGCCATCGCCGACCTGCACGGGCTGGGCGTGCGTACGCTGATGCTGACCGGCGACAACACGCCAACTGCGCAGGCCATCGCGCGCCAGGTCGGCATCGACGAAGCGCGCGGCGACCAGCTGCCCGAGGACAAGCTGACCGCCATTGAAGGCAAGCTTGCGCCGGATGTGCGGGTCGGCATGGTGGGCGACGGCATCAACGACGCGCCCGCGCTGGCCCGCGCCGACATCGGCTTTGCGATGGGCGCGGCCGGCACCGGCACCGCCATCGAGACCGCCGACGTGGCGCTGATGGACGACGACCTGCGCAAGATCGGCACCTTCCTGCGCCTCTCGCGTGCAACGCATCGCGTGCTGGTTCAGAACATCGCGCTGGCGCTGGGCATCAAGGTGGTGTTCCTGGCGCTGGCCGTGACGGGCCACGCGACGCTGTGGATGGCGGTGTTTGCCGACGTGGGCGCGAGCCTGCTGGTGGTGGCCAACGGCCTGCGGCTGCTGCGCGCCGCGCCGGCCAGCCGCTGACCGGAACGGCGGGCGGCGCGTCGCCTCCGCAGTCGGGCTGGATGCGGCGGGCTGGATGCGGCGGGCGGCGCCGATCCAAAGCGGCCTGCGAACACAGTCTCCACCAAAAGCCTCCACCGCGATTGCCCGTATGATGGCGAAAAACAGAGCCGCCCCGCGCGCCATCAAGGAGACTCCCGCTTGTCCGCAGGTTCGCATTCGCCCATTCCGGAAACATTTCCTACCTTCGAATCGTCGGATTTCTCGGGAGAGGGATCCTTCTATTTCGACCTCGTGCGCCTGCAGGATCACGACGACATTCCGCGCGGTTTCCTGCACCGGCACCGCTATTACCATCTGCTGTGGATGACCGAGGCGCAGGGCACGCATCTTCTGGACTTCGAGCAGCACGCGGTGCGCGACCACTCGGTCTTCTTCCTGTCCCCGGGCCAGATTCACGCGTGGACGTCGTCGGTGAAACCCAGCGGCTACGTCATGAACATCAGCACCGAATTCTTCGCGCAGATGTTCCCGCGCGCGGACGACATCGCCAAGTTTCCGTTCTTTCACATGGCGGGCGGCCCGCCCGTGATCTACCTGACGCGCGAGCAGCACGACGCCATGCTGCCGCTGCTGGCCGAGATCGAACGCGAAACGCGTGACCGGCAGACGGGCCGCTTTGACGTGGTGCGCTCGTACCTGCTGATCCTGCTGACGCAGCTTCGCCGCCTGTATCCGGCCGACGAACGCGAGACCGCCGCCGGTCCCAGTTATTCGCTGGCCAAGCGCTTCACCATGCTGATCGAAGAGCATTACCTAGACTTCTCGGCTATCCGCCAGTACGCCGACGCCCTGTGCGTCAGCGAGCGCCAGCTCAACGACGCGGTCAAGCGCAACGTGGGGCGCACCGCCAGCCAGCTCGTGCAGGAGCGCATTGCGCTGGAGGCCAAGCGGCTACTGTGCAACACGGACTTGAGCATCGCCGAGATCGGATTCCAGCTGAACATCGAGGACCCGGCGTACTTCACGCGCTTTTTCAAGAAGCACACGGGCTGCACCCCGGGCGACTTCCGCAAGAAGTACTACCGCCCCATCGAATGACGGCCCCGTCGGATGGCGGCCGTAATGAATGACGGCGCCGTCGGATGACGGCCATACCGAATGGCGGCCGCGTCGCCCGCCCCGCAAAAAAGTGCAAAACAAGCTCTGATCTGTCCTAACGCGCCCTGACCCGGGCTGCGTAAAGTTCATCCGGACTCAACCCGCCGCGCTGCGGCCAGATTGAAACTGCGATGAATGACACTTCGACATTGATGACGGGCGGCCAGCATGTGGTGCGGGCCTTGCTGGAACACGGCGTGGACACCGTATTCGGCGTGCCCGGCGAGAGCTACCTGGATGTATTGGATGCGCTGTATGCGCACCGCGAGCAGATCCGCCTGGTGTCCTGCCGGCATGAAGGCGCGGCGGCATTCATGGCCGAAGCGCACGGCAAGCTGACCGGCCGGCCCGGCATCTGCATGGTGACGCGCGGCCCCGGCGCCACCAACGCCAGCATCGGCGTGCAGACCGCGTTCCAGGATTCCACCCCGATGATCGTGCTGGTGGGCCAGGTCGGCAACGACATGGTCGAGCGCGAGGCCTTCCAGGAAATCGACTACCGCCGCATGTTCGGCCAGTTCACGAAGTGGGTGGCGCAGATCGACAGCGCCGCGCGCGTCACCGAATACCTGAACCGCGCCTTTTCCGTCGCCACGTCCGGCCGCCCCGGCCCCGTGGTGCTGGCGCTGCCCGAGGACATGCTGACGGACGTGGCCCCGGCCCTGTCCTGCGGCGCGATCCAGGTGCCGCAGGCCTACCCGGCGCCCGACGCGATGGCCGGCATGCGCACGCTGCTTGCCAACGCGCGGCGTCCCCTGCTGATCGCCGGCGGGTCCGGCTGGACCGATACGGGACTGGCAAGCCTGACCCGCTTTGCCGAGATCAACGGCCTGCCGGTCGCGTGCTCATTCCGCCGCCAGGACCTGTTCGACAACCACCACGCGCAGTACGTCGGCGAAGTCGGCATCGGCGTGAACCCGGAACTGGCCGAGGCCGTGCGCCAGGCCGACGTCATCCTGGCCGTGGGCGCGCGGCTGGGCGAGATGGTGACGGGCGGCTATACGCTGCTGCAATCGCCGGTGCCCAGCCAGACGCTGATCCACGTGCTGGCCAGCGCCGAAGAACTGGGCCGCGTGTATCAGCCGGCGCTGAAGATCCAATCGGGCATGGATGCCTTTGCAACGTCGGCGGCGGAACTGGCGCCCGTGGACGCCTCGCCGTGGCGCGACTGGACGCAGACGCTGCGCGGCAACTACCTGCGCTACACCGAGCTGCCCGCCGCGCGCGGAGACATGGACCCGGCGCGCGTCATTGCTACGCTGCGCGACCAGCTCGACCCGAGCGCCATCCTGACCAACGGCGCGGGCAACTACAGCGCCTGGGCGCATCGCTACTACCGCTTCAGCCAACCGCGCACGCAATTGGCGCCCACCAGCGGCGCCATGGGTTACGGCGTGCCCGCGGCCATCGCGGCCAAGCTGCGCCATCCTGATCGCCAGGTGATCTGCCTGGCGGGCGACGGCTGCTTCCTGATGACCTCGCAGGAACTGGCCACCGTGAAGCAGCACCAGCTGGGCATCGTCTTCATCGTGTTCAACAACGGCATGTACGGCACGATCCGCATGCACCAGGAGGTGCACTACCCCGGCCGCACCATCGGCACGGACCTGTGCAACCCGGACTTCGTGGCCTACGCCCAATCGTTCGGCGTGACGGCCGAACGCGTGGACACCCATGAAGCGTTCGGCCCCGCGTTGGCGCGTGCGCTGGACAGCGGTTCCCCCTATCTGATCGAACTCAGTCTGGACCCCGAGGTGATCACGCCCCGGGCCACGTTGACGAGCCTGCGCGAAAAGGCGCGCACCGCCGGAGCCTGACAGATCAGGCACGGCGTTTACATAAAAAAATCCAACACTGGAGAGAGACATGACCACAACCCTGACCCCGCGCCGCCTGGCGGCCGCCTTCCTGATGACCGCCGCCTCGCTGGGCGCGGCCGCAACGGCTGCCGCGGCTGATTTCCCCGAGCGCCCCCTGCGCATCATCGTGCCGTTCGCCGCAGGCGGCGCCACCGACGTCATCGCCCGCACCGTGGCGCAGTCCATGTCCACCCGGCTGGGCCAGCCCGTCGTGGTGGAAAACAAGGCCGGCGCCAACGGCAACATCGGCGCCGTCATGGCGGCCCGTTCCGAGGCCGACGGCTACACGCTGCTGATGGCCACGTCCAGCCACGCCATCAACGCCTCGCTCTATCACAAGCTGGACTACAACCTGACGCGCGACTTCGCCGGCCTGTCGAACCTGGCCTCGGTGCCGCTGGTGCTGGTGGTGAACCCGTCCGTGCCGGCCAAGACGCCGCAGGAACTGGCCGACTACGCCAAGGCCAACGGCAACCGCGTGAACTACGCGTCCGGCGGCACCGGCACGGCTTCGCACCTGGCGGGCGCGCAATTCAATTCGCTGGCCGGCGCGCAGATGACGCACGTGCCGTACAAGGGCGGCGCGCAGGCGCTCAACGACCTCATGGGCGGACAGGTCCAGATCATGTTCGCCAACCTGCCCGAGGTGCTGTCGCAGGTGCAGGCAGGCCGCCTCACCCCCATCGCCGTTACCGGCACGCAGCGCCACGCCGCCCTGCCCAACGTGCCCGCGTTTTCCGAGACGGCCTACACGGCCATGAACGCGCGCTCGTGGTTCGGCCTGTTCGTGCCGGCCGCCACGCCCGCGCCCGTGGTGGAAAAACTGTCCAAGGCCATCACGGACGGCATCGCCGACCCGGCGGTGCAGGACAAGCTCAAGGGCGTGGGCGCCGACCCGGTGGGCGATGGTCACACCGCCTTCCAGAAATACGTCAACACGGAAGTGGAACGCTGGAGCGTGCTGGTCAAGCAGTCCGGCGCCACCGCCGACTGACACCCGTTTTTGCAACCGCCATCAAGGATTCATCATGCTTTACGACGTACGTACCTACACCTGCCGCGCCGGCACCATCAAGAAGCACCTGGCGCTGTATGCCGAACACGGCTACGAGGTGCAGAGCCGCCATTTGGGCAAGCCGCTCGCCTACATGCAGACCGAGACGGGCAACGTCAACACCTACATGCACATCTGGGTCTATGACAGCACCGCCGACCGCGAAGCCAAGCGCCAGGCGCTGCAGAAGGATCCGGCCTGGGCGACCTATCTGACCAAAAGCGCCGAGGCCGGCTACCTGATCAGCCAGGAAAACCGCCTGATGACGCCGACGGCATTCTTCAAGCCCTGATGTAAAACGCCGCCTCGCGCATGAAGCGCGGGGCGGCGCGATGGTTCAGGTTTCGTTCGGCGAAGGCCGCGGCGTGCGATGCCGCGGCCTTCGCCTTTGCAGGCGGCGTCAGCCTGCCTGGTCTTCCTGCGGCCAGTCCCGCAGCACGGGCGCATCCGGCGCGCCCGGTCCCACGTCGCGCAGATGGTCGTGCTGCAACAGCGCCATACGATAAGCATCGCGGTACGCGCCGTTGGAAAAGAACTCTTCCTTGAGCAGGCCTTCGATCTGAAAGCCGCAGCGCTCGTACACGTGGACGGCAGCGGTATTGTCCTTGTCCACCACCAGATACACCTTGTGCAGGTTCAGCACGCGGAACGCGTAGCCCACCGCAATGCGCGTGGCGGCCTTGGCGTAGCCGCGGCCCTGGTAGCTGGGCGCGATGATGATCTGGAATTCGGCGCGGCGATGGATGTAGTCGATCTCGACCAGTTCGACCAGCCCGGCCGGCTGCCCGGTGTCGTGCTCGATGATGAAACGCCGCTCGTTCTGGTCGTGCAGGTGGCGGTCGTACAGAGCTACGAGTTCGTCATAGGCCTCGTAAGGCTCTTCGAACCAGTAGCGCATGATGACGTCGTTATTGTTGATCTTGTGCACAAAGTGCAGGTCGCCGCGTTCGAGCGGGCGTAGTTTGATATCGGATGCGACCGACATAGATACCTCGAAATGACCGCTGGGGTGCGGCCATTCTATGTCAAGGCCACGGGTCGACGCGCCGCTTATCAGGGATTTCCCGCGATTCGGCGCTCAGGCAGGGATTTGTACGACGAGCCGCGGACATCGGTATTGCCGATCGCAGCGCCGCCCCCAATAATTTCCGCACGCTCGAATTCCCCTCCTCTCATCGGCAAGGAAATACGCTCATGCACATCCTGGTTGCTGGCTTCCAGCACGAGACCAATACCTTCGCGCCCTCCAAGGCGGGCTACGACAACTTCGTGCGCGGCGAAGGCTTTCCCGCGATGGTGCGGGGCGCGGACATGCTGGCGCTGCGCGAGGTCAACATTCCGGCCGGCGGCTTTATCAACGCGGTGGCCGCGGAAGGCCACACCGTGCAGACCGTGATCTGGGCAGGCGCCAGCCCGTCTGCCCATGTGACGCGCGACGCCTACGAACGCATCGCTGGCGAGATCCTGGACGCGGTGCGGGCGGGCGGCTTTGACGCCGTCTATCTGGACCTGCACGGCGCCATGGTCACGGAGCATCTGGACGACGGCGAAGGCGAACTGCTTGCCCGCGTGCGCGAGATCGTGGGACCGGCCGTGCCGGTGGTCACCAGCCTGGATCTGCACGCGAATGTCACCGCGCAGATGCTGCAAAGCGCGGACGGCCTGGTGGCATTCCGCACCTATCCGCACGTGGACATGGCCGACACTGGCGTGCTGGCCGCGCGGCTGCTCATGGCTCGCATGCAGGCCGGCGGCAAATGGATCCGCAGCGAACGCCGCCTGCCCTTCCTGATTCCCATCAACGGCATGTGCACGATGCTCGAACCCTCGCAGGGCGTGTATGCCTTACTGGGTGAACTGGAACAGACGCCCGGCGTCGCCTCCGTTTCCTTCGCGCCGGGCTTTCCCGCCGCGGATTTCCCGGAGTGCGGGCCGGTGGTGTGGGCCTACGGCACGGACGCCGCCGCGGTCGAGCAGGTCACGGAATCGCTGTATGCGCGCGTGCTGGCGCTGGAACCCGAGTGGTCGCCGGACTTTCTGGAACCGGCCGAGGCGGTGCGCCGCGCGCAGGCCCTGGCCGCGGAAGCGACGCGGCCCGTCGTCATTGCGGACACGCAGGACAACCCCGGCGCGGGCGGTGACGCCAACACCACCGGCATGCTGCGCGCGCTGGTGGAAGCGGACGCGCAGAACGCGGCGTTGGGCTTGCTGTACGACCCCGACGTGGTGCGTCAGGCAACAGCGGCAGGCGTCGGCGCGACCGTCGCGCTCAAGCTGGGCGGTCAGTCCGGCGTCACGGGCGACGCGGCCTTTGAAGGCGAATTCGTGGTCGAGGCGCTATCGAACGGCAAGCTGCGCTTTGACGGACCGATGATGAACGGCATGGACGTCGACCTGGGCGGGACGGCCACGCTGCGGATCGGGGGCGTGCGGGTGGTGGTCAGCGCCGGCAAGGCGCAGATGCTGGACCGCAATCTGTTCCGCGTCGGCGGCGTGCAGCCCGAGGAAATGGGGATATTGGTGGTGAAAAGCTCGGTGCATTTCCGGGCCGACTTCCAGCCCATCGCGCACGAGGTGTTGGTGGCCAAGGCGCCCGGCCCGATGCAGGCCGATCCCGCGGATCTGCCATGGACGCGTCTGGCACCCGGGATGCGGGTGCGGCCGCAGGGGCGGCCGTTCGCGGCGGCGTAAAAACGGCATGGCCGGCGCAAAGGCGCCGGCCATATTGACGAAGGCGGCCATCGTGGCCGCCATCAAGCGGTACTACTTCAGCTTGCCCTGCGGGCTGACGAAGTCTTCCAGCGTCAGTCCCTTTTCCTTCAGGATCGCCTCCAGCAGCGGTTGCAGCTTGCCCAGGCTTTCCTGAACGGTCTCGCGCACGGTATCGACGATGACCTGCGTGCTGCGCTCGATCTCGATGTTGACCGCGTCGCCCACCTGCTTGTCCTCGAAGACCGTCATGCGGCGCGTCTCGGGAATCAGCCAGACCTCGAACCAGCCTTCGGCGCGGTTCACTTCCGATACGGTCAGGCTGGCGCCGTTGATGGCGATGTAGCCCTTTGCGAACACGTATTTGCGGAAGGCCTCGGGGATGCTGAAGCGCATCAGGCGATTGGTGTCCGACGACTTCACCATCAGCACCTGCGACGTGAAGTCCACGTGGCCCGACAACGGGTGGCCGCCGATCTCGGCGCCGTCTTTGGCCGCGCGCTCTACATTCGCGCTGTCGCCCTCGCCATAACTGCCCAGCGTGGTGATCGCCAGGCTTTGCAGCATGACGTCGAACGTGGCTTGGTTTTCGGACAGGATTTCCGTGACGGTCAAGCAGACGCCGTCCGTCGACACGCTGGCGCCGATGGCCAGGTCAGTGCAGAAACCAGGGGGGAAATCCAGCGTGAAGGTGCGCAGGCCTTCGCGATCCGCGATCTTTGCGATCTTCGCGGTGCCTTGAACAATACCGGTGAACATACGGATCCTGAATGCGGGGCGGCAGGCCCCGGAAGCAAAACATCAACGTTAACCGATATTTTGTCCGGGTCCTTGCTGGGGGCCGCTGCCCGGGTCATTGCCCGGGTCATTGCCCGGGTCATTGCGCGGACGCGCCGCCCCCGCGCCGGGATCAGTGGCGGATCGCGATGGTCTTCAGGCTGGTGAAGCCGTACAGCGCCTCAAAGCCCTTCTCGCGGCCGTAGCCCGACTGGCGCGAACCGCCGAACGGCAGTTCCACGCCGCCGCCCGCGCCGTAGTTGTTGACGAACACCTGGCCGGCGCGCAGCTTGCGGGCCAAGCGCATCTGGCGGCCGCCGTCGCGCGTCCACACGCCCGCCACCAGGCCATACAGCGTGCCGTTGGCGATTTCCAGCGCCTCTTCCTCGGTGTCGAACACCATGGCGGCCAGCACCGGGCCGAAGACTTCTTCCTGCGCCAGGCGGCTGTCGGGCGGCACATCGCGGAACAGGACCGGCGTCTGATAGAAGCCGGCCTCGGGCGTGCCGTCCTTCAGCTTGCCGCGCGCGGCGACCTTCATGCCTTGCGCCTCGGCTTCGGCCAGGAAGCCGCGCACGCGATCCTGCTGGCGCGCGTTGATCAGCGGACCGACATCCAGGTCCGCCGCCGCCGGTCCGGTCACCGTGGCGGAAAACGCGTCCGACAGGCGCTTGAGCACGGTTTCGTACACGCCGCGCTGGATCAGCACGCGGCTGCCGGCCGAGCACGTCTGGCCGGCGTTCTGGATGATGGCGCCCAGCAGCACCGGCATCGCGGCGTCCAGGTCGGCGTCGTCGAACACGATCTGCGGCGACTTGCCGCCCAGCTCCAGCGTGACGGGCACGTGGTTCTCGGCAGCGGCGTGCGCGACCATCTTGCCGGTCTGCGGCGAGCCCGTGAACGAGATGTGGTCGATGCCCGGATGCGCGGACAGCGCGGCGCCCGCCTCATGACCGTAGCCCGTGACGATGTTCAGCGCGCCGGCGGGCAGGCCGACTTCGGCGGCGATCTCGGCCAGCTTCAGGAGCGACAGGCAGGCATCTTCAGCGGGCTTGACCACGCACGCGTTGCCCGCCGCCAGCGCCGCGCCGACGCTGCGGCCGAAGATCTGCAGGGGGTAGTTCCACGGCACGATGTGGCCGGTGACGCCATGCGGCTCGCGCACCGTCAGCACGGTGAATCCCGGCGTGTACGGAATGGTCTCGCCATGCAGCTTGTCGACCGCGCCGGCATAGAACTCGAAATAGCGCGCCACGGCGGCGGCATCGGCGCGCGCCTGCTTGATGGGCTTGCCCGTGTCGGCCGATTCCAGCTGCGCCAGTTCCTCCTGGCGGTCCAGCAGCGCAAAGGCAATCTTCATCAGCAGGCGGCTGCGGACGGCGGGCGCCATCTGGCCCCACTCGCCTTCGAACGCCTGGCGCGCGGCCTGCACGGCACGGTCCACGTCGGCCTCGTTCGAGCGGGCCAGTTCCTCGAAAGGCTTGCCATCGGACGGGTTCAGGACGGGAATGGTTTCACCGGTGGCCGCGGCCACCCATTGGTTGGCGATAAAGTTCTTCTGAGTCACGATGTGCGGAGTAAAGTAGCGGCCGAACGGCCGGTTGGGGGAAGCTGCATGTCTCGGTGCGCTTGCCGGCAGCTGGGCCGGCCGCGCCGCCGGCGCGTCGTGCGCGCGGGCGTTGTGGTTTGAATGGCAAGGTACGGGAGGCCTCCGCAACTTGTCAATTGAAATGACAGCTTTAATCCCAACCTTCAGGATATTTTTCTGGATGATCGGGTTATCCCTAATATTTCAGGGGCTTAGCGGCCCACCGGTTAGTCATGCCGCATGACAACCTGTCCCTACTTGAAGGAGCGCCCGATGAGCAACCTACGTGACCCGCAGCTTGAATCGCTGCTGGCCGCGGCTACCCGCCCCCGTCCCGAACTGGACGTGCTGGCCGAGGTGGCGTCAGGCCTGGGCTATGTCCGCGCCGAGCGCTTTGCCGAGCGCGTCTACGAAAGCCTGTTCTACGCGATCGCCACCGGCAAGATCGCCCCCGGCAACAAGCTGCCGACCGAACTGGAACTGGCCGCGCTCTTTGAAGTGTCGCGGCCCGTCGTGCGCCAGGCGCTGGACCGGCTGCGTGAAGACCAGCTTGTGGACTCGATCCGCGGATCGGGCTCCTACGTGAAGTCCAAACCGGACCTGATGGGCGGCATGCCCGCCGTGGACCCCGCGCGCCGCGTGGGCCACATCCTGGAAGGCCTGGAACTGCGCATGGTGATCGAGCCCGAATGCGCGCACCTGGCCGCACTGCGCCGCACACCCGAAGACCTGCAGGAAATGGACCGCATGCTGACCGGCTACGAAGAGGCCGACGCGTCCGGCGCCATCGCGCACCATCACGACTATGGCTTTCACCGCGCCATTGCCACGGCCACGGGCAACCAGCGCTTCGTGCAGGTGCTCAAGTCCCTGGAATACGACGTGAGCCACGCCGTGAACGTCATGCGCCATCTGGTCCACAGCGAACCCTGGAAGCGCACGCGCGCCGCCATCGACGAACACCGCCACATCTACAAACTGATCCGCGATCAGGATGCCGAGGGCGCGCGCAACGTCATGCGCGCCCATATCGAAAAAGCCCGCAGCCGCATGCTCAACAGCGGCTCGGAACATTGAGCAGGAAGCCGTACCCCATGTCATCGCAACGTCCGCAACTGAACCTGAACCAGCAACTCGTCATCGTCACCGGCGCCAGCCGCGGCCTGGGCGCCGCCATCGCGCAGGCCTTCCTGCGTGAAGGCGCCAAGGTCGTCATCAACTATCTGAACAGCGCAGAGCGCGCCGAGGCTCTGGCGGCGTCCGCCCCGGACCGCGCCCTGGCCGTGCAGGCCGACGTGCGCGACCCCGCCGCCGTCGCCGCCCTGGTCGCCCGCGCCAGCCAGCACTTTGGCCAGCCGGTCAGCACCATCGTCAACAACGCCCTGCCCGCCTTCCAGTTCAACGGCGACGCCCGTCCCCACGCCGACACGCTGGACTGGGCGCAGATGAACGCCCAGATCGAAGGCAGCGTGCGCGCGGCGCTCAACACCACGCAGGCCGCCCTGCCCGGCATGCGCGCCGCCGGCGGCGGCCGCATCATCAACGTCGGCACCAACCTGGTCCAGAACCCGGTCGTGCCGTACCACGACTACACCGCTGCCAAGGCCGCACTGCTCGCCTTCACCCGCACCCTGTCCCACGAACTGGGCGCGGACGGCATCACCGTCAACATGGTGTCCGGCGGCCTGCTGCGCACCACCGACGCCTCGGCCGCCACCCCCGACGCCGTCTTCGACATGATCGCCGCCGGCACCCCGCTGCGCGAAGTCACCACGCCAGAGCAATTTGCGGATGCCGTGCTGTTCTTCGCCAGCCCCTGGTCGCGCGCGGTGACCGGGCAGAACCTGATTGTCGACGGTGGACTGGTGAAGGGTTGATCGCCGCATCCGGGAAGCCCCCCGGATGACGCTGATGCGTCGTGTGTTACGGTGGACCGGCAAATCCACCGCAACCCAGGAGGCAAGATGAAGACACAGATCAGTTATCGAAAGCTCGACGGCAGCGACGGCGTGGCGCTGGTCAATGGCGGGATTTCCGACAGCCAGCAAGCGAAGCAGGAACTGGCGAATTGGCTGGACCTGCCGGCGGCGGACGCGGCGGGCGGAAATCCGGACGATGTCGACGGCCGGCTGCGGCGCGGGGGAATCGAGCCGGGATCGGTTGAGTTCAATCACATCAGCGAATAGCAAAAGCCAAAACCCCGATTCGCAGGAATCGGGGTTTTTGTTTGTGCGTGTCTGACACCTTGCGGCGGCGGTGGAGCTCCGCTGGCCGGTGTCTGACACCCCAATGAGACGCTGCCCCGAACTGGCGATCGCCTCCCGCGGGTGTCAGACACCCAATATGCGCAGGCCTGGCAAAAAAGCGCGTCATGGCGGCGCGGTATCATTCCGCATCTGCATGGGGCGGCCTCGCCCCCCCGAATTGCTCTCGTTTCAACGACGCCATCGAAGCCGGATTTGAAGCCATCGGCCCGTCACGCCGACGCGATGCCGCGAGAGCCGCGTAAACAAACATCTGAACAAAACATGAAACTCGCCACCTGGAACGTCAACTCCCTGAACGTGCGCCTGCAACAGGTCCTCGACTGGCTCGCCGCCAATCCCGTCGACGTGCTGTGCATCCAGGAGCTCAAGCTCACCGACGACAAGTTCCCCGAGGCAGCCTTCAAGGAAGCCGGCTACCACGCTGTGTGGGCCGGCCAGAAAACCTACAACGGCGTCGCCATCATTTCCCGCGTGCCCGGCACGACGATGGTGCGCAACATCCCCGGCTTTGAAGACCCGCAGCAGCGCGTCCTGGCCCTGACCTTCCCCAGCCCCGAAGGCGACGTGCGCGTCGTGTGCGCCTACTGCCCCAACGGCCAGTCGGTCGGGTCCGACAAGTACGCGTACAAGCTGGAATGGTTTGAAGCCATGCGCAAATGGCTGGCTGAAGAGATCAAGCAATTCCCCCGCCTGGCCGTGCTGGGCGACTACAACGTCGCGCCCGCCGACGAAGACGTGCACAACCCCGAAAAGTGGGAAGGCCAGGTCCTTGTGTCCGAACCTGAACGCCAGGCCTTGCGCTCGCTGATCGACGTGGGCCTGACCGACTCGTTCCGCCTGTTCGAGCAGCCGGAAAAGTCGTTCACGTGGTGGGATTACCGCCAATTCGCGTTCCGCCGCAACGCCGGCCTGCGCATCGACCACGTGCTGCTGTCCGCCCCCTTGGTCAAGCGTTGCACCGCCTGCGTGATCGACAAGGAACCCCGCCGCAACGAGCAACCGTCGGACCACGCGCCGGTCATCGCCACGCTCGCATTTGTCTGAAAAATATCGGCGCCGGCGCGTGTTGCGCAGCCGGGGGGAATTCCTGTATATTTCTGGTCTTGCTTGATTTGGGGCGGTAGCTCAGCTGGGAGAGCGTCGCGTTCGCAATGCGAAGGTCGGGAGTTCGATCCTCCTCCGCTCCACCAAATTCCAGACGGAAAAGCCTTGGACACTTTTGTGTGCCAAGGCTTTTTTGTTTCTGCGGGCAGGATCTGTACGGGCCGTAGGCGGAACCTACAGCCCGCCTATGGAGCGGCAACATTCGAACGGCAAGCGCGACGGCGCTTGGCCGTTTCACCGGCAAGGCTTCAACGTGTGCAGATCCAGCAGCGTGAACCGCCCCCCGTCCTGCCACCCCCCCGTGTCGATGTAATACACATTGCCCAACTGCGCCGGCTTGCGCAGCGTCATGTGCCCGTGGACCACCGCACCGACGTTTCGGACAGGTTTGGCATATTGCATTCGATAGCGGTCGATGGACCACAGGCACGCGTCTTCATCGTCCAGACTGAAGCCGGCCCCATGAATGGCTTGCCAATCGTCATAGGGAAAGTCGGCATGCACCAGACCGACGACACCGCCCGGCGTTTCCACCTCGATGGCCAACGGCAAGGCATTCAGGCATGTAGCGATGCGGACCTGGGTGTCGCCATCGCACGCATCCAGCCATTCGCCGCCATGGAGGCGATGATCCACGTCGGGAATGGGGTTGTTCATGGCGCGCCGCCACGTCATGAGGTCGTGATTCCCGCAGATCGCGTGAAACCAGGGGCGCTCCAGCCAAGCCAGAACCTCGGCGGACTCTGGCCCGCGATCGACGAGATCGCCGACGGCGAACAAGCGGTCATGCTCGGGGGAAAACCGGGCTGCGGCAAGCGCGGCTTCAAGCCGGCCGAAATGGCCGTGTATGTCGCCGACGGCAAGGTCGCGGCCTTTGGTGTTTAGAGCAAAGCGCTCTACACGCAGATTTCCGGACCTTTGATCTGCTTCCACCAGATGTCCCCCGAATCATCCTTATAAGTTGAGGGCTGTCCGATATTTGTAGGCAAATTTCGGACAATCAGCGAGTTTAAGCCGGGAGTTCCGCCTCACCCCCTTCGCACCGCCTTCAGCAAGCTATCGTCATGAGACGCCGCCTTTCTGTCGCTTCGTCTGATTTTTCTAGCCTCGGCGTAGCGCCATTCCTAGACAGAGCACACAATCGAGGCATATTCAGCGGCAGCGCCGCGCGCCGCATTCAACCGGTAACCCCCACGCGCCGACGCTGAATCTCATCAACGCTTGTATCCACCTCGGCATCCGCGAAAGACCTCCGCGTTCCTAAACAGACAAACTTGTGACGGTGATATCAAATCAATAAAATGACATCAATTCACGCCGAGAGGTTCCACATCATGGCCTCGATCACCGTCCGCAATATTCCCGACGAAGTACACCGCGCGCTGCGTGCGCGCGCCGCCAAGCATGGCCGAAGCACCGAAGCAGAAGTTCGCGCCATTCTCGAACAAGCAGCACGCCCCGAGGGGCGCCTCAAGATTGGCTCTCTGTTAGCGTCCTTCGCCCACAAAGCCGGTCCTCTGACCGAAACAGAGGTTGAATCCATCAACGGGGTTCGCGACAAGCGACCTGCCAAACCGATGGATTTTGAATGATCGTTCTTGATACCAACGTCATTTCGGAAGTCTGGAAGCCACAACCCTCCGCGCAAGTGATGCAGTGGATAGATGCCCAGAACGCCGAGACTCTTTTCATATCGGCCGTCACTATCGCAGAACTGCGACTTGGGTTGGCGGTCATGCCGTCAAGCAAGCGACGCGATCACTTTTGCGGGCTGTTGGAAAGAGAATTGCTGCCAGCATTCTTCGGACGCATCCTGCCATTCGACCTGGAGGCTTCGGGCGCCTATTCCCATTTGATGGCAAAGGCGCGCAAAGCGGGTAAAGCCATCAGCGCAGCCGACGGCTACATCGCGGCAACGGCCGCAACGCGCGGCATGATTGTTGCCAGCCGCGATACGGCCCCTTTCAAGGCCGCTGACGTCGCTGTCATCAACCCCTGGAACGACGTTTAAGGCTGAGGGAATTTGGACGCTGCGTCGGCGCACGAATGCCGCGCAGTCTTTAACTACTTCCCCCTCAAACCGTCTCCTTATCCAACCGCCGCACCGCCGCGCTCAGCGTCGAGAAATCAAACTCCTTGCGCCCGCGCATCACCAGCCGGATCAGCACCGTCGTCACCACCGGCACAATCGCCGCCAGCAGGAACGATTCCAGCAGGAAAGTCGGCTTATCCCCCGGCGCGGGAAAGAAAAACAGCCCGGCGATCAGCCCCGTGATGGTGGCCGTGGTCGCCGTGAATCCATCGTGCTTGCGGCTGAAAAGCCCGTAAAACACCGGGAAGGCAGCAGCCGAGCACAGCAGGTCGGCCAGCAGGAACAGGTACAGCACGCTGTAGCCTTGCGACGCCACGATCATCACGGGGATCGCCATCAGCAGCACCAGCCAGCGCGCCAGGCGCTTCATGGTGGCGCCGCCGGCGTTGGGCATCAGGCGGCGCAGGTCGACCGCGATGATGCTGGACACCGCGCTGATGGCGGTGTCGGCGGTGCTCATGACCAGGGACAGACCCAGCGGAATCAGGGCGATGACAAACCACGCCGGGGCGTGCGGCATGATGACGCTGAACAGCGCGATCGAGCTGTCGCCCTCGGGCGCCAAACCGACAAACGCCAGGCCGAACAGGCCCATCAAAAAGATGAACGGCGCCACCAGCACGCCGCCCAGCAGAAAGCCGTTGCGCATCGTGCGGGTGTCGCGGGCGGCGTAGATGCGCTGCCAGTTGCCCTGGTGGAAGATGCCGGTCAGCAAAATGGCGACAAAGAAGGTCAGTCCCGCCTTCACGCCCACCGGGTCGGTCAGGTCCAGCAGTTGCGGCGCCTTGGCCTGCAGGGCTTCGATGGTGGGCAATGCGCCACCGGCCGCCTGCCAGCCGACGACGCACAGCACCACCAGCAGCGGCACGATGATCATCATCTGCACCTGATCGGTGAAGATGGACGAGCGCAGGCCGCCGTAGGTGGTGTAGAGCAAGGTCGTCCCCATCACGATGGCGGCGGTGGCCCACAGGGGCACGGGCGCCAGCATCGCGACCAGCTTGGCAATGGCGGTAACCTCGGCCGACAGCGCGATGAACAGGTAGAACAGCATGATGAAAAGCGCCAGGCCATACATGGGCCGGCCGTAGCGCGCCATCAGGAATTCGGTCAGCGTGTGGCCGTGCGGGATCAGTTCGCGCATGCGCCGGCCCAGCGGAATCATGACCAGACGCGGCGACATCGACCCGAGCGCGTAGCCGATCACGGCGGCCAGCCCGCCCCAGGTTGCGGCCTGCGCCGGCGAAAAGAGAATCCATGCGCCCAGCGTGGACGCCATCAGCGTCAGGATCGTGCCAAACGACCCCTGGCTATTGCGCGCGACGATGTAGTCTTCCAGGGTGCCGCGCTTGCGTCGGGTGTACAGCACGCTGGCCACGGCGAAGCCGCCCGAGAACAGCAGCAGCCATACCAGGGCGGTGGTTTGGGTCAACATGAAGGTCGGTCCTCCCGCGGGCGGCCTGAGGCCGGACGCGTAACGCGGCGGCCCGCCGTCAGGGAGGCCGCAAGATGAATGGAATCAGGGAGGGCGCGCGAGAGACTTGCGGAGTCCTTCCCTTCGCCGGCATTACCCGGATCAGGTTCAAAGGGTTACCGCATAGACGCGGAATCTCAGCCCATACAGGGCTCCCCCAGGAATTGCCGCAAGGTTAGGAGAGCAGCGCGGCGATGTCAACGCGCGGCGTGAGAAACGTCGGGCCGGGTCTGCCGGGCAGGCGCCGCGGCCGCGCAAGCCCCACCGACCGCAACGGCGCCCGCCCGCCGTTTTATGCTAAGTTCGCCCGCTTGCGGCACCCGCGGGCGTGCCGGACGCGGCAATCAATGACGCAACTGATGAAGCAATCGACGAGCTGATCGCCATGATGCACCTGAACCTGTTCATTTTCGGCTGCGGCCACCATCGCGCGGCCTGGCGCCACCCGGACTCGGCGGCCGAGCGGCTGGGCGACATCAGCTATTACGAAAGCCTGGCCCGCACGGCCGAGCGCGGCAAGCTCGACGCCATTTTCTTTGCCGACGGCCAGTCGATGGACAACATCGGCGACGGGCCGCGCTGGTATCTCGAACCGCTCACCACGATGGCCGCGATCGCCCGCGCCACCACGAGAATCGGCCTGATCAGCACGGTGTCCAGCACGTTCTTCACGCCCTTTCATGCGGCGCGCATGGTGGCCTCGCTGGATCACATTTCGGGCGGCCGCATGGGCTGGAACGTGGTGACCTCGATGTTCGATGCCGAGGCGCGCAATCACGGTTACGAAGCCATGCCCGGCCACGACTGGCGCTACGCGCGCGCCGAGGAATTTGTCGACGTTGCGCTGAGGCTGTTCGACTCGTGGGACGACGACGCGCTGGTCATCGACCGCAACGGCCACTTCGGCGTGCCGGACCGCCTGCACAAGATAGATCACCACGGCGAACACTTTCTGGTGGACGGCCCGCTTACCGTGCCGCGACCGCCGCAGGGGCATCCGGTGCTGTTCCAGGCGGGCGCCTCGGATCAAGGCCGCGATCTGGCGGCGCGCCGCGCGGAAGCCATCTATGCCGTGGCCTACGACTTGCCCGCCGCGCAGTCCTATTACCGCGACATCAAGCAACGTGTCCGGGCCGCTGGCCGCGACGCGTTCGTGCCCATCATGCCGGGCCTCGTGACCTATGTCGGCTCGACCGAAGCCGAGGCCCGCGCCAAGCAGCGCGAATTGGACGAACTCCTGCCCGCGGACGCCTCATTGCGCCAACTTGGCACGTTCGTCCTGCAGGATTGTTCGGGCTGGGAACTGGACGCGCCCGTGCCGCCCCTGCCCCCGCTGTCCGACTTCACCGGCCCCAAGGGCCGTTACGGCACCATCCTGCGCATCATCGAAACCGAACAGCCCACCGTGCGCCAGTTGCTCGGCCGGCTGGCCGCGGGCGGCGGGCACTGCACGATGGTGGGCACACCGGAGCAGATCGCGGACCGGATGGAACATTGGTTCAGGAACGAAGGCGCCGACGGCTTCAACCTGATGCCCCCGTCACTGCCGGGCGGCATCGACGACTTTGTGGAGCAGGTGGTGCCGGTGCTGCAACAGCGCGGGCTATTCCGTAAGGACTACGAACACGCCACGCTGCGCGGGCATCTGGGGCTGGAACGACCGAGCCGCTGACAGGACAGACGCCGGACGCGAAACGCGTGACGCGGATCAGCTCGTCTGGGTCAACGGTTCGCATTCGGTGTCGGGGATACGCCGCTGGACGGCCGGTTGCGGCCGGCGCGCGCGGGTGGCGATCCAGTCGTAAAGGCGAACGCCCGGCTCGCGCATCAAGGCGGTGACTACGCCGCTGACCACCAGCCCCAACACGATCAAGGGTAGCCAGGCCATCATGACGCACGCTTGCAGATTGCGGCGGCCGTACCGCAGGAGCTTGACCGGCACTTCGGCGCGCCGACCACGATGGATTCGCGGGCTACCGCGCACTGCCTGATCCTGTCTTCAATGATGTTGCACATACAAAAACTGCCGTCGCGGGCAAGCATGACTGCCCACGGCGAAAAATCAAAAATGTAATGTAGCGTAGATTATGTTTCTACAAGCTTCACGAAACGGGGTGAAATCAAAATCCGCGTGACTTTATGGACTGCCCGGCGCAGCGCAGGCATGCATGGACGGAACGCCTGACGCTATGCCCGCTACACGTTGGGAAACTTCTCCACGATCTCCAACACGCCGTTGATGACGAACTGCACGCCCATGCAGACCAACAGGAATCCCATCACGCGTGAGATCGCCTCGACGCCGCTCTTGCCGATCACGGCGACGATGCGGCCCGCGAAATGCAGGCAGACCCAGAACAAGAGCCCCAGCAGCGCGAACACGATGACCGGGGCCACGCCCACCACCCAACGCGCATAGTCCGGTGCAATGGCCGAATCGACAGACGACGCGCCGCTGATGATCATGGCGATCGTGCCGGGTCCCGCCGTGCCGGGCAGGGCAAGGGGCACGAATGCGATGTTGGGGCTCTGGCGCTCCTGCGCGTCGGCCGCGGCCTCGGCTTCCAGGGCGCGCGGCTGGTCCGACGGAAACAGCATGCTAAAGCCGATGCTGACCACGATCAGTCCGCCCGCAATGCGCAGGCCGGGGATGGAAATGCCGAAGGTGTGCATCAGCAGCGCGCCGGCGTAGTAGGTCACCAGCATGATCCCGACCACGTAGAACGCCGCCTGGGTCACCTGCTTCTGCCGTTCCTTGAACGGTATCTGCTGGCCGAGCGACAGCAGCAGCGTCATGGACGTCAGCGGATTGGCCAGCGGCAGCATCAGCGCCAGACCCAGGCTGACGAGCTTGCCCAGTTGAATCAGTTCATCAATCATGTCCGCTCGCTAGAGTGTGCGCGCCGTCTACTCTACCTCACACGGCCCAGCAACTCGGTCCACGGGCCGCGGCTGACCAGCGCGACCCAGAACGCGGCTCACCGTGACCACGCCGCGGCCATCGCCATGAGCATCGGCGCGGCTAATCATCAGCATCCATTAAACTGATGCAATTCCCGCAGCGGGCCGTGCTGCCTAGCATACAAGCGCCCGTTGCCTGCGGCTCTGCCGCGGCGCATTGCCATTGCCACCCGGAGTTTCCTCTTGACCGACCTCTTTCAATTCAGCCGCGGCACCGCCCCGCTGCTGATCTCCATTCCCCACCTCGGCAGCCAGATTCCCGACGCGCAGCGTCCGCACATGACGGACGTCGCCCTGCAATCCGGCGACACCGACTGGCATCTGGACACCCTGTATCAGTTCGCCCAGGCGTTGGGCGCGTCCGTGCTGGGCGCGCGCTATTCCCGTTACGTGGTCGACCTGAACCGCCCGCCCAACGACGAAAGCCTGTATCCCGGGCAGACCAAGACCGGCCTGTGCCCCACCCAGGCCTTTCGCGGCGATGCGCTTTACCAGAACGATGCTGTGCTGACCGACGCGGAACGCGCCCAGCGCCTGGAGGCGTACTGGAAGCCGTATCACGCCAAGCTGCAAGAAGAGATTGACCGCATCAAGGCCGAGCACGGCACGGTGCTGCTGTGGGAAGCGCACTCGATCGCCAGCGTGCTGCCGCGCCTTTTCGAGGGCAAGCTGCCCGACCTGAACATCGGCACGTCCGACGGCGCCTCCTGCGCGCCCGACATCCTGGCCGCCGTGCAAGAGCAGTTGAACGGCTGCAAGGATTACACCTGGGCCGTCAATGGCCGTTTCAAGGGCGGCTACATCACGCGCCACTACGGTTCGCCGGCTGACAACGTGCACGCCATCCAGCTCGAGATGTGCCAGTCCACCTACATGGACGAAACATACCCGTACGGCTATCGCCCCGATCTGGCCGACAAGGTCATTCCGGTGGTCGAAGGCATGGTGACTGCCGCGCTGCGCCAGACCACCGCGCGCCAGCGCTAAGCTCTGTTGAATCGCCGCCGGACGCCCACGCCATGAACCGCTTTTCGTTCACCAGCACGGAAAACTATCCGGAATGGAGCCTGCTGCTGACGTGGGTGGCGGTGGTGGAAGCGGCGTCGGTCTCGGGCGCGGCGCGGCTGTTGGGTTTTTCGCAGGCGGCCGTGTCGCAGCGGATCAAGCAGCTTGAAGCCGCCATGTCGACCGAACTGCTGGACCGCAGCACCCGCCCCGCCCGGCCCACGCCGGCCGGCGAGCTGCTGTTCGAACACGCCGCGCGGCTGCTGGCGCAGGCCGGCGACATGACGGAAAGCGTGCGCAACCTTAGCCGGGCCAAGCGCAACATCGTGCGTTTCGGCTGCGTGGACTCGTTTGCCGGCACGCTGGGGCCGACGCTGATCCACGGCCTGTCCGGGGCGTCGCGCCAGATCCGGCTGTGGTCGGGCATCACGCCCGTGCTGGACAAGCAGCTTGAAGACCGGCAGCTCGACCTCGTCGTCACCACCAGCGCATCGGCAGGCAAGCCCACCATCCGCAAGTACAGTCTGTTCAGCGAGCCCTACGTGCTGATCGTGCCGCGCTCGATGAGCATGGACCGGATCGACACGCTGAAGGAACTGGGCAAGCGCGCCCAGTTCATCCGCTACAGCGCACGTTCGTTCATCGGGGCCGAGATCGACCGGCTGGTCGAGTCGCACGGCGTGATGATCGAGCGGACTTACGAATTCGACAATACCGATCCGCTGCTCAGCCTGGTCACGGCCGGGCTGGGCTTTGGCATCAGCACGCCGCTGTGCATCTGGCAGTCGCGCCATTTCCTGGACCAGCTGCGCGTGCTGCCGCTGGCGCCCTTCCTGGGCGCGGCGCGGGCCGACGATCCCGCCCTGTCGCGCACGCTGTATCTGGCCGCGCGCCAGCAGGAGGTGGGCAAGCTGCCCGCCGAGGCGCGCGACGTGATCCTGATGGCGATGGAGCGCCTGATCCAGAAGGAACTGGCCCCGGCGCTGGGGCTGCCGCCGGCCACGCTCTGGCGCAGCCTGCGGCGTTGACGTAAAGCCCGCGGCGCCCCGAACGCGGGGTTCGGCAGCGAAGGGCTGCCTGCGGCGTTGGCGCGTTCTGCGGCGCCAACGCCGCTTCCATCACGGCAGCGAGGACGTCAGCGCCGGCACGGCTTCGAACAGGTCGCCCACCAGCCCGTAATCCGCCACGCCGAAGATCGGCGCGTCGCCGTCCTTGTTGATGGCGACGATGACCTTGGAATCCTTCATGCCCGCCAGATGCTGGATCGCGCCCGAAATCCCGACGGCCACGTACAGGTCCGGCGCGACGATCTTGCCGGTCTGGCCGACCTGCCAGTCGTTCGGCGCATAACCCGCGTCGACAGCGGCGCGCGAGGCGCCCAGCGCCGCGCCCAGTTTTTCGGCCAGGGGATCGAGCAGCTTGAAGTTTTCCGCGCTGCCCAGGCCGCGTCCGCCCGACACCACGGCGCGCGCCGCGCCCAGGTCGGGGCGCTCTGACACCGCGATCTCGCGGCTGATGAATCGCGACAAGCCCGCCGCCGTCACGGCCTCGACCGCTTCCACCGTGGCGCTGCCGCCTTCGGCAGACACCGCATCGAACGCCGTGGGGCGGATCGTGGCCACAACTACCGGGTAACCGCTCTTGACCGTCGCGATCGCGTTGCCGGCGTAGATCGGACGCTTGAACGTATCGGGCGCCAGCACTTCGATGACGTCCGACACCTGCGCCACGTCGAGCAAGGCGGCGATGCGCGGCGCCACGCTCTTGCCCTGCGCCGTCGCGGCCAGGAAGACGTGCGAGTAGCCGGCGGCCGCCGCCACGGCCTGCGCGGCCACGGCTTCCGGCAGGCCATCGGCAAGCTGCGGCGCCTGCGCCAGCAGTACCTTTGCCACCCCGGCGACCCGTGCAGCCGCCTCGGCCACCGGCTGCGCGCCCTCGCCCGCGACCAGTACGTGGACCGGCATGTCCAGCCTGCCCGCGGCAGAAATGGCGTTGAGCGTGGCGCCATTCAGCGCCCGATTATCGTGTTCGGCAATAACAAGAACAGTCATCAGATCACCTTGGCTTCGTTCTTCAGTTTGTCGACCAGCGCGGCCACGTCGGCAACCTTGATGCCGGGTGCGCGCGCCGCCGGCTCTTCGACGCGCAGCGTCTGCAGGCGGGACACCGGGTCCACGCCCAGCGCGTCCGGCGTTTCCACATCCAGCGGCTTCTTCTTGGCCTTCATGATGTTGGGCAACGTGACATAGCGCGGCTCGTTCAGGCGCAGGTCCGCCGTCACAATGGCGGGCAGCGTCAGTTCCACCACTTCCAGGCCGCCGTCCACCTCGCGCGTGACGCGCGCCGTGCCGTCGCCGATGGCGATGGCGCTGGCGTTGGTGGCCTGCGGCCAGCCCAGCAGGGCCGCCAGCATCTGGCCGGTCTGGCACGCGTCGTCGTCGATGGCCTGCTTGCCCAGGATCACCAGCGCGGGCGCTTCCTTGACCACGACGGCGCGCAGCAGCTTGGCGACTTCCAGCGGCTGCAAGGCGGCATCCGTCTGCACCAGCACGCCGCGGTCGGCGCCGATGGCCAGCGCGGTGCGCAACGTCTCCTGCGACTGCGCCGTGCCGCACGACACGGCCACGACTTCAGCCGCCGCGCCCTGCTCTTTCAGGCGCACGGCCGCCTCGACGGCGATTTCATCGAACGGGTTCATCGACATCTTCACGTTGCCGATGTCCACGCCGCTCTGGTCGGCCTTGACGCGCACGTTGACGTTGTAGTCAACCACGCGCTTGACCGCGGCAAGTACCTTCATGGAAACACTCCTGAGTGAAAGGAATCAACGGACGCCCCAGGTTGTGACTGGGACGGCTGTAGTTTGGTCAGTCCGGGAAGCTTTTCTGGACCGTGATGTCCAGGATCACGGTGAAGTCGGTTTGCGTGGCTGGGGGGCCGGGGGTGGCGACGCCCGGCGTATCGACGCCCGGCGTATCGACGCCCGGCGTATCGACGCCCGGCATTTCCACGCCGCGCGTCATCTCGTATGCCCCCGCCGTCACCCGCACCCGCGTAACCTCGAGTCCGTCCGAGCCGGCCCGCAGCGCGCCGACCTCGCAGCAACCGGACGCCGACCCCGAACAGGTCACCGACGCCCTCGCACCGCCGCGCAAGACAAAGAGATTCAGCACCTGCACCGGTCCGCCCACCAACGTGGATTGCAGCAACGCATCGCCGCCAAACACCGCCGGTTCACGCAGCCGCAACGGCACGGCCGCCACACCCTCGCCTTGCAGCATCACGCCCTCGCCCGCCAGCACGACCGACACGCGGTCATACCCGGGAAACCGTGAATACGGGCCGTCGCGTTCGATATCGGCGATGCTGACGCGCCAGCGTCCGGCCGGATCAGCCGCCAGCGTGCGCGTGACACCCCCGCCGTTCTTCCACGGCTCGGGCGGCAGCGCCAACCAGCTGGCTTGCACCGGACCGCGCGGATCAGGAGACTGCGCCAAGGCCATACTTCCCGGTCAACAGCGCGCCGCGCTGAAAGCGCCCCAATTCGTAAGGCGTGAGCGACACGTCGGTCGCCAGACCCAGCGCTTCCTGCGCCAGCACGCGGCCCACGGTGGGCGACAGCTTGAAGCCGTGGCCCGAGAAGCCGAAGCCCACGATCAGCCCTTCGACCCCCGGCACACGGCCCAGCACGGGGTTCCAGTCAGGCGTCACGTCGTAGACACCGGTCCACGAAGACGCCAGTCCGGCGGACTCATACGCGGGGAAGCGGTCTGCCACCTGCGCGCCGACCTCTGCCACGTAGTCCAGCGGAATGTCGCCCTGCTCGGCGTCGCTCTTTTGCAGCGCCTCGCCGACGATGCCTTCGCTGACCAGCATCTGGTTGCCGCCGTAGCTGCGGCAATACAGCATGCCGGGCGAGGCCAGGTCCTTGAAGACCGGCATCGAATACGTATAGGGCGCCGCCTCGCATTCCAACGCCAGCACGGCATGGCGCTCCGGCACGACGGGCATCGCCACGCCAGTCCAGCCGGCAAGCTCCGGCGTCCAGATGTTCTGCGTGCTGATGACCAGCGGCGCGCTGTAGTCGCCTTCGGAAGTCACCACGCCCGTTACGCGCCCGCTGTCGATGATCAGGCGCTGGACGTTGACGTTTTCGCGGATGGTGACGCCGCGGCGGCGGGCGCCGCGCGCAAAACTGGTGGCCACCAGATACGCGTCCGCAAAGCCCGCCTCGGGCTCATAGCCGATCAGCGCGGCGTTGTCGAAGGACGCAATGGGCAGCAGCTCGCGCGCCTGCGCGGCATTCAGCAATTCCAGCGCGATGCCCTGCGCCTGCTGCTGCGCCAGCGCGCCGCGCAGCGGTTCCAGCTTGTCGTCGTCGGCGGCGGTGATCAGGTAGCCGCACTTGACCAGGCCGCACGAGGCCTCTTCGTCGCCCAGATAGCTGGCGAAATTGTTGAACACGCTCCACGAACGCTGGGCCAGCTCCACGTTCTCGCGCACGGAATAGTGCGTGCGCAGGATGCCGGACGACTGCGACGTGGTGCCCGCGCCGATGGTCTCGCGGTCCAGCACCAGCACGTTCTTCGCGCCGAGTTCGGCCAGGTGAAACGCCACCGAACTGCCGATCACGCCGGCACCAATCACGATCACGTCAAAACTTTTCACGACAAGGCTCCAAGGACAAGTGCGGCGAGTGTGGACCCGCCGTTTCGGAGCTGCAGAAATTTAAGCGCCGCTGATGTTGACCATCGCCGCTCCTTATATTCATGCCGCCGCCAGGCGCTCGGGCGAAAGTCTCGTCTGCCGCACCCCAGAGTGCCGGCGACATGGAATCTATCGGTCAATCTACATTCAAGTAGGGGAAAAATATGAACATGAATCGCCGCGCCATGCTGGTGCGCACCGCTGCACTTGCGGGCGCAAGCGCCCTGGGCTTTCCGATGATCGGCCGCGCCGCCGGCGCGTCCTACACCTATGGCGGCTCGGCCTGGCTGGGCCATTACTCCGCCTACATCGCGATGAAGACGGGGCTGTTCGCCAAGCAGGGTCTGGACATCAAGTGGCAGAGCTTTGCCACGTCGTCGGACCGCATGAGCGCGGTGATGGCGGGCAATGTGGACCTGGCGGGCACGGGCGTGGTGTCGTCGCTGGCGCTGATGGCCGCGGGCGCGCGCCAGTTCCAGGTCATCGCCACCCCCAACAACTTCGGCCGTGCCGAAGGCGTGCTGGTGCGCGACAACGTCAAATCCGTTGCCGACCTGAAGGGCAAGAAGATCGGCGTCACGTACGCCTCCAGCGCCCACGTGCTGCTGCTGGACGTGCTGCGCCAGGCCGGCCTGAATCCCGATCGCGATGTCTCGATCATCAATTTGCCCGCGACCAACCTGCTGTCTGCCTACCAGGGCAACCAGATCGACGCGGCCGTGGCCTGGACGCCGGCGTTTGACCGCATCAAGGCCGTGCCGGGCACGCACGTGCTGCTGGACGACACCGCGTTCTCGCTCTACAAGCAATACGCCATCACGCCCGGACCCGACGTACTGCTGACGCACGCCAAGCTGGGCAAGGAGAACCCGGACGCCGTGCGCAAATTCCTGCAGGCGGTGTTCCAGGCCAACGCCATGCTGACCAACCAGCCCGAGGAAGCGGCCGGCGTGCTGCTGGAACTGACCGGCCTGTCCAAGGACGAGCAGCTGGCCGTCATCAAGCAGACGCAGTGGTATTCGGCTGAAGACCAAAAGGCGCTGATGATCGAGCCCGGCAACTTCGTGAACGGCATGCAGAAGCTGGCCGAGATGTTGGTGTCGCTCAAGCAGATCGACCGCGCGCCCACCGTCAAGGACTGGGTCCAGTCCTCGTACCTCTAATCCCGGGACAGTCTGCCTATGTCCACACGTTCGTCATCCCGCGAAACGCGCCTGCTCTGGGTCAGCGTGTTTTCGCTGCTGGGTTTTCTGCTGATGTGGGAAGGCCTGTGCCGTGCCGGCGCGGTCGATCCCATCTTCCTGCCCGCGCCGTCCCAGGTCCTGGCGCGCGCGCTGTCCATGTCCGACCAGGGCACGCTGTTCTACAACGTGCTGGCCTCCACGCGCCGCGTCATGGTGGGCTTTCTGGCCGCCGTGGTCGTCGCGATTCCGCTGGGCATCCTGCTGGGCACGTCGAAGGTGGCGCGCGCCGTCTTCGATCCCATCATCTCGTTCCTGCGCCCCCTGCCGTCCATGAGCTGGATTCCGCTTTCGCTGCTGTGGTTCGGCATCACCGAAACGCAGAAGTACAGCATCGTGTTCATGGGGTCCTTCGTGCCCGCGTTGCTGTACGTGATGGAGGCCTCACGCAGCATCGACCCGGTGCTGGTGCGCGCCGCGCGCAATCTGGGCGCCAACCGCTGGCAGGTCATGCGCGAGGTGCTGTTTCCGGGCTGTCTGCCGCAGATCCTGTCGGGCATGAAGATCATCCTGGGCCTGTCGTGGACCTGCGTGATCTCGGCCGAGCTGGTGGCGTCCAAGGAAGGCCTGGGCTTCATGATCATGAACGGCAAGGAATTCTTCCAGACCGACACCGTGGTGCTGGGCATGGTGCTGATCAGTTTCACCGTGCTGGTGACCGATCTGTGTTTGCGGCTTCTTGAACGATGGGTGCTGGCATGGCAGCGATGAACGACACGATGATCCGGCTGACGGACGTCTCCAAGGCCTACGGCGAAGTGCCCGTGCTGGACAAGGTCAACCTGGAGGTCAAACGCGGAGAATTCCTGGTGCTGCTGGGCGCCTCGGGCTGCGGCAAATCGACACTGCTGAACCTGATGGCGGGCTTCATCACGCCCAACACCGGGTCGGTGGAGATCAACGGCAAAAAGGTCACCGACGTGACCGCCGCCTGCGGCATGGTGTTCCAGCAGTACGCGCTGTTTCCGTGGCGCACGGTGCAGGAGAACGTGGAGTTCGGCCTGAAGATGCGCGGCATGTCGCGCCAGGAGCGCGCGCCGATCGCCCGCAAGTTCATCGAGATGGTGGGCCTGAAGCACGCGGCGGAGAAGTATCCGCACGCGCTGTCGGGCGGGATGAAGCAGCGCGTGTCGATTGCGCGCGTGCTGGCCAACGACCCGGACGTGATGCTGTTCGACGAGCCGTTCGCGGCGCTTGATGCGATGACCCGGCAGGTGCTGCAGGACCAATTGCTGTCGATCTACGAGCAGAGCGGCAAGACCATCGTCTTCATCACGCACTCCATCGACGAGGCGCTGACCCTGTCGACGCGGATGGCGGTCATGGGTTCCAAGCCCGGCCGCATCGTGCAGGACATCCAGAACGACCTGCCGCATCCGCGCAGCGCGGACGTGCAGCTGTCGCCGCGTTTTGTGGAACTGAAGCGGGCGATCTGGGAGCGCGTGCAGGAGGAAGTGACGCGCAGCATGGAGTTGACGGCCGATTAACCGCGCCGCGTGCGCGATCCGGCTGGACGATCTTGATGCTCGGCGTGAACGTCATGCGGGGCAAGGCTGCCGAATACGCCGTCGGGGCTTTGCCACGCGCCTGTGCTGCGGCCTTCCTCGGCCAGAAACTCCACCAGCGCGGGCAATGAGGGATCCATCGGCCGGTTGGCGTGGATGCGCATGACATAGCCCCACGAGCCCGGCATGCGCAGATGCGGCATCAGCGGCACCAGCCTGCCGCTCGCCAGGTCTTCGTCGATCAGCGGCGCGCGGCCCAGCGCGATGCCCACCCCGGCCGCCGCGGCGGCCACCACGGTGCTCAAGCCGCTCAGCACCATCGGATCCTGCCAATCATCCGGCGCAATCCCCAGCCGGGGTCCCCACGTGCGCCAATCGGTCTCGGGGCTGTCGATGTGCTTTTCTTCCAACCAGCGGTGGCGCATGAACACGCGCGGGTCATTGCGGTCGGCCTCGGGCACCAGCGCCGGACTGCACACCGGCACCACGGTCTCGGTCATCAGCGGAATGTCGCCCGGCGCGGCAATGTGCGGCCCCATCGCGCGCACGTGCAGGAAGGCCAGGTCGATGTCCTGGGTTTTCCAGGCCGGATCCTGGCTGGCGTGCAGATACACCTGGATGTCGATGTCCGGATGCAGTTCGATGAAGCGGCCGATGCGCGGCGCCAGCCACAGCGCGGCCAGCGACGGGTTGGCGGACACGTTCAGGGTGTAGCGCCGCTTGCCGCGGGCGCTGGCCCGGACATTGCGGCAGGCGGTTTCCAATAGGGTCAAGGCCTGTTGTACGGAAGCCAGCAACGCAGCACCCGCCTCGGTGGTCTCGGCGCGCCGCACGGTGCCGCCCCGGCGCAGCAGCGAGGTTCCCAGGTCGGCTTCCAGCGCCCGCAACTGATGGCTGACTGCGCTTTTCGTGACGTTGAGCTCGGCAGCCGCGCGGCTTAGGCTCCCTAGACGGGCCACGGCTTCGAAGGCGCGCAACGCGGCCAGCGGCGGCGTGCGGGTAGAGGAATCGGACATCGGTTGAGTTTATCTCAACCCTTGATTGAAAATTCATCGCTTTCGCACGCGCGCCGGATCGGGGACGATGCAGGCTCTGGATGGAGTAATGCTATGTATTTCGATTCGAGGCTGTGGCGTCTGACCGAGGGTCTGCGTGCCGGCATGGCGGGCGGCATCTTCCTGGGCCTGTTGGCGCTGGCGGCCGGGATTGCACGGTACGTGTTCCTGGGGCAGTTGCTCGCACGCGTGTTCGACGGGGCACCGTGGCAGGAATGGGCAATGCCCGCGCTATGCGTGGCGGCCATGGTGCTGCTGCGGGCGTTACTGGACGACTGGCGCACGGTGCAGGCCAACCGCACATCCGCTGCCATCCAGCACACGCTGCGCGCGAAGCTGTATGACCGCATCGTCGCGTTGGGACCGGCATGGTTCGCCAACCAGCGCACTGGCGGCGTCATGCTGACCGTGGTGGACGGCGTCGAACAGTTGCAGACCTTCTTCGGACAGTATCTGCCGCAGGTCGCCATCGCGGCCGCCGCACCCTTTGCCATCTTTGCCGTCATCGCGTTCTGGGACGTGCCGACCGCCCTCGTCTTCCTGGCCGCCGCGCTTTTCGCATTGTTCGGGCCGATGGCCGTACACATGCTGGACCGCCGTGCCAGCCTGGCGCGCAGCCGGTCGCTCAACGAATTCGGTGAAGAGTTCCTGGACGCGGTCCAGGGGCTGCCCACGCTCAAGTCGTATGGCCAGGGCAAGGCCTGGGGCGAGCGGCTTGCCGCCCGCGCGCGCAGTCTGTCCGACAACACGTTCTGGGTGCTGTCCGTCAGCCTGCTGACGCGCGGCATCAGCGACCTGGGCGTGGCGCTGGGCGCCGCGCTGGCGCTGACGCTGGGCGCCTGGCGCGTGACCGCCGGCGACATGAGCGTCGAGGCGCTCTTGATCGTGCTGATGGCGGGCACCGAGATTTTCCGCCCAATGCGCGATCTGCGCGCGGTGCTGCACCGGGGCATGCTGGGCCAGTCGGCCGCCGCCAGCATTCACGCGTTGATGGATGCGCAGCCGCTGACGCCCGCCCCCGACGCGCGCGCCGCGCAAGCGGGCCCTGCGCGCCTGGCGCCGACCATCGAGTTCGACGACGTCGCCTTTTCGTACACGCCCGAACGCGCCGCCCACCGGGGCCTGGCGTTCCGCATTGCGGCGGGCGAACGGGTCGGCGTGGTCGGCCCCAGCGGCGCGGGCAAATCCACCATCGTGCGGCTGCTGCTGCGCGAATGCGTGCCGCAATCCGGCGCGGTCCGCGTGGGCGGGCACGACGTCAACGCGCTGGACACGCAGCTCCTCTTGTCACACATCGCGCTGGTCAGCCAGGACATCACCCTATTTCACGGCACCATCGACGACAACCTGCGTCTGGGCCGCCCCGACGCAACGCTTGATGAGGTGCGTGCCGCCGCCCGTGCCGCCAACATCGACGACTTCATCATGGCGCTGCCGGACGGCTACGCCACGCGCATTGGCGAGCGCGGCCTGCAATTGTCGGGCGGCCAGCGCCAGCGCGTGGCGATCGCCCGCGCCCTGCTGCGCGACGCGCCCATCCTGATCCTGGACGAGGCGCTGTCATCGGTCGACACCGAGAACGAGGCGCTGATCCAGCAGGCGCTGGACCGCCTCATGGCCGGCCGCACGACGCTGATCCTGGCGCACCGGCTGGCCAGCGTGATCGGCGCGGACCGCATCCTGGTGCTGGACCAGGGCCGAGTGGCCGAAGCCGGACCGCATGCCGACCTGATGCGCGAGAAAGGGCTGTACTACCGCCTGATGCACGAACAGGCGGCCGCGCACCGCAACCCGGCCGCCGGCTCCCTGCCCTCGGCGCAGCAGGCGGCGGGCCATACCGCCGCTGAGCCCGACGACGGCAACACGCCCTGTCCGGCCCTGCGGTCGCTGGACGCGGATGCCGATCAGGTCGGCTGGCGCGCCACACTGGGCACCCTGCTGTCGGTGGTGCGCCCATGGCGCGGCACGCTCATCGCGACCATTCTGCTGGGCGTGGCGCGTGTCGCCGCCTTCATCGGCGTGGGCGTGTTCAGCGCCCTGATCGTGGCCGCCATCCGCGACGGCGGCGATACCACCGCGCTGATCGTCGGCCTGCTGATCGCCGCGCCGCTGGCCGCGCTATTCCATTGGCTGGAATCGTGGCTGGCGCATGCGATGGCCTATCAGCTACTGGCCGACATGCGCGTCAAGCTCTACGACAAGCTGGAACGGCTGGCGACCGCGTACCTGCTGCAACGCCGCTCCGGCGATCTGGTCGCGCTGGCCACGCAGGACGTGGAGATGGTCGAGTATTTCTACGCGCACACCATCGCGCCGGCCATCGTGTCCGTGCTGGTGCCGTTGTCCGTGCTGGGTTTCCTGGGGTTCTACAGTTGGCCGGTGGCGCTGGCGCTGCTGCCGTTCCTGGCCTATGCGCTGGTCTCTCCCGTGCGCGGCCGGCGCCGCGTCGATGCATTGGGCGACAAGGCGCGCGAGGCGCTGGGTGAAATGAGCGCTCACACCACCGACACCATCCAGGGCCTGGCCGACCTCACTGCCTTCCAGGCGACGGGCCGGCGCCGCGATCAGTTCTTGAAGGTCGCCGATCACTATCGGGCGCGGCGCTTGGCCATCCTGCGCGACCTGTCCCGCCAGACGGCCTGGTTTGAAATCGCGATGGGCTTGGGCGGACTCGCGGTGGCTGTCGTGGGCGCGCTGCAGGTGCAGGCCGGCACGCTGGCGGCCGGCATGCTGCCGCTACTGGTGCTGATCGCGCTGGCGACGTTCCTGCCGGTGTCGGAGATCTCGCAGGTCAGCCGGCAACTGGCCGACACCATCGCCGCCACGCGCCGCCTGCACGTGGTGGCCACCGAACCCGAACCGGTCGTGGACGGCCCCCTGCCCGCGCCGGTGGCGCCGCATGGCCTGTCGCTCGCGTTCGAGCGCGTCAGCTTCGCCTACCCCGGCAAGCGCCAGGACACGCTGCGGCAGCTTAGCTTCACCGCGCCTGCCGGCGCCACGGTGGCGATCGTCGGCGCCTCGGGCGCGGGCAAGAGCACGGTGGCCAGCCTGTTGCTGCGCTTCTGGGATCCCCGCGAAGGCGCGGTCAAGCTGGACGGCGTGGACGTGCGCCAACTCCAGCTCGACGGCCTGCGCGAGCGCGTGGCGCTGGTCACACAAGATACGTATCTGTTCAACGACACGCTCGAAGGCAACATCCGGCTGGCGCGTCCCGAGGCCAGCCGCGAAGATCTGATGCGTGCACTGGAACAGGCGGCGCTGGCCGACTTCGTGCAGCGTCTGCCCGAGGGGCTGGCGACGCGCGTGGGCGAACGCGGCATGCAGTTGTCGGGCGGTCAGCGGCAGCGCATCTCGATTGCGCGCGCCTTCTTGAAGAACGCGCCGGTGCTGATTCTGGACGAAGCCACGTCGCATCTGGACACGCTGTCGGAAATGCAGGTGCGCGGCGCACTCGACGTGCTGATGCGCCACCGCACGACGCTGGTGATTGCGCATCGCCTGTCCACCATTCGCGACGCCGACCTGATCCTGGTGCTGGACCGCGGCACGCTGGCCGAGTCCGGCACGCACGACCAACTGCTGCGCAAGCAAGGCGTGTATGCGCGGCTGGCAAGCCATCAGGGCGGGTATACCGCTGCGGGCGCGGCGTCGCTGCCCGGTTAGCGCGGCGGTTGCGCCGCTCGTTGTGCCCGCTGATCCGCTGCGATCGTCTTGATCGCAGCGTTTGCGACGCATGCAGCGTCGGGCGCATTTGCCGCATCCGCCGCGTTGAAAAAAACCGACATCGCATTCTGTCCCCACGCGCGGCCCGTTGATTCGCCTACATCACTTGGATAGAATCGGCAATTCGGGCCTCGCGCCCACTTCCTTTTTTCCCCTCACCCACCGACAGGGAGGCCGCATGATGTACCCCATGCCGAACGCCGTCCCGCGCGTGTCCCCGCGACGCCATTAAGTCGTCGCCCGCGCGGCACCATCGCCAGTTCACTACCTGGCGACCGGTCCGCCGTGCCCATTTGAACCCTTAACGCAGTTGCCAGCGCCCCTTCCGGCGCACGGCGTGTTTTTCCTCTTTCCTTACAAGGAACCTGGCGTGTGCTCTGCCGCCAGGCCATGGCAATGGCTAGAAAAAAAATCGATTTTCGAGGACAGGCCTTCAAGGATGTCCTGGGCTTTACCTTCCGCTATTGGGGCCGGCAGCCGCTGCGCATCGTCGTGATCGTGGCGCTGGCGCTGCTGTCCGCCGTGGCCGACGTGCTGACCCCGATGTACGCCGGCCGCCTGGTCGACGCCGTGGCATCGGGCGCGGCCGGCGACCAGCTTGCCTGGACCGCCGCCATCACCGCCTTCTGGCTGCTGGTTGCGCTAGGCGTGGGCGGGACGCTGCTGCGCCAGGCGGTGTTCCAGAACATCATCACCTTCACGCTGAAGATGATGAACGGCATCGCCTCGAATGCCTTTTACCGCGTGCAGCGCTTTTCGACCGACTGGCATGCCAACAGCTTCGCGGGCTCGACAGTGCGCAAGATCACGCGCGGCATGTGGGCGGTGGACCTGCTCAATGACACGCTGCTGGTGGCGCTGCTGCCGTCGGTCGTCATGCTGGTGGGCGCCACCGCGCTGCTGGGCGCGCATTGGCCGCTGATGGGGCTGGTCGTGGGCCTGGGTTCGGTGCTCTACATCGCCGTCACCGCCACGCTGTCGCTGGCGTACGTGGCTCCCGCGGCGCGCCTGGGCAATGCCTGGGATACGCGCATGGGCGGCGCGCTGGCCGATGCGGTCAGCTGCAACGCCGTGGTCAAAGCCTTTGGCGCGGAGACGCGTGAAGAAGCGCGGCTGGACCGCGTCATCGACAAGTGGCGCCGCCGCACGCGCCGCACCTGGATCCGCGCCACGTTCAACGGCGGCATCCAGGGCGCGATGCTCGTCGCCATGCAGGCCTCGATCCTGGGCGCATCGCTGCTGCTGTGGTCGCGCAACCAGGCCAGCGTGGGCGACATCACGTTCACGCTGACCATGTTCTTTGTGCTCCAAGGCTATCTGCGGGACGTGGGCATGCACATCCGCAACCTGCAGCGCTCGGTCAACGACATGGAGGAACTGGTGTCGCTGGAGAAGCAGCCGCTGGGCGTGGAAGACCGGCCGGGCGCGGGCGACATTGCGGTGACGGCAGGCGAGATCCGCTTCGAAGACGTGACGTTCCGCTATGGCGCGCACAACGTCGCGCTGTACGACCGGTTCTCGGTGCGCATTGCGCCGGGCGAACGGGTGGGCCTGGTCGGCCACTCGGGTTCGGGCAAAACGACGTTCATCAAGCTGATCCAGCGTCTGTACGACGTGAACGGCGGCCGCATCACCATCGACGGGCAGGACATCGCCCAGGTGAAGCAGGCGTCGCTGCGCGGGCAGATCGCGATCGTGCAGCAGGAGCCCGTGCTGTTTCACCGGACGCTGGCGGAAAACATCGCCTACGCCCGCCCCGGCGCGTCGCAGGCCGACATCGAGCAGGCGGCCCGGCTGGCCAGTGCGCATGACTTCATCAAGGCGCTGCCCAAGGGCTATGAGACGCTGGTCGGTGAACGCGGCGTGAAGCTGTCCGGCGGCGAACGCCAGCGTGTGGCGATTGCGCGGGCGTTCCTGGCGGACGCGCCGATCCTGATCCTGGACGAAGCCACGTCCAGCCTGGACAGCGAAAGCGAGGTGCTGATCCAGCGCGCGATGGACCGCCTGATGGAAGGCCGCACGACGCTGGTCGTAGCGCACCGCCTGTCGACGGTCCGGGCCCTGGACCGCCTGCTGGTGATGGACCATGGCCGCGTGATTGAAGAAGGCAGCCACGACGCGCTGATCCGCCTGAAGGGCGGCCTGTACCGGCGCCTGTTCGAGCGCCAGGCGCTGGAGCTGACCAAGGGACTGGATCCCGCGGAACTGCTGGAAGACGGCGCCGTCCCGCCGCCCGCCAAGGCTGACGAGGTCGACGCAGCGTCGTTCGCCTTCGGCAAGTAACGCAGGTCCGGTGCTAAGCAATAAGGCCCGGCGCGATTGCGCGCCGGACCTTATTTTGTTGCGGATTTCGACGCATAGGGCCGGTGTCTGACACCTCATTTGGTCTTACAAAACCATGGATGTCCTACTCCCCACAAGGTGCCGCGCACCTCAGGCCGGGCGATTGGCGAAGGTCAGGCGCAGGCCGAAGCCGATCAGGGCGGTGCCGAAGACCAGGCTCTGGATCTTTTGTGCGCGCGGGCTGGCGGACATCCAGCGGCCTACCGCGCCGCCCGCCAGCGCGCACAGCACGTCGAACGTCAGGCCCAATCCGACGAGGATGACGCCCAGCACGGCAAACTGCTGGCCAATCGGGCCGCGCTCCGGCGACACGAACTGCGGCAGGAGCACCGAGCAGAACAGCAAGGCCTTGGGGTTGAGCACATTGGTGAGCACGCCGCTCATCAGCGCGGGTCCCCAGCCTGCATGGCGCGGCGCGGCCTCCCCGTCCAAAGCCGGAACGGCAAGCGGCGCGCGCAAGAGACGGATCCCCAGCCACACCAGATAGCAGCCGCCCACCGTGCGCGCCGCGTCGAACGCCCAGGGGTGCGTCTTGAACAAGGCCGCCAGACCCAGCGCGGCCAGCGTCACGTGCGCCGCACGAGCAATCGCCAGGCCCGCCGCCACCGCCAGCGCCTGCCCGCGACCGCGCAGCAGGCCGGTTTCCAGCAGCAGGATCATGTCCGGCCCGGGTACCACGTACACAATCAGCAAGGCTCCCAGAAACAACGCCATATCGGCCATGACCGCGCTCCACCGCAAGTTTTCAATGGCGAGATTCTAGAAAAAAGGGGCTGGCATGTGCTTGCCATTCTTGCCAAGTTGGATACCATTCCTGGCACAACCCACCAACCCAAGCCTGAATTCCCCACATCCATGCCAAAACGCCAACTTGACGCCTACGACCGCCGGATTCTGGAGGCGCTGCAGAAGAACGGCCGGCTCACTAACGTGGAGCTGGCGGACCAGATCGGCCTGTCGCCCTCGCCCTGCTTGCGGCGCGTGCGGATGATGGAAGAAGCCGGCGTCATCCAGGGCTACGAAGCGCGGCTGGATCCGGACGAGGTCGGATTGGGACTGACGGTATTCGTGGGCGTGAAGGTCGAGCGCCACCATGAGCGCGACGCCGAAATGTTCCGCAACGAGGTCAGCGCGCTGCCGGAAGTGATCGCCGCGCATCTGGTGTCCGGCGAGTCCGACTTCCTGTTGCAGGTCGTGGTGCCCGACCTGCGCGGATACGAGCAGTTCCTGCTGCGTACCCTGCTGAAACTGCCCGGCGTCAAGGACATCCGCAGCAACTTCGCGATCCAGACGGTCAAGCCGCAGAGCCCGCTGCCGCTGGACCATCTGGGGCGGTGAGCGGCGCAGCGATAAAGGCTGTTCCGCCCCTCTTCAAAGACAGGGGCGCCGCTGTGACGGCATGAACTTCGCCGCCACGGCATCGCCATCGTCGCGACACCTCACCCCCGCGGCATGGCCGCCGCCGACACGGCCGAATCGCCGCCCTCTTGCCATGTTCACGGCCTCACCGCATGGCCGCCGCCGCCCGATCCACCGCCGCGCTGCGTCGCGCGAATCGCGCCTGCGACATCGCCAGATAGCGCTCCACAATCGCCGGCTCGGACGTCTTGGGCGTGCCGCCCGGAAACGGCGGCTTCGGATCGTATTCGATCTGCAACTGGATCAGCTTGGCGACATCCTCGCCGCACAGCGACGCCACCACCTTCAGCCCCATGTCGATCCCCGACGTCACGCCGCCGGCCGTGAACACATTGCCGTCCACACACAGGCGCTCGTCGCTCGGCGTGGCCCCAAACCGCGCCAGCAGCTCCCGCGCCCGCCAGTGGCTGGACGCCCGCTTACCCCGCAGCAGCCCGGCCGCGCCCAGCAGCAGCGATCCCGTGCAGATACCGAACAGGTATTTGGCGCCCTGCCCCTGCCTGCGGGTGAAATCCACCCACGCCGGATCGACGATGGCGTCGTCCGTGCCAGGTCCGCCCGGCACGACCAGCAGGTCGCAAGGCGGCGCCGAGTCGATCGTTTGCGTAGGCACGAAGCGCAAGCCCCGGTCGCAGCGCACCGGCTCCATCGTTTTTGCGACAAAATCCACGGTAAATCCCGGCGCGTTCGCCAGCACTTCGTACGGCCCGGTCATATCCAGCTGAGTCAGCCCTTCGAACAAGACGATATTCACCTTCATGACGTTGCTCCCATGAAAACGCCAGAACCCAGCATAGGCGAACGCGCGCCGCGCGGTGCGCCAGAAAACGCGCCAATCGCGCCACAGCGCGTGCTGTTCGTGCTGTACGACGGTTTCCAGCCGCTGGACCTGGCCGGACCGTGGCAGGCGTTCAGCTCGGCCAACGAAGAATCGGGCCGCCAGCTATATGCCTTGAACACGATCGCGGCATCGCCGGTGGTAACCACCTGGGAACAAGGGCTGCGCATGCAAGTGGACGGCACCTTCGAAGCGGACGACGACGCGCCCATCGACATGCTGCTGGTGCCCGGCGGCCCCGGCGTGGATCGCGCCGCGGCGCACGGTGAAACCCGCGCCTGGCTACGCCGCCGCAACTACGGCACACGCCGCACCAGCAGCGTCTGCACGGGCGCATTCATCCTGGCCGCCGCCGGCCTGCTCGATGGCCGCGCCGTCACCACGCACTGGCGCTCCGCCGACCGGCTGCGCAAGCTTTATCCGGGCCTGCGCGTCGATGACGATCGCATCTTCATCGAAAGCGGCAAATACTGGACCTCCGCGGGCGTCACCGCCGGCATCGACCTGGCGCTGGCGCTGATCGAACGCGACTTCGGCGCCGCGCTGTCCCAGCAGGTCGCGCGGCGGCTGGTGGTCTTCATGCGCCGCAACGGGGACCAACGCCAGTACAGCCAGACGCTGCGGCTCCAGGATCGCGTGGCCGCCCCATTCCGCGAACTGGTCGAAAAAATGGAGGCACGCCTGTCGGCCCGCTGGTCGGTGGACGACATGGCCGACGCCTGCGGCATGTCGCGGCGCACCTTCCAGCGCAAGTTCGCAGCACACTTCGGCGTCGCGCCGACCGAAGTGCTGCGGCGTCTGCGCGAAGAGCGCGCCGGTGCCCTGGAGGGCTCGGGGAAGATGACGAGGAAGGCCGTCGAGCAACACGTGGGTCCGGTGCACAAGCGCCCCAGGCAATAGCGGTGAGGCTGCGTCCGCGGCGATAACGGCAAGGCTGCGTCCGAGCTTCGTAGGTCGCCCGACGCCGCGGTCCCCGTCGGCACGAGCGCCCACGATTGCGGTCCGGAGCCTTCGCTCCGGACTGCCCCGTTGTCATCCTCGTCCTCGCCTGCGGCGACTCCTACGGATTCCCTCGGGCGCATCGACGGCGCTCGTGCCGACGGGGACCACGACGCCGTGCTGCGAGGGTCTTTGGTTTGAGGCGCTGTAAGACCCGTGTTCAGGGCAGGAAATCTGCGGGGCCGCCGGGTTGCTGCCGCCCGGACGGCGGCAACCCGGCATTGGGCCGGTGGGACGTCGTGGCGGTGTGCGCTTGCGCGCTGGTGGGGATCAGGGTGTCAGACACCGAATTTATGACACTTACCCTGACGCAGAAGCACAAGCAGCCACGCGCGAAGCGTCATCGCCACGACGCAAGACAGCGCGTAAGCCAACGAAGGCCGCCCGCGCGGCCGCCCGGGGGCGGGCACCGCAAGACGCTTCTCTTCCACACCAGTGCGTGCCAAAACCTCAAGAACCCAACTCGCCCCAACGCCCTCGAAGATCAAGCAACTCGAGCCCGGTGTGGCGTGGGCCTGGGGCGGGCGGGGCGTTTAGATGCGCCCGAGGGAAACCGTAGGGAGCCGAAGGCGTACGAGGTTGACGAAGGGGGGGGCCGCCTAGGCCAGTCCGGAGCGAAGGCTCCGGACCGCAATCGGAGCCCCGCCCGCCCCAGGCCCACGCCGCACCGGGCGTCTCAAGAACGCCGACGATGGCCAGCAACGGCACTCAAGCTAACCCCACCGACATCCCCCCGCAAACATAAAGCACCTGCCCAGTCACAAACCCCGCCCGCGGGTCCAGAAACATCGCCACGGTATGCGCCACCTCATCCGGCCGCCCAACCCGCCCCACGGGAATCGCCGCCTCCAGCGCCAGCGTCTTCAGTGCCCCTGGCGGATTGGACTGGTTGAACAGCTCGGTAGCAACCGGCCCAGGCGCCACGGTGTTCACCGTAATGCCATCGCCCGCCAGCTCCAAAGCCCAGGTCCGCGTCATCCCCGCCAGCCCCGCCTTCGACGCGCCATACACCGACCGCCCGCCCTTGCCCAGCGCCGCCCGGCTGCCGATATTCACGACACGCCCGTACTTCGCCTGCCGCATCCCCGGCAATAGCGCCTGCATCAGCAGAATCGGCGCAGTCAGATTCAACGCCATCGTCCGCGCCAGTTCCTCCTGCGTAATGTCCTCGATGTTCGCAACCTGGATCATCCCCGCGTTGTTGACCAGATGCAGCACCGGTTGCTGCGCCGCCAACTCACGGCCCGCAGCAATAGTCGCCGCCGCGTCGCACAGGTCCACCGACCGGAACGTCTCGCCAGGCAACAATGTCTCGGGTGACGTACGGCTGAAATTGACGACCTGAAAGCCGTCATCGATCAGCCTCGCCACGATGGCGCGGCCGATTCCCCGGCTTGCGCCGGTCACGAGAGCGATGGGTGAATTCATTGCGCCTTGATTCCCTGATCCTTGATGAGTCCGCCCCACTTCTTGCGTTCGGCGGATTCGAACGCGGCCAGATCCTTGCCGAACAGCGTGCCCGGCTTCGCGCCCATCGTGGCGAAGTTGGCGGCGATGGCCGGCGTCGCCAAGCCGCTGCGGGCGGCGGCAATCAGTTGTTCAACTACCGGCGCGGGGGTATTGCGCGGCGCATACAACGCAAACCACGCCGTCACGTCAAACCCAGGCAATCCGGACTCGGCAACCGTCGGCAAGTCTGGCACCGACGGATCACGCGCCGCAGAAGTCACCGCCACCCCGCGCACCAGATTCCCGTCCTTGATCTGCGCCAGCGCGCCCGGCAGATTGTCGAACAGAAGGTCCACCTGCCCGCCCGCCACCGCCGGCAGCGATGCGGACGTGCCCTTGAACGGCACGTGCAGCATCGTCACCCCGGCCATGGCCTCGAAGTATGCCCCCGTCAGGTGCACCGACGAACCGATCCCCGGTGACGCGTAAGTCAGCTTCTTGTCCGTTGACTGCTTGGCCGCCTTGATCACGTCCGCCACCGTCTTGTAGGGCGACTTCGCGCTGACCGCGATCACGTTCGGCGTCGTGGACACCAGCGCGATCGGCACCAAATCGCGCTCGGGATCGAACGGCATGTTGCTGTAGAGAAACTGGTTGATCGTCTGCGTGCCGATCGTGCCCAGCCCCAGCGTGTAGCCGTCCGCCTTCGCCCGGGCGACGTAAGCCATGCCGATATTGCCGCCCGCGCCCGGCTTGTTCTCGACCAGCACCGTCTGCTTCAAGCCCGGCTGCAGCGCGTTGGCGATGGCGCGGCCAAAGAGGTCCGCGCCGCCGCCCGGCGGATACGGTACGACGACGGTCACAGGGTGCTCGGGATAGCCCGCGGCGTGGGCCGCAGGCAGCGCCAGAACGGCCAGCGCGGCAAGGGCGATGCGCCATCCGGCGCGCGGATGCTGCAATTGCGTCATGGTCTCGTCTCCTATCGAATCCGGTGATTGCGGATTTCTTTTTAAAGTACGTAAATACGTACTATATTCATAAGAACATGAAAAACCGACAGGAGACAAGCAGATGAAACGCTGGACGCAACGCCCCGAAGGTTCCACCTGGGGCGACTTCGGCCCGGATGACGAACTGGGCCGTCTGAACCTGCTGACCGAAGAAAAGGTGCTGCAGGCGGTGCGCGAAGTCCGTGCCGGCAAGGTCTTCTGCCTGTCGCTGCCGCTGGATCTGCCCGGCGGCAACCTGCTCAATCCGCGCCGCCACGCGCCCACCCTCAAGCCCACCTTCCGCGAAGGCACGCCCTATCTGAACTTTGCGATGTCGCAGGTACAGCCCGAAGCCATCGACGTGCTGTCGGACGATCAGGTCACGCTGTCGATGCAGTATTCGACGCAATGGGACGGCCTGTGCCACGTGGGCGCCATGTTCGACATTCAGGGCGACGGCCAGGCGCGCCGCGTCTATTACAACGGTTACGCCGCCGGCGTGGACGTGTTTGGCGGCGCCGATCCCGACAACTCGGAAGCCGCCTGCTGCCCGCCGGGCGGCTCGTATGCGCGCAAGCTCAGCGTCAGCCGCTATGCCGAAAAAGGCATGCAGGGCCGCGGCGTGCTGGTGGACTTGGCGCGTGCCTTTGGCCCGGGCCGCACGATCGTCGGCCATGCGCAGCTTCGAGCCGCCATGCGCGAGCAGGACGCCCAGCCCGAGCCCGGCGACATGCTGGTGCTGCGCACCGGTTTCGCGGAAGCCGTCGTGGCCATGAATGGCCACCCCGATCCGCACACACTGGAGCAGACGGGCGCGGTGCTGGACGGCGCCGATTCCGCGCTGCTGGACTGGATCACGCATTCCGGCATCGCCGCCATCTGCGCCGACAACTACGCCGTCGAATCGTATCCGGCGCGCACAGCCGGCCCCGGCCATTCCATCCTGCCGCTGCACCACCATTGCCTCTTCAAGCTGGGCGTGCCGCTGGCCGAGCTGTGGTATCTGAAGGACCTGGCCGACTGGCTCCATGCGAACGGCCGCAGCCGGTTCCTGCTGACCGCCCCGCCCCTGCGCATGCCCGGCGCCGTCGGCTCGCCTGTGACGCCTATCGCCACGGTGTAAGCCATGCCCCTGCCGTACTCGACCTTCTCCGACCATCTGGACGCGCGGGCCGCCCGGCAACCCGATGCCGTTGCGCTCATCGATCGTGATCAGCCGCTAAGTTTCGCGGACCTGCGCACGCGCAGCCTCGCGCTGGCGGCGGGCCTGTCCCGCATCGGCGTGCAGCCCGGGCACCGCGTCGCCGTCTGGCTGCCCAACTGCGCGGCCTGGGTCGAATCCTTTCTTGCGTGCGCCCAGCTGGGCGCGCTGGTGCTGGCCGTCAACACGCGCTTCCGCTCGGTCGAAGTGGCCGACATCCTGGGTCGCGGCCGCGCCGACTGGCTGGTGTATTGGCCCGACTTCAAAGGCATCGACTTCCAGGGCATCCTGGATGGCGTCGCGCCAGTGGATGTGGATCAGTTGCAGGGCGCGGTCGCGCTGGCTGGGCCCGACGAACTTCCTCCGGCATCGCTTCACGGCAAACCGGTGCACCGGTACGACGCGCTGCTGGCCTGCGCCGACCCCGCCCCCGTCGCGCAAGCCAATGCCGGCGTGTTGTGCTTCACCACATCCGGCACCACGTCCAAACCCAAGTTCGTGCTGCACGATCAAAAGACCTTGTTGCGCCACGGCGCGATGGTGGCGCGGGCGTTCGGCTACGACGACCGGGCCTGCGTGCTGGCCAGCGCGCCGTTCTGCGGCGCATTCGGTTTTGCGACATTGGCCGGTGGCCTGGCGCGCGGCGTGCCCGTCGTCTGCGCCCCTGTGTTCGACGCGGCCCAATCCGCGCAGGCCATCGCCCGGCATGCCGTCACCCACACCTACGCCAACAACGAGGCGCTGGTCGGCATAATGCAGGCCGCCGCGCCCGGCGCGTTTGCGTCCGTGCAGCTATTCGGCTTCGCCAGCTTCACCCCCGCGCTGGACAACATGCTGGACCTGGCCCGCGTGGCTGGCGTGCCGCTCACGGGCCTGTACGGTTCCAGCGAACTGATCGCGCTGGTGGCCGGCCAGCCCCGCGACCCCGCCGACGGCGACGTGTTGGCCCGCCACCAGCCCGGCGGCACGCTCATCTACCCCAACGCCCGTGTGCGCGCCCGCGATCCCGAGTCCGGCCAGGTGCTGCCGCACGGCCAGTCCGGCGAAATCGAAATCCTTTCGCCCAGCCTGATGCAGGGCTACCTGGACAACCCGGACGCGACCCGCGCGGCCGTGACGGATGACGGCTACTTCAAGACTGGCGACCTGGGCTACACGCTGACCGACCGCCAGTTCGTGTTCCAGACCCGGATGGGCGACTCGCTGCGGCTGTCCGGCTTCCTGGTCAATCCGGTGGAGATCGAACAGGTCGTCGAGACCCTGCCGGGCGTGCGGGCCTGCCAGGTGGTGGGCGCAACGCGCAACGGCAAGATCGTGCCGTACGCCTTCGTGCTGCTGCAGGAAGGCGCGCAGGCCGACCCGGCCGGTTGGACCGCGGCGTGCAAGGCGGCCATGGCGGGTTTCAAGGCGCCGGCGGGCTTTACCGTGCTGGACGCCTTCCCGTCAGTGGAGAGCGCCAACTCGGTCAAGATCCAGAAGCACCGGCTGCGCGAGATGGCGGACGCTATGCTCTCGGCTTCCGCTTCATAGCCCTTCATCCCGCCATGCCCGCCCGCAAGCTTTTTTCGCGCAGTCCCCAGCCGCTTTATCTGCAGGCCGCCGCGCTGTTCCGCAGCCACATCCAGAACCGGACGTGGCGGCCCGGACAGCAGATCCCGCCGCTGGAATCGCTGATGGAGACCTACGGCATCTCGCGCGCGACCATCCGCCAGGCGTTCGGCCTGCTGGAAGAAGACGGCCTGATCCGGCGCTCGCGCGGCTCCGGCACCTTCGTCAACGCCGAACTGCCCGAAACGCCCACGCTGCTCATTCCCAAGACCTGGGCCGAAACGGTCGAACTGAGCAACCAGCTCGGCACGGTGTCGCTGGTAGAGTCCAGCGCCGACTCGCCGCTGCCCGACACGCTGGGCATGCCGTGCGGCGCCGACCGCAGCGGCAGCTTCCAGTACCTGCGGCGCATTCATACGACGGATGCCGGCCCCTTCTGCTACAGCGAGGTCTTTCTGGACAGCGGCCTCTTCCGTAAGCACCGCGCCCGCATTCAGAAAAGCACCGTCGCCCCGGTACTGGACCAGTTTTACGGCGCGCGCATCTCTGAAGCCCGCCAGGTCCTGAACGTGATCGAAGCGGGCCAGGAGTCTGCCGAGTCGCTGCAGATACCCGTGTCTTCCCCGGTGGCCGAGCTGCGCCGCTATGCCTGCATCGACGGCCGCGTGGTGTATTTCGCGCGGCTGGAGTTTCCATTCCGCAAGGTGCGGATGGAGTTCGACCTGCTCACCAGCCGCTGAGCGCTTCACCCAACCTGCCTCAGGAGAACACCGCCCCCCATCAACGACCGCCGCCGTCCGAACACACTGGGTGCAGCAGCAAACAAAACCTACATACGCGCCCGCCATATCCGAAAAGAATCCGGCATACAGGGAGACAACCATGAGACATGCCGACAGGACCCGGATTTCAATGCAGTGCCGCAGCACGATTGTTCGCTTGTTCGCCACGACCGCCTTTGCCGCGGCCGCGCTTGCCGCCGCCAGCGCACAGGCGCAGACGCCCGCCCCCGCCGTCTCCGACGACGTGGTGCGGCTGGGCCTGATCCTGGACATGAGCGGCGTCTATGCCGACGTGACCGGCAAGGGCAGCGCCACCGCCGCCGAGATGGCGATTGCCGACTTCGGCGGCACCGTGCTGGGCAAGAAGGTGGACCTGCTGGTGGTGGACCACCAGAACAAGGCCGACATCGCCGCCGCCAAGGCGCGCGAGTGGTACGACGTCCAGAAGGTCGACGCCATCATGGACGTCGCCGGCTCCGCGCCCGCGCTGGCCGCGCTGGAAGTGGCGCGTGAAAAGAAAAAGATCGTGGTCTTCAGCGGGCCGGGCACCGAGCGCATCACCAACGACCTGTGCTCTCCCTATTCCGTCCACTACACCTACGACACCTGGTCGCTCGCCAACACCACCGCACGCGCCACCGTGGAGCAAGGCGGCAAGAGCTGGTACTTCCTGACGGCGGACTACGCGTTCGGCCACACGCTGCAGGCGTCGGCCACCGACGTCGTGAAGGCCAATGGCGGCACGGTGCTGGGCGCCTCGCGCCACCCGCTCGGCTCCAGCGACTTCGCCTCTTATCTGCTGCAGGCGCAGGCCAGCAAGGCGCAGATCGTGGGCCTGGCCAACGCGGGCGGCGACACCGTCAACGCCATCAAGGCGGCCAGCGAGTTCGGGCTGACCAAGGGCGGGCAGAAGATGGCGGGCCTGCTGCTCTACATCAACGACATCCACGCCATCGGCCTGGACGCGGCCGCCGGCCTGACGCTGACCGAAGCCTTCTACTGGGACATGAACGACCAGACCCGCGCGTGGTCGCAGCGCTATTACGACAAGCTCAAGAAGATGCCCAACATGAGCCAGGCGGGCACGTATTCGTCGGTCATGCACTATCTGAAAGCGGTGCAGGCGGCGGGCACGGACGAACCCACGGCGGTGATGAAGCAGATGAAGGCCACGCCCATCAACGACTTCTTCGCCACCAACGGCCGCATCCGCGAAGACGGCCGCATGGTGCACGACATGTACCTGTTCGAGGTCAAGAAGCCGTCGGAATCCAAGCGGCCGTGGGACTACTACAAGCTGGTGGCCACGCTGCCGGGCGACCAGGCCTTCATGCCGCTGTCCCGGTCGACCTGCCCGCTGGTCAAGAAGTAGTACGGCGGGGCGTCCTCGGCGGGAGCTGCGGAGGATGGCATCGGCGGCGTGAAGCGCCCGCCGCGGGAGACGCCCGCCGCGGGGACGCCCGCCGCCGACTACGCCCGGCGCGTTATCCTTGCCGCTTTGCCTTTCGCCGCTCCGACATGTCGCAACGCGCAGCCCGCATCATCGAGGGAACCATCGACCAGATCCGGGTCGCAACGCCGGTGCGGCGAAACGATGTCTTCCTGCGGGTCGGTGCAGAGACGATCTGGGGAGCCGCGCTGGACCCCTCGCACATCTCCCTGCTGCGCGCCTTCCACAATAAAGGCACTGCCGTGCGCATAGGCGTGCTGGAAGCCGAGCATGGCTTGAACCGCTTTTGCTGGGCCGTGCCCGCGCAAGGTGAACCCATTGCGCCGCTCACCTACCAGACCGCCCAACGGCGCAGCGGACGCGAGGCCGCCATCTGCAGCGCCGTGGGCGTGGCTGCCCTGGGCGCGGCGTGGCTGGCAGGGATCTCGACGTTGCCGCGCATGTTCATGATGGTGTTCGCGCTGGTGATCGCGCTGATGGCGCTGGTGCTTGCCGCGAGCGCCTTGCACGCCCTCTGGCACAACCGCCGCGAGCGGCCGCGCATCCTTGCCAGCGAGGCTCTGTTCGATCCCGCGAAGCGCCCAGCGGCCATGAACGCTGCGCCAGCCCCCTCACCGCTTCAGCAGGAACCGGCTGCGCTGACGCAGGAGGGCGATCCCCCTCTCCTCCTGATCCGCGGGCAGCTGGACGGCATCACGCATGAAACGCGGCATGTGCATAAGGGCCCGACTTACGGCCACTATCGCTTTTCGGTTCAGGGCCGCCAGTTCCTGATGACGGTCGATGAATCACTGGGAAGCTGGCAGCCGTTCCTGGCGCAGGACGATTTCGTCGAGATGGCCGTCAATGCCCAGCCGGCGCCAGACGAGCCGCATGCGGTCTACGCTTTGCGCAATCTTGAGGACGGGCGCACCTATATGTGTCATCTGCGATTCCGCGCCTTTCCCGGCAGGGACACGCCGGTCGGCGTCGGCATGAATCAGCGCGCGCCGCTGCTCAAGTCCATCGGCGGGTTGATGCTTGCGGTCTGGCTGTTCCTCATTGGCCTGACTTGGTTCATGGATCCCGAGGCGTTGCAGGGCGACTTTCCGGAACTCGCGTTGTTCATCCTGGGCATGTTCCTGCTGGTGTGGCTGTGCTTCGCTCTGCCGCTCCTCTGGCTCGACGTGCGGTGGCGCATGGGCAAGCCGACGCGGCGCCAGCGCATCACCGAACGCATCTATGCGCTGCTCGACCTGGGCACGCCGTTCGCGCCCAAGCGACGCATCGAAGAGGTATGAACGGACGGGGCGTATCCTTGCCGGACGTCTGACTGCCGCTGGAGATCCGCATGACCACCCCCGCCCCGCGCCCCATCGCTGCCACCATCGCCGCCGTCGTGCGCGACGGCCACGTGCTGCTGGTGCGCCGCGCCAACCCGCCCGATCAGGACCGCTGGGCGTTTCCGGGCGGCAAGATCGACGCGGGCGAACGGCTGGCTGACGCGGCCGCGCGCGAATTACTGGAAGAGACCGGCGTCACTGCCGAGCCGCTGCACGTCTTTGACGCCGTCGACGTCTTCGACCGCGACGACACCGGCGCCCTGCGCCGCCACTTCATCCTGATCGCCGTGCTGTGCCGCTGGGTGTCCGGTGAGCCGGTCGCGGGGGACGATGCCCGCGATGCGCGCTGGGTGTCCCTGGCTGACCTTGATGCCCACGCGCTGGCCACGAGCTTCGGGGTGGCGGAGCTGGCGCACAAGGCGGCAGATCTGATGGCAGCGCGCTAAACGCCCGATACGTTAAGGTGTAGCCCCACACCCCTTGTCTCTTCATTCCTGGAGTACCGAATGACCGGATTGTTCATCGTGGTGGCGGCGCTGGCGTTTCTGATGCTGGCGGCGTATCGAGGTTATAGCGTCATCCTGTGCGCGCCCATCGCAGCCATGGGCGCGGTGCTTCTGACAGACGCTTCAGCGCTGGCGCCCGTGTTCTCGGGCATCTTCATGGAGCGCATGGCCGGTTTTGCCAAGCTCTATTTCCCTGTGTTCCTCTTGGGCGCTGTGTTCGGCAAGCTCATCGAACTGTCGGGCTTTTCACGCGCCATCGTGCAGGCGGTGCTGCGTCTGATCGGCGCCGAGCGCGCCATCGTCGCCATCGTGCTGGTGTGTGCGGTGCTGACGTACGGCGGCGTATCGCTATTCGTGGTGGTGTTCGCGGTCTACCCGTTTGCCGCCGAGATGTTCCGCCAGGGCGGCATCCCCAAGCGCCTGATGCCGGGCGCGATTGCGCTGGGCGCCTTCACCTTCACCATGACGGCACTGCCCGGCACGCCGCAGATCCAGAACATCATCCCCACCACGTTCTTCGAGACCACGACCTGGGCCGCGCCCTGGCTCGGTCTCATCGGCGCCGCGTTCACGCTGACCGCCGGCATCGCCTACCTGGAATGGCGCCGCAAGCGCGCGGCCGCGGCTGGCGAGACCTACGGCACGGACCTGCGCAACGAACCCGCGGCGCCTACCGGTGAGCGCAATCATCATCCGCTGATCGCGCTGTTGCCGCTGGTGGTGGTTGGGGTCATGAACTTCCTGCTGACGCGCTGGATCCCGGGCTGGTATCCGGCCGGTTCCGAAGTCGACCTGCCCGGCCTGGCCAAGCCCATGCCCGTCAACGCCGAGGAGCAGGTGGCGCTGTGGGCCGTGATGGGCGCGCTGATCGCAGGCATCGTCACCATCCTGCTGTTCTCGTTCCGCGCCATCAAGTCGCATTTTGCCGAAAGCAGCAAGAGCGCCGTGTCGGGCGCGCTGCTGGCGTCGATGAACACCGCAGCCGAATACGGGTTTGGCGGCGTCATTGCCGCGCTGCCGGGATTTCTGCTGGTCGCGCAGGCCTTGAAGGCCATTCCCGATCCGCTGGTGGGCGAAGCGGTCGCGGTGACCACACTGGCCGGCATCACGGGCTCGGCCTCGGGCGGCATGAGCATCGCGCTGGCCGCGATGTCGCAGACCTTCATCGACGGCGCGCTGGCGGCAGGTATCCCGATGGAGGTGCTGCACCGGGTCGCCGCGATGGCGAGCGGCGGCATGGACACGCTGCCGCACAACGGCGCGGTCATCACGCTGCTGGCCGTCACGGGTCTCACGCACCGCCAATCCTATGGCGACATCTTCGCCATCACGCTGATATCGACGCTGTCGGTGTTCCTGGTGATCGGCGTGTTCTACCTGACCGGCATCGTCTGATCGAAGGCGGCGGCGAATACGCCCGCCAGCCACTGCGTGAACACGCGCACCCGCGCCGGCACCTGCCGGTTCTGCGGCGTCAGCACGGAAACCGGCATGGGCGCGGGCGGCGCGTGGGGCAGCACGATCTTCAGGTGCCCCGCCGCCAGTTCGCGCTCCACGCGGTAGCGCGGGACCTGCACCAATCCCAGGCCCGCGAGCGCCGCACTGGTGTAGAGTTCGGCCCCGCTCACGCTGACGACCGCACGCGGGCGCACCTGGACGATGCGCCCGTCAACCCGAAAATCCAGCGGCACGGCGCGGCCCGTCACGCTGGACACGTAATCCACGGCGATGTGATGTTCCAGCGCCTGCACGCTGTCCGGCACGCCGTGGCGCGACAGATAGGCCGGGCTGGCCACCGTCACCTGCGGCATCTGGGCGATCGTCCGCCCCGCCAGCGTCGAGTCCTGCGGCACGCCCGCGCGCAGCACGCAGTCGACGCCCTCACGCACCAGATCCACCAGCCGGTCGTCTTCGCCCAGATGCAGGGCGATGTCGGGATAGCGCTGCAGAAAATCCGGCAGGCCGGGCATCACGAAGAACCGGGCCAGCGTGCCCTGCGCGTTGACTCGCAACAGCCCCTTGGGCGCCGTGTCCAGGAAAGCGCCGTCGGCCTCCTCCAGGTCGGCCAGAAGCCGCACGCAGCGCTGGTAGTGGGCCTCCCCGTCGTGCGTCAGCCGGACCTGCCGCGTGGTGCGGTCAAGCAACCGCGCGCCCAAGCGGGCCTCCATGCGCTTGATCAGGTTGGTGACCGTGGCGCGCGGGATGCGCAGGTCGTCCGACGCCTTGGTGAAACTGCCCCGTTCGGCGATGCGCACGAACACCTGCATTTCCTGGAAACGATCCATGCCCCTGCCCCGCCTATTGTTAAAGCAAATGAAATTATCTTAGCAAAGCAGGCGTAATTATCTTTGGATCGGAATAGTCGATCATACGTCTCACCCACTCATCCAAGGAGAAACCCATGATCGACCAAGCTTCCCAGCGCGTTGCCCTGGTCACCGGCGGATCGCGCGGCATCGGCGCGGCCATCGTGCGCCGCCTGGCAGACGACGGCTTTGCCGTCGCCATCAATTACGCCTCGAGCGCGGCAGAAGCCGACGCCCTGGCCGGCGAAGTCCGCCAAGCCGGCGGACGCGCCTTGGCCGTGCGCGCCGATGTTGCCAAGCCCGATGACGTGCGCGCGATGTTCGATGCCATCCAGACCGAATTCGGCCGGATCGACGTGCTGGTCAACAGCGCGGGCGTGCTGCAGGTGCAGCCGCTGGCGGAAACCAGCGACGACCTGTACGACCGGACGTTCGACATCAACACCCGCGGCACCTTCAACACGCTGCGCGAGGCCGCCGCACGTCTGGCCGATGGCGGCAGCATCATCAACGTGTCCAGCACCACCGTCGCGCTCAACCTGCCCGGCTACTCGGTCTACATCGCCAGCAAGGCCGCCGTCGAAAGCCTGACGCAGGTCTTCGCCAAGGAACTGCGCGGACGCCAGATCAGGGTGAACGCCGTCGCCCCCGGCCCTGTCGCCACCGAGCTGTTCTTCAAGGGCAAGAGCCCCGAATTGATCGAGCACTACGCCAAGATGCCGCCGCTGGAACGCCTGGGCCAACCGGATGACATCGCGGGCATCATCTCGTTCCTGGCGGGACCCGACAGTGGGTGGGTGAACGGGCAGATCGTGCGTGCGAATGGCGGCGTGGCCTGAGCGCCCGCCTACTTCGGCATCGCGTAGCCCTGCGCCCGCAGGAACTCCGCCACCACCGGCTGCCACTTCTGCGGCGAGCGCGGAAACAGCAGATGGCCGTTGTTGCCATCGGGTCCCATCGGCACAAAAGTCGCGTGACCGCCCGCCGCGTTGTAGGCGTCCACCCAGCGCTTGGGCCAGTCGGGCCCCCAGAAGAGATCGTTCTCCGAATAGATCCAAAGCGTGGGCAGGCGCGTCGTCTGCCCATAAGACGCAAACGTCTGCTGCAGCCGGTCTGGCCCGCACGGGTTGCCCGGAGACTTCGCGTCCCCGCCCGCGCCGCCAGAAAAATTGATGGCCGTCCTGCCCCCGGGCGGATTCTGCGCAGCTAGCGCGATGACGGTGCCGCCGCCGATCGACTGTCCAACCAGCACGACGTTGGAAGCGTCTACATCGGGGCGCTGCTGAAGCGCCTTCACGACCTGTCCGATCTGGCTGGCGGCCCGATTGAACATCGGTGTGAACTGGCGATCGCCGCAAGGACCGCTGTCCTCCAGATCGGGGCCGGCCGTTTCTCCATAGCCCAGCCGCAGCGGCACCGCCACGACGAAGCCGGCATCAGTGAAGTACCTGACCGCCTGCGGATACTGGGTGCGGCTCATCTTGGCCCGTTCTTCGGCGGTTGCGCCCCGACCGTGGTTGATGATCAGGAGAGGGTGTTTGCCCGGCGCTGCGGGCGCATACACGGTCACGACCAGCGCTCCCACAACAACGCCGGTGTCCGTCTGCACCGAGACGGGCACCCGTTCCACGGTTTCCTTGCTATTGCGGCCGGGTGTGGAAGACGCGCAGGCCGCGACCAGTCCGGCCAGGCAAACGAGCGAGATGCGTTCAAGAACGTTCATGTTGCTCCCCCTTCGGGTTAAACCACGGTTGAGGTGCGAGCCACAGTACGCCCACCAAATCGCCTCCGCCAGTCGCACGCGCAGGGGTGCACACGCACGGCTTTCGGCGCGGCCCGGCGTTGGCGCGATGGCCCACCCTCATCCCTACGCATGAACGCGGTCACGTGGACAGACGCACATGCCGCGGCTTGGAATGCCGCATATTTGCTGATGTCCTCATCCGTATTACCCATGCGCGCCTCGCCCGATGGGCCGAGGCAATTTCAGCGGTTTTCAGATTTTCAGTTTGCGCGCTCCGGACTTTGATTTACGGAAAAGTCTGGCCAGTTGGACGAGGTTTGCATGAGACGGAGTCCGTAAGCCGTGGTTTAGCCTGACCCGGCAGTACTCCGACTCACCTTGATCGATTGGACGAAAGCAATGAATCAACTCATTCATCCGGACTGCCACCCCTTTACCGCCGCAGGCAATCTGAAGCAGATCTCCGCGTATTACGAGGAAGGTCGCCGTGTCATGTGGATGATGCTGCGCGCGCAACCGCGCCCGTGCTTTAACCATGAACTCATCGACGAGATCATGACCCTGGCGCGCGCCGCCAAGGACTCCGGCCTGCCCATCGACTTCTGGGTCACGGGCTCGCTGGTGCCGCAGATCTACAACGTCGGCGGCGATCTGAACTTTTTTGCCGAGGCCATCCGCACCGGCAAGCGCGAGGCGCTGCGGGCCTATGCCCGTGCATGCGTTGATTGCGTGCACGCCGCCACGCGCGGTTTTGACACCGGCGCCATCTCGCTGGCCATGATCGAGGGCACCGCGCTGGGCGGCGGCTTCGAGGCCGCGCTGGCCCACCACTTCGTGCTCGCGCAAAACAATGCGCGCATGGGCTTCCCTGAGATGGCGTTCAACCTTTTCCCCGGCATGGGCGGCTATTCGCTGGTCGCGCGCCGCTCGGGCATGAAGCTGGCCGAGGAGCTGATCAGCACCGGCGAATCGCACACGGCCGAGTGGTATCACGGCCGCGGCCTGGTGGACGTGCTGTTCGAGCCGGGCGAGGCCTTCAAGGCCACCCGCACCTTCATCGACGTGATGCGGCCCAAGCTCAATGGCATGCGCGCCATGCTGCGCGCGCGCCAGCGCGTGCTGGCTCTGCCGCGCGCCGAGCTGATGGACATTACCGAGGATTGGGTCGAAGCCGCCTTCTCCATCGATCCGAAGGACCGCGCCTACATGGAGCGGCTGGTGATGGCGCAGAACCGCCGCACGGCGAGCAATTCGGAGGCCACCGAAGTGGCCACCATGCACTGATCCGGCGGCGCGCCGCCGGTTGCGTCATGCAATGAGATGCAGCCGGCGGCGCTGCGCCAGCCAGGCGGTGAGCTCCGCCGCGGGCATGGGCTTGGCGTACAGGTAGCCCTGCTTGGCGTCCACGCCCAGGGTGTCCAGGAAGACGGTTTCTTCCTGGGTTTCCACGCCTTCGGCAATGACCTGGAGCTCGAGCGTGCGCGCCACGGCAACGATGGCGCGCGCGAGCGCCTGCGAGACCGGATTTTCGTTGACGCCACGCACGAAGCTGGCGTCAAGCTTGATTGCGTCCAGCGGAATCCGCGCCAGCTGCGACAACGACGAATAACCCGTGCCGAAATCGTCCAGGTGCACACGCGCCCCCAGTTGCCGGAACTGCTTGATGAGTTCGATGGCGGCGTCTTCATCGTCGATCAGGCAGCTTTCCGTGAGCTCGATGTCGACCAGGCAGGGGTTGAGATTCGCATCGTTGATGGCGCGCATGAATTCGCTGACCACGCCCTTGTCATCCAGCTGGCGGGCCGACATGTTGATGGCGATGCGCAGGTTCAGGCCCTCGCGCTTCCAGGCCGCCGCCTGCCGGGCCGCTTCGCGCATCACCCAGACGCCCAGCGGCGAGATGAGCCCCGATTCCTCGGCGTAGGGAATGAAGGTGTCCGGACCCACCATGCCGCGTTCCGGCGAACGCCAGCGCACCAGCGCTTCCACGCCGTCGACCTCGCCTGTGCGGCCCACCAGCTTGGGCTGGTAGTACAGCATCAGGTGGTTCTCGGCCAGCGCCTTGCGAAGGTTCGTGTCCAGCCACACATAGTCCGCGTTGCGGCGGTCCATGTCGGGCTGGAACACGCGATACGTATGGCGGCCCGCTTCCTTGGCCACGTACATGGCGATATCCGCGCTGCGCACCACGCTGTCCAGGTCGGCGCCGTGATCGGGGTACATTGCGATGCCGATGGAGCAACTGGTGTAGACCTCGATGAGGCCCTGGCGGAACGGTTCGCGCAGCCGCTCGATGATGCGCTGCGCGGTGGCCTCCAGTTGCCAGGCCTGCGCCTCTTCCTGCAGGACGATGAACTCGTCGCCGCCCAGGCGGGCCAGCGTCTGGCCATCGGACAAGCAGTTCGAAATGGCGACCGACACCGCTTTCAGCAGCCGGTCGCCGAAGCCGTGGCCGTAGTGGTCGTTGATGCGCTTGAAGTTGTCCAGGTCCAGGAACAACACGCCGCCCCGCCCTTCGCGGCCCGCCGCCAGCGCCGCCTTCAGCCGCGACGTGATCGCGTGGCGGTTGGGCAGGTTGGTCAGCATGTCGGTGTTGGCCAGCACCCGCATGCGCTCCTGCGCCTGGCGTTCTTCGGTGATGTCGGTGCCCGAGCAGATCAGGTAGACCCGCTTTTCGCCGCTGCCGCTGGTAACGAACTTGTTGCGGAACAGGAAAAGGCGCGGACCTTTGACGGTGTTGATCGTGCGCTCGACCTCGTACGACTGGCCGCGTTTGTAGAACTCGGCGATATTGCGGCGCGAGGCAATGGCCTCCTCGCGCGTCATGAACATGTCGAAGACGCTGCGGCCCACGATGTCCTGTTCGCGCTTGCCGGTGTATTCCTCGCTGAGCTTGTTGAAGCGCTGTACGCGGCCGTTCTGGTCGACAATCACGATGACCGAATTGGCTTCGGACACTACCGTTTCGGCGAACGACAGACCTTCGACGAGGTCCTTGGCGACGGATTCGGTATCGGTGTGGGCCGATGCGGTGCCGGCCCATTCGTTGGGATTGATCTTGCGGCCAACCAGGTGCAGGTGAAGCAGATCGCCATACAGCATGATGTCGATCCGCACGCTGGACGTGATGCCCGTCAGGCCGCGCACGGCCTCGGCCTGGTCCGGGCGCAAGGCCATGGCGATATTGGTTGCGCCCTTGACTGCGGCGAGTTCAATCGCATCGCTATCGGCGGACAACCGCCAATATGGGCTATGCGTACCGAAATGCGTGTGCAGGATCGACTTTTCGTCCTGGTTCTCAGTCATTGGTATCCCCCCGCCGTCCTAAGGCCCGCGAAACACATTACGGGCTACTGAATTTGGGGTCAACCACCTTGTCGGGCCCCAAAACCGCTTTATTGCGGTTTATTGCATAGCCGTTCGCAGCGTCAGTGCAATTCTCTGAAATACAGCGTCTTTCCCAGCGCAGCGCACAAGGCGGCGGAAGCGATTATTTCGGTTCCTTTCAGAAGCCGCAAAAACGAGAACGCCGGAAATTCGTGGCGAATTTCCGGCGTAGGGAGCAATGAGGCGCGGCGCGCCGTCAGAAGGGACTTACTCGCCCTTCACGCCCGCCTCGTCGATCACCTTGGTCCAGCGCGCGACTTCAGCCGACACACGCGCGCTGGCGTCAGCAGGCGACGTCCACGTCGCAATCGCGCCCTGGTTCAACAGCGACGCCTTGACCTCGGGCTTGGCCAGGATCTTCTTGAGCTCGGCGTTCAGGCGGTCGATGACCGGCGCAGGCGTATTGGCCGGGGCCACGATGCCGAACATCGAGCTGACTTCGAAGTCCTTCAGGCCGGCTTCGGCGGCGGTAGGCACGTCGGGCAGCGCATCGACGCGTTGCGGCGAGGTCACCGCCAGCGCGCGCAGCTTGCCCGCCTTGATATTGCCCTGCGCGGCAGGCACCGTTTCGATCATGCTGAGCACCTGACCGCCCATCAGGTCGGTCATGGCCGGGCCGCTGCCCTTGTAGGGCACGTGCAGGATGTCCGCGCCGGCGGTGCGCTTGAACATTTCACCGGCCAGATGCTGGGGCGAGCCGTTGCCGGCGGATGCCATGGTCACGTAGCCGGGCTTGGACTTGGCCAGCGCGATGAACTCGGGCAGCGTCTTGGCCGGCACCGACGGGTTCACAACGAACACCAGGGGCACCGTGCCCACGATGGCGACGGGCGCGAAGCTCTTTTCCACGTCGTACGTGACGCGGCCGCGGTAGAGCGCGGCGTTGATGGAGTGGCTGGTCAGCGCGCCCATCAGCAGCGTGTAGCCGTCGGGTTGCGCCTTGGCCACCTGGTCCGCGCCGATGTTGCCGGCGGCGCCCGCTCGGTTTTCCACCACCACGGTCTGACCCAGCGCGCCCGTCAGTTCCTGCGCAAGCACGCGGCCGATCACGTCGGTGGCGCCGCCGGGCGGGTAAGGCACGATCATGCGGATCGGCTTGTCGGGATAGGCGTCGGCCGAGAATGCCGGGGCGGAAACGCCGGCGCACAGCGCCAGCAGGGAAAACAGCACGGCGCGGCGCGGCCGCAGACGCAGGTCTGACATGTGGTCTCTCCAGCCGGGATGGGTATAGGAATGAACGGACGCCCGGTTCGTCAACGGCGCCAGTGTAGGGGTCCACCCTTGATTGAAGAATCGGTATTTTTCTATCGACTGATCTCTAAAACAGATCAATTAAGCTACCGCCATAAACCGCTTGCAGGCCCGGCGACGGGCTGGATATGATGTCGCCGCAGGATTATCAATAATATTATCGGGACTGAAAATGACGGACGACACCAAGGGCGGCAAGCCCGGCAAGGGCCCTTTTGACAGCGACAGCGCCACTGCGCGCGGCGTCGCCCGCGGGCTGACCAACTACGGCGACATTGGCTTTTCGCTGTTCCTGCGCAAGGCCTTCATCAAGGGCGCCGGCCTGTCGGACGATGCGCTGGCGCGTCCCATCATCGGTATCGTCAACACCGGCAGCAGCTACAACCCCTGCCACGGCAACGCGCCGCAACTAATCGAGGCCGTCAAGCGCGGCGTCATGCTGGCCGGCGGCCTGCCCATGGACTTCCCCACCATCTCGGTGCACGAGAGCTTCTCGCAGCCCACCAGCATGTACCTGCGCAACCTCATGTCCATGGACACCGAGGAAATGATCCGCGCGCAGCCGATGGACGCCGTCGTGTTGATCGGCGGCTGCGACAAGACCGTGCCCGCACAACTGATGGGCGCCGCCTCGGCCGGCGTGCCCGCCATCCAGCTCGTCACCGGGTCGATGCTGACCGGCTCGCACCGCGGCGAACGCGTGGGCGCCTGCACCGACTGCCGCCGCTACTGGGGCCGCTACCGCGCCGAAGAGATCGACGCCGTCGAGATCGCCGACGTGAACAACCAGCTGGTTGCCAGTGTCGGCACCTGTTCCGTCATGGGCACGGCCAGCACCATGGCCTGCATTACCGAGGCGCTGGGCATGATGGTGTCGGGCGGCGCGTCCGCCCCGGCCGTCACCGCCGACCGCGTCCGCGTGGCCGAACACACCGGCGCCACGGCCGTCGCCATGGCAGCCTCGCGCCTGACCCCGGACCGCATCCTGAACGGCAAGTCCATCGAAAACGCGCTGCGCGTGCTGCTCGCCATCGGCGGGTCGACCAACGGCATCGTCCACCTGACCGCCATCGCCGGCCGCCTGGGCATCGACATCGACCTGGCCGGCCTGGACCGCATCAGCCGCGAGACGCCCGTGCTGGTCGACCTGAAGCCGTCGGGCCAGCACTATATGGAAGACTTCCACGACGCGGGCGGCATGCCCGCGCTGCTGCGCGAGCTGCGCCCGTTCCTGCATCTGGACGTCCTCACCGTGTCCGGCCGCACGCTCGGCGAAGAACTGGACGACGCCCCGCCGCCCTTCAAGCAGGACGTCATCCGCACGGCCGCCGCCCCCATCTATCCGGTGGGCGGCCTGGCCGTGCTGCGCGGCAACCTCGCGCCCGGCGGCGCCATCATCAAGCAATCGGCAGCCAACCCCAAGCTGATGGAGCACGAAGGCCGCGCCGTCGTGTTCGAGGACGCCGAAGACATGGCGCGCCGCATCGACGACGACGCGCTGGACGTGACCGCCGACGACATCCTGGTGCTCAAGCGCATCGGCCCCACCGGCGCGCCGGGCATGCCCGAAGCCGGCTACATGCCCATTCCCAAGAAACTGGCGCGCGCGGGCGTCAAGGACATGGTCCGTATCTCGGACGGCCGCATGAGCGGCACCGCGGCCGGCACCATCGTGCTGCACGTCACGCCCGAATCCGCCATCGGCGGCCCGCTGGCCTACGTGCAGAACGGCGACCGCATCCGCCTGTCGGTGGCCCGGCGCGAGATCGCGCTGCTTGTCGATGACGCCGAGCTGGCGCGTCGCACGGCCGCCAATCCCATCACGCGCCCCACCGCCGACCGCGGCTACCGCAAGCTGTTCCTGCAGTCCGTGACGCAGGCCGATCAGGGCGTCGACTTCGACTTCCTGCGCGCCGGTGTCACGAACGACAGGGTCCCCAAGAAGTAATCCCGCCCTTTAGCCATGAACGCCATCACGCCCGCCGCCTTGCAGGAACCCGCCCCCGACGCCGTCCAGGCAGCGGTGGCCACGCTGGAAGAAGACATCGTCTTCGGCCGGCTGCATCCGCGCGAACGCCTGACCGAGGACGAGTTGATGGCGCGCTTCGGCATGAAGCGGCACGCGGTGCGCCAGGTGCTGGTCGACCTGGAACTGCTGGGCGTGGTCGAGAAAAAGCGCAACATCGGCGCGGTGGTGCGCGCGTTTTCCGTGCGCGAGGTGATGGAGCTGTATGCCTTGCGTGAAGTGCTGGAAGTGCACGCCGCCCGCCAGATGCCGCTGCCCGTGTCCGAAGCGCGGCTGGCCGCGCTGGTGGCGGTGCAGCGCGAACACGATGCGGCTGTCGCCGCTGGCGACGCGCGCCGCGTGTTCCGCAGCAACCAGCGCTTTCATCGGGAATTCGTGGGGCTGCTGGACAACGCGGTGCTGGGACAGGCCATCGAGGAATACGCGCGCCGCACCCACCCGATCCGCTTCGGCTCGCTGGTGACGGCCGGGCACCGCGAACGCGCCCGCCAGGAACACTGGACGATGATCCAGGCGCTGCGCGACGGCGACCGCGACGCGCTGATGGCGGTGTGCCGTGATCACCTGATTCCGTCGCGGGATGCCTATCTGGCGTCGCAACAGGCGTATGCGCAGACGCAGGGCGCCTATCTGGCGCCTTCCGCGCCGGTCTGACCGCTCGCGTGTAACGGCTCGCCGTCCGAACGCTCACATCCGACCGCCCCGGCTCGCCGCTTACGTCTGACGTTTCCGGGCAACGCCCGGCCGTGCGCGCTCGGCAACAATTTGACAAGCCGTGCCTGGAATCGGTAATAATAACAATTACTATTTCCAGAAATTCGCATGTGCAGTTGTCCCGCCTCCCACTGCGAGGCGCCGGCGGCTAGACCAAAAGGTTGGATCTTGAGTACGCCGGGATGCGCCTTCCCCTCCTCCATCGAAACACTTTATAGCGACCACCACTCCTGGCTGAGGGGCTGGTTGCGACGCCGCCTGGGCAACGCAGATCAGGCTGAAGACCTGGCGCACGACACCTTCATCCGCCTCCTGAGCAGCGAACGCATTCCCGCCACGCTCACGGAACCGCGCGCGTTTCTGACCACCGTGGCGCAGCACCTGGTGTCCAACCATTGGCGCCGCGAAAAGCTCGAACGCGCGTACCTGGACGCGCTGGCCCAGGCGCCGCAAGCGGTGCACTGGTCGCCCGAAGACCGGGCCATCGTGCTGGAAACCTTGCTGGAGCTGGACCGCCTGCTGGACGGCCTGCCCGCCCTCGTGCGGCAGGCCTTTCTGTTGTCGCAGCTTGAAGGTCACACCCACGCCCAAGTGGCCGACGCGTTGGGAATCTCGATCCCCACCGTCAAGCGCTACCTCATCAAGGCTTTGCAGCGCTGCTGCTTTGCCGATCTTTCCTTCACGGGATGAGCCGGCGCATGTCCGCCTCGTCCTGGTACGGAAACACGCGCGACGCCGCCACCCTGCCGCCCGCCGTCGCGCAGCGCGCGCTGGAATGGCTGGTGGAACTGCAAGACGAACCCGTCGCGCCGGAAACGGTGCGCGAATGGGCCTCGTGGCGCGCTGCGCATCCGGACCACGAGCGCGCGTGGCTGCGCATTGAATCCGTGCAGGGCACGCTGCGGCCGCTGGCCGGACCCGCCAACGCGGCCATCGCGAAGGCAGCGCTGGCCGCACCTGCTTCCGCCCAGCGCCGCCGCGCCTTGAAAACCATGAGCGCGCTGGCCATCGCGAGCGGCGCGGCGTGGGGCGTGGGGCAAATCACGCCGTGGCGCACCTGGACGTCGGACCATCGCACCGCCATCGGCGAACGCCGCAACGTTACGCTGCCGGACGGCACCCGCTTGGTGTTGAACACGGACAGCGCCATCGACGTGCGCTACAGCGCCGACCGCCGGAGGGTGACCCTCATCGCGGGCGAGATCCTGATCGCGACGGCCCACGAATCGGGCACGCGGAACCGGCCGTTCTGCGTTGAAACCGCCCACGGCACCGCGCGCGCGCTCGGCACCGAATACGCCGTGCGGCTGCTGGATGGCTCGACGGAAGTCAGCGTTTTCCAGGGCGCGGTCCAGATCCGCCCGCGCGACGATGCCGAGCACGGCTTGACGTTGCAGGCGGGATTGCGCGCCAACTACTCGGCACGTGGCATCGCGCAGCCCGCCACCGCAGAGGAAAACCAGATCGCCTGGAAGGACGGGTTCATCGTGGCGCGCGGCATGCGACTGGCCGACTTCGTCGCCGAGCTGGGCCGCTATAGCCGCGACACGATCAGCTGCGACCCCGCCGTCTCGGACCTGCGGCTGTCAGGCTCGTTTCCTGTCAGCAACGTGGACAAGGTGCTGGCCGCGCTCAGCGCCACGCTGGATATCCGCGTCGAAACCGAGTCGCGGCTCTGGCGCGGACGCCGGCTGCACCTCATCGCCGGCCCCGGCCCGGCACGTCCCGCACCGCCGATACAAAATAGTTGATCCGTTTTGCGATCTGGCGGGTCAAGGCAGGTGAGCACACAGCAACCTCACCTCTCTGAAAGGCCAGTTCATGAATCACGTCCGGGCGCCCAAGCGCCAGTCCTCCCGTTCCCTGCGACGCGCGGCCACGGCGCGCCTGGCGGGCCGCATCGCCACCGCCACGCTGCTCGCGGCGCCCGCGCTGGCCATCCCCACCGCCGCCCACGCACAGGCCGCCGCCACCCGCACCTTTGACATCCCCGCGGGAACGCTGGAGGACGCGCTGGGCCGCTACGGACGCGAAGCCGGCATCGTGCTGTCGTTCCGGCCCGAAGTGACGGCCGGCCTGCAAAGCAACGGGCTGCGCGGCACCTACGGCGTGCGGGGCGGTCTGGACGCCCTGCTGGCCGGCACCGGCATCCGCGTGCTGCCGCAGTCGAACGGCAGCTACGTCCTGGACCGCCCCGCCAACGCGGGCATCGCCACCACCAACCTGCCCGCCGTGACGGTGACCGCTTCCGCCGCCGACCCCCACCTGCCCGCGCCGTTCGCGGGCGGTCAGGTGGCGCGCGGCGGCGGCCTGGGCGTGCTGGGCACGGGCGACGTCATGGACGTGCCATTCAGCACCACCAACTACACCGCGCAGATGATCGAGAACCAGCAGGCGCGCACGCTGGCCGACATCGTCATCAGCGAATCCTCGGTGCGCACCACCACCTCCAGCGGCGGCTTTTCCGACGAGTTCCAGATCCGCGGCTACTCCGTGGCTGCCGGCGACGTCGGCCTGAACGGCCTGTACGGCCTGGCATCCGCCAGCCGCATGCCCGCCGCCATGATGGAGCGCGTCGAAGTCCTGAAAGGCCCCGGCACGCTGATGAACGGCATCGGACCCAACGGCAGCATCGGCGGCGGCATCAACATCGTCACCAAGCGCGCCGGCGACGAGCCCCTGACTCGCCTGACCACCACCTACCAAAGCAAATCGCAACTGGGCGGCCAGCTCGACATGGGCCGGCGCTTTGGCGACAACAACGAATGGGGCATCCGCGTCAACGGCGTCTACAGCAACGGCGACACCAACATCGACGACGGCAGGCAAGAGCAAGGCGTGGGCGCGCTGGCGCTGGACTACCGCGGCACCAAGCTGCGCTGGTCGCTGGACGCCTACACCCAGCACGAGAACATCGACAACTTCCGTCCGCAGATCGGCTTTCAGTCGAATGTGACGTCGCTGCCCTCGCCGCCCTCGGGCCACCGCAATTTCTACCCCGGCACCGAGCTCACGCTGAACGATTCGACCGTGGCCACCCGCCTCGAGTACGACATCAATGACCACCTGATGGTCTACGGCGCCACCGGCTACCGCTACGGCACCGCCGAGCAGACTTTCCCGTCGGGTCCTGCAGACGCGCAGGGCAATTTCACGGTGTCCAACGCCTATTACGATTCGTACTCGCGCACGTGGACGGGCGACATCGGCCTGCGCGCCCGCTTCGACACTTGGGGCATCGGCCACACCGTGAGCCTGTCGGCCACGCGCCTGGACCAGGAGTCCGGCAACGCCTACGTCACGTCCTCCGGTCCTGGCGTGCCGTCCAGCATCTTCCGTCCCGCCCCGCTACCGCCCGTCACCGCAGACCGCGGCGCGCCGCAAAAGGCATCCAAGACCGAGCTGACCAGCTACACGCTCACCGACACCTTGTCCTTCGCCGGCGACACCCTGCTGATCACCGGCGGCATGCGCAACCAGCGCGTCGTGCTCGACAACTACTCGACCACCACTGGCGCGCGCACCGGGTCGTACGACGAAAGCGCGATCTCGCCGGTCGCGGGCATCGTGTTCAAGCCGATCTCCAACGTCTCGCTGTACGGCAACTTCACGTCCGGCCTGACGCGCGGCGGCATCGCGCCCGCTACCGCGGCCAACGCCGGCCAGGTCTTCGCCCCGTACAAGTCCAAGCAATATGAAGCGGGCGTCAAGGTCGACTGGGGCAAGATAATCACCAGCGCCTCGGTGTTCCAGATCACGCGCCCGAACTCGATGACCGATCCCGACACGCGCATCTACAGCTTCGACGGCGAACAGCGCAACCGCGGCCTGGAACTGGCCGCCTTCGGCGAAGCCATGCCGGGCCTGCGCATGATGGCCAGCGCCACGTTCTACGACGCCACGCTCAAGCAGACCGCAGGCGGCGTGAACGACGGCAACGACGCCAACGGCGTGCCGAAGAACACCTTCAACCTGGGGGTGGACTGGGACACGCCGTGGGTCCGCGGCCTGAGCCTGAACGCCCGCGTGATCCACACGTCGTCGATGTACTTCAACGCGGCCAACACGCTGACCCTGCCCTCCTGGACGCGCTACGACATCGGCGCACGTTACAACACCGAGATCCTGGGCCGCTCCGTGGTGTTCCGCGCAAACATCGAGAACCTGTTCAACAAGGACTTCTGGCTGGCCAGCGGCTCGTACGCGACGGTTGCTGCGCCGCGTACGTTCTTGTTGTCGGCGCAGATCGACTTTTGAGGGTGACTGGCGTTCTTTAGGTGGCGCCTAGGTCGCCATCACGGTGGTAAGCCGGCCCCTTTGGAGGGGCCGGCTTTTTTTGTTGCTTGCGGGAGAACGGCGGGCGGCATCAGCAGGTCAGCGAACGCAGACATCCCCAAATGGAATGTACTCCCAGTAAGCCAATCGTTCGCTTGCGTGCTCGCGCGTCACGGTGCTGTTCTAGACTCGAGATCCATGTCAGCAGGCCACTTCACTTTGGGCGCGAAGCGCACGGAAACGTTGTACCAAGGCACGTCATTCAGGTCGCGGCGCAAGTTTGCAGGCGAGCACGCCATAGGGCCCCGCTGCATATATGTGCAGATGTACGCCCAGGCAAATTCGTCGGCACCCATGGTGCTCAGTGGGAAGCGGTCAATGACCTTATTCGTGCCTCGCTCGACGATGGAAAGAACTACGCCCCATTTCATGATGAGCGCGCCTTGAGCAGTTACGGCGCGCTTGTTCCAACGTTCGGCACGCGCTTGGGACCACTCGTAGGTCGCAGGGACGATGCCCCAGCGTTCAAATGGGTTCCACCAGCGGTACCTACAGTTGTATGCGTAAATTCGTTGGCGAGCGCGGTTGAATCGAATTGGCTCTTCGTTTGGAAGACACAACTCCATTTCATGAAGAGGAAAAATGCCCATATGCTGACTGGCAATATCAAGGCCGCAAAGGACAAAATGTTCAACACGGATAAATCTTGCCAACCAGCAACCACATAACCCCCGACATATACCGGACTGAAAGCGGCCAACAATCCAAACCACAACAGAATGCCCTTTTTGAATCCAGGTCGAGGTATTTCGAGGTAAACGAGGTCAAGATGGTTGATGCGGCCGATATCCAGATCTGGCGCGCTACGTTGGACGACCTCTGGTCCTGGCAGATCAGCAGTCCACCCTGAACACGGGGGCGAGAGCCGCGGTCCTTTCATGATCACTTGTCCCCCACGTTGAAGATTTTGTCTTCTTGCACAATGAGCCGAGCAAATTCTAAGGGTGAAGCCATTGCCACCGTTCCGCCATCGGCGGTCCTACCGTCAAGGACGAGACCTTGATTCGAGGTCCATGCCGGCAGGCCAGTTCACTTTCGGCGCGACACGCAAGGCAAGGTTGTACCAAGGTACGTCGTCATGATCGCGTGGCGCACCAGGCGGAGGAAGCGCCTCAGGGCCTTGCTGCATGTAGGTACATATGTAGGACCAAGCGAACTCATCGGCACCCATGGTGCTCAGCGGGAAGCGATCAACTACCTTATTTGTGCCCGGTTCAACGATAGACAGAACGACACCCCATTTGATAATGAGCGCGCCTTGTGCGGTGACCCCTCGTAACTTCCACCGTTCCGCACGGACCTGCGACCAATCGTATGACACTGCGGCAACACGCCAGCGCTCAAAGGGGTTCCACCAGCGGTATTGGAAGTTATAGGCATACACGCGCTGACGAGCCCGATTGAATCGCAAGGGCAGGTCGCGCGGCGGTGCGATATCAACGCGAACCCCAAATGCCACCATCCATACCAGGAGTAAATCGACGATTACTATGAAAGCATTTTCGAGCGTGCCTGCCTCTACTACAGGCACGGGTACGAGGCCTAAAAATATCAAAAATGCTGACGCCGAAATTGTTAGATACAGCATCAGCCCCCGTGCATGATGTGGGGAGCGTGAAAGTTCGAGATATGCCGCGCATAGGTGATTGGGATTATCCGGATCTAGGAATGCGGCAACGGAGGGAGCTGAATCAGGATGCGGCAAATCCTCTTGCCAGCCGGGGCAAGGCGGAATCAACCGTGGTCGCTTTGGATGGTTACTCATTCTCGGGAGAATCCATCTTGTCGTGCATGCGGATTACTTTTGCGACGCCGAGTTTGTCAGACTTATCCGGCCAGTACGAAAGTTCCAGTTTTACTGCGTGAATCCCATGATTGGCATGCAGAGCGACCGCCCCTCTTATGATCAAACAAAGCCGGTCATTATCGAAATAGACAATGGGCTTGGTAGTCTTCGGATGGTAATCTCGACTCCTTGTCGGTCTAGGGGAGGCCGGCCCTTCAAAGCCTGCCACGTTGCCGATCGAAGCAATGGCTTCTTCTTGTTCGCCGGGTCGGTACACCGTCACGGCGCATAGGTAACACGAACTCTCGGGGGAGTAGTTTGGCAGCGAAATCGCGTAGTCCAGATACACGCCCATGGGTATAGAAGCGGCATCCCCGTGAGAGGCGTATGCTTCTCCCGCAATCTCGATGTCCGACGCGCGTTCCATCCTAAAGTTGATGCCGACATCAGCTGCCAAACCTAACACTGCCGCGTTAAGTTCGCCAGTGGCGGAATCCAAATCCTGCGGGGTCTTCCACCTACGCTGTCGTTCGGGCAAACCGTATAACGTTCGTCGAGCCCAGATTTCCAGCGGTGAGGATTCTTTTTTGGTCGCCAGACTTGCTACCCCGTAGGCAGCTAGTCCGAGCACTATTGCTATTCCCACCGGACCAAGGAGAGCGCCGCCGACCAACGCTGCATGCACTCCAGAAACAACGGCGACAACCGAAACCGCTGCGGCGGCCACATAAAAGCGCGCTGCCTCGTCATCGCCTGCCGAAGTTGCTCTGTTGGCGGCAAAGTAAAATTGAAACGCGTTTAAGGCATTCGCGGATGCCGCAATTGCCCCTCCGTACTGGGCAAGGCGAGTCCCGAGCGTGACCGCTTTTGTCCGACCCGCGATTTGCACAGTGACGTTCAAGTCTGGTCTCAACGCGCGTACCCCCACGCCGACCACCTCCACGCCTACGCCCATTGCGCCAACGGATGACGACCACACCGCTGCCAGAGCCTCTGCGTTTCCGCTCCCCGGCGTGTTGAGCAGCGTCGCGTAGTTCTTTCGCAGGCTATCTTGCTGAAACCACAAGCTACCGAGTGCAAGCAGCAGATCCACGCCTGCGGGCGCCACTGATATGGCAGCGCTGCGCATGCGTTGCATCGCTCGCCTTGCGATATCTCTCGTTTCCTCAGCGCCAATCGAGAGCTTGCCAACCAAATGAACAGCGCCGGTCTCGAGCGTCTCAGCGCCTACGCTTACGGTGCGAATCGCATCCGCGACGCCTTCGCTGCCGGCGCTGCCCAATGCGCTCAGACGTTTCTGAAGCGCCTCGCCCCTTTCCAGCGACCAGATTATCAAGTTGACGACCTTGCCATGGTTACCGGGCACAGCGATGGCAATAGCGCCGCTCGCCACCATCGCGCGAATCCTGTGCGCTGCCGGCTTGCGGAAATTCTCGTCAATATGCGAGAGGAACTTATCAATGCGTTCCTGCAAGGCCTCATTGAGCAAGGAAAGATACTCTCCAAGCTTCAAAGACACCACGATCTGGGTCACGTGCTGCCCCGAATATCGCAGGAAGGCTGCGCTGTGCAGACGTCCGACCAGCGCGTGCGTTTGGGAGGCCAGTTGCTGTCCCAACGCGTTACTGGCGCTGCCCATGGCCGCGAGCAACTGTCCGATGGCCTCTTGCACGGGCGCGACCATCAGAGTCTTGCCTTCCGCTGTTCCGATGACGGTCTTGATGGTGTCGTACGCCTTGCCAACGTCATTGCCCGTCAGCGCGGTTTGCAGCTGGTTCAGCAAAGCCATGTCCTTCGCCACCAGAGCCTGATACAGGTGGCTCTCTCGATTCTCCAACTGTGCTTTCCACAGCCGTTGCGTCGCGCCCAATTTCTCATCGCCTTTCTTTATGACTTCCGTGGGGCCACCGGCAAGGCAAAGCGCGAGCATCCGGATAAAGCCCTCCGTCGAACGCCAGGACGTGGCGCTGTAGTCATACTGGACGGCAAGCTGGAAAGGTCTGGATAGGTATTCTCTGACGTACAACTCGCCAACTCGGTCAACAGCTTTTTGCCAATTGTCCTGCGCGGCCAGATAGGCTTCCTCGAAGGTGGCTCGAGCCCGCTCGTCGTAGCGCTCCTCTAGGCGTTCCTTTGCCTCGGCCTGTTTGTTCTTTGCTATGCGCTCGGCTTCTCCTGGAATATGCACCTGCGGATAGCCCACCTTTAGTCCCGCGATGCTGTTGTTGTGCCTACGACGATTCTCTTCCGCTGCCTTCGCCTCTTCTTCTGCTTCCGCCTTAGCCCAAACGGCCTGCAGTTCCTTGATGCCAAGCAGCGCCTGGGAAGTAAAGAACTCAAATCGTCGCTGCGGCTCGGCGCGCCACTCCTGCATTTCTCTAAACAAATGAACGCGCTGCGCATTGCATTCCTGTACCACCCCGATTGGATCGGGCAGAACCAATGCCAGTACGCCGTTCGGAAGTTTTTCCCGCTGAACGATAGTCCGAATGTGGCCTTCCATCGCCCCAAGCCGATGATTACGCGAGTAGAACCCGTGAACGCTTTGGAAGTCGCCGGCGTTGACCTCTGCGTACTCCAGCACAGAGCCCAATCCAAGGTTGTCTTCGGTCATTGCAATACCGACGCTGGCCGGGTCGTCGCGCGCGCTTTTCAAATCAAGTTTGTAGCAGCGCTTCTTCGGATCCGTTCCGTCGGCCGCATTGCCACACAAGTATTGATTCAGCACACTCTCGGGCCAGGGATCATTGGCGATGGCTATCCATGCGGTCGAGAATTTTCCGGCGTCGATATTGATGAACGATGCGGGGACGTCGTGATCCTTGTTGACGCAGTCCTTGCTCAGAGGGCTGGGCTCGTCTCGTGGGACCTGATAGGGACGAAACTGGCGCAGCGCGCCTTCAGGCGTCACCTCATAGGCCTGCCACTCCATCTCGTCGAGCAGTACATAAAGGTATCCTTGCCGCAAGATGCGAGGCTGGTCCAGCCGCATCTGAACCGTTGCTGGCGCGTTGCTACCGGCAGGCTGTAGACGGCATGTTTGTCCGGGCGCCGGCGCGTACGCGGCACGCAAAGGGAGAATGGGTAGGCCAGTGCGCTCGCAGGCTTTGCATGCATCCGTCGGATTCGGAGCGGCATGGCTGATCGTTCGGCCCAAGGTTGCGCTTATGCTCATGAATAGTCCTCTACCCGGGGCGATGAAGCAGACATCCGCTTCCAGGCGCCGATGGAGAATGTGAAGCGCAGATCGGACCGGATAGCAATGACGTGCTTCCTGTGGGGATAGACCAAGCTCGTCACCGATGAGTACCCGGTCCGCCTATAAGAGAGCGTCCGCCGCGAATAGAGGATCGCAATGGACGCGCATGAAATGCGCCGCCATTACGTCACACCGGCCAGACTTTGGATATCAGAAGAGTTTTAGATTCGGCCGGGCGCAGTGGCAGGACGAGCAAAGCTCGCCCTGACTACTCGATCAATCCTCGCTGCTATTGCCGCGGCTGCGCCGCCACGTATTCCCTCAACGTCTGCACCAGCGCCACCGCAGCGGGCGACAAGCTGCGATTGCGGGCCGTCACCAACCCAATCGAGCGCTCGGCCACCGGCGCCGTCAGCCGCCGTTGCACGATGCCGGTTTGCGCCACCGCGCCAGCGGCGATCTCCGGCAACGCTGCGACGCCGAAGCCGCATTCGACCATCGCCACGATGGTCGTCAAATGCTCGGCCTCGAATGCGGGTGCAAAGCGGATGCGGTTCTGCAGAAAGGCCCATTCCGTGTATTGGCGCACGCTGCTCGGATGCACCATCGACACATGCTCCGCCCCAGCCGTATCGGCCCAGCGCAGCGGCCCTTTGGCCCGCGCCAGCGGATGTGCCTCCGGGATCAGCAGGATGAAGCTGTCGGACATCAGCGGCACGTAGTGCAGGTCGGCGTGCTGCGGGTCGGCGGCGGTCAGCGCAAAGTCCACCTCGCCCGCGCGCACCAGGTCGAAGGCCGGACCGGAGAGCGTGTCGCGGACCTTGAGCGCCACATTTGGGTGCGCCTGGCGATACGTCATCAGCACGCGCGGCAGCAGCCGTGCTGCCAGCGATGGCAACGCCGCCACCGACACCTGCCCCTGTTCCGCGCTGGAGATGCTGCCGACCGCGGCGATGGCGTCGCGGAACGCGGCCTGCAGGGTTGCGGCCTGTTGCAGGAAGACCTCGCCCGCCGCCGTCAGCCGAACCGTGCGCGTGGTGCGGTCGAACAGGCGCACGCCGAGCGCGTCCTCGATGCGCTGGATCTGGGTGGACAGCGCGGATTGCGACAGATGCAGCTGCCCCGCGGCCTGGCGGAAGTTGAGCGTTCGGCCCAGCACCAGCGTGGTGTCGATGTCCCGCATCGACAGGTTGATCTGCATGATTTGCCCCCGGCCCTATTGATCTGATTGACCGATCATTCTATTCAAAAATTCTGATTCATCAATCAACCGCCCTTCTCTACACTCGCGCCAAAGCGAGATTTCAGAATCAGGAGAACAGCATGCAGAAAGACACGAACGCGCTGCCCAATCCGGGCGCGGCGCATGCGGTGGTGGTGGGCGGCGGCACGATGGGTGCGGATGTCGCCGTCGTGTTGACGCGCGCGGCGTGCCGCACGACGGTGATCGAATCGAATGCCGAGCGCGCGGCCGGTTTGCCGGCGCGCGTGGCGGAAAACCTGAAGACCATCGGGCGCGAGTCAAACGCCGCCCTGCTGGCCACCGCGCCGTCGCTAAACGAAGTTGACTGGTCCACGGTGGATCTGGTGATCGAGTGCATTCCCGAGCGCCTGGACATCAAGCAGGCGCTCTTTGCGGACCTGGCGCGGCGCACGCGGCCCGATGCCATTCTGGCCAGCAACAGTTCCAGCTTCCCGATCAGCGCGATCAGCCAGGGGCTGGACACGCGCGGCCGCATGCTGGGCCTGCACTTCTTCATGCCGGCGCATCTGGTGCCGCTCGTGGAAGTGGTGCTGGGCGAAGCCAGCGACGAGGCCTGCGCGGATTCGCTGATCGACTTCATGCGGCGCTGCGGCAGCGTGCCGGTCAAGGTGAAGCAGGATCTGCCGGGCTTTCTGGCGAACCGCCTGCAGCACGCGCTGTCGCGCGAAGCCTTCGACCTTATCGACCGCGGCATCGCGTCGCCCGAGGACGTGGACGCCGCCGTGCGGTTCGGATTTGGGTTCCGGTTCCTGGCGGCGGGTCCCGTGATGCAGCGCGACCACGCGGGCATCGACGTGCACGCGGCGGCCGGCGCAACGATGTATCCGACGTTCTGCAACGCCGACCATCCGGCGCGCTGCCTGACCGAACGCGCCGCGGACGGCCGGCATGGCATGAAGGCAGGCGAAGGTTTTTATGCCTGGACGCCCGAGACCATTGCTGCAGAGCGCGCCCGCTACGACCGGCTGCTGCGCGCCGGCCTGGACCTGATCGCTCCCGAACTGCCGGAGATCAAGCCTTGAACGCGCCTGCAACCCACTCCGTGCCTGCTTGCGCACCCGCTTCCATGGCCACCTCTACGTCAGCCCCCGCTCCGGCCCTCCCCCGCGCCGCGTTGGCCGACTCGCCCGTCATCATCACCGTCGCGCCCAACGGCGCGTACAAGAAGGCAGCCGACCACCCCGCCGTGCCGCTGACCGCAGACGCGCTGGCCGCCGAGGCCCGGGCATGCCTGGACGCCGGCGCCGCGATGATGCACATGCATGTCAGAAAGCCCGACGGCAGCCATCTGCTGGATGCGCAGGCCTATCGCGACGCGCTCTCGGCGGTGCAGCGCGCCGTCGGCGACGAACTGCTGGTGCAGGTGACGAGCGAGGCGGCGGGCGTCTATCAGGCCGCCGAGCAGATTGCGATGGTGCGCGAATTGCAGCCCGAAGCCGTCTCCATCGGCCTGCGCGAAATCGCCGTGCCCGGCATTCCGGAAGCGGAGCTGGCCGCCTTTCTGGCGTGGCTTGCCGACCGACGCGTCATGACGCAGATCATCCTGTACGACGACGCCGACGTGCGCCGTTGGCTGTCGCTGCGCGCGCGCGGTCTGGTGCCGCCCGGCGCATGGTCGGTGCTGTTCGTGCTGGGCCGTTACAGCGCGGGACAGACGTCCTCGGCTTACGACCTGCTGCCGTTCCTGGCCGCTTACGACCATTCGTTGCCCTGGGCGATCTGCGCCTTCGGCCCCGAGGAAAACGCCTGCGTCACAACCGCGGCGGCCTTCGGCGGCCATATGCGAGTCGGGTTTGAAAACAATCTGAAGCTGCGTGACGGGTCGGTGGCGCCGGACAACGCGGCGCTGGTCGCCCAGGCCGCGCAAGGCGCGCGGGCGTTGGGCCGGCCTCTGGCGACGGCGGCGGACGCGCGGCGCATTTACGGCGCGATCGGTTGATGCGCTAACGATTGACGCGGCGCAAGCAAATCGCAGCCGGCTAATCCGCAACCGGTTAATCCGCAACCGGTTAATCCGCAACCGGTTAATCCGCAACCGGTTAATCCGGCTGCGGATTTAACCGTTGTCAGCTTATCCGCACAGTCGACTGGGGCCGCCGGATACCCCGCTTTCGATCGCCCCTGCCGGTGATCGCACGCGCCCCCTTTCCCCCGCTCTGTAATCTCTCCGACATTATTTCGCTGTGTTGCAACATTGACGCCGCGCAAGCATATCTGCTACAAACTTTCGCATCTGTACGTTTAACGCAATACCCCCACAAGTTTCTGCTGCGAGGTGGTGTGTGCAAGACGAATCCGATGGCTACACAAAAGCCCAGGAACTGCGAAGTTTCCTGTTCCTGACGGCAGTCATGGCCCCGGTGTTGGCAGTGATCATCGTGGCCGGGTACGGTTTTGCGGTCTGGATCTACCAGATGTTCGCAGGCCCCCCGGGAAGCTGATGCAAAGCCTCCGCCCCCCCATTCCCCCCCATCAGCCCGCCTCCGCGCCCTGTAGCGCGGCGCCCGAGCTGCACATCGCCAGCATGGTGGTGCATGCCGCCCCACGCCGGCTGGCGGACGTGCGCGGCGCGATCCTCGCGATCGCCGGCGCGGAAATCCACGGCGCTTCCGAGACCGGCAAGCTGGTCGTCACCCTGGAAGCCCCCTCTACCGAAGACATGCTTGCGCAGATAGCGCAGATCCAGCGGCTGGACGGCGTGCTGGCGTCGGCGCTGGTCTATCAGCATTCCGACACGCTTGCCGCGATGAATGAGGAGATTGACGATGTCCATGGCTCGTAGAGAGTTCATCAAGCAATCTGCCGCCGCCGCTGCCGCCACGGTAGCCGGCATCCCCATCGTGGGCTACACGCAGAACATCGTGACGGAATCGGAAGCGGCCAAGCTGAAGTGGTCCAAGGCGCCCTGTAGATTCTGCGGAACCGGCTGCGGCGTGAACGTCGCGGTGAAGGACAACCAGGTCGTGGCGACGCACGGGGACTTCAACGCCGAGGTCAACCGCGGCCTGAACTGCGTGAAGGGCTATTTCCTGTCCAAGATCATGTACGGCAACGATCGGTTGACGACGCCGCTGCTGCGCATGAAGGACGGCAAGTACGCCAAGGATGGCGAACTGGCGCCGGTGTCGTGGGACCAGGCGTTCGACGTCATGGCCGAACAGTTCAAGCGCGTGCTCAAGGACAAGGGCCCGGAAGCCGTCGGCATGTTCGGCTCGGGCCAGTGGACCATCTGGGAAGGCTACGCGGCGCTCAAGCTGATGAAGGCGGGGTTTCGGACCAACAACCTCGATCCGAACGCGCGCCACTGCATGGCGTCGGCGGCGGTGGGCTTCATCCGCACCTTTGGCGCCGACGAGCCCATGGGCTGCTACGACGACATCGAAAACGCCGACGCCTTCGTGCTGTGGGGCGCGAACATGGCGGAAATGCACCCCATCCTGTGGACGCGGGTGACCGACAGGCGGTTGAGCAAGCCCAATACCAAGGTGGTGGTGCTGTCCACGTTCGAGAACCGGTCGTATGAACTGGCCGACATCTCTTTGACCTTCACGCCGCAAACCGACTTGGCGATCCTGAACTACATCGCCAACCACATCATCAAGACCAAGCGCGTCAACCGGGAATTCATCGACGAACACACGCGGTTCCTGGAAGGCAACACCGACATCGGCTACGGCCTGCGTCCCGAGCACCCGCTGCAAAAGGCCGCCAAGAACGCCAACAACGCCGGCGGCTCGCGCCCGATCACTTACGACGAATACGCGAAGTTCGTCTCCAAGTACGACCTGGACTACACCGCCAAGCTGACCGGCGTGCCCAAGCGGAATCTGGAAGCGCTGGCCGAGCTGTATGCCGATCCGAAGATCCGTGTCATGTCGTTCTGGACCATGGGGTTCAACCAGCACACGCGCGGCGTGTGGGCGAACAATCTGGTCTACAACATCCATCTGCTGACGGGCAAGATTTCCACGCCGGGCAACAGCCCGTTCTCTTTGACGGGGCAGCCGTCCGCCTGCGGCACCGCGCGCGAAGTGGGCACGTTCTCGCATCGCCTGCCCGCGGACCTGGTCGTGACCAACCCGAAGCACCGGGCGCGCGCCGAAGAGGTCTGGGGGCTGCCTGACGGCACCATCCCTGAAAAGGTGGGCGCGCACGCGGTTTTGCAGAATCGCATGCTGAAGGACGGCACCATCAACGCCTACTGGGTGATGGTCAACAACAACATGCAGGCCGCGGCCAACATGTTGAACGAAGGCTATCCCGGCTACCGCAATCCGGCGAACTTCATCGTGGTGTCTGATGCCTACCCGACGGTGACCACGATCTCGGCCGATCTGGTGCTGCCCACCGCCATGTGGGTGGAAAAGGAAGGCGCCTACGGCAACGCCGAGCGCCGCACGCAGTTCTGGCACCAGTTGGTCAACGCGCCCAGCGGCGCGCGGTCGGACCTGTGGCAGTTGATGGAGTTTTCCAAGCGCTTCACCACGGACGAAGTCTGGCCGGCGGACCTGCTGGCCAAGAAACCCGAGCTGCGGGGCAAGACCCTGTTTCAGGTGCTGTACGAAAACGGCAAGGTCAACAAGTTTCCGAATACGGAACTGGACCCGGAATACGCCAACGATGAGGCCAAGGCGTTCGGCTTCTACGTGCAAAAGGGCCTGTTCGAGGAATATGCGGAATTCGGCCGCGGTCATGGCCACGACCTGGCGCCGTTTGACACCTATCACCAGGTGCGCGGCCTGCGCTGGCCTGTGGTGGACGGAGTCGAGACGCGCTGGCGCTATCGCGAGAAGGCCGATCCGTACGTGAAGGTGGGCTCCGGCTTCAACTTCTATGGCAACCCCGACGGCAAGGCCAATATCTATGCCCTGCCCTATGAGCCGCCCCCCGAGGTGCCGGACGAGGAATACCCCTTCTGGCTGTCGACCGGCCGCGTGCTGGAGCATTGGCATTCGGGGTCGATGACGCGGCGTGTGCCCGAGTTGTACCGCGCCTTTCCCGATGCGGTGTGCTTCATGCACCCGGACGACGCGCAGGCCATGGGTTTGCGGCGCGGCGTACTGGTGGAGATTGCGTCGCGGCGCGGCAAGATGCAGACCCGGCTGGAAACGCGCGGACGCAACAAGCCGCCGCGCGGCCTGGTGTTCGTGCCCTGGTTCGATGCCGGCCAACTGATCAACAAGGTCACGCTCGACGCCACCGATCCGATCTCGTTCCAGACCGACTTCAAGAAGTGCGCGGTCAAGATCACCAAGGCTTGACGGCCGACGGAGACGCTCATGAACATTCGCGCCACTTCGATCGCCCTGGTCTTTCTGATCGGCACAAACGCCTGGGCCGCGCCGACCGATCCGATGATTGATCCCATGCGGGGCCCGACGCCCCTGACCGAGTCGGCCACGCCGCCGCTGATGCCCCCGGTCGAGAACCGCGACGTGCGGCGCATGCGCACGTACTCGATGCAGCCGCCCACCATTCCGCACAAGATCGACGGCTACCAGATCGACAAGAACTTCAACCGCTGCCTGGCCTGTCACGCGCGCGTCAACACCGAGCAGACACAGGCGGTGCCGCTGAGCGTGACGCACTACATGGACCGCGACAGCAACGTGCTGGCCGAAGTGTCCCCGCGCCGGTACTTCTGTCTGCAATGCCACGTGCCGCAAACGGAGGCCAAGCCGCTGGTCCCGAACAATTTCCAGGACATCGACGTGATCCTCAAGCGCCTCTCTGCTCCGGCGCCCGACAAGAAGTAAGGGACAGGAGCCCGTCATGGTCAAGCTCATCAAGCGTTACTGGAACATCATCCGCCGGCCCAGCGTGCACTTCAGCCTGGGTTTTCTGACGGTGGGCGGGTTCATCGGCGGCATCCTGTTCTGGGGCGCGTTCAACACAGCCATGGAACTGACGAACACCGAGAAGTTCTGCACCGGCTGCCATGAAATGCGCGACAACGTGTACTCGGAGCTGAAGGGCACGATCCACTTCACCAATCGTTCCGGCGTGCGGGCGCTGTGCTCGGACTGCCACGTTCCGCACAACTGGACCGACAAGATCGCCCGCAAGATGCAGGCGTCCAAGGAGGTCTGGGGCAAGATCTTCGGCACTATCGACACGCGCGAGAAGTTCGTGGACAAGCGGCTGGAACTGGCGCAGCACGAATGGGCGCGCTTCAAGGCGAACGACTCGCTGGAATGCCGCAACTGCCACAACTACGAGTACATGGACTTCACCCGGCAGAGCGTGCGGGCGCAGAACATGCACTCGACCTATCTCGCGGACCGGTCCAAGACCTGCATCGACTGCCACAAGGGCATCGCCCATACGCTGCCGCACATTCCGCCTGGCCAGACCTCCGAAGCGACGCCGCCGGCCAGGGCGTCCAACGAGGTGGCCAATGCAGCCCGCTGACGCGCCGCTGCCGGTGCTGAGCGCGCGCGGACTGGTCAGCCGGCGCGGCGGCCCCGGCGCGCTGGATTTTGATCTGCACGCCGGGCAACTGTTGAACGTGCGGGGAACCAACGGCAGCGGCAAGACCAGCCTCTTGCGCATGCTGGCCGGCCTGCTGCGCCCTTTGGACGGCGGCATCTTCGACCCGGACGGCGACATCCGCCGTGATCCGTCGGCTCACTTTGCGCGCACGGCGTATCTGGGGCACGGCAACGGCCTGTCGGGCGACCTGACCGCGCTGGAAAACCTGCGGTGCAGCCTGCATGTGGCCGGCACGCCGCGGCGCGACGACGTGATCGCCGCCTGCCTTGACGACTGGCGCCTGGGCGCCTGCCTGCACACGCCCGCCGCGCGCCTGTCGCAGGGCCAGGGCCGCCGGCTGGCGCTGGCCGCCGTGGTGCTGGGCGCCAAGCCGCTATGGCTGCTGGACGAGCCCGACGCGGGCCTGGACGCGGCCAGCCTGGAACAACTGGCGCAGGCGCTTGAAGCGCATCTGGCCGCGGGCGGCGCCGCCGTCGTCGCCTCGCATCGCGCCCCCGGCACGCCTGCCCATCACACCCAAACCCTGAACATGGATGATTACGCGGATGCTGGCAACGCTGTCTCAGTTGGCATTGCGTGAAGTCCGGCTGGCCTGGCGTCGACCGGCGGACACGCTGGGCGCGACGCTGTTCTTCATCGTCACGGGTTCGCTGTTTCCGCTGGCGGTGGGTCCCGATCCCGTGCTGCTGCTGGCGATCGGGCCAGGGGTCTTGTGGGTCTGCGCCCTGCTCGGCATTTTGCTGAGCCTGCATCGTCCCTTCGCGCAGGACTACGACAACGGCGCGCTGGAGCAACTGCTGGTGTCGCCGCATCCGCTGCCGCTGCTGGTGGGCGTGAAGCTGGGCGCGCACTGGTTCAGCACCTGCGTGCCGCTGATTCTTGCCAGCCCGGTGCTGGCTCTGCAATTTGGCCTGTCGCCGCACGCCATCGGCATCCTCGTGCTGTCCCTGCTGCTGGGCACGCCGACACTGGCGCTGGTAGGCGGCCTGGGCGCGGCGCTGACGCTGGGCCTGCGCGGCGGCGCGCTGCTGCCGCTGGTGGTGCTGCCGCTGTACGTGCCGGTGCTGATCTTTGGCGCGGGCGCCGTGTCGGCCACGCATGCCGGCCTGGGCGCGGGGCCGCAGCTTTCGCTGCTGGGCGCCGGCCTGTGCCTGGCGATCCTGCTTTGCCCGTGGAGCGCGTCGGCGGCGCTGCGCGTGGCGCTGGACTGAGGTATCCATGCACAATCCCTCCACCTTCGACTCCCCCCGCGCCGCCCCCATGCGATCGAGCTGGATGCGCTACGCGTCGCCGGCGCTGTTCTACCCGCTGGCCGGGCGGATGATTCCATTTTTCGCCGTGGGCGCCGCGCTGCTGGCAGCGGCCGGGCTGTACACGGGACTTGTGGTGGCGCCGGTGGACAGCCAGCAGGGCGAGGTCTACCGCATCCTGTTCATCCACGTGGCCGCGGCCTGGATGTCGATGTTTCTGTACCTGGTGATGGCGGGCTATGCGGCGCTGGGTCTCATCTTCAACACCCGCCTGTCGTTCATGATGATGCGCGCGCTGGCGCCCACCGGCGCGATCTTCACGTTCCTGACGCTGTGGACGGGCGCGCTGTGGGGCAAGCCGACGTGGGGCACGTGGTGGGTGTGGGACGCGCGGCTCACGTCCGAGCTTATCCTGCTGTTCCTGTACCTGGGCTTCATGGCGCTGCAGGCCGCCACCGACGATACGCAGCGCGCGGACCGGGGCGGCGCAATTCTGCTGCTGGCGGGCGTGGTCAATGTGCCGATCATCTATTTCTCGGTGCAGTGGTGGAGCACGCTGCATCAGGGCGCGTCGATCAACCTGACAACCGCCCCGAGCATGGCGCGCATCATGGTGACCGCGATGCTGCTGATGGTGGCGGCGTTCTGGCTGTACAGCGCGGCGGTCGCGCTGGCGCGCGTGCGCGGGATCATTGCAGCGCGCGAGCCGGGCGCCATTCAGAAGATCGCCGGACAGATGGGCGGCGGACAGCCGGGCGCGCCGGCAAGCGGCACCCGGACGGAGGCGCCATGAGCTGGGACACCCTCTTTTCGCTACAAGGCCACGGGCCGTACATCCTGGGCGCGTACGGCGTCACGTTCGCGGTGATGGCGTGGGAAGTGCTGGCGCTGTGGCGGCGCGCGCGTCGAAGCGGCCAGCGGCAGGAGGATGTTGCCAGTTCCGCGCGTCACGCAGGAAGGACGCGCCGATGAGCCCGCGCAAACGCCGCGCGTTCGCCATCGTGGGCGGCCTTGCCCTGCTGGGCCTGGCCACCGCGCTGGTGCTCAACGCCCTGCAATCGAATCTGGTGTTCTTCTTCAGCCCGACGCAGGTCATCGCGCACGAGGCGCCCGCCAGCGGCAGCTATCGCGTCGGGGGCCTGGTCGAACAAGGCTCGCTGCAACGGGAGGCCGACGGCCTGACGCTGCGCTTTGCCGTGACCGACACCGCCCACGCCGTGCCCGTCACCTATCAGGGCTTGCTGCCGGACCTGTTCCGCGAGGGCAAGGGCGTGGTGGTGGCCGGCAAGATGGGCGCGGACGGCGTGTTCCGCGCCACCGAAGTGCTGGCCAAGCACGACGAAAACTACATGCCGCCCGAAGCCGCCGACGCGATCAAGAAGGCGGAGCAACGAGCCGCCGCCACCCTGCAGGCGGAGGCGAAATGATCCCGGAAATCGGCCTTTTCGCCCTCATCCTTGCGCTGCTGGTGGCGCTGGCGCAGGGCATCCTGCCGCTCATCGGCGCTGCCACCGGCTGGCAGGCGGGACTGCGCGTGGCGCGGCCTGCGGCCATCGGGCAGTTCGGCCTGACGACGCTCGCCTTCGCCTGCCTGGCGTGGGCCTTCGTGCACAACGACTTTTCGGTCCTGTACGTGGCCGCGAATTCCCACGCCGACCTGCCGGCTGGCTACCGCTTCGCGGCGGTCTGGGGCGGGCATGAAGGGTCGCTGCTGCTGTGGCAGCTCCTGCTGACGGCCTGGACGCTGGCCGTGGCGCTGTGCAGCAAGCGGCTGCCCTTGGCTTTCGTGGGCCGCGTGCTGGCGGTGATGGGCTGGATCAGCGTCGGCCTGCTGCTGTTCATGCTGTTCCTGTCCAATCCATTCGAGCGCCTGATTCCGGCCGCGATGGCCGGCCGCGACCTGAACCCGCTGTTGCAGGACCCGGGCATGATCGTGCATCCGCCCATGCTGTACATGGGTTACGTCGGCTTTTCGGTGGCGTTCGCCTTTGCCATCGCGGCGCTGCTGTCGGGCGAGCTGGACGCGATGTGGGCGCGCTGGGTGCGGCCGTGGACGCTGGCCGCGTGGACGTTCCTGACCATCGGCATCCTGCTGGGCAGCGCATGGGCGTACTACGTGCTGGGCTGGGGCGGCTGGTGGTTCTGGGATCCAGTCGAGAACGCCTCCTTCATGCCGTGGCTGGCAGGCACCGCGCTGATTCATTCGCTGATCGTCACCGAGCGGCGCGGCGCCTTCCGCAGCTGGACGGTGCTGCTGGCCATCTGCACGTTTTCGCTCAGCATCCTGGGCACGTTCCTGGTCCGCTCGGGCGTGCTGACCTCGGTCCATGCCTTTGCCGTGGATCCCGGCCGCGGCTTGTACATCCTTGCCTTCATGACGGTGATCGTGGGCGGTTCGCTCGCCCTGTACGCCTGGCGCGCGCCCACGGTCGGGCTGGGCGGCGGCTTTTCGCTGCTGTCGCGCGAATCGCTGCTGCTGTCCAACAACGTCGTGCTGACGGTCGCGGCGGGCTCCGTGCTGCTGGGCACGTTGTATCCGGTCGTGTTGGACGTGCTTGAGTGGGGCAAGATCTCCATCGGACCGCCCTACTTCGAAGCCGTGTTCGTGCCGCTGATGACGCCTGCGATCTTTCTGATGGGAGTCGGACCGGTCGCCCGCTGGAAACAGGCAGAGCTTCCCCACCTGGGCAAGCGCCTGCGCGTGGCCTTTGCGGTCAGCGTGCTGACGGCGGTGCTTGTGCCGCTGGCGATGCCCGGCGCTTCGCGCTTCGGTTCGCCGATGATCGTGCTGGGCCTGTGGCTGGCCGCCTGGTCGGTCGCCAGCGCCGGCGCGCACGCGTGGCAACGCCTGACGGACGGCGATGGCGAGTTGCTGCGGCGGCTGACCCGCCAGCCGCGCTCGTGGTACGGCATGCTGCTGGCGCATGCGGGTATCGGCATCTTCATCGCGGGCGTCACGCTGGCCAACGGCTATGAGGTCAAACGCGAGCTTCGTGTCGACGTGGGCGCCACGCAGGAAGCCGGCGGCTACCAGTTCACGTTTGCCGGCATCGGCCCGGCCACCGGCCCCAACTACACCGCGCAACGCGCCGTTTTCCAAGTGATGCGCGATGGCAAACCCGTGGTCACGCTGTATCCGGAAAAGCGCCACTACACCGTGCAGGACATGGCGCTCAGCCAGGCTGACATCGACAGCGGCTTTACCCGCGACCTGTTTGTGGCGTTGGGCGAACCCGTGGCCGATAACGCCTGGACCGTGCGCATCCAGGTCAAGCCCTTCATGACGTGGATCTGGACCGGCTGCATCCTGATGGCGCTGGGCGGACTGCTGGCGGCGGGCGACGGACGCTACCGGCGCGCGCGCGAGGCGCAGGCGCGCAAGGACGCGCACGCTGCCCTGCCCGAGGCCGCGGGCGCGGCGCGGGAGGGCTATTGATGCTGCGCTATCTGCTGCCGCTTGCCGTGTTCCTGGCTATGGCCACGTTCCTGGCGAAGGGGCTGTCGCGCGACCCGCGCGCGGTGCCGTCAGCGATGATCGACAAGCCCGCGCCCGCCATCGGCCTGCCGGATCTGCTGGAGCCCGGCAAGACACTGGACGTGGAATCGCAGCGGGGCAAGGTCTGGCTGCTGAATGTGTGGGCGTCGTGGTGCGGACCGTGCAAGGACGAACTGCCCGTGCTGCGCGAGGCGGCGCAGCGCCATGGCATTGCGCTCTACGGACTGAACTACAAAGACAAGCCCGACGAGGCGCGGCAGTGGCTGGCGCGCAATGGCAATCCGTATCTGGCCTCCGCCAGCGATGTCGACGGGCGCGTCGGCATCGAATACGGCGTGTATGGCGTGCCCGAGACGTTCGTGATCGACGGCGACGGCCGCATCCGGTACAAGCATTTGGGGCTGATCACGCCGGAGCTCTGGCGTACCCGCTTGCAGCCTGTCATCGAGGCGCTGCAATGAGGGCCCGGCGTGTGCAACGCCGTCCATTGAGGCCGTGGCTTCGGTTGCCCCGCAAGCTGATAACGGTCGCCATTCAGGCCGTCCTGGTGACCGGCCTGCTGGTCACATTCCTGACCCCGACGCCCCTTCGCGCCGCGCCGGCTCCCTCACCCGTGCTGTCACCCGAACAGGAACAGCGCGCCGACAAGCTCGCGCACGGCCTGCGCTGCCTCGTCTGCCAGAACCAGACCCTGGCCGAATCCAACGCGCCCCTCGCCCTGGACATGCGCAAGCTCATCCGCGGCCAACTTGCCGAAGGCAAGAGCGACACGGAAATCATGCGCTTCTTTGAAGACCGCTACGGCGACTTCGTGCGCTACGACCCGCCCTTCAAGCCGATTACCTGGCTGCTGTGGGTGGGCCCCTTCGCGCTGCTGGCCGTGGGCTTCCTGGTGCTGGTGCGCACGCTGAAACGGCGCGCCGGCACGCGCGCACCGCTGACCGCGGACGAACGCGCCCGCGCCGCCCGCTTCCTGGATTCCGGCTCATGACCACGCTCTGGCTCATCGTCCTGGCCCTGCTGCTGGCCACCCTGCTTTGCCTCGTGCCGCCGCTGCTGCGCCGCACGCCGGCCGCGGAGACCGCGTCGGACGCCAGCGTGCGCGCCTTCTATCTGGCGCAGCGGGAGCAACTGCGACGCGATCTGGCTAACGGCGCGCTCAGCCCGCAGGCGCACGCCCGCGCCGACGAAGAGCTGCAACGCGATCTGCTGCAGGACCTGGCGATGCGCCGTGATCCCTGCGCACGGCTGGGCGGACAGCGCGCCGGCATTGCCGCGGCGTGCGTGCTGACGGTGGCCGTCCCGGTGGCCGCCGTGCTGTTGTACGGGCAGTTGGGCAATCCGCGCGCGGCGGCCACGATCGCCATGGCGCAAGCGCCTGAACCCCATGCGCAGGAGGCGGACAACGACATGGCGCTGGCGATCAACGCGCTGGCCCAGCGCCTGCGCGCCTCGCCCGATGATGCCGATGGCTGGTACATGCTGGGCCGATCGTACGAAACGCTGGGCCGCTACAACGACGCCATTGCCGCGTATCGGGAGGTGCTGCGGCTGGTGCCCGGCCAGCCCGTGGTGTTGGCCGATCTGGCCGACGCGCTGCTGTCGGCGCGGCAGGGCCAGCCCGACGAGGATTCCATCGCGGCCGTCGCGCAGGCGCTGCAGGCCGAGCCGGATCAGCCCAAGGCGTTGGCGCTGGCCGGCATGATGGCGCTGCGCCGCGGCGACGCCGCCGAGGCGCTCACGCACTGGGAACGGTTGCAAAGGCTGCTGCCGGCAGAGTCGGAGGCGGCGCGGCAGATCCAGACGAATATCGCGCAGGCGCGCGCCATGGCGACGGGTGGGGCTGGGGGAGCTTCAGTGGCGGCTGCGTCGGGTAATTCGTCCGCATCGCCTGCGGTGGCAGGGTCGACGCCGGCTGCTTCCGCAACGCCCGCCGCTCCGGCCGCCACGCCCTCCGCGCCCGCCCGCATCGCCGGTCAGGCCCGCATCGCCGACACGCTGCGCGGCCAGGTCGCGCCGAACGACACCGTCTTCATCCTGGCGCGCCCCATGGAGGGATCCCGCATGCCGGTCGCCATCCTGAAGATGCAGGTTGCGGACCTGCCGCGGGCGTTCGTGCTGGACGACAGCACGTCCATGTCGCCGGATGCCACGCTGTCCAAAGCCGGCGAGGTGCGCGTGGAGATCCGCGTCAGCCGTTCGGGCAATGCTGCCGCCCAGGCCGGCGACCTGAGCGGCGTGCTGACGGACGTGGGGCCGCGCGCCGACGGGCTGGAACTGGTGGCTGACACCGTCGTGCGCTGACCGCTTCCGCCGTCAGCGCTTTTGGCTCAAACCCGCTCGATCCGCGCCGGCAAGCCCTGCCGCACCGCCGCGCCCGATACCCAATCGATCCAGACATTGGCGTGCTGGCCGCGCGTCGCGTCCCCAAAGCCCAGATCGTTCAGATTGACCCCCGCCGCCAGTGCCGGATCGTGCGGCATCGGCTTGCCGTCGACGACATGCGCGCGCGCGCCCAGCTCGGTATGCCCGTAACCGTGCTCGATGCCCACCGCGCCCGGCTGAACCCCATCGCGCAGCAGGGCCAACCCCGTCACCGACCCACCCGGCGTCACGATGCGGACCGTATCGCCGTTGCGGATGCCCAGCCGTTCGCCGTCCTGCCGGCTGATCGACACGGGGTTGTGCGGATGCACCTGCCGCAGGCGGTTCACGCCGATCGACATCGAGCTCATCAGGTTGGACTTGAACGAGCTCAGCAGGAAAGGCCAGTCCTCACGCGGGTATTCATCCCGCATATCGCGCCCGTCTGCCAGGCGCGTCGGATACCAGGTGGGACAGCCGCTGTAGCGCTCGCCCGTCATCGCATGGCGGAACTCCGCCAATTCCTCGCTCCAGACATGCAGCGGCTTGGCGTAGGCCACGCGCGTGCGGCGCGGCTGTTCGCCGGCTTGCGTCCACGCGTCGTCCATCCGGTCGAAACGCCCGCCCCGGCTCATCAGCATCGCAACCTGCCGCCATTCGCCCGGCTTGAGCTTGGTCTGCAACAGGTCGCGGTAGCGGTCGACGCCGGTCAGCGCCATGTCGTCGTCGCTGGCCTCCGGCACCGGACGTCCCGCCGCAAACGCGATGTTGGCCATGCCGCGCAGGAAGAAATCCTCGGGCGTGTCCAGCGCGTACTTGCCGCCGTCCTTGTCCGAGATGGCGCCCTCGCCAAACCCCGGCATGCCCAGGCGCTTGGCGCACGCGATCAGGAAGGTCTCCAGGCACACCGGCTCGTTCGTGGCGGTACGCGACACGCGCGGCTGCACCGCAGGCCAGCGCACGGTCGAGGCCTTGGCCACCACGTCGGCCCACGGCGCCGACACGCCCCAGCTTTCGTACGTGACGGTGTCCGGCACGATGTAGTCGGCCAGCGCGTTGGTCTCGTTGATGAACGGGTTGATCGACACCGCCAGCGGCAGGATGCGCGGATCCTTCAGTTTTTCCAGCGCCACGTGGCGGAACCCGGCAATACCGTACACCGGGTTGCTCATATGGTTGAACCAGACCTTGGCGCGATACGGATAGCCCGCCAGCGCCGACGCCAGCATCTCCGAACTGAGTCCGCCGGTAGCCGGATACCAGGGCGCCGCCGCCGGATACGCCGGCTGGCCCGCGGCCTTCTTGCGCTTGAACTCGCTGGACTTCTCGTACGGAAAGCGGTTTCGCGACAGCGACACGCCTTTGGGCGAGGCCTTGTTGGCAAAGCCGGCGATGTTGTAGCGCGGCCCCATGCCGTAAGGTGGAAATGGCCCGGCATCCAGCACCAGTCCGCCCTCGACGTTCAGGTTGCCTACCAGCGTGTTCAGCATGGCGATGGCGTACGCGGTGTAGAAGCCCGACCCGCTCATCGTGCCGCCGTGCGCATCGGCCACGGCGCGCTTGCCGTGGCTGGTGAAGCGTTCGGCCAGCGACGCGATCTTGGCCGCCGGCACCCCGCAAAGCGCGGCGTACTCGTCCAGCGTCTTGCGGCGCGACTCCTCGCGCAGCAGGGTCAGCGAGGTCCGCACCCGCAGCGCGTCCTGGCTACCTGCCATGCCGGGCGCGGCGATGGTGTCGTCCACAAACAGGTCCGCCGATGACGCCGTCGTGTGCGGCGCCAGTGTGCCGTCGGCTAGATGCACGACATACACGTCCTCCCATTTCTCGTCCGCATCGGCCGGGCGCGCCCAGCCCATGTCGGCGCCACGCAGAAACGCGCCCAGGCGAGGATGGTCCGGTTCGGCCACCACCAGATGCGTCGCGTTGGTCCACGCCGCCTCGCCCGCCGCCTTCATGGCGTTCGGACCGGGTTGCGACAGCATGCGCGCGTCGAAACGTTCATTGTCCAGAATCCAGCGGATCAGGCCCATCGCCAGCGCAAGGTCGCTGGCCGGATTGACCGACACCCATTCATTGCCCGATCCCGCCGACAGGCTGGACGAGGCCGGCAGCACGGGCGACACGACCACATAGTTGAACGCCGATTCCCCCGGGCGCACCCGTGCCTCGGCCAATTGGCGGGCTTGGCGCTGGAAGGGGTTGCCGGCCTGCGCGGGCGCCGCGCCGATGAACAGCCCGAAGCGCGCGTTGTCCCAATCCGGCTTGCCATGCGGCATGCCTTTCAGGTCGCCCAGCGCCGCGCCCGCGCCCACCCGGAAGCTCTGGCCGCAGTACGAGCCGTGATTGCTGAAGTTGACCGTGCCAAACGACTGCCCGGCAAAGCGCTGGATCAGCGGCGTGCGCCCTTCGTTGGACGCGTCGGTAAAGAGGAACTGGTTGACCTTCGCGCCGTACTCCGGATTGTCCGGGTCCAGCGGCGTCTCGCGGTCGAAGATCGCGCGCAGGCCGTCCACGTGGCCTTCGCCGAACAGGTCGCCGCCTTCACAGACTTCCTGCACCAGTTGCTCGAAGCTGATCGTCTGCCATTTGCCGTCGCCGCGCTTGCCGGCGCGCTTCATCGGCTGCAATACCCGGTACGGGCTGTCCATCTGCTCCAACATGGCCGAACCGCGCGCACACGACGTGGCGCGCCCTTCCAGCCCGCTATCGCCGCCCAGTTGCGCATAGACATCGCGCACGGGCGTGTCCATCGCGGCGGGCCGCGTCGTGGCCAGCGGGTGGTACGGGTTGCCGGCCACGCGCAGGATGCGGTTCTCAGCGGTGTCCACGCGCAGCCGCACACCGCATTGCGTCCAGCAGCCCAGGCAGCTCGACGGGCTGACGATCTGGCCCGGCTGGGCGCTCAGCGCACCGGTCAGCGGATCAATGCGAAACTCCGGCGTCAGCGAATTGCCGCGCACGGCGTGCGTCGTCGGCACGCCCGCGGTGCCCTGCGCCAGGCCCTTCACCGCCTTGACGACCGTGTCGCCATAGCCCGCCGCAAACGCTGCCATACCGCCGGCCACCATGCCGCCGCGCATCATCAGCTTGCGCCGTGCCTCGTCGCGCGGCTGGTCCGGGCCATCGTCAGCGTCGCGGCGCTTGTCATCTTCGTGTTGCTTGTCCATTGCTTTCTTATCCATGTGCTTATCGTCTTGGCGCGCTCAGGCGGCCACGGCGCGTGCGCGCGCGGGGAAGATGTCCAGGGCCCAGGTGACGGCGGTGATCAGCGCCACGCACAGCCCCAGCACGCCCACCATGCCGAGCAGCCCGTCGCTGCCCCACGGCATCTCATACAGGTACAGCCCGGCGCCGTACTTGGGCACGCCCTGCACGCTCATGAAAACCACCCAGCGGAAGATCCACGCCGCGCCCAGCATCGTCAGCGCCAACGCGGCCGACGGCAGCGGCGCCGCCAGCGTGCGCGCCGGCCGTTGCAACAGCCCGACGATGCAGAAGGCCGTGATCACGGCGCCCGCCAGGCTCAGGCGCCAGATCGGAAAGCCTGCGAACAGCCGCAGCGCAGCCTCGAAGGACGGATCCAGTCCCAGCAGGCCCAGCAGCACCCACGCCCCCGCGCCCAGCGCCATCATCACGACGGCGGTCACGCTCAGCCGGCGCAACATCTCCACCGGCAACGCGCGCAATCCGCCGGGCAGCCAGCGGCCCACCAGGAACATTGCACCCAACGCGCCCAGCCAGGCGGTCAGCGCAAAGTTCACCGGCAGGAACACGGTGTGCCACAACGGCCGCGAACGCAGCACCATTACCTCGGCCCCGGTGTAGACCAGGATGGACAGCGCCGACAGCGCCAGGGCCGCCGCCACCACCCGCAGCCACCCGATCCGCCCCCACCACCACGCCGCGCAGAACAGCAGCGCCAGCGTCACGAAGACCGGCAGCAGCAACGCCCCCAGCCACATCCACGACCACGGCGTGATGTGCGCATAGAAGTGCCAGAAACGGCCGGGCTGATGCAGGTCGGCCAGCAGCGACACCGGTGCGGCGATGGCGCTGACCAGCAGCACCGTCACCGCCGCCGGCAGCAAGCGGCGCGGGGCGGAATCCGCCCGCCCGAACGTCGCAAAGGCGGCGGTCAGCGCGGTGGTCGCGCTGATGCCGATCAGAAAGAAATACTGCACGGCCCAGGGCAACCAGGCAGCGTCGTATACCGGCGTGAGCAATTCAGAAATTCGCATGAGAGTCTCCCCTTCCGTGTCAGTGACCACCCGCCAGGCGCACGCCGGCCTGGCCGTCGACCTGGTGCACGAACGCATCGGGCAGGCCGATGTAAAAGACGTGGGGATCGGTCTTCATCTCGGGCTTGAGCACCTTGATGTCGGCCTTGTGTTCGGCCAGCATCCGGGATATCGCGCTGTCCGGATCGTTCATGTCGCCGATCACGCGCGCGCCGCCAACGCAGCTTTCCACGCAGGCCGGCAGCAGTCCGGCTTCCAGCCGGTGCTCGCAGAACGTGCATTTGTCCGCAGTCTGGGTCTCGTGATTGATGAAGCGGGCGTCATAGGGACAGGCCTGCACGCAATAGCCGCAACCCACGCAGCGCGCGTTGTCGACCAGCACGATGCCGTCCTCGCGCTGAAACGTGGCCTGCACCGGACAGACCGGCACACAGGGCGGCTTGTCGCAGTGGTTGCACAGGCGCGGCAGCATCACCATCGAACAGGGGCCGCCGCTATCGGGCGTGACTTCGTACTGCAGGACGGTGGTGCGGAACTGTCCGATGGGCGGTACGTTTTCCAGCGAACAGCTCACCGTACAGGACTGGCAGCCGATGCACTTGCGCATGTCGACGACCATGCCGTAGCGCTTGCCGGCCATGCCGGGCCGGCGCGGCGGTTGGCCATTGAGCCCCGGCGCGGCCTCAGCGTGGATGGGAATGACCGAGGCGGCGGCGCCCAGGCCTAGGAGCCCTTTCAGGAAACCGCGTTTGCCCGGGAGCGGCGTTTCCGGGGGGCTGTGGGGGGTGTGCATCGTTAAACTCCGAAACGTTTAAGTGTTACGGAAATTAACTTATCACCTGTAGTTATATAGAGCCTTGATATCTGTCAATTGGGGGACGGAGTCGAGGCGGCGTGGAACGGCGCAATCGCGGTTGGCGCGAGGGGTGGTCGGGAATTACGCCATGCGATCTGGCCACGGGCTGCAGTTTCAGCGCGTCGAAAACTTCAAAGCGGGCTCCCACGCCGTCAGTTTCTGCTCGAAACTGGCCGCCGCGTGGGCGGGACTCGTCGAGGGCAGCTCGTAAATGTCGAGCCCGGGCGCCTGCAACGTCGGGAGCACATGCCGCCGGAACATTGCCGCGGCCTTCGCACCATTGAAGCAGATGCGCCCGATGGACGGGTGAAGGCTCAAAAATGCCTGGAAATCGTTCGGCACCAGCGTATCGCCCCGGATGTCGGCATCCAGACTGCCCGGCCGCTCGCAGGCCTGCAACACATCCCACAGCGCCACGCCGTTAGCCTGCAACGCACGCAAGCGCTCGTCGTAGGCCAGGCCCGGATCAAACCCGTAGATCCGCGCTGCCAGGGGCCAGAACGCATTGCGCGGATGCGCGTAGTACTGCACCTGCCGCAGCGAGGCCACGCCGGGCATGGAGCCCAGCACCAGCACGCGCGCACCCTCCCCCACGACCGGGGCAAATCCCGTCACCACCGTCTCAAACCGCGCCGCCGCGATTTCGTCCCTGATCTTGTCCATGCCCGGAAGGATACCTGCCCGGCGCGGGCGTGACTTGCCGCCGCGCGATGATCGTTCGCCCCATGGAACAGTGCTTATCAGCCACGGGCACTACCGATATCGGCATTCCGCCCTTATCTTCTTGCCTATGACGAACGGCCCCGAAGGGGCCGCGCAACAGGAAACCTCACCATGAAGAAGATCCTAGGCGTGCACGCCAGCCCCCGTCCCCACTGGGTGGGCGACGGATTTCCGGTGCGCTCCATGTTCTCGTACAACGACAAGGGCCGCGACACCAGCCCGTTCCTGCTGCTGGACTACGCCGGCCCCGCCGAATTCGGCCCTGCCAGCCAGCCCCGCGGCGTCGGCCAGCATCCGCATCGCGGCTTCGAAACCGTGACCATCGTCTACAGCGGCGAAGTCGAACACCGCGACTCCACCGGCAACGGCGGCGTCATCGGCCCCGGCGACGTCCAGTGGATGACGGCGGCGTCGGGCATCCTGCACGAGGAATTCCATTCCCACGCCTTCACCCGTACGGGCGGAAAACTGGAGATGGTGCAGCTCTGGGTCAACCTGCCCGCCAAGGACAAGAAGGCGCCGGCCGGTTATCAGGGCATTCTCAATGCGGACATCCCGGTCGTGGCGTTGCCGGATGACGCGGGTTCGCTGCGCGTGATCGCGGGCAGCTACGGTGGCCAGACGGGTCCGGCGCGGACTTTCACGCCGATGGATGTCTGGGATGTGAAGCTGGCGGCGGGTAAGACGGCGACCTTCCCGATACCGGCGGGCCGCAACAGCATGCTCGTGATGTTGCGCGGCACGGTGCTGGTCAACGGCGAAGCTGTCGCGCGGGATGCGCAGTTGGCGCTGTTCTCGCAAGAGGGAGAGGACATCACGGTCGAAGCGAATAACGACGCCGTGTTCCTGATCCTGAGCGGCGAGCCGATCGATGAGCCGGTCGTTGGCTACGGGCCCTTCGTGATGAACTCGCAGGCCGAAATCGTGGAGGCCATCCAGGACTTCAACGCCGGGAAGTACGGGCAGATGCATTGAGGCTAGCGCGCCGCCAGTGACCCGCGCCCGCATGCCAGTTACCGGCATGCGGGCGCGGTCGCGTTTTGGGCGTTGCAGATCTGACGATCACGGACGTTGCCTGGCGCAGCGTGAACCTGCTTATCCAAATGGCGCCTCGCGGGCGCCCGCGCCCTCGCGCCAATCACCGTGCGGGCAAAAGCAGCGGGCGTCAGCGCGTCGCGGAGCGGTATGTCGTTCTGCGGTAGCGCCGTGCTATGGTCGATCCCTAATTCTTCCGCTGCTGTCTCTGGCCACTTACGCACAACGTCGATGACCGCTCCCGCCCGCTCCCCCTGCTCTCTCGCTTTGCGCCTGGCATTGACAGTCGTCATCGTGCGCGTGGCCTACGCCGCGCTGCTGCAAGGCTACACGTTGATCGGATTGCCCGAATCCGCGCAACTGCGCGAGACGTTCAGCCTTCCGCAGTACCTGGTGCCATTTCTGGCAAACATCGCGGCCTCGTCCATCTTTGTCGGTTTGACCGTATGGAGCACCACGCATCGCTGGCTGCGGCAGCAAAATACGCACGCCGTGAACGCGCCGGAAAGCTTTTCGGCATCGTCATCATCTTGACGCTGGTGTTCTCGCTGGCCGTGTCGGCCCTCATGATCTATCTGCAAAGCGCGCTGGTCCTGTACGCCGCGCAACACGCTGGCACGGCCAACAAATTCCTGACGTGGGGCCTGTTCCTCGGTGCCCTGGCCGTTGCCTTGGAAGTCCTGGGCGCATATCTCGCCGTGCGCATCGCCACGCTGACCGTGCAGCCCGCGGACCAAGCCGGTGGCCCGGCGTATGAACAACGCCACGCGGCCTGGAGTGCCGGGTTGATGATCCTGGGCTGGCAACTGAGCGTGTGCATCGCCATGGGCAGCTACCTGAACGCGCAGTCGCTCACCGTGGGTTGGCTGCAATACGCGCTCGGCTTCCTGATCCTGCCAGTTCTGCTTCTGGCGCTGTGCACCGTCGTTTGCCTGAGGATTCTGCCGCACTCGATCGGTGACGCGCGCCAAGGACGGGCAGTCGTCCTCGGTACGCTGGCGTTCTGGCTGGCACAGGTGCTGGGGGTTGGACTAGGCTTTCTGGCGATTCGAGCGATGACTTGGGACCAACTGATACGCGCCGCGGATTCCAATGTGGTGTCGGAGGTGATGCTCGTGGTTTATGCCGCGCTTTTGGTGCTGGGATGCTGGGTTGGGAAGCGGTCGCTTTATGGCGGTTCTAGAAGGCTTGTACCGGCTGGCTGAGCGCCTCGGGCGAAAAATGCCAAAAGCGCTCAATTATGCCAATGCTCTCGTCTGCGTGGAAACTCCCCCGAATTTTCATCGATCACAAGAAGAGACCGGAACTAATGATCGCTCAGGGCGGCGGGCAGTCGTTGGTGACGGCAGGCTTCCGCCCCTCAGCGGACAGTTTCGGCTATAACGCTTTCAGGCGCCACCAAGTCTGCCTCCCAAGAGTAAATTTGATGCGTATATCGTTGATCGGAACCGTCCACGCCGAATGTGGGCGTGCCAATTTGTCGGAATTGCAGACGATCCTTGACCGCCTTCAGCCTGACGTCATCTTCGCTGAAATTCCAACCGCCAATCTTGATGACTATATCGATGGCTCTCTCGGCTGTCTCGAAATCTGCTGCTGTCGCCCGCTATCGCAAGTGCTGGCCGGTAGACGTAGTGCCTGTAGACTTGGATAAGCCAAGCGACGAATTCTTTCAAAAATCAAAGGAGCTGTTCGACAAGGTCGAACAAACGAGCGTCGCGTATCGTCGCCTGGTGGATCAGCACAGCCAAGCCACGAGAGATCTCGGTTTTCCATACCTCAACAGCGATCGTTGCGCTCAAGCATGGGCAGCGATCTACGATGAGATGCGTGCAACTGTCGAATGGATCGGCGACGCAAAATTGCAACGGTGCTACGCGCTCTGGAGCGAGACGCATGACCGTCGCGAGACCGGAATACTTGAGAAAATCAATGGCTATTGCAGCCGCACCGCACTCACTCAACTAGTGTTTCTTGTGGGTGCTGCACACAGGAAAGCAATCGTGGAGAAGGTCCAGGCGCAACGGGTCGTTGGCGCTCCAGTGGTCTCATGGAACCTCGAAAATTTCGTAGATTAGGAACTGTGAGGGAAAGTGCGTTCCTGCCCGGAAGCAGACATTTACGGACGTCCCCGCACGTCGCGATTAGGACCCACGTAGACGGCGGGGCTGCGATGCGTCGTCCCCATCAAATGTAAATGGCTCACAACTTTCCTTCACTAACGCCACTCCGGTGATCGCGCTTTCGGCGTCACTACCGCCCACTTCTACCCGATTCCGCCCCCCGGCCTTCCCTCGATAAAGCGCCGCATCTGCCTCCCGAAGCGCCCCCGCCAAACTATTCGCTCCATTAAATCTTGACGAAACGCCGATCGTGACCGTGCAGTGCAGCGGTTCGTGGCCGCCGGTGACGTGGATCGGCTGGTTCTCAAGGCTGGCGCGCAGCCGTTCCGCCAGGACCATGACGTCTGCCAAGTCCGCTTCTAGCAGCACAGCGACAAACTCCTCTCCCCCGATCCGCCCGGTCAAATCCCCACGCCGCACACCAGCACGAAGCAGCCCCGCCACCTGGCAAATCACCTCATCGCCCGCCTGATGGCCGTAGCTGTCGTTGATCCGCTTGAAATGATCGACATCCAACACCAGCAAATACGCAGGCGCCGCGTTCCGGCCGTTGAAGTATTGAACTAGCGCCTCCGTCAGTCCCCGGCGATTAAGCAGATCCGTCATCGGATCCCGCGCCGCCATATTGCGTAGACTATCGGTCAGCCGGCGCAGCACGAGCCAGACAATGGAAGGCGGCACGATGGTGGCAAGCGTCGACATATAGATGTAGAAAATCATCTGGAAGCGGCTGTCCATGTGCAGCGCGTCCAGGCCGCCTTCCGTAATCTTCAGAAACTTCAGCGCGTTCAGCACACAGATTCCGCCGATCAGGCACGCGAAGAAGATCATCTCTGCGCGCAAGTCTTTGGCGAAGGTGCGCGTGCCGCACAGCACCGTGACGGTCATTGCGAAGAAGAGCAGCGTCGCTGACGCGGCCAGCATGGCGTAGCGCGCTTCCGGTCCGAATTGCCATTGCACCAGCCACTGCAGTAACCCATACACCAGGCAAAACACCGCCAGCGGCAACCACAGGCGCACCTGGCGTCCGAAGAATCGCATGGCGCCAAGCAGGTACGCGATTGGCGCGGCCAGCGTCAGGCAGTGATTGACGACGCTCATCACGCTCCAGGCGGGACCGCCTTCGACCAGTTGCAGGATGTAGGCCGCCGCGAGCAGCAGATTGCCGACGGCGAAGACGTCCATCCCCATCCTGTTTTCTGGCAGGCGACGGCTGATAAGCAGGAACATGCCGGAAAAGCACAGCAGGTGTGCGCACAGCATGCCAACGAGCGTGGAGGCAACCATGAAAGGGACGTCGAGAGGGAAAGCGGATTTCCTGCGCCGGCGCCACTGAGCGGTGGTCAGCGATGGACACCCAGCGACCTGCGTGGGCGGCGCTCATTGTAGTCGGCCGGTATTGATCCCAGGAGTTCGGCCGAGGGCGCCTGGAAATGGCGATAAAGTAGCCATCAAACACGCTCGGAATCGGCGATAAAGCAGCCGTCAGACACGCTCGGCTTGGCGATAAAGTGGCCGTCCGACACGTCGGTGCGGCAGAAGTGCCGGCGGTTGACCACTTGAATGGCGCCGGGATAATGCCGCTGCATTCCCGTCACGAGGAGAATTCAAATGCCCACCCCACTGCGAGCCATCCGCTCAGACATCACCAAGCTTCAAGTGGACGCGATCGTCAATGCCGCCAATTCCTCATTGCTGGGCGGTGGCGGCGTAGATGGCGCGATTCATCGTGCCGCGGGACCTGATCTGGTGCATGAGTGCCGGCTGCTTGGCGGATGCAAGACGGGCGACGCAAAGGTGACCGGCGGATATCGGCTGCCCGCGCGCTTCATCATTCACACGGTGGGCCCGGTTTGGCGCGGGGGGAATAACGGGGAGCCGGCGCTCCTGGCAAGCTGCTATCAACGCTGCATTGCGCTGGCGGAGGAAAAAGGCGTAGCTTCGATTGCGTTTCCCAGCATCAGTACCGGCATCTATGGCTATCCCATTGATTTGGCGGCGCAGATTGCGGTCGATACCGTTCGTGTAAGCCTGTCCAGGGATTCTTCAATTCAAGAGGTCATCTTCTGCTGCTTTTCGGACGCTGACCTGAGTCACTACGAGCGAGTTTTGAACCGGCCACCTGAATGACGCGACGCGAGGAGGCGGCCGCTCTGCCGTCTGCCCCCGATTGCCTGGCCACGGGATAGCCGCTCATCGACGCCTTTCAGTTCCGCCCCGCTAATCCCGCCGGCGCCACACACTAGCCAGCCACGGCTGCTGCTCGCGCGGCAGTCCATCGGGCCGGTAGTAATGCTCAAGCTCTTCGAATCCGGCGGCCTCCATCAGCGCACGCCAGCCGTCGAGATCGTGGTACGCCCCATAGCGCCCGCGATTCCAGCCTTCCTGGTTGCCGCCCCGGGGATTGGAACTGAACAGCACCCCGCGTGGCCGCAGTGCTGCCCGCAACTCCTTGAGCACACGCGGCAGTTCCTGCCCCGGCACATGAAACAGCACGGCGTTGGCGAAGATGCCGTCAAAGCGCGCCGCGGGCAGTTGGAGCCGCAGGAAGTCCTGCTCCCAGACCTCGCACCCGCTTGCCGCACGCGCCATTTCCACGAAACGCGGCGTGCCGTCAAGGCCCACGGGCCGGTGTCCCATCGCGAGGAAGGTCTTCAGGTCGCGCCCCGGCCCGCAACCCAGATCGAGGATGTCGAACGGCGGTTCACCGTCAATGTGCCGCAGCAACGCGGCGATGTTCTGGCTGACGTCGTGGTCCCGCGTGCCGGCCTGGAAGGAATCGGCGTTCTCTTCGTAATGGGCGAGCGTCAGGGACGTGATCTTGGCGAGGTCTTCGGGATCCAGGTGCATCAGGCGATTGTGCATCAAACGGCGCGGGGCGGCGAGACGCGGCGCGCCGCTCAAGGAAACGGCCGCGCCTTGATGAAGTCGATCAGCGCCTTCAGCGGCGACGGCACCAGGCGACGGCCCGAGTAGTACAGAAATGGCCCCGAAAACTGCGGCCACCACGGCTCCAGCACGGGCTCCAGCGCCCCGCTTTCAAAGTGCGGGCGCAGCCAATCTTCGAACAGATACATGACGCCCGCCCCCGCGATGGCGACGTCTACAGCGAGATCGACCGCGCCCCCAATCTGCACGACCAACGGTCCGGACGCATCGATACGCACGGTCTCTCCGCCCCGCTCAAAATCCCACGCAGGCATCGCCCCGCTGGGAAAGCGGCCGCGCAGGCAGGCGTGCTGCATCAGGTCTTCGGGATGCGCGGGCCGCCCGCGCCGGTTCAGGTAGTCGGGCGAGGCGCCGGCTGCAAAGCGCTGCACGCGCGGGCCGATGGGCACGGCGATCATGTCCTGTTCCAGCCGGTCGTCGTAGCGGATGCCTGCGTCGCAGCCGGCAGCCAGCACGTCGACAAAGCTTTCCTCGGCAACGACCTCCAGTCGGATATCGGGATAGGCCGCCAGAAAGTCGGGGACGATGGACGGCAGCACCAGCTTGGCCGCGCTTAGCGGCACGTTGAGCCGCAGCGTGCCCGCCGGCTTGTCGCGGAACCCGTTGACGGCGTCCAGCGCCGCCTCGACCTCGGTCAGCGCGGGCGCCAGCCGGGCCAGCAGTTCCTGGCCGGCCTGGGTCAGCGCCACGGAGCGCGTCGTTCGGTTGAAAAGCCGCACGCCAAGCTGCGCCTCCAGGCGGCGCACGGTGTCGCTCAGGCGCGACGCGCTGGTGCCCGCCGTCCGGGCCGCTTCGCGAAATCCTCGCGCGCGCGCGACGGCGACGAAGGCATGGAGGTGATCGAGGTCAGTCGCCATTGTGCATTTTTCCGTACAAGCCGTGCGGATTGTATTGGCTTATCAGCCAGTGGCGAAAGCTCTATCGTTTGCCCATCCCCACTCCTTCACTGAAACAAGGAACCCAACATGACCCAACTCGCAGACAGCGGCACCTACACCCTCGGCGCACGCCAGGTCTATCGGCTTGGCTATGGCGCCATGCAGCTCGCCGGCCCGGGCGTCTTTGGTCCGCCGAAGGACCGTGATGCCGCGCTTGCCGTGCTGCGCGACGCGGTTGCCGCCGGCGTGAACCACATCGACACCAGCGATTTCTACGGCCCGCACATCACCAATCAATTGATTCGGGAAGCGCTGGCCCCCTACTCCGACGATCTGGTGATCGTGACGAAGGTGGGCGCGGTGCGCGGCGACGATGCCTCGTGGAATCCCGCGTTCTCGGCCGAGCAGCTGACCCGCGCGGTGCACGACAACCTGCGCAACCTGGGCCGCGACGTATTGGACGTGGTCAACCTGCGCGCCATGTTCGACGTCCATGGCCCGGCGGAAGGGTCCATCGAAGCGCCGCTGTCCGTGCTGGCCGGCCTGCAGCAGCAAGGGCTGATCCGCCACATCGGGTTGAGCAACGTGACGGCCACGCAGGTGAAAGAAGGCCGCGGCATCTGCGACATCGTCTGCGTGCAGAACCAGTACAACGTCGCCCACCGGGCCGACGATGCCCTGATCGACGACCTGGCCCGCGAAGGGATCGCCTACGTGCCGTTCTTTCCGCTGGGCGGGTTCAGCCCGTTGCAGTCGTCCATCCTGAACGACGCGGCTGCGCGGATCGGCGCGACGCCGATGCAGACCGCGCTGGCTTGGCTGCTGCGCCGCTCGCCGAACATCCTGTTGATTCCCGGCACGTCTTCGCAGAAACATCTGAAGGAAAACCTGACCGCGGCGTCGCTGCAGTTGCCGGACGACGTGGCCAAGGCGCTGGACGGCATCGCGGCGAGCAAGACGGTGTAAGCCCCGGCCTGAACAACCTGAACGCCGGACGCGCCCTGCGCACTCAAGCCGGCGGCAATAAAAAACCCGCCTGCGTCAATGCAGGCGGGTTCGATCAACCGGTAGACCCCAGCAGCCTCAAGCCGCCAGACGGCCCTCGATCTCGGTCTTGGTGGTGCGCAGTTCGTCGGGCAGGCCTTGCGACAGCTGACCGAAAAGCTCATGGTGCAGCGCCAGTTCCTCGCGCCAGGCGTTCTCGTCGACCGACATGACCTGCTCGAACTTGTCCGGGCTGAATTCCAGGCCGGTCCAGTCGATGTCCTGGTAGCTGGGGGACACGCCAAACACCTGATCCACGCCCTTGGACTGGCCGTCGATGCGGCCCAGCATCCAGCGCAGCACGCGCATGTTGTCGCCAAAGCCAGGCCAGACGAACTTGCCGTCCGGACCCTTGCGGAACCAGTTCACGCAGTAGATGCGCGGCAGGGTCGCGCCCGCGGCTTCGAGCTGCTTGCCCAGCTTCAACCAGTGGCCGAAGTAGTCGCTCATGTTGTAGCCGCAGAACGGCAGCATGGCGAACGGGTCGCGGCGCACCACGCCTTGCTGGCCGGCGGCCGCGGCGGTGGTTTCCGAGCCCATCGTGGCGGCCATGTAGACGCCTTCGACCCAGTTGCGCGCTTCGGTGACGAGCGGCACGGTGGTGGAGCGGCGGCCGCCGAAGATGAACGCGTCGATGACCACGCCCTTGGGGTTTTCCCATTCGGGGTCGATGGACGGGCACTGCGCGGCCGGCGCGGTGAAGCGCGCGTTCGGATGCGCGGCCTTGCGGCCGGTTTCGCGCGCGATTTCAGGCGTCCAGTCCTTGCCCTGCCAGTCCACCAGATGTGCCGGCGGCGTGCTGGTCATGCCTTCCCACCAGACGTCGCCGTCGTCGGTCAGCGCGACGTTGGTGAAGATGACGTTGGCCTTGAGCGTGGCCATGGCGTTGAAGTTGGTCTGCTCGCTGGTGCCCGGGGCCACGCCGAAATAGCCGGCTTCGGGGTTGATGGCGTGCAGGCGGCCGTCGGGGCCGGGCTTGATCCAGGCGATGTCGTCGCCGATGGTGGTGACCTTCCAGCCGTCCATGCCTTGCGGCGGGATCAGCATGGCAAAGTTGGTCTTGCCGCATGCCGACGGGAAGGCGGCGGCGACGTGGTACTTGCGGCCCTTGGGCGAGGTGACGCCCAGGATCAGCATGTGTTCGGCCAGCCAGCCCTGGTCGCGGCCCATGGTGGACGCGATGCGCAGCGCGAAGCACTTCTTGCCCAGCAGCGCGTTGCCGCCGTAGCCCGAGCCGTAGCTCCAGATTTCGCGGGTCTTGGGGAAGTGGACGATGTACTTGGTGGGGTTGCATGGCCAGGCCACGTCGGCTTCGCCTTCGGCCAGCGGCTTGCCGACCGAGTGCAGGCACGGCACGAAGTCGCCGTCGGTGCCCAGCACGTCATAGACCTGCTTGCCCATGCGCGTCATGATGCGCATGTTCACGGCCACGTACGGGCTGTCGGACAGTTCGACGCCGATGTGGGCGATGTCCGAACCCAGCGGGCCCATCGAGAACGGCACCACGTACAGCGTGCGACCGCGCATGGCGCCATCGAACAGACCGTTGAGCGTGTCGCGCATTTCAGCGGGATCGGCCCAGTTGTTGGTGGGGCCGGCGTCTTCGGCGCGGTCGGAACAGATGAAGGTGCGGTCTTCAACCCGGGCCACGTCGGACGGATCGGACCACGCAAGATAGGAATTGGGGCGCTTGGCGGGGTTGAGCCGGCGCATGGTGCCGGCCTGGACCATCTGCTCGCACAGGCGGTCGTACTCTTCCTGCGAGCCATCGCACCACACCACGCGATCAGGCTTGGCCAGCGCGACGAAACTGGCGACCCAGTCGATCAGTCCGCGATGCTTGACGTACGCGGGCACGTTCAAGGCTGCCAATCCCCCGTCCAAAGGCTTATTCATTGGGGCTATCTCCATACTTTGGCTAAAGGTGATACGGCCCCAATTGAGAGGGGCCGTATCCAGTTTGCGCAATCATACTTGCAGCGCCGGGCAGCCAGTCAACCCATCCACATGGGCGAGATTGTCACCGGGTGAGTCCGCTTATGCGGGGTATCCGGCACGCAACTCCCTGCGGATGATCTTGCCGGTCGCGGTCGTGGGCAAACTGGTTACAAAGCGGATCGCGCGCGGATATTCGTGGGCGGCCAGCCGGGTGCGGACATGCGCCTGCAGTGCCTTGACCAGCGCTTCGTCGCCCACCACACCCTCGTTCAGCACCACGAACGCCACCACGATTTCCGTACGCTCAGCATTCGGCATGCCCACCACCGCCGCCATGCGCACCGCGGGGTGACCGATGAGGCAGTCTTCGATGGGTCCCGGGCCGATCCGGTAGCCGGCGCTGGTGATGACGTCGTCGTTGCGGCCCACAAAGCGGATGAAACCTTCCGAATCGCGCACGCCGATGTCGCCGGTCAGGAGGTAATCGCCGGCAAATTTTTCCGCCGTGGCCTCCGGGTTTTTCCAGTACCCCAGGAACATGACGGGATCCGGGCGCAGTACGCCGATGTTGCCCTCCTGTCCATCGGCCACTTCGGCCCCCCTGTCATCCACAATAGCGACCCGATGCCCGGGCGCGGCGCGGCCGATGGCGCCGATGCAGGGGTCGAACAGCGACGAGCACGAGGACACGATCATGTTGCATTCGGTCTGGCCGTAGAATTCGTTGATGGTCACGCCCAGCACGCGGCGGCCCCAGTCGATGAGTTCGGCGCCCAGCGATTCGCCGCCGCTGGCCACCGAGCGCAGCGCGCGCGGCCCGGCGTGGTCCGGCCAGTCGCAGCCGCGCATCATCTTCAGCGCGGTCGGCGGCAGGAAGGTGTGCGTCACGCCGTGGCGCGCCATCAGTTCCAGCGCCGAGGCGCCATCGAATTTTTCGAACCGCCGCGCCAGCACCGGCACACCGTGGTGCCACGACGGCAGCAGCACGTCCAGCAGCCCGCCGATCCAGGCCCAGTCAGCGGGCGTCCACATCAGCACGGCGTTCTCGGGAAAGAACTCGTGCGACATCTCCACGCCCGGCAGGTGGCCGAGCAGCACGCGGTGCGCATGCAGCGCGCCCTTGGGCTTGCCGGTGGTGCCGGACGTGTAAATGATGACGGCCGGGTCGTCGGCGGCGGTCTCGACCGGGTCGAAGGCGTCGGATTCGAGCGCCAGGCTTTGGTGGAACGGCAGCGCGCCTACCGTGCCCCCCGCAGCCCCGGCGTCGCCATCGACGCAATAAATCACTTTCAGATCGGGCAGACTGTCGCGGATTTCCAGCAGCTTGCGGCAGCCTTCCGCGTCCGTGACGAGGGCCGACGCCCCGCTGTTGGCCAGCCGGAACTGGATGGCGTCCACGCCAAACAGCGTGAACAGCGGCACCGCCACCGCGCCCATCTTGTAGGCGGCGACGTGGGCGACTGCGGTCTCCGGCGCCTGCGGCAGGTAGATGGCGACGCGGTCGCCGCGCCGGATGCCGTAGCGCGCCAGGCTGTTGGCGAACTGGTTGGACTGCGCCTTGATCTGATCGAACGTATAGCGCGTCTGCGCCCCGTCGCTCTTTTCATAGATCAGGGCCAGCCGGCCGCTGCCGTCGGCCCATTTGTCGCACACGTCGACGCCGATGTTGTAGGCCGCGGGCACCTGCCACTGGAAGGCGGACACGACTTGCGCGTAGGAATCTGCTCTGTGCAGCATGGTTGTCTCTTGATCGTTATGGTTGTTGCCATGAAAGGCCCGCTGCGGCGGCGGGTTGCCCCCCGCCTTGCCACGAAGTTGACCGTCGCTCAATAATAGGCCCTCGCGCGGACGGCCAGACAGGCCGCCCGCCCCTTTTTCGCCTGTAGCCTGCATGGAAAAAAGCCCAGCCGTCCCGATGCGCCGCCCGCCGGCCAGCGCCAAGTCCGAACAACGCATCCGCGACATCCTGCGGGTCGCGCGCCAGGTGTTCTCCGAAGCGGGCTTTCACGCGGCCACCACCACCGAGATCGCGCAGCGGCTGGGCGTCTCGGAAGCCACCGTCTTCACCTACTTCGGCGGCAAGCGCGAACTCTGCGTGCGCGTCATCAGCGACTGGTACGACGAAATCATCGCGCGGGTGGAGGACCACCTGCCGCATATCCACGGGGCGCGCGCCCAGTTGCATTACCTGGTCCACACGCATCTGCGCCATCTGCTGGCCGAAGGTCCGGGCCTGTGCGCCTTCATACTTTCCGAAGGCCGCGCGCGCAACGACGACTTCGGCGACATCTACGCCGACCTGCAGCGCCGCTACACCGCGCCGCTGATGCGCATCCTGGCGCAAGGCCAGGCCGACGGCGACATCCGCCAGGACATGCCGCTGCGGCTGCTGCGTTCGGCGGTGTACGGGCCGATGGAGCACGTGCTGTGGGACGCGATGCGGCGCGGCGCGGAGGTCAATGTCGATGTGGCCGCCACGGCCGACCAGCTGGTCGGTTTTCTGTGGCAGGCCCTGCAGCCGCCGCGCCAGGACGCCCTGGCGCTGGCGCAATTCCGGGGCGAAGTCCAGAACGCGCTGCATCGGCTTCAGTCTTCCGAAAACAGCGACGGCGGCACGTACTGAGGAAAGCCGTTGTAGGTCTCGCCGCGCTCGGCCGGCTGCAGGTTCCATGAATGGCGCGCGTTCGGCACGCCGCCGTCCACCCGGATTACGGTTCCGTTGATGAACGCCGCCGCGGGCGACAGCAGGAAGACGACGGCGGCGGCCAGTTCGGCTTCGGTGCCAAAGCGCTGTAGCGGCACCTTGATTTTCAGCTCGCGCAGCACGCCACGGTAGTGCTCGTCGTAGCTGTCCATGCCGCTGGATGCAATCCAGCCCGGCGCCACGGCGTTCACGCGTACGCCGGCATACGCCCATTCGCAGGCGGCGGTCTCCGTCAGGTTCCACACCCCCGCGCGCGCCGCGCCCGAATGTCCCATGCCCGGCATGCCGCCCCAGATGTCGGCCAGCATGTTGACGATGGCGCCGCCGTGCTGACGCATGTGCTGCGTATAGACCTCGCGCGACACAAGAAAGGTGCCGTGCAGGTTGTTCTGCACCACGGCGTTCCAGCCATTGAGGCTGATGCGGTCCAGCGGCGCGGGAAACTGGCCGCCCGCGCAATTGAAAACGCCGTCGATACTGCCGTGCGCGGTCAGCGCGTCGGTGACGGCGCCGCGTACGCCGGCTTCGTCCCGGATGTCGCAGGGGTGCTGACTGATCCGATCGGCGGCCTCGGGATAGACGCGGACGATTTCCTCGGCCGCCGTGCGCAGTTTGTCCGGGTTGCGTCCGACCAGCGCCAGGCGCGCGCCCAGTGCCGCCAGCTCATGCGCGGTGCAACGGCCCAAGCCGCTGCCGCCGCCGGTGACCATGATCGTCTTGCCGTCAAACAATCCCGGCCGGAATACCGATGCGTAACGCTGATCGGCGGCGCGACTCCCCGCGGGCTGATTCATGTCTGTCTCCGAAAATTTTTTGTTGAGGATAACTCAATCTACTGAAAACAAGCATCGCAACGCCACGCTTTTGCCCATAGAATCAACCGAATTGATCGGAACACCTGTTGAGCCATCATCAACAACACCGGAGACCGCGCATGACGCTGACCGAACCGCTGGACCTGACCATAGAAGGCCCCCTCGCCCGCCTGACGCTGAACCGGCCGGACATGCGTAACGCGTTCGACGAGACGCTGATCGCCGCGCTGACGGCCGCGATCCAGACTGCGGTCGATGATCCCCAGGTGCGGGTTCTGCTGCTGACGGGCGCGGGCAAGGCATTTTGCGCCGGCGGCGATCTGAACTGGATGCGCAAAATGGGCACGCTGACCGATGCGGACAACCGCAAGGACGCCACGCGGCTGGCGGATATGCTGCACGCGGTCTGGACCTGCCCGAAACCCATCGTCGCCTGCGTCAACGGCGACGCCTACGCAGGCGGCATGGGGCTGGTGGCCGCGTGCGACATCGCGGTTGCGGCGGACAGCGCACACTTCTGCCTGTCCGAAACCCGCCTGGGCCTGCTGCCCGCCACCATCAGCCCCTACGTGATCCGCACCCTGGGCGAGCGCGCGTCCAACCGCTATTTCCTGACCGCCGAACGTTTCGACGCCGCGACCGCGCTGCGGCTGGGGCTGGTGCACGAGGTCGTCCCGGCGGCCCAGGCGCTTGAGGCCGCCGAAGCGCTCTGCCGCACACTGTGCGCAAATGGTCCGGGCGCCGTGCAGGCCAGCAAGCGGCTCGTGCGCGACTTTGCCGGCCGGCCGCTAGACGCCGCCCTGATCGCCGACTCGGTCGAACGCATTGCGGCCATCCGCAGCACCGAGGAAGCGCGCGAGGGCGTGACGGCCTTTCTGGAAAAACGTGAACCGTCCTGGCGCGGCACGACGTAAGCGGCGGGCAAGGACGCCGCGCCATTGATGCCATAATCCAGGGCGGATCTTCTGGAAGTCTCATGCCGCAAGCCACACCGCCCGCTTTCCCCCCGCTCAACGCCGAACGCCTCTGGTCGCGCGTCGACACCCTGTCCAAATTCACCCTGCCCGACGTCCCCTGGACGCGCCGCGCTTTTTCGCCGCTATTCGATGACGCGCGCGCCTGGCTGCGCGGCGAGTTCGAAGCCGCGGGCCTGACCACGCGCCTGGACGCGGGCGGCAACCTGGTCGGCACTCGCGCGGGGCGCGATGCCTCGCGCAAACCGATTTCCACCGGCTCGCACTGCGACACCGTCATGGCCGGCGGCCGCTTCGACGGCATCATCGGCGTGCTGGCCGGCATCGAAGTCGCGCACACGATGCAGGAACACGGCATCACGCTCGACCATCCTTTCGAAGTCATCGACTTCCTGTCCGAAGAACCCAGCGACTACGGCATTTCCTGTGTCGGCAGCCGCGCGCTGTGCGGCCAGCTCGGCGCCGACATGCTGGACGCGCGCAATCCGCAGGGCGAGACGCTGGCGCAGGGTATTGCCCGCATCGGCGGCGACCCGTCCGCGCTCAACGCCCCGCTGCGCCGCGCAGGCGAAACCGCCGCCTTTGTCGAACTGCATATCGAACAAGGCCCCGTGCTGGAAAGCCGCCAGCTGCCGATCGGCGTGGTCACCAACATCGTCGGCATCCGCCGCGTGCAGATCGTGGTTGAGGGCCAACCTGACCACGCGGGCACCACGCCCATGGACATCCGGCGCGACGCGCTGGTGGGCGCGGCCCGCATCATCGACGCCGCCAACCGGCAGGCCAGCGCGGCCAGCGGCAATCCGCATTACGTCGTCGCCACCGTCGGCCGGCTGAGCATGACGCCCAATGCGGCCAACGCGGTGCCGGGCCGGGTCGAGATGACGCTGGAAATGCGTAGCGATAGCAACGCCGTGCTGGACGCCTTTCCCGAAACCCTGATGGCGGGCGTGGCCGACGACCTGAAGGCGCTGCGCCTGACTGCCGGCTTCACGCAGCTCAGCCGCGCGCAGCCCACGGATTGTTCGCCGCTGGTCATGGACGCGGTCAAGGCGGCCGCCGACCAGCTTGGCTACGCGTCGATGCGGCTGCCCAGCGGCGCCGGCCACGACGCCGTGTACATGGCCCCCACCGGCCCCATCGGCATGATCTTCATCCCCTGCCTGAACGGCCGCAGCCACTGCCCCGAAGAATGGATCGAACCCGCGCAACTGCTGGACGGCACGCGCGTGCTGTACCAGTCGGTGCTGGAACTGGACCGCGTGCTGCGCGGCGCTTGAGACACACGATGGAACAGATAGAACTCAACGACAGCACCGCCGACCGCTTTCTGCTGGACGCGCGCGGCCTGTCTCTCATCGTCTTTCACAGCCGCACCTGCGGCACCTGCCGCGTGGCGCGCGAGCAGCTTCCGGGCGTGGAACTGCCGGTCGAGCGCATCTGCTGGATCGACGCCGGCGACAACCGCGGCCTGGTCGAGCGCTACGAGGTCTTCCACCTGCCCGCCATGTTCGTCGCCCGCGACGGCGCCTTTTATGGCCCAGTGCAAGCCTCGCTGGCTGAATGGGACCTGCGCCAGCAGATCGGCCTGGCGCTGGACAGCTATCCCGCCGAACTGCCGTGAGCATCACCGCCGCCAAGCCGCAGCGCCTGCCGCTGGACACGCTGGCCACCGGCGCCATGCTGGCGCTGTGCGTGTGCTGGGGCTTCCAGCAGATCGCCATCAAGCTGGTCGCGGACGACATCGCGCCCATCATGCAGATCGGGCTGCGCTCCACCTTCGCGGCCCTGGTGCTGGCCGTCGTGGTGTGGCGCGCCGAAGGGCAGCGCGCGTTCACCGACGGCACGTTCCTGCCTGGATTGATCGTGGGGCTGCTGTTTGCGGGCGAATTCCTGTTCGTCGCGCAAGGGCTGGTCTACACCACGGCCTCGCACATGTCGGTGTTTCTATACACCGCGCCGATCTTTGCGGCGCTGGGCCTGCACTGGCTGCTACCCGAAGAGCGTCTGAAGCCGCTGCAATGGGCGGGCGTCGCGCTGGCCTTCTGCGGTATCGCGGTGGCGTTCCTGGTCAAGGGCGGCCAGCCGTTGGCGCACGACGGCGCGCGCAACATGCTGCTGGGCGACGCGATGGGACTACTCGCTGGACTCCTGTGGGGCGCGACGACGGTGGCGATCCGCAAGACGTCGTTGTCCGAAGCCGCCCCGGCCAAGACGCTTTTCTATCAGATGGCCGTGGCCTCGGTAGGCCTGTTGGCCTTTGCTGCCGCCACCGGCCATCATGGCATCCGCTATACCCCGGCCGCCGTGCTCAGCGTCGTGTTCCAGTCGGTCGTCGTCGCGCTGACCAGCTATCTGGCCTGGTTCTGGCTGCTGCGCCGGTATCTGGCGTCCCGCCTGTCGATCCTGTCGTTCATGACGCCGCTGTTCGGCGTGAGCTTCGGCGTGCTGATCCTGGATGAACCGCTGGATGCGGGCTTCGTGATCGGCGCGGTGATGGTGCTGGCGGGAATCACGCTGGTCAGCGGGGCCGAAATGGTGCGGGAACGGCTGCGCAAGCGTCAGGCGCGGCGCAATTCCCATCATGGTTAACTCGGCTTTTTCCCGGCGGTCCGGGCGGATATAACGGACTTTTGCCGCCACCGGCTTCGCGGTGTCATCGAGCCCGGTGCGCGGCCTCGGCCTGGAGGTCACATGCAACCCTGGCACAGCGACAACCCCGCCCTGACCCGCGCCTTCGCGCCGGTCTTCGACGAACGCGACGACGCCGATCTGCCCGTCGAAGGCGCCCTGCCCCCCGGCCTGTCCGGCGTCTTCATGCGCAACGGACCCAATCCGCAATTCGAGCCCGGCCCGGGCTATTCCTATCCTTTCGACGGCACGGGCATGATCCACGCGCTCTACCTAGATAGCGGCCGCGCGCGCTACCGCAACCGCTGGGTGCTGACTGCCGAACTGCAGGAAGAACGGGACGCCGGCCATCGCATCTACAACCCGACGTTCGGTCCGCCACCCTACGCGAACCTGGCCAACACCAACGTGATGCGGCACGCCGGCCGCATTCACGCGCTGTACGAAGGCGGCTGCCCGTACGAACTGGACGACGCACTGGGCACGGTCGGCGCCAACACATTCCAGGGCAAGCTCGCCGGCGCGTTCTCCGCGCACCCCAAGGTCGACCCGCTGACCGGGGAAATGCTGGCGATCAATTACGACCTCCTGGCGGGCACGCTTGAATACATGCGGCTGGACAGCACGGGGCGGGTGGACCGCCAGGTCGCATTTGCATCGCCCTGGCCCGCGCTGGTTCACGACATCGGCCTGACCGCCACCCACGTGGTGGCGTTTGTCTGCCCGCTGGTGTTCGACTTCAGCCGCGGACCGGCGGCGCCCGGGTGGGAGCCGCAGCGCGGCACGCAGGTGCTGCTGGTGCCGCGCGACTGCACCGACGCGGCGCAGATCCGGTGGATCGAGGCCGCCCCCTTCTTCAATTGGCACGTCGCCAATGCCTACGTGGACGGCAACGTGATCGAGGCGGTGCTGCCCTGGCACGATGGCTACGGGCCCACGTCGCGCAAGCGGCTGGAAATGCACCGGCTGCGCATCGACATGGCCAGCGGACGCGTGGACGACCAGACGCTGGACGACCAGCCCTGTGAGTTCGGCCGGGTCAACGACGCGTGGCTGGGGCGGCGCACGCGGTTCTGTTATGCCGGCCTGCGGGAACCGCGTCCGGGCGAAACGCCGCAGCCGGGCGCCTTCGAGGCCTTTGCACGCTATGACGTCGAGACGGGTGCGAAGACCGTGTACTGTCTGCCCGCCGGGCAGACCGCGTGCGAACCGGTGTTTGCCGCCGATCCGGCCGGCGCGGGTGAAGCGGACGGCTACATCCTGAGCTTCGTGCACGCTGAAGACGACGCGGGCGGCCGGTTCATCGTGCTGGACGCGCGCGACCTGACTGCCGGGCCGGTCGCGCAGGTGCGCCTGCCGCGCCGCGTGCCCGCCGGGCTGCACGGATCCTGGATGCCCTCGCCCGCAGCCGCTTAGCCTCGGGCGCGTCGCTGACTTGGGTCAGATGCGCCGCTGATCCAGGTCAGGCGCGCCGCTGACCTAGATTCAACACGATCAGCCCCGCCCCGGCCATCACGAACGCAAAACCCCACCAGTCCGCCGGGGCCGGCCGGTCGCCCACCAGCGCCATCGCGCCCAGCACGCCCACGACCGGCACCATCAGCGTGGTCAGCGCGGCGACGGTGGCGCTGACACGCTCGCTCAGCACGAACCACAGCCAGTACGCGACCGCAGTGCCCAGGATGATGTGAAACGAGAGCGCCCCCGCGACGCTGGCGGTCCAGCCGTGCGTGGGAAAGGATTCGCCGGCGATCAGCGCGCCGGCCAGGGCGCAACCGGCGCCGACGACAAGCTGCCACGCCGTGATGACGATGCGATCGCCCGCGACGGGCCAACGCTTCAGATACACCGTGCCGGCTGCCCACCCGAACGCGGCCACCAGCGGAAACACCAGCCCCTTGGCGGCGGCCACGTCGTTGCCGCCGAACACCGCCTGCAGCACCGGCCATGCCAGCACGGCGACGCCGCACGCACCCAACAGCAGCGCCAGGCCGCGGCGGCGGTCCAGGCGTTCGCCCAGCACCAGCCACGCCAACAGCGCGGACATCATCGGCATGGTGAAGGTCAGCACTGCCGCGCGCGACGTGCTGGTGCTGAGCTGCGCCCAGGCCACGGCCAGGTTGAATACGGCCACCGCCAGGACGCCGCCCACCGCGATGCCGGGCCACGCGCTGCGCGGCGGCAAGAGCGGCAGCCGCTTGGCGCCCGCCAGCAGCAAAAGCAGCAGCGCGCCGCTGCCCAGTCCCAGCACGCGCAAGGTGAACGGCGGGAAGATCGACAGAATGATCTTCACCGCCGGCCAGTTCAGGCCCCAGAACAGGGCCAATGCCACCGGGATCAGGCGCACGCCGCGTGGTCTCCCCCAGCGTTGCTGCCCCGCTCAGTGGCGATCAGCGACGCCAACCCCTGGCGCTGGTTGCCTTCGGCATCGAAGTTGTCCGGGCTGAGCCAGCGCTCGTACGCGGCGCGCAGCGCGGGCCATTCGCTGTCGATGATCGAGAACCACGCCGTGTCGCGGCTGCGGCCCTTGTAGACCGTGGCCTGCCGGAAGATGCCCTCAAAGCTGAAGCCCAGGCGCAGCGCCGCGGCGCGCGACGGCGCGTTCAGGCTGTCGCACTTCCATTCGTAGCGGCGGTAGCCCAGTTCGTCGAAGGCGCGGCGCATCAGCAGGTATTGCGCTTCCGTGGCAATGCGCGTGCGCTTGAGCTGACGCGAATAGGACACGAACCCGACCTCGATGACGCCGTTGGGTGCGTCGATCCGCATCAGCGCCAGCGTGCCGACGGCGCGGCCCGTCGCAAGGTCGATGATAGCGTGGTGCATCGGGTCCGGGCTGGCCTGCGCGGCCTCGGCGAACGTCCGGTAGGCGGCCTCGTCGGCAAACGGCCCGACGCCCATGTACGTCCAATCGCTATCGTCGGGCGCCTGGCTGAACGCCTGGTACAGATCTGCCGCGTGGCGCTCGGCCGACAGCGGCTCCAGGCGGCAATAGCGGCCAAGCGCGGGTTCAAGCGGCGGACGCGGACGCGGGGTCCAGCCGGGCAGCGCCGGGCCGATGGGTTGCTGGAAATCGTTGGTGCGGGGTTGCATGCGGCGGTGCCTCGGGAATCGGTTCAGGGCGCGCCGCCGACGGTGGCGGGCGCAACACCCAGGGCCTCACGATATCGGAACCGTGGCATCATAAAAAGTGCCACGAAACTGGAATTTAATAGGGCCATGATCGAAACTTCATTGGGCGACACCGCCATTGCCCCGCTGCTGTCCAGTCCGCTAGCACGCGGCCCGGGTTCGCTGCCGCGCCAGCGCCAGCTTATCCAGCGCCTCAAGCAGGCCATCCTTGCCGGCCAGCTTCCCGCGGGCGGCAAGCTGCCGTCGTCGCGCGCGTTGTCCGAAGAATTGGATATCTCGCGCAATACGGTGCTGATCGCCTACGAGCAATTGACGGCCGAGGGCTACGTGATTGCCGACCGCCAGGGCACCCGCGTGGCGCCGCTGTCCGCCGCCGCCCGCAGCGCCGCGCGCGAGGCGGCCCCTCTCCCTGCGCAGCCGCCAGCCACGGCGCAGCGCCTCTCCCGCATCGTCTCCACGCGCTATACCCACGACGGTACGCTGCCGATGACGCCCGGCACGCCCGCGCTGACGCAATTCCCCGTGAACGCGTGGCGCCGCGCGCAGGACCGCGCCCTGCAGGCGGCGCCGGCCGCCGCGCTCGGCTACGGCCATCCGGCGGGCGAGCCCGCGCTGCGCGAAGCCATTGCCCAATACCTGCGCGTGTCGCGCGGCGTGCATTGCGACGCCTCGCGCATCGTCATCACCGAAGGCGCACAGGGCGGGCTGGCGCTGTGCGTGCAACTGCTGACCAACCCTGGCGATACCGCCTGGCTGGAAGATCCCGGCTACCGCGGCGCCAAGTCCGCCTTCCATGCCGGCGACCTGAACGTGGTGGCCATGCGCGTCGACGCCGACGGCATCGTCATTCCGGAAAGCGCCTGGACCCGCCAGCCGCCCAGGTTGATCCAGACGACGCCGTCGCACCAGTACCCGACCGGTGCGGTCCTGTCGCTGACCCGCCGGCTCGATCTGCTGGAACGCGCGCGACGCGCCGGCGCGTGGATCATCGAAGACGACTACGACAGCGAATTCCGCCACCAGGGCGAACCGATCGCCGCCATGCAGGGGCTGCTGCCGGATGCGCCGGTGCTGTATGTCGGCACGTTCAGCAAGACGATGTTCCCGGCCCTGCGCCTGGGCTTTCTGGTGTTGCCCGAAGCCCTGGCGCGCGAGGCCATGCCGTCCATCATCGAAATGCAGCGCGGCGGCCACCGGCTGGAACAGCTGGCCATGGCCGCCTTTATCGAAAACGGCCAGTTCTCGCGCCATCTGGGCCGCATGCGGCGCCTGTACCGCGAACGCCAGGCGGCGCTGCGCGAGGCGCTGGCCTTGCATCTGGGAATCGAGCACGAGGTCCTGGGCGGGCACTGCGGCCTGCACCTGACCGTGCGGCTGCCGCCGGCTTATGCCGACACGGCGATCGTGGCCGAGGCGCGCAAGCTGGGCATGAATCCGGGTGCGCTGTCGTCGTTTGCGCTGACGCCGCGCATTGAAGACAACGGCCTGGTGATCGGCTACGGCAACACGGGTGCGGAGCGGTTTCCGGCGCTGGTGCGCCGGCTGCGGGACGTGGCGCTGGCCATAGCGAAAGCGGCTTAGGACTGGATTAGTCCACCAGCCCGCCCAGCACCAGCAACGTCATGAACAGCCAGAACAGGAAGCCCAGGATGGACCGCCGCAGCAGCGCCTTGATCGCGCCCCACAGAAACATCAGACCCAGCGCCAGCAACACCAGATTGAAGATCGACGGGCTCATGCCCATCGCGCCGGCCAGCCCGCCATAGAAATCGGCCAGCGCGCCGCCCAGCCCGCCGAGCAGCCATTTGATCCCTGCAACGATGGCGCGCAGGCCCTCGCCAAGCATGCCGCCCAGCGTCGCGAAAAATCCGTCGTCGGCCGGCATCAGCGGCGCGTATCCACAAGCATGCGCACGGCCAGGCCGGCCAGCACGGTGCCCATCAGCCATCGCTGCACGACCATCCACAACGGACGGCCCGCCAGGAAACCGGCAATGGAGCCGGCCATGATGGCGATCAGGGCGTTCACCGACAGGCTGATGACGACTTGCGTCATGCCCAGCGCCAGCGACTGGGTGAAGACACTGCCGTGGTCGGGCTGGATGAATTGCGGCAGCAGCGATACGTACATGACGGCGATCTTGGGATTGAGCAGATTGGTCAAGAGACCCATCGTGAACAATTGCCGCGGGCTGCTCTTGGGCAGGTCATGCACCTGGAACGGCGAGCGGCCGCCCGGACGGATCGCCTGCCACGCCATGTACAGCAGATAGAGCGCGCCGCCGATGCGCAGCGCGTCGTAGGCATAGGGCACAGCCATCAGCAAGGCAGTAATGCCGAACGCCGCACAGGCCACGTAGAAGATGAACCCCACCGCCACCCCGCCCAGCGAAATCAGGCCGGCCTGCGGCCCTTGCGAGATGGAGCGCGACACCAGGTAGATCATGTTGGGCCCGGGCGTGAGCACCATGCCCAGCGCTACCAGGGCGAAAGTCAGCAGATGTGTCAGGTCAGGCATGGAGTGCCGGCGCGCGCCGGTCAGAAGTCGGGTCGTGACTGCACACCTTAGCCGAAAACTGTATCGGAACAGCGGAATTTTCGGGCGGGGTTGGCGGCTCGTCGCGCCGGCGATACAGTGGACCGCTCGACCCCTTCCTGCGGAGCGCAGCCCATGCCGAAACGTCATCCGTCCCCGGCAGACAGCCCCGCCGCGATCCGAGTCGGCATTGGCGGCTGGACCTTCGAACCGTGGCGCGGCGTCTTCTATCCCGACGACCTGCCCCATGCGCGCGAGCTGGAATACGCCAGCCGGCAGGTCACGGCCATCGAGATCAACGGCACCTACTACGGCACCCAGAAGCCCGCCACCTTCGCCAAGTGGCGCAATGAAACGCCCGACGACTTCGTCTTTTCGCTGAAGGCATCGCGGTATTCGACCAACCGGCGCGAACTGGCGGGCGCCAAGGACTCGATTGCCAAGTTCGTGAACAGCGGCATCGCCGAACTGGGACCGAAGCTGGGGCCCATCGTGTGGCAGTTCGCGCCGACCAAACAGTTCGACCCGCAGGATTTTGGCGCTTTCCTGGAATTGCTGCCGGACAAGGTGGACGGTTTGCCGCTGCGGCACGCGCTGGACGTGCGCCATCCCAGCTTTGCCTGCGAGGAATATGTGGCCCTTGCACGCCGCCATCGCGCGGCGACCGTGTACACCGACAGCGAAGAGTTTCCCGCCATCGCCGACCGGACGGCGGACTTTGTCTACGCGCGGCTGATGCGCGCCAGCACGGCCTACAAGGCCGGTTACGCGCCCAAGGCGCTGGACGCCTGGGCGGAGCGATTCCGCATCTGGTCACGCGGCGCGGACCCGGAGGACCTGCCGCTTATCGGCAAAGCGACCTCCGGGAAAAAATCGCAGGACGTCTTCGCGTACTTCATCAATGGCGCAAAAGAACGCGCGCCGGCAGCGGCGCGCGCGATGATTCAACGCCTGTAGCGCCGGCGCACGCCGCTCGCGCCATCCGGCGGTTGCGGCCCCGCCGGTTCACAGGCTTTATTCCGCGACGGGCGTGCGCATCGTCACGAACTCTTCGGCTGCCGTGGGATGGATGCCGATGGTGTCGTCGAACACCGCCTTGGTCGCCCCCGCCTTCAGCGCCACGGCCAGTCCCTGCACGATCTCGCCGGCCTCCGGACCCACCATGTGCACGCCCAGCACGCGATCGGTCTGCGCGTCGACGATCACCTTCATCAGCGTGCGTTCCTGCGATTCGGTCAGCGTCAGCTTCATGGGGCGGAAGCGGCTTTCGAACAGCCGGACCTCGTAGCCGGCTTCGCGCGCCTCTTCGGTGGTCAGGCCCACCGTCCCGATGTTGGGCAGGCTGAATACCGCAGTGGGGATCAGCTTGTAGTCGACCTTGCGGTATTCGTGCGGGCGGAACAGGCGCCGCGCCACCGCCATGCCTTCGGCCAGCGCCACGGGCGTCAGCGGCACGCGGCCGATCACGTCGCCGATAGCCAGGATGGACGGCTCCGCGGTGCGGTATTCGTCATCGACCTCGATGAAGCCATCTTCGCGCAGCTTCACGCCGGTGTTTTCCAGCCCCAGGTTGTCCAGCATCGGACGGCGGCCCGTAGCGTAGAACACGCAATCGGTCTCGATGACGGAACCATCCTTGCAGGTGGCTGCCAGCGATCCGTCGGCGCGCTTGTCGATGCGCGCGACCTCGGTGTTCATGCGCAGGTCGATGCCCTTCTTGACCAGTTCGTCGCGCAGGTGCTCGCGCACGCCCAGGTCAAAGCCGCGCAGGAAGAGCGGGCCGCGATACGACTGGACGGTCTGCGCGCCCATGCCGTTGAAGATGGACGCGAACTCCACGGCGATGTAGCCGCCGCCCACGACCAGCACGCGGCGCGGCAGGTCCTTCAGGAAGAAGGCCTCGTTGGAGGTGATGGCGAGTTCCTTGCCGGGAATGTCGGGCACCTGCGGCCAGCCGCCCGTTGCCACCAGAATGTGTTCGGCGCTATAGGTCTTGCCGTTGATTTCGACCTTGTGCGGATCGACGATGCGCGCGTGGCCTTCCAGCAGCGTCACGCCGCTGTTGACCAGCAGGTTGCGGTAGATGCCGTTCAGGCGCTCGATCTCGCGGTTCTTGTTGGCGATCAGCGTGGCCCAGTCGAATTTGGGCGCGTCCGCGCTCCAGCCAAAACCGTGCGCCTGCTCGAAGTCTTCGCTGTAGTGCGCGCCGTAGACCAGCAGTTTCTTGGGCACGCAGCCCACGTTCACACACGTGCCTCCCAGGTAGCGGCTTTCCGCCACCGCCACGCGCGCACCGAAACTGGCGGAAAAGCGGGCCGCGCGTACGCCGCCCGAGCCCGCGCCGATCACAAACAGGTCAAAGTCAAATGCCATGGGGTTTCCTTCGCGCGGCCAGGGGGCCGGCGTTCACTGTCCGGGAAAGCTGTATTTAACACCACGGTTGGAATACATTGGCCGCAGCCGGCCCCGCGCGCCGGCCCTTCCTACGGAGTTCCTTCCATGTCGCTCGAAACCTGGCTGGCCTTCCTGGGCGCTTCCGCCCTGCTCGTCATGCTGCCCGGCCCTACCATTCTTACCGTCATCAGCTATTCGCTTACGCACGGCAAGCGCGCCCGCCTGCCGCTGGTGCTGGCCGTGGCGCTGGGCGATTCCACCGCCCTGGTGCTGTCGCTGCTGGGCCTGGGCGCGCTGCTTGCCGCATCCGCGTTCTGGTTCACCGTGGTCAAGACCATTGGCGGCCTGTACCTGCTGTATCTCGGCTACCGGCTGCTGCGCGCCGGCGTGTCTCCCGCCACACTGCCCGTTGCGACGGCGGCGGGTTCGCGTTGGAAGCTGTTTGCCAACACTTACCTGGTGACCGCGCTGAATCCGAAGGGCATGATCTTCTTCGTGGCCTTCCTGCCGCAGTTCATCGATCCGGCACGAGACGTGACGCAGCAGCTGTGGGTGTTGTCGGCGACGTTTGTCGCCTGCGCCGGCATCAATGCCGCGGCCTATGCGATCTTTGCCGGCTCGGCCCGGCGCATGCTGGCGTCGCCGCGCGCGCAGCGCGGCTTCAACCTGGGTGGCGGCGCGCTGCTGTCGGCCGCCGGCGTGTGGGCCTTGCTGGCCCGCCGCGCTTAGCGTGGCGAAAAGCACGGCGAAACGCGCGGCCGGCATCCCGCGCGTTTCAATCCGCGCCGCGTCAGGTTGCGCGTTACTTTGCCGCGGCCATCATGTATTCCACCGCGGCACGCAGCGTGGCGTCGTCGGCGGCCGAGCCGCCGCGCGGCGGCATGGCGCCCTTGCCTTTGAGCACGGTAAGCATCAGCGCGTCCGTGCCCTGCGCCAGGAAAGGCGTCCAGGCCTGCTTGTCGCCCAGCTTGGGGGCATTGGCCACGCCGCTGGCATGGCAGACGACACAGGCGGACTTGTAGAGTTCTTCGCCAGCGGGATTGACGGCGGCAACGGTGTCAGCCGCGGCATGCTGGACGGGCAGGCCCGTCAGCGCAAGGGCAAAAAAGAGTCGAGCAAATTTGGGCATGGCGGAGATTCCAGGCTTTAGAAGGGGAACAACCCGGCAAGACGCGCCGCGCGCACCTTGCCGGCCGGCCATTACTGCGGGATGGGACCCGGCGCCTTGATCTGCTTCATCAGGTCGTCGTTCCACTTGCCCTCGACCTTGATGTGCCCGGCCGCGCCCAGTTCAAAGGCTTCGATCAGGTTGTGGTTCAGGTAGGCGTACACGCCAGGCTGCTTGAACGTGTACAGCGCCGCCCCGGCGGAACCGCCGCGAATGAACCAGGTTTCCAGGTCCTTTTCGGGCGGGTTGTTGAATTTGCCGGTTTCCCAGACCCAGTCGCCGTGGCCGCCGATCAGGTGCGGGCGCGTGTCGCGGTTGGCTTGCGAATGGATCAGCAGCACGGTTTCGCCGACCTTGGCGGTGAGGGCGTTGTCGCCCGTCAGTGCGCCGACCTTGCCGTTAAAGACGATGTGCGACGGGGTCAGCTTGCGCATGACTTCCACCGTGTCGCCGTAGCTTTCGGCGAGGGTCGCGTAGTCCTTGTACTTGCCGTTGGCGTCCTTGGGGATGTAGAGGTCAAACTCGCCGATCGTGTAGACGCGGTCGTACTTCAGCGACTTGCCCTGCGGATCCTTCAGGCCATCGCGCGGCAGCACCATGATCGTGCCGCTCATGCCGGCCACGACGTGCCACGGCACCATGCCTTCAGGGGCACAGTGATAGACGAAGGTGCCGGCGCGGTCGGCCTTGAAGCGCAGCGTGGCCTGTTCGCCGGGGTTCACGTTGGTGAGCTTGGCGCCGCCCAGCGCGCCCGTCGCGGCGTGGAAGTCGACGTTGTGCGGCATGGCGTTGGTCTTGGGATTGACCAGGGTCAGCTCCACGTAGTCGCCCTCGTGCACGACCATCGTGGGGCCGGGCATGGATCCGTTGAAAGTCATGGCCTGCAGCGTGGTGCCCTTACCGTCGATGACCATCTTCTTTTCTTCGATGGTCATGGTGAATTCGACAACCTTGGGTCCCGACTTGGCCACCTGCTCATGCGGATGGACCATCGGCGGGGCAACCAGCGTGACCTTGGCGCGCGGCAGCGTGTCCGCATTCTGGGCGGAAGCCAGACCGCCTGCCATCGAGAACATCAGGGCGGCGGCAAGCAAGGTGGGGCGCAACGCGTTCATGTGCTACTCCTCTTTCGGTTTCTTCAAAGCCGAGTCTGTCGGCACCTCCATTGAAGAACCGCGAGCGATCGCGTTCTTTGCTGTAGCGCAAATTCGGGATAACCCTGCGAGCGCCCACACGTTGTCAGGGTGACCCCCAGCTGTCACCATCGACGCGTGGAAAATTTCACCACGCCCATAAGCGGACCGCCATGCCATCGCCCTTATGCCATGCCTTGCTGCGCAACCTGGACCTGTTCAGGCCGTTGTCCGATACGCAGCTTGATGCCGCACTGAAAGACGCCGTTCCATGCCGTCTTGAAGCCGGCGAAGCCGCCTACCGCCAGGGTGCGGAAGGCGCCCATTTCTTCGTGCTGCTGCACGGCTGCCTCAAGGTCACACAAATTACATCGGAAGGCGACCAAGTTGTCGTGAGATATGTCAATCCGGGCGATATGTTTGGCCTGGCTTGCGCCATGCGGCAGTCCTGTTATCCAGCCAGCGTGCTGGCCGTGCAGGAAAGCGTCTGCCTGGCGTGGCCGGCAGAAGCCTGGGAAAGCTTCATGGCCAGCCACCCGCAATTGGGTGCGATCGCGCTGCAGACCATGGGGCAACGCCTGCAGGACGCGCACATCCGCATCCAGGAATTGTCCACCGACGAAGTCGAGCAACGCGTCGCGCGCGCCATCCTGCGACTGGTCCAGCAATCCGGGCAGCCCACGCACGACGGTATCGGCATCAGCTTTCCCATCACGCGCCAGGACGTGGCCGAGATGACCGGCACCACGCTGCATACGGTCAGCCGCCTGCTCAGCGACTGGAAGCAGCGCGGCATCGTCAGCAGCGGCCGCAAGCGCATCGTGCTGCGGTCGCCCGCGGCGCTGACCCGGCTGTCCGAAAACGCGCAGCCCGCCATGGACTGCGCGTCGTGCCTGTCGTGCCGCAGCGGCTCGCCGGCCTAGCCCTCTTCGAGCACCAGCCGCACCCCCAGGTTCGCGGGCGGCACGCCGACTGAACAGGCGCCGCTCTTGGGGTCGCGGATGAAATCCGGCAGATACGCGATGTGCCGCCCCGCCGCGACGCGGATGCCGCAGTTTCGGCTCAGGTCGGCGTCTTCCGGCGACTCCGCTCCCGTTCCCGCGTCCAGCAAGCGGCGTGAGTGACAGTCCGAAGTCCAATCCCACACGCTGCCCGCCATGTCCTTGACGCCCGCCGCGTTGGCGCCGTAATGGCCGAACGGCCGCACCGCGGTTTCGGCGCCCTGCCCGCTGCGGCGGCTTTCCTGTTCGTATTCGGCCAGCCAGCGCTGTGCGGGGTCGTTGGGATCCTGGTTGTTGTCCTGCAAGGCCGCGGGCGGTGCTTCTTCGCGATAGGCCTCGCCCGCCGCATAGATCCATTCCGCGTAGCGCGGCAAGCGATAGCGCTGACCCGTCGACCCGGACAACCACGCCGCGTAGGCCGAGGCGTCCGACCAGCTGATGCCCGTGGCGGGCAGATCCGGAGAATTGTCCTTGCGGTGTTCCGCGTCCAGCGGTTTGCAAGCGCCGGCGGCCACGCACGCCGAGTATTCCGCCTGGCTGACCTGACGCGTCATGATGGCGACACCGCGTGAATGCCGCGTGGTGACCGGCGCGGGCGTGACGGGATAACCGTTACGCAGGGCATCACCGGGTGGCTGATGGGTGACCTCGCCGGGCGGCAGCCGCGTCAGTTCCGGCAATGCAAAGCGGGCCCGGTCTGCGGGCCCGCAAGCGGTCAACAACAATGAAAGGGCGGCGGCGATCGGCAGGAAGCGCATGCGGAGTTTCTCCGAAGCGCCCGCGCCGAACCGGCGCAGGCTTGGCTTCCATTGGACCGGGAGGCCGCCTTCGCAACGTTGCGCTGGCGCAAAGTCGCGAAGGTGCCGGGATCAGCCGCGCGCGGCCTTGGGCGTGAGCCGCGGCTCGACCAGCGCAGGCTTGCTGCTGAGCAGGCCCAGGATCACCTGCATCACCATCGCCAGCGCGCCCAGCAGGAACACCACGTCGCCGAACGTACGGCCCCAGCGCAGGGTCTTGAGCAGATCCTGCTGCATGAAGGCTTCGCTGCGGGCGTACCACATGCCTTCGCTGACGCTGGCATGGAACTGGATCAGGCCCACCGGCAACAGGCTGGTGAAGATCATCAGTACAAGACCGATGTTCATGCCCCAGAACGCCAGCTTCATGAGGCCCGGGTTCAACGCATACTGCGGACGGATGTAGCGCAGCACCAGCAGCGTGAAGCCCAGCGCCAGGAAGCCGTACACCCCGAACAGCGCGGCGTGCGCGTGCACCGGCGTGGTGTTCAGGCCCTGGATGTAATACAACGAGATCGGCGGGTTGATCATGAAGCCGAACACACCGGCGCCCAGCATGTTCCAGAAGGCCACGGCCACGAAGCACATCAGCGGCCACTTCAGGTTGTCCATCCACGCGGCGCGGGTCTTCAGGCGCCAGTTTTCCCAGGCTTCGTAGCCCAGCACGATCAGCGGCACGACTTCCAACGCCGAGAAGCTGGCGCCGACGGCCATCACGGGCGTGGTCGTGCCCGCGAAGTACAGGTGGTGGAACGTGCCGGGAATGCCGCCCAACATGAAGAGCGAGGCCGAGGCCAGGCTGGCGGTCGTTGCCATGCGGCGCGACACCAGACCCAGGGTGGAAAAGATGAAGGCCAGCGCCGTGGTGGCGAACACTTCAAAGAAGCCTTCGACCCACAGGTGGACGATCCACCAGCGCCAGTACTCCATGATGGTCAGGTGGGTGCGTTCGCCGTAGAAGAAGCCGGCGCCGTAGAAGAGACCAATGGCGCCGACGGAGGCCGTCAGCAGCGCCAGCAGGTTCTTGTCGCCGCCCGGCGTGCGCAGCGCGGGCACAATGCCGCGCAGCATCAGCACCAGCCAGAAGCAGATGCCGGCAAACTTGCCGATCTGCCACAGACGGCCCAGGTCGACGTATTCATAGCCTTGGTGACCCAGCCAGAAATTCAGCTCGGGCGGCATGATCTGCGCAATGGCCAGATAGTTGCCGGCAAACGAGCCGACCACGACCAGCACCAGCGCCCAGAACAGGATGTCGACGCCGACCTTCTGGAACTTGGGATCGCGTCCGCCGTTGATCAGCGGGGCCAGGAACAGGCCGGCGGCCAGGAAGCCGGTTGCGATCCAGAACAGGGCGCTCTGGATGTGCCAGGTGCGCACCAGCGAATACGGGAACCACTGCGAGACGCCGATGCCATAGAACTTCTGCCCTTCAACGGTGTAGTGCGCGGTGAAACCGCCCAGCAGCACCTGAAAGCCGAACAGCGCCACGACCAGGAACAAATACTTGCCCAGGGCGCGCTGCGAGGGCGTCAGGGCAAAGGCGGTGAGCGGATCGCGCGCGGGCGCTTGCGGCTCTTCTTCTTCCTGGCCACGCATGAAGGCCCAGGCCCAGACCAGGAAGCCGATGCCCGCCAGCAGCACAACCACGCTGATGATCGACCACATGACGTTTTCAGCGCTGGGCTGGTTGCCGATCAGCGGTTCGTGCGGCCAGTTGTTGGTATAGGTGACCGACATGCCTTCGCGTTCGGTGGCTGCCGCCCAGGCCGTCCAGAAGAAGAAATGCGTCAGCTGCGTGCGGCGCTTGGCGTCGGGCAGCGTGTTTTCCTTCATGGCGAAGCTCTCGCGGCTGCCTTGCAGGGCGGGCGCATCGGAGAACAGCTGCTCGTAGTAAGCGGCCGTCTGTTCGATGGCCTTCGCGCGGCGCGGCGTGATGGTCAGCGTGTCGGTGGCTGCGTCGCTGCGATTGGCGCGGTACTCGGCCTTGAGCGCTTCGCGCAGCGCGGCCTGCTGCGGCGCGGGCAGTTGGGCGTAGGCCTGGCCGTGCTCGTCACGCGCGGCCAGGTCCAGCCAGGCGGTCAGTTCGCGATGCAGCCAGTCGGCCGTCCAGTCAGGCGCCTGGTACGCGCCGTGGCCCCAGATCGAGCCAAGCTGCATGCCGCCGACGGATTGCCAGGCGGTCTGCCCGTCCAGGATGTCTTCGCGGCCGAACAGCGCGCGGCCATCGGACGTCACCACCTGCCCGGGAATGGGCGGCGCCTGGCGGTAGACCTCGCCGCCGTAGAAGCCGAGCAGCGCAAATGTGATCGCCACCACGGCGATCAACGTGAACCATAATTTCCGATACGGACCCATGATGGGAACGCCCTCCTGTGTTGCGGTTGGTTGGGTACGTGTCCTCATGCGAAATCCATGCCAGAAAAAAACCACGCCGAATCAACAGCTTGGATTCGGCGTGGTGTTTTTTACTGTTGGCTAGGTGGGTACAAATAACCGCCACAGGGTGAATATGACCCTGCAAACCCGGTGCTGCGGCCAGCACGATGGCAAGCGGGCCTTCAGAGCTGATCCAGCCCGTACTGCCGCAACCGGCCCAGATCCAGCACCTTGATCTGGTTGTACGCCAGCGCCAACATTCCCTGGTCGGCCAGCGTCTGCAACGCCTGGTTGACCCGCTGGCGCGACAGGCCGGTCAGATATCCCAATTCTTCCTGCGATATGGCCAAGGTCAGGTCGGTGGACGGATACAGCTGCGGATTGAAGAGCTGCGCCAGCGATTGCGCCACGCGCGCGTCGGCATCGAGCAAACGGTGGTTCTGGATGGACGCGATGAACTCGCCCATGCGGTCATTCAACTGGCCGATGACAAAGTGCGAAAACGGCAGGCTCGCCGACAGCAGCGCATGGAAGGTTGCGGCGGGCACCAGCATCACCAGCGACGGCTGGATGGCGACCACGTCGTACTTGCGCAGCTCGCGTTTGATGACGCTGCCCTCTCCGAACCAGCCGCCCGGCGGCACGCCCGAGAACGTGCAACTGCGGCCGGACTCGTTGTAGATCGCCAGCTTGAGCAGCCCGCGGCTCACCCCCAGCCAGTAGTCTGACGGCGCATTACGCCGCGCAATCCACGCCCCGCTGCCGACGAGTTCCGCGCGCGAGGTCGCCAGCACCAGGTCCTGGTGCCGTGCCTCCAGCGCACCGAACCACGGACAGGCCCGGAACAGCGCCGGCAGTTCGTCGGGGGAAACTGTGTTTGAAACATCGGACATGGGAAGAACCGTGTAAAACTTGGGGATTGCGCCGCCGGCCGGGGGTCTGTCATGCAGGCGACAGACGCCATTTTCCGGCCGGCCATAAGCTAGGGCAAGCGACGGGGATCAAACCCCGCAGACCTGGATAAGGGGCCACCCTGCCCCATTGGAGACAAGCATGACCGGCATGTTCGATCACGGCCTCGCGCGCCGCGAAGCCAATCACGAAGCCCTGACCCCGGTGGATTTCATCGCCCGCGCGGCGCAGGTCTATGGCCAGAAGCTGGCCGTCGTCCACGGCAAGATCCGCCGCACCTGGGCGCAAACGTATGAGCGCGCCCAGCGCCTGGCCGGCGCGCTGGCGCAGGCCGGCATCCAGCGCGGCGACACGGTTGCCGTCATGCTGCCCAACATCCCCGCCATGGTGGAAGCGCACTTCGGCGTGCCCATGCTGGGCGCCGTGCTGAACACGTTGAACACGCGGCTGGACGCGCCCAGCGTGTTGTTCATGCTGGGCCACGGCGAGGCCCGCGCGCTCATCATCGACACCGAATACGCCGATGTCGCGCAGCGCGCCCGCGCCGAATTCCCGCACCTGAAAATCATCTCGGTGCACGACCTGGAAGGCGCCGCCGCCACGTTGCCGGGCGCCGCCGACTACGAGGATTTCCTGGCTGCCGCGCCCGCCACCTACGACTGGAAGCCGCCCGCCGACGAATGGGACGCCATCGCGCTGAACTACACGTCCGGCACCACGGGCGACCCGAAGGGCGTGGTCTATCACTACCGCGGCGCCTACCTGAACGCGGTCAGCAACATCCTCGAATGGGACATGCCCAAGCATCCCGTCTACCTGTGGACGCTGCCGCTCTTTCATTGCAACGGCTGGTGCTTCGCCTGGACCATCGCGGCGCGTGCGGGCGTGAACGTGTGCCTGCGCAAGTTCGATCCGAAGACGGTGTTCGACCTGATCCGCGATGAAGGCGTCACCCATTACTGCGGCGCGCCCATCGTGCAGAGCGCGCTGGCCAACGCGCCGGCCGAGTTGCGCGCGGGCATCACGCATACCGTGCGCACCATGGTGGCGGGCGCCGCGCCCGCGCCAGCCGTCATCGACAAGATGCGGGAGATCGGCTTTGACCTGACGCACGTGTATGGCCTTACCGAAGTGTATGGACCGGCCGCCGTCTGCGCGCACCAGGACGCCTGGGACGCGCTGGACCCCGAGCGCCGCGCCCTGCTGACCGCGCGCCAGGGCGTGCGCTATCACCTGCAGGCCGGCGTGTCGGTGCGCAACCCGGAAACGATGGCCGAAGTGCCGCGCGATGAGGAAACCATCGGCGAGGTCATGTTCCGCGGCAACATCTGCATGAAGGGTTACCTGAAGAACGCGCGCGCGACCGAGGACGCCTTTGCCGGGGGCTGGTTCCACACCGGCGACCTGGGCGTGATGACGGCCGACGGCTATGTCCGCATCAAGGACCGCAGCAAGGACATCATCATCTCGGGCGGCGAGAACATCTCCAGCATCGAAGTCGAGGACGCGCTGTACCGGCATCCCGCCGTGGCGGCGGTAGCCGTGGTGGCCATGCCCGATCCCAAATGGGGCGAAACGCCCTGCGCCTTCGTCGAGCTCAAGCCCGGCTGCACCGCCACCGCCGAGGAAATCATCGCGCACTGCAAGCTGCTGTTGTCCGGCTTCAAGGTGCCGCGCGCGGTACGCTTCGGAGACCTGCCCAAGACCTCCACCGGCAAGATTCAGAAATTCGAGCTGCGCGCCGCGGTCGGCGCCACGTCCGCGATCGACGTGGCCGACCCCGGCAAGCCGGCCCGATCCGCTTAACCCATAAAACCAGGAGCGCCTACGCCATGACGTACCAAGCCCCCGTGAAAGACATGCTGTTCGTGTTGAACCATCTGGCCGGTCTGCCGCAGGTGGCCGCCCTGCCCGGTTTCGAGGAGGCCACGCCCGACACCGCGCAAGCCGTGCTGGAAGAATCCGCCCACTTCGCCGCCGAAGTCCTGGCGCCGCTGAACCACCCGGCGGACAAGGCGCCCAGCACCTGGCAGGACGGCGCGGTGACCACCGCCCCCGGCTTCAAACAGGCCTTCCGCCAATATGCAGACGCCGGTTGGCAGGGCCTGTCCCACCCTGCCGAATACGGCGGCCAGGGGCTGCCCGGGCTGATCGGCTCGCCGTGCTCTGAAATGCTGAACGCCGCGAACCTGTCGTTCGCGCTGTGCCCGCTGCTGACCAACGGCGCCATCGAAGCCCTGATGACGGCTGGCTCGCCCGAGCTGCGCGAGCGCTTCATCGGCCCCATGATCTCCGGCCGATGGACCGGCACCATGAACCTGACCGAGCCGCAGGCCGGCTCGGACCTTGCCATGGTCCGCACGCGCGCCCAACCGGTGGGCGACGGCACCTACCGCCTGTCCGGCACCAAGATCTTCATCACCTATGGCGAGCACGACCTTGCCGAGAACATCCTGCATCTGGTGCTGGCCCGCCTGCCTGATGCGCCCGAGGGCGTGAAGGGCATTTCGCTCTTTTTGGTGCCCAAGTTTCTGGTCAATGACGACGGCTCGCTGGGCGCGCGCAACGATGTGACCTGCGTGTCCATCGAGCACAAGCTGGGCATCAAGGCCAGCCCCACCTGCACGCTGCAGTTCGGCGACGCCGGCGGCGCGCTGGGTTACCTGGTCGGCCAGGAAAACCGTGGCCTGGACGCCATGTTCATCATGATGAACGCCGCCCGCTACGCGGTGGGCGTGCAGGGCATCGCCATCGCCGACCGCGCGTATCAGCACGCGCTGGCCTACGCCGCCGAGCGGGTGCAGAGCCGCCCGGTGGACGGCTCGTCGCGCGACGCCGTGCCCATCATTCAGCACCCGGACGTGCGCCGCATGCTGGGCACCATGCGCGCCCTGACCGAAGCGGGACGCGCGCTGGCTTATGTGACTGAAGGTCATGCCGACCTGGCCCATGCCAGCCCCGACGCCGACACGCGCAAGCGCCACCTGGCGATTCAGGAATACCTGGTGCCGATCGTCAAGGGCTGGTGCACCGAGATGTCGATCGATGTCGCGAGCCTGGGCGTGCAGGTCCATGGCGGCATGGGCTTCATCGAAGAGACCGGCGCCGCGCAGTTCTACCGCGACGCGCGCATCCTGACCATCTACGAAGGCACGACCGCCATCCAGGCCAACGACCTCGTTGGCCGCAAGACGCTGCGCGACGGCGGCACCGTGGCGCGCGCGCTGCTGGACGCGGTGCGCCAGACCGAAGCCGACCTTCAGGCCCGCACCGAGCCGGCCGCCGGCCGCATGCTCAAGCCGCTGCGCGAGGCCCGCGAAGCGCTGGCCAGCGCGGTCGAGTTCATTCTTGCCAACGCGGCCGGCAATCCCAATGCGGTCTTTGGCGCCGCGGTGCCTTACCTGCTGCTGGCGGGCACGACGTTCGCCGGCTGGCAGATGGCCCGCGCCCTGCTTGCCAGCCTGGACCTGCAGGCTGAAGACCCGGACTTCCACAACGCCAAGATCGCCACCGCGCAAGCCTTTGCGCTGCATAAGCTGACGCAGGCGCCGGGCCTGGCGGCGGTCGTGCTGGGCACGGCCGAGTACGACGTGCAGCCTTAGCGCGAAGGCCCGGCCTGCTTCAGCGGGTCGGGCATTTAGCGTTTGACCGTAGCCGCGGCACCGTCGCCGCCCAGAACCCCAACGCCGCCACGCTGATGCCCGCGCCCAGCACACACACGCCCAGCCAGCCCGCGCGGGCGTACACGGCGGTCGCGGCAATCGACCCCAGGCCGCTGCCCACCGCGTAGAACATCATGTAGCCGGCCACCAGCCGGCTGTGCGCCTGCGCGCTGATGCTGAAGATCATCGCCTGATTGGTCACGTGCAGCGCCTGCAGCGCCAGGTCCAGCGCCAGCACGCCCAGCGCCAGCAGCCACAGGCTGTGGTCCAGCAAGGCGATCGGCGCCCACGCCATGCACAGCAGCGCCAGGCCGATCGCGGTGGTGCGCTGGCCATGCCCGGCGTCGGCCTGACGGCCGGCGCGCGCCGCCATCAGCACGCCCACCACCCCGACCAGTCCGAACGCCCCCACCGCCGTGTGCGACAGCGAATGCGGCGGCGCGCTCAGCGGCAGCACCAGCGCGGTCCAGAACGCGCTGAACGCGGCGAACATCAACAGCGCGATCATGCCGCGCACGCGCAGCACGCGTTCCGTGACCAGCAGCGTGAAGACGGAACGCAGCAGCGCGCCGTAGCCCAGCCCGGCCACCGGCAGCTGCCGCCGCGGCAGCCAGCGGACCAGCACCAGCGCCAGCACCGCCGACAGAATGGCCGACGCCACATACACCGCGCGCCAGCCCCACAAGTCCGCCAGCGCGCCGGCCAAGGTGCGCGCCAGCAACAGGCCGATCACGACCCCGCCCTGCGCCGCGCCTACGACGCGTCCGCGCTCAGCCGGCGCCGCCAGCGCCGCGGACAGCGCAAGCAGGCCCTGCGTCATCGCCGTGCCCAGCAATCCCAACGCCACCATTCCAGCCAGCAGCCACGGCGCGTTCACAGACGCCGCCACCGCGGCCAAGGCCAGCACCAGAAGTCCCAACTGCCCCAGCATCAGCCGCCGCCGATCCAGCAGGTCGCCCAGCGGCACCACGAAGAACAGCGCCAGCGCGCAGCCCAGTTGGGTGGCGGTGATAACGATGCCCACGGCCGCCTGGTCCAGGCGGAATTCGCGGCCGATGGCGTCGAGCAACGGCTGCGCGTAATACACGTTGGCGACGCTGAGCGCGCACGCCGCTGCCAGCAGGAAAACCAGCGCGGGCGGCATCGAGGGGGTCGCATCGCCTTCGGGCGGGTCGGATCGGGCGGTCGGGTTCATGATTAATCTGGTTTTATTACAAAACCAGAATGCTAGACCTCCAGGTTTTATAATGCAACTAACTTCGTTCTGAAAAACCGCAAGGAGCCCGCATGGTCAAACGCACCAGCCTTGAAGGCGCCGCCTGCCCGGTCGCGCGCTCGCTCGACGCCATCGGCGACTGGTGGTCGCTGCTTATCGTGAGGGATGCCTTTGACGGCCTGCGCCGGTTTGGCGAGTTTCAGAAAAGCCTGGGCATGGCCAAGAACATCCTGAGCGACCGGCTGCGCACGCTGGTCGCGCACGGCATTCTTGCCGTCGCGCCGGCGTCCGACGGCAGCGCCTACCAGGAATACGTGCTCACGGATAAAGGCAAGGCGCTGTTTCCGGTGATCGTCGGACTGCGCCAGTGGGGCGAGGACCACTACTACGGCCCCGATGAGGCGCATTCCAGCCTGATCGACCGCCAGCGCGGGCAGCCGGTGCAACGGATGGAGATCCGCGCGCAGGACGGCCGCCTGCTGCACCCCGACGACACTGTCGTGCGCAAGGTGGCGGACGCCTGAGACTAGGCGGCTGCCGGCCACCGCCCGGTCGCCAGTGCAGTGGGCGACCACGCATCGAAGCGCCAGCGCAGGGCCAGCGCACCCGGCCGGCGGACCACGCGGCGCACGTGCACGCGCCACAAACGTTCGGCGCCCTCGAACACGGCGATTTCGGGGCTGTCCAGAATCACCTCGGCGCGCCCCGTCAGTTGCAGCAGGTCGCCGCGTTCAAAGTCGATGAACAGCAGACCGGCAACGGGATTCGCGGCCAGGTTGCCCAGGGTGTTGAAAAAGCGGTTGCCGGAAAAGTCCGGAATGGTCAGCACGTCGCCGTCCACCCGCACGAAGCCGGGCTTGCCGCCCCGGTGCGACACATCGACGGCGTGCCCGGCATAACTGGCGACAAAGAAGGTGTCGGACGCCGAGATCAGCGCGCGCGCCGCGTCATCCAGTCCAGCGCGCTCCGGCAATGCGGCGGCAAAGCGCATCGACGGCGAGCGCGAGAAGAAGAAGTCGCGCGACTGGATGTACTGCGGACAATTGCCGAATGATTGCGCCACCGCCGCGTCGAAGCGCTTGCCATCCCAGGCGGCGATGCGGCCGTTCATGCGGTTGCGCCGGCGCGTGTGCAGCTCGATGCCCAGCAAGCCGACGGGCTGGCCCAATCCCAACCCGGCGCGCAGCGGATCGTCCTCGTCAGGCATGGCCGCGATGCGCAGCGTATGCGGGTCCGGCGACACGGCAAAGCCCGGCTGCCCTTCCAGAATGCCGGTCCACGGGTCGCCCTGCGGGTCCACGGCGCCGGCCACCACGAACGGCAACTGCGCGAAGAATTCGCGATGCTGATCCGGCATGTAGTCGCGGATGACCTTGCGGCCCACCATGTCCATGCGCGCGGCCACGCCCGCGTGTTCCTGCAGGTGCAGTTCGCCTGCATGCCAGGGCGACGGTGCGGTGTGTTCGGGCAGATTCATGACGGTGTCCTTGCAGTGTGCGCGGGTCTTCAGGCGGCCAGCAGGCCCACGGGCGACGATTCCATGGGAACGAAGCGCGGCAGGTTTTCGATGCGCGTGAGCCACGCACGGATGCGCGGGTAATCGGCCAGCGACACGTTGCCTTCGGGCGCATGCGCCACATAGGCGTAGCAGGCGACGTCGGCGATGGTCGGCGCGCTGCCGGCCAGGAACTCGCGGTGCGTGAGTTCTCCCTCCATCACCCCAAGCAGCGCATGGGCCCGCGCCAGCGTGGCGTCCACATCCAGCGGCGCGCCGAACAGCGTCACCAGCCGCGCCGACGCGGGCCCGCCGGCCAGCGGCCCCGATGCCACCGACAGCCAGCGCTGCACGGCGGCCGCGCCAACCGGATCGTCCGGCAGCCAGGCGCGGCCGCCGTATTGCTTGGCCAGGTACACCAGGATGGCGGTCGAGTCGGCCACCACGACGCCGTTGTCGTCAATGACGGGCACCTGGCCGAAGGCATTGAGCGCCAGGAAATCAGGCCGCTTTTGTTCGCGCTGTCGCAGGTCGACGTCGATGCGTTCGTGCGCGACATCCAGCAGTGACAGCATCAGCGCGACGCGATGCGCGTGGCCGGACAGCGGGAAACTGTAGAACTTCAGCGGAGCGGCAGCCTGCGCCGGGGCGGGGTTGGTTTGCATCGGGGATCTCCCTGGTGGATTCGAGACTCCATGTTGGGACCCGCGACGCAAATCCGGAACGGCCGGCGCCGGCAAGACACTCTTGCGGTAAATGAAATAAACCCGTCAGGCGGGCAGCGCCGCAAGGTCCGCGCGTAGCGCATCCACGCAGAAATCCACAAAGCTGCGCACCTTGGCCGAGCTTTTGCGCCCTTCCGGATACACCAGATGCACGGGCACGGGCGGCATCTCGAAGCCGCGCAGCACCACCTGCAAGGCGCCGCTGGCCAGGTGCGGCGCCACCTGATAGGACATCACCTGCGTCAGGCCCCAGCCTTCGCGCGCGGCCGCCACCGCCGCCTGGAACGACGTCACGGTCAACTGCGATTGCAGGTTCAGGCGCACGGTCTGGCCGGCCTGCGCAAAACGCCACTGCGGCGCGCGGCCTTCCATGGCAGCCGTGATGGTGCAGAAGCGATGCAGCGACTCGGGGTCGGCCGGCTCGCCATGGTCGCGCAGAAAGCCGGGCGCGGCGCACACCACGCGGCGCACGTGTCCCACGGGCACCGCCGTCAACGAGGAATCGGGCAGCGCGCCGATCCGCACGGCGACATCGATGTCCTCGTCCACCAGATTGACGACGCGATCCACCAGCAGCGCCCGCACCGACACCTGGCGATGCGCGCGCAAGTATCCCAACACTGCCGGCATCACATGCATCTCGCCAAACAGCGCGGGCGCGGTGATCGCCAGCGCGCCGCGCGGGACCGCCATAGCACCGGCGGCGGCGTCGTCGGCGCGTTCGACGTCTTCCAGGATACGGCGGCAATCGGCGGCATAGCGCTGGCCGGCTTCGGTCAGGCGCAGACTGCGCGTGGTGCGCACCAGCAGCAAGGCACCCAGACGACGTTCCAGCGCCGCCACGCTGCGCGTGACGGTGGGCGCGGACATTTCCAGGCGCCGGGCTCCACCGGAAAAACTGCCCGCGTCCGCCACGGCCAGAAATACCGTCATTTCATGGAATTGGTTCACAGCGAGGCCCGCTCCTGAAAACGCGTGGCCGCCAACACGGCGACGCTGTCATTGACGCATTGCACCAGGATTTCGTCCAGCGCGGCGCAGACCGGATCGGGCTGCGCCTGCGCGCGGTACAGCGACAACGCGATGACCGGCAAGTCGGGCAACCCGTGTTCGCCCGGCTTCATCACGCGAACGGTGGACGGCAGGCCAAGGGGCGTGCGCACGGCCACTCCCAGACCCGCGGAGACTGCCGCCCACAGGCCCGAAAGACTCGGGCTGGTGAAGGCAGCCAGCCAGGGGATGCCGGCGCGGTCCAGCGCGTCGGTGGCGCAGCCGCGGAACAGGCAGGGCGACTCGAAGGCCGCCAGCGGCAGCGCGCCGTCCGCATCCGGCACCGGCGCAGGGTGCGCGGGCCCGATCCAGCACATGGGCAGCTCGGCCAGCCGCTGTGCCTGCGGCTGGCGGGCGTCGTGGTCCCAGGCCAGCGCCAAATCAAGCTGGCCCAGCGCGACGCGTTCCAGAAGGTCCGTGTTGCGGGCGACGCGCGCCTCGATCCGGACCTTGGGATGGGCGCGCGCAAAGCGGCCGAGCACGCGCGGCAGCAGCATCTCGGCAAAATCCTCTTGCAGGCCGAGACGCACGCGGCCGTGCAATTGCGTGCCGCGCACGGCGCGCGCGGCCTGATCGTTCAGGTCGAGCAGCCGGCGGGCGTAGGCCAGCATGGTCTCGCCGGCATCGGTCAGCGCCAAGCCCCGCCCGTCCTTGCGCAGCAGCGGCACGCCGGCCTGCTCTTCCAGCTTTTTCAGCTGCGCGCTGACGGCCGACGTCGACCGGCCCAGGCGATCGGCCGCCCGCCCGAAGCTGCCCAGGTCGACGCCCGCGACGAAGCTGCGCAGCACCTCAAGGTCGAACGTGCTCGGTCTCATTCAATAATCCCGATTTTCAAAAGCATTGGTACAAAACTTCCTGATTTTCAGAAATATGCTAGGCGCGCACACTGGCGCCGTCAATGTTTCTGCAGGCGCCTGCCATGTCCGATCGCCCTACCCTCGTCCGCCCACCTCACCGCTGGAAGGTGCTGGGCGTGGGCGTCGCCGCCAACACCGCGTTTTCCGCCGTCGCGGCCGGCCTGCCCACCACCGCTGTCTTCATGCGGGCTGGCTACCGGCTCGACATCGATCAATTGGCGCTGGCGCTGGGCTTGTTGGGGTTGGGCGTGGCACTCTTCGAGCTGCCTTGGGGATTGCTGACCGATCGGTGGGGCGACCGTCCCGTGCTGCTCGGCGGTTTAGGCTCGACCGCGGCGGCGCTGGCCTGGATGAGCGGCTGGGTGGCGCCGGTGGGCGGCTTCGTGCCCAGCCTCTGGCTGCTGGCCGTGGGGCTGGTGCTGGTCGGCATGCTGGGCGGCAGCGTCAATGGCGCCAGCGGCCGCGCCGTGATGGCGTGGTTCGACGACGGCGAGCGCGGACTGGCAATGAGCATCCGCCAGACCGCCGTGCCGCTGGGCGGCGGCCTGGGCGCACTGCTGTTGCCTTGGCTGGCGGCACATGCCGGGTTTGGGATGGTGTTTGGCGTACTGGCTGTGATGTGCGGCACCGCAGCGATGCTTGCGGCGTGCTGGCTGCGGGAGCCGGACGAGCGGAGTGTGGCGGGGGTGACGAATGTGCAGCGTGTATCAGGCGCACCGACAGTTCCATCTGCGCCCGCCCCGGCTCGCCCAGCCGGCAACAGCCCCATGACCGACACCCGCGTTTGGCGCGCGGCGTTCGCCATCGGCATCATGTGCGGCCCGCAATTCGCGGTTTTGACCTTTGCCACCGTCTTTCTGCACGATGCCCTGCATGCGGGTATCGGGGTGCTCACGGCGGTGATGGTGGCCGTTCAACTGGGCGCCATGGCCGCGCGCATCGCGAGCGGAAGGTGGACCGATCGCCGCGGCAACCGCCGCGCGTACTTGCGTGGCTGCGCGCTGCTGAGCTTTGCGTTGTATTCGGTGCTGGCCGGCGCCGCGTGGATGGCGGGCGCCGACCCGACCGGGTGGCATGTATTCGTCTTGGCCATGCTGCTGACCGCCGCCGGCATCTGCGCCTCTGCCTGGCATGGCGTCGCCTACACCGAACTTGCGACGCTGGCAGGCGCCTCGCGCGCCGGCACGGCGCTCGGCATGGCCAACAGCTGCGTCTATCTGGTGCTGTTTGCCACGCCGCTGGCCATCGCGCATATCGTCGCCGCAAGCTCGTGGCCTGTCGCCTGGCTGATTGCGGGCTCCTGCATGCTGGCCGCGCTGCCGCTGCTGCCGCGCGCCGCCGCACGTCCGGCCACGGATGCCGCTACGCGCGGAATTCCTTGCGCAGCCACGACAGGAAAGCCTTGACGGGCGGATGACGTTCGCGTCCCGGCGCGCATAGCGCCGTGTAGGCCGAACCCGCGACGCGTATCTCCGGCCGATAGGGAACCAGCGTCCCCGCGGCCACGCTGTCCGACACCATCACCGAACTGGCCAGCACCAGCCCCTGCCCTGCAATCGCGGCCTGCAATGCGTAGTGTTCCTCGGTATAGGCATGTTCCGCCGCAGGTCGTCGCCAGGCGGGCAAGCCGGCGGCTTCACACCACGCCTGCCAGCCTTCATCATACAGTTCCGAATCGCGCCAGCGCACCGTCACCAGCGCGGGCGCGCGGCGGCCGGCGTGCGCGACCTGCGCCGGCGCCCCGTGCACCCCGAACCACTCGGGCAGCGTGCAGGCTGCGTGCAACCCGGGATAGCGCCGGCGGCTGTAGCGGATGGCGACGTCCACGCTGGCGTCCTGCAGCAGGTCCACGGGGTCGGGCGACGTGTCCAGGCGCAACTGGTACTGCGGATAGGCCTCGTGAAAGCGCCCCAGCCGCGGCACCAGCCACAAAGCGGCAAAGGAATGCGTCGTGGACACGGTCAGCGCGCCAAACTCGGGCGCGGGCCGCAAGGCGTCCAGCGTCTGCGCGACGTCCAGCAGCGCGCCATGTACGCCGGCAAACAGACGCGCCCCCTTGTCGGTCAGCCGCACGCCGCGCGGCACGCGCTCGAACAGCGCGCAGCCCACATGCCGCTCCAGTGCCTTGACCTGATGCGACACCGCGGTGGGCGTGACCGACAACTCGGCCGCGGCCAGCTTGAAACTGCGCAACCGCGCCGCGGCCTCGAACGTACGCAGCGCTGTGACGGGAAGCGTGGCAAACATCGCGGGAATCCTGGGATGAATTGCGTTCATCTTAGTGAAGGAATGATCAGTTGTCGCCTCAAGCCTGCCGGCGCGACCATGCGGCTTCAGATCGTTATCTTTGATAGGAGCCAGACATGAATTCAACTCATCGACCCAAACGCTTGTTGATCTTGGTCGGTAGTCCCCGCCGCGATGGCAATAGCGCCGCGCTGGCCGCATCCGCCCGCCAGGGCGCGGAAACGGCCGGCACGTTGGCGTCGGTGCATTTCCTGGACGACTACATCCAGGGTCTGCTGCCGGACTTGCGCCACACCAAGCCGCCCGCCGACCGTTACGCCGAACTCTTCCTTGAACACTTCCTGCCCGCCGATGGCGTGCTGTTCTGCACGCCCATCTACTGGTATGGCATGTCCGCGCAGACCAAGGCGTTCTTCGACCGGTCATTCAGCCATTACGCGGGATCCGGGCCAGAGCCGGAACGCGTCAAGGCCGGCATGGCCGGCAAGCGGCTGGGACTGGCCGTGGCCTCGGAAGAAACCTATCCCGGCGCGGCGCTAGGCATCGTGCATCAGGTGCAGGAATATGCGCGGTATACGCATTCGGATTTCGTGGGCTACGTGCATGGCGCCGGCAACCGGCGCGGCGAGGTGGCGCTCGATCCGCGGCGGCCGCTTGCCGCGGCGCAGTCGCTGGGCGCGGAATTCTTCACGCGGAAATACTCGGACTACCGGCTTGAGACGCCCCGCAGTCACAACGTGTGGGAACCGCCCGCGCCGGCCTTGAGCAGCACGCCCGGCGGGCTGCCGTAGATTTGCTTGAACACCCGCGTCAGGTGCGCCTGATCAGCAAACCCGACGGCCTGCGCCGCATCGGCCAACGGCAGGCCGCCGCGCAACAGCACCCGTGCGCGCGCCACCCGCCAACTGCGAAGCCACGCCTGGGGCGGCAATCCATAGCGCCGGGCAAACTGCTTGACCAGCGTCGTGCGATGGCGGTTTTGCGCTTGCGCCAAGGCGTCCAGGTCGGGTGCGCAGGCGGGATCCGCCGCCATGCGCTCGCGCAGCAAGGCGCATACATCGGCGAGGCCGGCGGCCGGCGCAGCACCGCCCTCCACCGCCTCTCCATGCGCGGCCAGCGTCCCGAACAGGGCCGCCGAAATGCGTGCGCTGCGCTCAGCCGGCGCGATCTCGCCGGGCGCCAGCGCGTCCAGCCATTGCGCGCAAAGCGCGGCATCCGCGATCACCGGCCCCGCCAGCCGCGCACCATGTGCGTGCAACGTCCGTTCATGGTCCCGGAACCACTCGGGATCGATGTAGACCATCCGATAGGCGAGCGCCCCCGCCGCTGTGCCGCCGGTATGCACCTGCCCGGGCGCGATGACCACCAGCTCGCCGGCGCGGGCGGCATGGGCCACGCCCTGCACGGTGAAATCGCAGCGGCCGTGTTCAATGGCGCCGATGGACCAGGCGTCGTGGAAATGCGGCGCGTAGCGATATGCGCGCAGATCCGCGATCAGTACGTCGCCGGGCAGTCCCGCGCCGCAATGCCAGATATGTTGAGAAACCGCCATGAATTGCCAGCCATTCGCGGCTACCCGAAGTATTGCCCGTCCGCTTTCAGCGAACGGGCCAGGAGCCACGCGTTGCGAGGATTTTCCCCCACGCGGCGGATGGCATACGGCCACCAGTCCGCGCCAAACGGGAGATAGACCCTGACGTTATAGCCCAACCGGCGCAGCGCGATCTGCCAGTCCGGCCGCACGCCGTAAAGCATCTCAAATTCGAAACTGCCGGCAGGCCAGCCGCGCTCCCGCGCCAGGTCGATGATGGCGCCGGCCAGCCGGTCGTCGTGCGTGCCGAAGACCGGGTAAAAGCCGGAGTCCCGCGCCTCGCGCGACAGCATGATGGACGCGGCGTCCAGATAGGCCTGGTCGATGCGCGCGCGCCCGGCGTGGTCAAGCTCACGCTCGGGGAACGCACCCTTTACCAGCCGCAGCGAGGTGCGCTGCCGGATCGCCCAGGCCAGGTCCTCCGGCGTGCGGCGCCGCCGCGCCTGCAGCGTGAGGCCGGCGGGGATGCCCGCTTCCAACAGCGTGCGATGCAGCGTGCAGGTGCGGTCGCGGATGCTGGAATCTTCCATGTCCAGCACCAGCCAGTCGCAGCCTTGGCCGCCAAACCGCTGCACCGCCGTGCCGATGCGCCGCGCGTTTTCCTCGCCCAGCGTGTCATCGCGCATGTAGCCGATGGCAGTCGGATCGACGGAGACGTGCACGTCCAGGCCGGCCTCGGCCAGCGCCCGGCACGCGTCGACGGCCTGATTGACGTTATGGTCGATTGCAGCGCGGTCCGCCACATATTCGCCCAGATAGAAGAGCGAGGCGCGGATGCCGTGCGCCTCGCGCAGCTTCTCGGCGGTCCGCACGGCCTCGTCCACATCGGCGCCGCCGACGAAACGGCGCGCCAGCGACGTCCGGGCGGCCATCGCCCGCATCATGTGGCCGACCGCCGGGCTGCGGGCCAGCGCAATCGTGGTCTTCTGGAAAATGCTCATTGCCTCACCGCGCAAAGCGGCCACTATGCGGCGGCTGCGGGCGCCTGTCTTGAACGCCCGTGAATGCGTGGCTGAGTTTGCCGTCACGAGCGCGGCGAGTGCGACAAGCTCGAACGACCGTGATTGCCGGCTAGGCCTTGCCTGCCGCCAGCGCGCGTCCGGCGCCGAACAGCGGCCGCTGCACGGTCTGCGCCAGCAGCACGCCCGCCAGGGTGACCGCGCCACCCAGCACGTGATAGCTGTGCAGGCGTTCGCGCAGCATCACGAAGGCGGCCAGCGCCGTAAACAGCGGCAGCAGGTTGATGAAAATGCTGCAGCGGTTGGGCCCCAAGCGCTGCACGCCTTCGATCCACAGATACGACAGCAACACCGACGAGAAGATGCCGGCATACAGAATGAGCGGCACCGTATTGACGTCCAGCGCCGCTTGCGCTGCCGGCACGCGCAGGTAGAGCGGGAACATGTAGATCAGCGCGAAGATGGATTGCACGAAGGTGGACTGCCAGGCGGGCACCGGCACTTTCCAGTGGCGCAGCAGCACGCCGTACAGCGCATACGACAAGGCGGCCAGCAGCATCAGGCCGTCGCCCACGTGCACACCGTGCTGGAACACGCTGAGCATGTCGCCCTGCCCCACCAGATACAAAAGGCCCAGGAACGACAACGCGCCGCCGGCGGCCATGCCGAGCGTCAGCGGATCGCGCAGGATCACCACGCTGAGCAACATGCTGAGCAGCGGAATCAGCGCGGTCAGGATGGCCATGTTGGTGGCGGTGGTGGTCTCTGCCGCCCGGTAGGACAGCGCCTGGAACACGGCCGCCGACAGCGCGCCGTACAGCGCCAGCTTGGGCCAGTGCCGCAGGATGACCCGCCGGTTGCGCCACGCCGGACGGGCCGTGAACAGCCCCATCAGGAACAGCGCCAGCAGCAGGCGGTAGAAGGTGATGGCGGTAGGCGAAATGGCGCTGGCGGCCATCTTGGAGACGATGACGTTGCCCGCCCAGAACAGGATGGCGAACAACGGAAAGAGAAAGGACATGGCGATGAACTCGAAGGATGGATCGGCTCCTTCGCTGCCGCCGATTGCGGCGGCGTGCAAAGAATGATCGCTATCCTATTGAGCCGGCATCAGCCCGTCTGCCGATGAAATGGCATCGGCTATTGCGAAATGGACATTGCCTGTTGCGGCGCGCAGGGCGACAGAGGCAGGGCTCAGGCGCCAGGCTCCAGGTTCGGGCTTAGCGGTCAGGGCTTGAACGGCGCCGGGTCCAGCGGCAACTCCATTCCCCCCATCTGCGCGGTCAGCAACGCCGCGCTGCCGCAGGACAAGGTGAAGCCCAACGCCCCCTGCCCCACGTTCAACCACAGATTGTCCGCCGCGGGGCTGCGACCGATCAGCGGCTTGCCGGTCGGCGTGGCCGGGCGCAGACCCGCCCACGGAATGGCCTGACGCAGGTCGAGCTGCGGGAAAGCTTCGAGCACCTGCTGCTTGAGCAGACTGATGCGCGCCGGGTCGATGTCGGCGTTGTTGCTGCCGATGTCCACCATGGCCGCGATCCGCAGCACGCCGCCCACGCGGGCGTAGACGATGCGCCGTTCGTAATCGGTGACGCTGATGCGGGGCGCCACGGTGTCGTCCGGCGCCAGCGGCACGGTCAGGCTGTAGCCCTTCAAGGGATAGAGCGGCACGTCGTGACCCAGCGGACCGAGCAACGCCCGCGTGCCGATGCCGGTGGCCAGCACCACGGCGTCCGCGCCGATGTCGCCGTCGCGCGTATTGACCGCGACGATGCGGCGGCCTTCGCGCTGCAGGCCGGAAACGGGGTTGGACATGGCGCACTGCACGTTACCCATCGTTTGCAGGCGGTCGAACAGCGCTTCGGTGAACTGCCGGCAGTCGCCGGCTTCTTCGCTGGGGGTATAGATGGCGCCCGCCAGGCTGGCGCCCATGCCGGCCAGCGCGGGTTCGCGCGCCACGGCCTGCGCGGCGTCCAGCACCTGCTGGTCTGCGCCGTGCGCCGCCTGGTAGGCCACCAGCGCGCGCGCCTTTTCCAGCAGATCGGGGCTGCGGTACGCAATGAGCTTGCCGTTCTTCAGGTGGCCGAACGCCAGGTCTTCCTGTTCCAGCAGCGAATGCATGACGTCGCGGCTAAGGTAGGACAGCGTCAGCATCTGCGCGGTGGACGCCTTGGCCACCGATGCGCGGCAGGCCAGCGCGAACTGCAGGCACCAGCGCCATTGATGCGGGTCCAGCCGGGGCCGGAATCGCAGCGGCGAGTCATGGCGCAGCAGCCATCCCGGCACGCTGGGCAGCACGCCAGGCCCGGCAAGCGGCGCCACATAGCTGTAGCTGAGCTGGCCGCCGTTGGCATAGCTGGAGACTTCCGCCGGGCGGGGCTGGCTGTCGACCAGCACCACCTCATGTCCCTGGCGCGCCAGGAAATAGGCCGACGTCACACCGACCACGCCGGCGCCGATCACACAAACGCGCATACCGTTATCCAAGAAGACCGCGAACGGGCCCATTCTGTAACGGCCGCCCCCGCGCCGGCAAATGCCAAACGCCGCAGGGGCCATAACCAAACATCATGCCCGGGGCTTCAGGCCACCCGATGCAGCTTGATGATGGCGGCGGCGGTGGGTTCGCGGACCAGATCGGCCAGCGTGTAGCCATTGAGCGTGTCGTAGAACGCCTGCAGGGTCTTCGCCAGCACGCCGGACAGCCGGCACACGCCATCCAGGGCACAGGGCGGTTCGCGGCAATCGATCAGGGGGCCCTGCTGTTCGAGTTCCCGCACCAAATCGCCCACCCGGTACTCCGTGGCGGGGCGGGCGAGGCTGAGCCCGCCGCCCTTGCCGCGCGTGGTGCTGACCCAGCCGCGCTGCGACATGAAGTGCACCACCTTCACCAGATGATTGCGGGACAGGCCGAAGCGATCCGCGATCTCGGGAATCGTGACGGCGACGGGCCGGTCGCGGCATTGCGTCAGATACATCAGGACGCGCAGGCCGAAGTCGGTGAATCGGTTCAGTTGCATGATGGGTGGGGAGCGTGGCCCGGGCGGCCCGGAAACATCAGGCGGCCAGGATACACCGCTCAGGCGCCGGGGCCGCCAGTGCCGAACGCCTCGGCGTGGATGCGGTCTTCGGCCACGCCCAGCCCCAGCAACGCTTCACGCTGGGCACGCATGAAGGCCGCCGGTCCACACAGGTAGTAATCGGCCCCGGGGACGATGGCCTCATCGCGAATGGCGTGCAGGTCGACGCGCCCCGTGTGGTCGTAGTCGCGGCCGGCCTGGTCGCCGTGGCCCACCTCTTCGTAGAACACCGCCTTGCGCACGTTGGCGCGGGACGCCGTAATGTCGTTCACGTGCTCGCGCATGGCGTGGACCGCGCGGTTGCGGCAGCCGTGCACGAAGCGGATCTGGCGTTCGTCGTTGGCCCGCACCAGGTGGTTCAGGATCGACACCATGGGCGTCAGGCCCACGCCACCGCTCAGCAGCACGACGGGGGCATCGCCGTCTTCGCGCAGGTGGAAATCACCTTGCGGCGGCGCCACGTCCAGCACGCCGCCCTCTTCCAGACGGTCGTGCAGCGCGTTGGACACGCGGCCCGCCGGCGTCTGATCGCCGGCCGGCTCGCGCTTGACCGAGATGCGCAGGCGATCGTGGCCCGGCGCGTCCGACAGGCTGTATTGGCGCGGTTGCATCAAGCCCAGTTCCGGCACGAACACGCGCACGGACACGTATTGACCCGGGCGGTATGCCGGCACGGTGCCGCCGTCTGCAGGGGCCAGGTAGAAAGAAGTGATTTCGGCGCTTTCGGGCTGCTTGCCCACGACGCGGAACGCGCGCCAGCCCGTCCAGCCGCCCGGCTTGTTGGCCGATTCCGCATACAGACGCGCCTCTTCGGCGATTAGCAGGTCCGCCAGCTGGCCATAGGCCGCGCCCCAGGCATCGACGAGTTCGTCGGTGGCGGCATCGCCCAGCACTTCACGGATGGAAGCCAGCAGATGCTTGCCCACGATGGCGTAGTGTTCGGGCCGGATGCCCAGGCTGACGTGCTTGTGCACGATGCGCGTCACCACCGGCATCAGCACCGAGGGATCGTCGATGTGCTCGGCATACGCGGTCACCGCGCCGGCCAGCGCATGCTGCTGCGCGCCGCCCGCCTGGTGGGCCTGGTTGAACACGTGCTTGAGTTCCGGATTGTGCTGGAACATGCGCGCGTAGAAATGCTTGGTCAGGGCGACGCCATGAACTTTCAGGACAGGGGCCGTGGCCTTGACCAGCTCGCGGATTTGGGGGCTCAACATCAACTGCTCCTTGAATGGCGAACGGGCTCGCCTTTAAACATATATTTATAATACATCTTTAAATCCGAATGGCGAAATCGGCTTGGCGACGTCGTGCCCCGGCCCGGTTTACACTTCCCGGTTACCGCAACACCACAAAGGTTTACCGATGAGCACTGCTACGCTCAAGACCCGCCTGTCCGACGCCGTCAAGGACGCGATGCGCGCCAAGGCCAGCGAGCGACTGACCACGCTGCGTTTCCTGCTGGCCGCCGTCAAGCAGAAAGAAGTTGACGAACGCCGCGACCTGTCCGACGCTGAAATCACCACCATCATCGAAAAGCAGGTCAAGCAGCGCCGCGAGTCGATCGCCGCGTTCGAGCAGGCCGGCCGCACGGAAACCGCCGAGCAGGAAAAAGGCGAACTGGCCGTGCTGCAGGAATTCCTGCCCCAGGCCGCCACCCCCGAGGAAGTGGCCGCCGCCATCGACGCCGCGCTGGCTGAAGTCGCCGCGCAAGGCGTGACGGGCGCGCCCGCGATGGGCAAGGTGATGGCTATCCTGAAGCAGAAGCTGGCCGGCCGCGCCGACATGACGGCGCTGTCGCAACAAGTGAAGGCCCGCCTGTAAAGGTCGCATTGTCGGGCCCGCATCCCATAGGGCCCGGCTTTAGAAGGCCCCTCCGAACAGATCCGGCTGGCGCGACTGCTCGCCCGGATCTGCGAAGTTGCTCATCCCCACCCCCGCCAGCCGGTACAGCGTGTCCGGCGGCAGTTCCACGCGTTCGCACAGCAGCCGCGCCAGCGCGGCCAGCTCCATGGCCGACGTTGGCGGCTGGGCGCAGGTCTGGCTGCGCGTCAGGATGCGGAAGCGGTCGGTCTTCAGCTTGAGCACCACCGTGCGTCCCAAGGCGCCCTTCTTCAGCGCCTGATCCCACACTTTTTCCGCCATGCGGTCCAGGGCGTCGCCCACGGCCTCCAGCCGGACGTCGTTGGAAAACGTGGTTTCGGCCGACACCTGTTGCAACGGCTGGTCGGTCTGGACCTCGCGTTCGTCGATGCCGCGCGCCAGCTCGTACAGCCGCCGGCCATAGCGGCCAAAGTAGTGCTCCAGCTCCTGAGCGCTGTGCGTGGCCAGGTCGCCCACGGTCTGGATGCCAAGCTGCTCCAGGCGCGCCTGCGTGACCTTGCCCACGCCCGGCACCTTGCGCACGGGCAAGGGTTCCAGGAATGCCAGCACCTTGCTGGGCCGCACCACAAAAATGCCGTCGGGCTTGTTCCAGTCCGACGCGATCTTGGCCAGGAATTTGTTCGGGGCCACACCGGCCGACGCGGTCAGTCCGGTTTCCTCGCGGATCTGCTGGCGAATCACCTGCGCCACCTCGGTGGCCGATGGCAGCCCGCATTTGTTGACCGTCACATCCAGGTAGGCCTCGTCGAGCGACAAGGGTTCGATCAGGTCGGTATGGCGGGCGCAGATCTGCCGCACCTGTCGCGACACGTCGCGGTAGCGGTTGAAATCGGGCGGCACGTAGATCGCGTGCGGACAGAGGCGTTCGGCCTTGATGGCCGACATGGCGGAATGGATGCCGTAGCGCCGCGCTTCGTAGGACGCCGCGCACACGACCGAGCGCGGTCCGGTCCAGGCCACCACCACCGGCTTGCCGCGCAGGTCGGGATTGTCGCGCTGCTCCACGGACGCGTAAAACGCATCCATGTCCACATGCACGATTTTGCGCGCAGACTGCGCTGAAGCCTGCCCCGTCATGACCTCAATCCCGTGGCAAAAACATATATTATGACCGGCGGCAATCCGCTATCCCTTCTCGCCCACGACGGTTCCATGACTGCACCCGCCTCCGCCAAAACCGACTACTTCGGCCTGACCATTCCCTTCATGAGTTTCATCGGCCTGGTGCCGGAAAGCATTGCGCCCGCCTATGCCCGCACGACGCTGCCGTGGCGCGAAGACCTGACCAACAGCCGCGGCGACGTGCACGGCGGCACGTTGATGAGCGTGCTGGACTTCACCTTGAGCGCCGCCGCGCGCGGCTCCGCGGACGCCACCGAGGGCATGGCCACCATCGACATGAACACTACGTTCCTGTCTCCCGGCACGGGCGATCTGGTCATCGAAGCGCGCTGCCTGCGCCGCGGCGCGTCCATCGCCTTCTGTGAGGGCGACATCCGCCGTGCCGACGGTGAACTGGTGGCGCGCGCCACCGCCACCTTCAAGATCATCCGCCGCCGTCCGGGCGGCGACTGATCTATTTTCGTTCTGCCTTACTTCGGCAGATCGCGCGTCGGCTTGACGGGCGGGCGCGGATCCAGCGGCATGTACGTGCTGCACGACACCAACCCGTAATACACCGCGTCCTGCATCGCGCGCATGGCAGCGGGGTCCCACGTGCCCTTGCCCCACATCACGATGCGCACGTCCGTGGACTTCGGCCCCTCGGACTTCAGGTCAACGCGCGACATCTCGCGATCGGAATACGGCGCCAGCACACGCACCACACCGGATTGCGCGCTTTCGTTCAGGTCGGAAACGACGCGGTAGGCGTTGTCGGTGCTGCGCAGGCACGCGTTGGACTGGCGGATGACCGCATCGTAGGCGTCCTTGAAGGCCACTGGCGCCTTGAATTCGCTGTGCGGCGACGCGCTGTCCGGCGAAATGCCGAGCGAGCAGCCGGCCAGCCCCAGGGCCAGCGCCGAGGCCGCGACCAGATTCCTGTACATGTAAATCTCCAGAAGAAGTGCCGCGATTATCCCGCAAACCGCCTGGCGGCATAAGTGGCGCCGGATCGGCGGGGCCGGTTCGACACCCCTTGCGCGGCTATGGCATTATCGACCAGCCTATTTGCAACGCGGATCGACATCACGGAGGTTTCCCCTTGTTCTCATTTCTGCGCACCGTCCTGGCTGCCGGCATCGTCGGCGCCTCCCTGGGTGCCTGCGCCACGCAGCCGCCTCCCCGCGCCTATCCCCTGAAAGATTTCTTCCGCAATCCTGAGCGCGGCTATTTCCGGCTGTCCGACGACGGCCAGACGCTATCGTTCATGCAGCCGACCAGCGTGGACGGCAACCCCGCCCGCATGAACATCTACGTGCAGCCGCTGCAAGGCAGCCAGCTCGTTGGCGAGCCGCGCCAGCTGACCAGCGAGACCGCGCGCGACATCAGCGGCTATTTCTGGAAAGGCCCGGACGTGGTGCTGTACCAGAAGGACTTTGGCGGCGACGAAAACTTCCACGTCCTGGCCGTCAACGCCAAGACCGGCAAGATCACGGACCTGACCCCGTACGAGGGCGTGCGCGCCGGCATCGAGGACGACCTCGAAGACGACCCCGACCACGTGCTGATCAGCCACAACCAGCGCAACCCCGAGGTCTTCGACGTCTACCGCGTCAACGTCCACACCGGCGCGGCCGTGCTGGTGGCGCAGAATCCGGGCAACATCGTCGGCTGGCAGACCGACCACGCGGGCAAGGTGCGCGCCGCCGTCGCCAGCGACGGGCTGAACACCACCCTGCTCTACCGCGACGACGAAGCGTCCGACTTCCGCCCGCTCATCACCACCGACTACCGCACCAGCGTCAGCCCCGCATTCTTCACGTTCGACGACAAGAAGTTCTACGCGCTGAGCAACCGCAATCGCGACAAGCTCTCGCTGGTCGTCATCGACCCGGCCACGCCGGACGCCGAGGATGTCATCTTCACGCCCGAGGCCGTCGACCTGGACGGCGCCGCGTTCTCGCGCAAGCGCCGCGTGCTGACCGTGGCGTCCTACCAGACCGACAAGCCGCAATACAAGTTCTTCGACGCGGAAACCGAAGCGCTGTACAAGACGCTTGCCGATCTCCTGCCGGGCTACGACGTCGTCATCCAGGGCGGCAACCGCGACGAGAACAAATTCATCGTGGCGGCCTACAACGACCGCACGCCCGGCGCGCGCTACATCTACGACGCCGTGGCCGGCACGCTGACCAAGCTGGCGGACCTGAACCCGGCCATCCCCGAGGCTGACATGTCGCGGGTGCAGCCCATCAGCTATCAGAGCCGCGACGGCCGGACCATCCACGGTTACCTCACGCTGCCCGCCGGCCGCGAACCCAAGAACCTGGCCTGCGTCGTCAATCCGCACGGCGGCCCGTGGGCCCGCGACGGCTGGGGCTACAACCCCGAAGTGCAATTCCTGGCCAACCGCGGTTTCTGCGTGCTGCAGATGAACTTCCGCGGCTCCACCGGATACGGCCGCGACTTCTGGGAAGCCGGCTTCGGGGAATGGGGCCTGAAGATGCAGGACGACATCACCGACGGCGTGCAATGGCTGGTCGAGCAAGGCATCGCCGACCCCAAGCGCATCGGCATCTATGGCGCCAGCTACGGCGGCTACGCCACGCTGGCCGGCGTGGCCTTCACGCCGGACCTGTACGCCGCGGCCGTGGACTACGTGGGCGTATCGAACCTCTTCACGTTCATGAAGTCCATTCCGCCGTACTGGAAACCCATGCTGGACAAAATGCAGGACATGGTGGGCGACCCGGTGCGCGACCGCGACCGCCTGACCGCGACTTCACCGGCGCTGCACGCGGACAAGATCAAGACGCCGCTGTTCGTCGCGCAGGGCGCCAAGGATCCACGCGTGAACAAGGACGAGAGCGACCAGATGGTCTCGGCGCTCAAGGCCCGCGGTGTGGACGTGGAATACATGGTCAAGGACAACGAAGGCCATGGCTTTCACAACGACGAGAACAAGTTCGAGTTCTACGAGGCCATGGAGAAGTTCCTGACGGAACACCTCAAGCCGTAGTCCCTGCGGTTTCCGCTTCCAGGGCATTCGCGGCGGCCGGCAGGCCGCCGCTTGTCTTGACGACGCCGCGGCCGCTCCAGGCCATTTCCACGCGGTCCCGCCCCTGCTCCTTGGCCCGGTACAACGCCACGTCGGCCCGCGCCAGGATGACGTCGGCGCTGTCGCCCGGCTGGTAGGACGCCAGCCCGCCGCTGGTGGTCAGCTGCACTTCCAACCCCTGCAGATAGAGCGGCATGTCGCGCAAGGCGTCGCAGACGCGCTGCGCCTGCACCAGCGCGCTCGCCGGATCGCAGTCGTACATCAGCAGCACGAACTCCTCGCCGCCCAGGCGGCCGAAGCGATCGCTCGAACGGACCGCATTCTGCACCACGCGCGCGAAGTGACGCAGCGCGGTGTCGCCGCCCGCGTGGCCGTAGCGGTCGTTGATGGATTTGAAGTGATCGATGTCCAGCACCAGCACCGCCAGCTTGCCGCCCGTGCGCTCACAGCGCAGCAGCTCGTGTTCAAGCTCGTCCATGATGCTGCGCCGCGAATAGGCTTGCGTCAGGCTGTCGAACGTCAGCGCGGCCTGCATCTTTTCGGCCTGGCTGGTCTGGATCATGAAGAGCAGCGCCAGGAAGAGTCCGGGCACCGTGACCGAGCCGCACACAATGAAAAAGAGGCTCCAGGCCGAGGGCTGCAGCAGCGACACCGGCGTCTCCACGCCCGCGCCGTAGACATATCCGCGCAGCGCGTGCAACGCTACCACCCCAAAAAATGCCAGCAGCAGATACAGCACGACGCCTTTTGTTTTGATGCGCCTGCGCTGCCGGAAGATGACGGCGCCGGTCGCTGCCATCAGCACGCAGGTGTAGACGGAATACAGCACCATGCGCCACACCAGGCTGTCGCTGCGGTACAGCAGCAGGGCAAAGCCGAAGGTGCAGAGCGAGCACAACAAGGTGGTGCGCAGGATATGCGGATGCATGCCGAAGAACTGGCGCACGCCGATGTACACCAGCGCGGCGGAACAGGCCCAAGCGGCGTTGGACACCATCACATAGGCGGCGGGCGGGATCATCTCGGCCGACGCGTAGGCCAGCAGGGACAGCACGGCCAGCGCGTTGGCCGCCATGAACGCAGGCACGCCTTCGACGCCGCGGACGTGAAAGGGCAGCAGCAACGGCAACGCCAGCGCCGTGGCCAGGCCCCACATCAGGAAAAACAAGCTAGTCGTCATGGTTCGCTCGGGCTCAGGCTCGTCGGCCCGCCCCGCCGTTGGGACTGCAGTTGCACTGGGTTCGCGCAAGCAAAGCGCGTTACACGTCAGCATTCTTGATGCTTTTTGTTACGAGAATGGCGAAAGGACGCGCATGACGTTTGCCCTGCTGGGCAACGCGCGTCCGTCCGACCAGAACCTTTACCGCCGCGCCAAGACGATTGCACGGCCTGCGACGAGAGAATACGCCAAGGCGCCTTCGCCGTGACGCCCCCTTTGCAGTAATTGACAGTTAACCCGCGCAATTTTCCGTAAAGTTCCATCCGTCGACGGCGCAGCACAAGCGCCGCGATCACGCCCCACGGGCGTGGCGCGTACTAGCCATGCACTCCGATAGCGCGAGTGCGAAGGTCCCCGTAGCGGGCGCCGCGCAAGTCCCAATCAAACGTTCATTTCCGCGCTGCAGGCGCCTGGTTCGCCTGTGGCCGCCCTTGCCGGGTGCTCGCGCCCGTCCGGCGTGGCGGAGCCATGGACGCCCCGAATTGCCACTGCGGATGTCATACAGATGCCAATCGAACGAACCAGGCGGTCAAACGCCGTTGGACCCAGACTGAACTTGATGGCGGCCAGCGCAATGCTCGCGCCCGTGCTGACGCTGGCCGCCCCGTCAAGCCACTACGACGCGCTGATCGAGCGCGCTCGCGCCGGCGACTACGAACCTGCGCTGGAAATGCTGCGCGCGCAGGGCAGCGCCGCGGGCGTGCGGCCCGTTTACGACCGGATCGTCATCGCCGGCTGGGCGGGCAAGCCTGACGAAGCCATCGTCGCGTACGAGACGCTGCCGGCCGGCGCAGTGCCGCCGGCCAACGTCCAATTGGCCGTGGCGCGGGCTTACCGCGACCAGCAGCGCTGGCCGCAGGCGCTCGACGCCTACCGCCAGGGGATGCGCCGCCATCCGGGCGAAGCCGCCTTCGCGGCGGGCGAGATCATGACGCTGGCGGACGCCGGACAATTCCCAGCCGCGATCGCCGCAGGTGAGAAACGCATCGCCCGTCAGCCGCGCGACGCCGACGCCCGGCTGGCCCTCAGCTACGTCTACGCGCGCCAGTCCCAACCATTTGAAGCCCTGCATCAGGCCGACCAGGCACTGGCGCTGGCGCCCGCCACGCCCTACGTGCTGCGCGAATACATCCGGGCGCTTCAGGGCGCCCGCATGGCCGACGTGGCGCTGGACTGGGCGCGTCGCCATGAAACGCTGTTTACCGCGGCCCAGATGCGCACGCTGCAGGCCGACGCACTGGCGCAGGAGGCGCGGCTGGCGGCCATGCCCGCACGCGGCGAGGCCGAACGGTTTGCCATCGCCGACCGCGCGCTGGCCGGCTACGACGCCGCGATTGCCGATTGGCGCAAACTGGGCGAAGACGCCCGCGCCGACGTGCTGCGCGCCCGCATCGACCGCCTGCACGCCCTGCACGCGCGGGTGCAGATGCAGACGCTGATCCAGGAATACGAGGCGCTCCTGGCCGGAGGCGTCGACGTACCGCGCTACGCGCTGAGCGACGTGGCCTCCGCCTATCTGTACCTGCGCCAGCCCGAGCGCGCCCGCGACCTGTACCGGCAGGTGGCCAACAGCGACAGCGCGCCCGGCGACGATCCGGCGCAGCGTCTGGCCACGCAGACCGGCCTGTACTACGCGCTGGCCGAAGGCGAACAGTTCGACGAAACGCCCCCGATCACGGACGCCGTCCAGGCCGGCTACGCCCCCTGGCTTTACTACAAGGGCCAGGCCACGCGCATGCCCAACGACCTGAACCTGGAAAGCCGCCAAACGCTGGCCGCCACGCACCTTCAGGCCGACGACACCATCGAGGCCCACCAGCGCCTGGCGCAGATGGTGCAGCAGGCGCCCAACAATTCCGCGCTGCGCAGCGATCTGGCCACCGTCCATCGCGCCCGCTCGCAACCACGAGCCTCGGAAATCGAACTGAAGCTGGCGGAGACGCTGGCGCCGCGCGACCTGGCGGTGGAGAACGGCCAGGGCTTCACGGCGATGGACCTGCAGGAATGGCGTCAGGCCGAAGCGCTATCCGCCGACACGCTGACCCGCTCGCCCGAAAACCTGACCAGCCGGCGGCTGGCCCGCGAGTGGGAGGTCCACCGCAAGGCCGAACTGCGCATCACCGGCTACCGCGGCCTGGCCTCGGACAGTCCGGTCACCGGCAATGGCGATTTCGGCATCGACGCCGTGCTGTATTCCCCGCCCATGGGCTACGACTGGCGCGTCTTTGGCGGCGGCGGCTACGCATCGGGTGACTTCGAGGAAGGCCGCGGCATCTACCGCTGGCTGCGCACCGGCGTGGAGTGGCGCGTGCGCGATCTGACGGTGGAAGGCGAAGTCTCCACCAACGACTACGGCCACGGCGTCAAGCCCGGTGCGCGCTTGTCCGCCGCCTACGACCTGAACGACCACTGGCAGGTGGGCGGCTCGGCCGAAATCCTGTCGCGCGACACGCCGCTGCGCGCGCTGACCAACGATGTCTCGTCCAACGGCCTGTCGGTGTACGTGCGCTGGCGCGCCGACGAGCGGCGCGAATGGACCCTGTCGGCCGCCCCGTCCCGTTTCAGCGACGGCAACACCCGTTGGGCATTCGGACTGACTGGCCGCGAGCGCGTCTACACCGCGCCGCACCTGAAGGCCGACCTGGAATTGGGCCTGTCCACCCAGCACAACAACCGCGACGACGCGCCCTACTTCAACCCCAGCGCCGATTTCCTGGCCCTGCCCGGCGTGCGGCTGACGCACACGCTGCATCGCCGCTACGAAACCGCATGGGAACAGATCGGCACGCTGGGCGCCGGCACTTACAGCCAGCAGGGCTACGGCACGGGCGGCGTCGTCGCGCTGGGCTACGGCCAGCGCTACCGCGCGAACGACGTGCTGGACATGGGCTTCATGGTCACCGGCACCAGCCGGCCCTACGACGGCGAGCGCGAGCGTGAACTGCGCGTCGTCTTCGACCTTGCCTACCGCTTCTGACCTGGTTTTTCCGGAAACGACATGATGCTCAAACTGCATACCCGGCTGCTCCTGGCCGGCATCCTGTTCCTCATGATCCTGGCGCTGACCGCCTGCGCCAAGGACATCCCCGTCTATACGCCGCCCGCCGAACGCCCGGTCGCGGCCATCGACAAACCGTGGGTCAATGGCCAGTTCCTGGCCCTGGCCTATCACGACGTTGAAGACGACGACCCCGATCAGGCCTTTCTCAGCGTGCGCACGGACCGGCTTGCTGAACAGCTGGCCTGGCTGCGCGCCAACGGCTATGAGGCCGTGTCGGTGGATCAGATCCTGGCCGCCCGGCAAGGCGGCAAGCCGCTGCCCGACCGCGCCGTCCTGCTGTCGTTCGACGACGGCTATCGCAGCTTCCATACCCGCGTGCTGCCCATCCTGAAAGCCTACGGATGGCCGGCGCTGCTGGCGCCCGTGGGCGTCTGGATGGACACCCCGTCCGACCGCCCGGTGGATTTCGGCGGCACGCCCGAGGCCCGCAACCGCTTTTTGAACTGGGACGAGATCCGCGAGATCTCGCGCTCCGGGTTGGTGGAGATTGCCGCGCACACGGACGCCTCGCACTACGGCGCGCTGGCCAACCCGCAGGGCAACACTGAGCCGGCCGCCGCCATCCGCGCCTTTGATGCGCGCACCGGCCAGTACGAGACCGAGGCGCAGTTTGACGCCCGCATGGGCCGCGACGTGGCCGCCATCACGGAAAAGATCCGCGCGGCCACCGGCAAGAAGCCCCGCGTATGGGTCTGGCCCTATGGCGCGGAAGGCGGCTCCACGCTGCGCATCACCGCCGAGAACGGCTACGAGATGGCGCTGACACTGGAAGACGGACCCGGGCGCCTGTCCCGCCTGATGTCCACGCCGCGCATGCTGCTGGCCAGCGATCCGGCGCTCAAGTCCTTTGCCAACAGCGTGGTGGGCATGGAGGCCGACCCCTTCATGCGCGTCGCGCACATCGACCTGGACTACGTCTACGACCCGGACCCGGAACAGACCGACCGCAACCTGGGCGTGCTGGTGCAGCGCATCCTGGACATGCAGATCAACACGGTGTTCCTGCAGGCCTATTCCGACCCGCAGGGCGATGGGCTGGTGAAGTCGCTGTACTTCCCGAACCGCTGGTTGCCGATGCGCGCAGACCTCTTCAACCGTGCCGCCTGGCAACTGCACAACCGCGCCAACGTGATGGTCTACGCCTGGATGCCCGTGCTGGCCTTCGACATGGACCCGGCCTTGCCGCGCGTCGAGCGCTGGGATCTGGACACCGGACAGGTGGCGCCCGACCCGGACCAGTACCGCCGCCTGTCGCCCTTTGACGCCACCGTGCGCGCGCGCATCGGCGATCTGTACGAAGACCTGGCGCGCCAGGCGATCTTCGATGGCATCCTGTTCCACGACGACGCGCTGCTGTCGGACTTCGAGGACGCCAGCCCCGGCGCGCTGGCCGCGTACCGCGCGGCGGGGTTGCCGGGCAGCATCGCGGAACTTCGTGCGGATCCGGAAACGATGCAGCGCTGGACCCGCTACAAAAGCCGCCATCTGGTGGACTTCACCATGGCGCTCGCCGAGAAGGTGCGCGCCGTGCGTGGACCGCAGATCAAGACGGCCCGGAACATCTACGCGCAGCCCATCCTGAATCCGGAAAGCGAAACCTGGTTCGCGCAGAACCTGGACGACTTTCTGGCCGCCTACGACTGGACCGCGCCGATGGCGATGCCGCTGATGGAAAACGTGGCGCCCGGCAAGGAAAACGCGTGGCTGGACGCGCTGGTCGACACCGTCGCCCGCCGGCCCGGCGCGCTGTCCAGGACCGTGTTCGAACTGCAAAGCCGCGACTGGCGCACCGGCCCCGGCCGGCCCGACGCCACACCGGTGGACACCGACGTGCTGGCCGGCTGGATGCGCCGCCTGCAACTGCGCGGCGCCCGCAGCTTCGGCTACTACCCCGACGACTTCTCGCAAGACCAGCCCCGGTTGCAAGGCATCCGGCCCGCCATCTCCGAAGCCTGGTATCCCCTCCAATGACTGATCGATTGATTGCCCTGCTGATTCTTTGCGCGGTGCTCGGCGCGCCGTTTGGATTCACCCTGATGCTGACCGGCGAAGCGCTGCTGGGCTTCGTGTTCTTCTATCCGCTGTTCATGTCCGGCATGTGGATGGCGGGCGGCATCTACTTCTGGTGGCACTGGGAGCGCCACTGGGCATGGGGGGCTGAACGCACCCCGCCCGAACTGGCCGGCTCGCCGCTGGTGTCGATTCTGGTGCCGTGCTTCAACGAAGCCGACAACGGCGAAGAAACCCTGCTTGCGGCGCTGAACCAGAACTATCCGCACATCGAAGTCATCGCCATCAACGACGGGTCGACCGACGGCACGGCCGCGCTGCTGGACCGCATGGCCGCCGAACACGCGCGCCTGCGCGTCGTGCATCTGGCGCAGAACCAGGGCAAGGCCATGGCGCTGCGCATGGGCGCACTGGCGGCCCGCAGTGAATACCTGGTGTGCATCGACGGCGACGCCCTGCTCGATCCCGATGCCGCCGCCTATCTGGTGGCGCCGCTGATCGACAACCCGCGCGTCGGCGCCGTCACCGGCAACCCGCGCATCCGCACCCGTTCCACACTGATCGGGCGCATCCAGGTTGGCGAGTTCTCTTCGATCATCGGACTCATCAAGCGCACGCAGCGCGTGTACGGGCAGGTCTTCACGGTGTCGGGCGTCGTCGCCGCGTTCCGCCGCGTGGCGCTGGACCGCGCGGGCTACTGGAGCCTGGACATGATCACCGAGGACATCGACATCAGCTGGAAGCTTCAGCGCGACCACTGGTCCATCTTCTACGAGCCGCGCGGGCTGTGCTGGATCCTGATGCCCGAGACCCTGCGCGGATTGTGGAAGCAGCGGCTGCGCTGGGCGCAGGGCGGCGCGGAGGTGTTCCTGAAGAACCTGCGGTCGATCTGGAACTGGCGCCACCGCCGGCTGTGGCCGCTGATGGCCGAGTTCTGCCTGTCGACCGCCTGGGCATTCGCGTTCGGGCTGTCGGTGGTGCTGTGGCTGGTCAGCCAGGTCGTCGCGCTGCCCAACAACATGCAGATCGCCAGCCTGCTGCCGCCAGCCTTCACCGGCATGATGCTGGCGGTCGTGTGCCTGCTGCAGTTCGCCGTCAGCATCCTGATCGACCGCCGCTATGAGCCGGGCCTGGCGCGCGCGCTCTACTGGGTCATCTGGTATCCGCTGGCCTACTGGATGGTGAGTCTCTTCACCACGCTCGTCAGTTTCCCCAAGGTCATGCTGCGCAAGCAGGCCCAGCGCGCCCGCTGGACCAGTCCCGACCGCGGCATCAAATCACCGGAGGCATCATGATCATCACCACGCAACGCTCGCGCGCGGGCTATCTGTTCGACTTTGCGCTGACCGCCTTTGGCTGGTTCGCGTTCCTCTACCTGTTTGGCGCCGGCATCCTGGCCATTCTGCGCGGGGCCGCCAGCGGCCCGGACGCGCCGCTGCTGCCCGTCTTTCTGCCGACGGTGCAGACCTTGTGGGGCTACGCCGTGCTGGCCGTGGTCAACGCGGCGGTGCTGGTGGCGTGGGCCGTGTACAACCACCGCCGCTTTGGCGGCAAGGACCGCCGCAAGCCGATCCGCCCGCTGACCGACCAGCGCCTGGCCAAGAGCTTTGAAGTCAGCGCCGACCAGTTGACGCAACTGCGCGCCACCCGCGTCGCCGTGATCCACCACGGCAGCGCGGGGCAGATCGACGGCATCGAGCACCGCCTGCCGCGCCTGCAATCGCTGCGGGCGGGCTGACGGAACGGCGGGCCTACACCCGCCGCATCTTCGGCAACAGAATCGCCACCACGCCCAGCAGCGGCAGATACGCACACAACTGATAGACGTAGCCGATGCTGGTGGCATCGGCCACCCTGCCCAGCACCGCAGCGCCCAGGCCGCCCATGCCGAAGGCAAAGCCGAAGAACAGGCCCGCGATCATGCCCACCTTGCCCGGCACCAGCTCCTGGGCATAGACCACGATCGCGGAGAAGGCCGACGCCAGCACCACGCCGATGATGACGACGAGCACGCCCGTCCAGAAGAGATTCGCGTGCGGCAGCATCAGCGTGAAAGGCGCCACGCCCAGGATCGACACCCAGATCACGATCTTGCGGCCGATCCGGTCGCCGACCGGTCCGCCCACCACGGTGCCCACCGCGACGGCGGCCAGGAACAGGAAGAGATACAACTGCGCCTCGCGCACCGACAGCGCAAACTTGTCGATCAGGTAGAAGGTGAAGTAGCTGTTCAGACTGGCCAGGTAGAAGTATTTCGAGAACACCAGCACGCCCAGCACCCCCAACGCGCCCAGCACCTGATTGCGCGTCAAGCCGTTGCCCGCGCCCTCGCGCCGCGCGCGCGGCTTGAGCAGCACGCGGTTGGCGCCATACCAGCGCCCGATCCACATCAGCACCACGATGCCGAACAGCGCCGCCAGCGAGAACCACGCCACGCTGCCCTGCCCGTGCGGAATGATGAACAGCGCGGCCAAGAGGGGCCCCAGCGCCGATCCCACATTGCCGCCCACCTGGAACAGCGACTGCGCCAGCCCGTGCCGCCCGCCCGACGCCATGCGCGCCACGCGCGACGATTCGGGGTGGAACACCGACGAGCCCGTGCCCACCAACACCGCCGCCACCAGCAGCCAGCCAAACGACGGCGCCATCGACAGCATCAACAAGCCCACCAGCGTGAAGCCCATGCCCACGGGCAGCGAGTACGGCTTGGGGTTCCGGTCGGTATAGAAACCGATGAACGGCTGAAGCAGCGACGCGGCAAGCTGGTAGACCAACGTGATCAGCCCGATCTGCGTGAACGTCAGGCTGAACGAGTCCTTGAGCATGGGATAGATGGCGAGCAGGATCGACTGGATCATGTCGTTCATCAGGTGCGCCACGCTGATCGCGCCCAGCACCTTGAAGGCGGTGGAGGGATCGGAGGCGGCGGGCGACCCCGCGGCGGGAGGGGCGGGTGCGGCAGAGGTCGAGGCAGACAGGCCGGCAGCGGGATTCTGGGCGGAGTTCATGAGTCGCACGAAGAAAATGGACAAGCCGGCCACTCGCCGGAACCAGGCATCAGTGTAGAAATCCGGCGCCGGCGTGATCTGCCATTTTTCGTCGAGAAAGTGACAACCGCTATGCCAACCCGATGGCAGAATAGGCGCCATGCGCTTCCGGGCGCCTCCTCATCCTTTTGTCGGAAGTGACACCATGGTCGTCCGCCCTCCCCCCGATCCGGCCCGCAGCATCAACGCGCAGGACTACCAGCATCGTCCGCGCGTCGTCACGGCGATGGCCAAGGAATTTTCCCCCGGCGCGCAGACCGGTCCCCATACGCACCCCCGCGCCCAGCTCATCTATGCCGTCGATGGCGTGATGCGCGTCACCACGCCCAGCGGCTTCTGGGCCCTGCCGCCGTTGCGCGCGCTATGGGTGCCGGCGGGCGTGCCGCACGGCGTCGACATGGTTGGCGCGGTCTCGATGCGTTCCCTTTACATTCAGGCCGACGCGGCCCGGGACTACTGGCCCGAGTGCCAGGTGATCGAGGTCAGCGGCCTGCTGCGGGAATTGATTCTGGCGTTGACGGCCGAGCCCATCGACTACCCGCTCGGGGGACGGGTCGAACAGATCGCGGGGTTGATCCTGGCTGAGCTGGCCGCCGCGCGCATCGTGCCCATTCAGATCCCGTGGCCGCGCGACCGGCGCCTGCAAGCCATCTGCGCGGCCATTCTGGACCAGCCCGGCCTGCAACGCGGCATCGAGGACTGGGGCAGCGAAGTCGGCGCCAGTGCGCGCACGCTGATCCGATTGTTTCAATCCGAACTTGGACTGAATTACAGACAGTGGGTGCAGCAGGTGCGGCTGGCTGATGCGGTGTGCCGGCTGTCGATGGGCGTGCCAGTGGCGCGCATTGCGGCGGACCTCGGCTACCGCAGCGCCAGCGCCTTCTCCGCCATGTTTCATCGGGCACTGGGCGCCCCACCCCAGCGTTATCTGCAATCCGTCCCCGGGGCCTCGCCAACCTGAACAAAAGCTGAATATCCGCTCACATGGGCAGATTTCGTTACCGAAACCTTATTGCGCCCTGGGCGGTCTATAGCGTTCTGCCCTAGAATCGCCTGCAATGAGCAATCCCCAGCAATCCTCCGCCAACCCGGGCGGCAAATCGGGCCTCCCCTGGAAACCTCTCCTGGTCAAAGCGGGCATCGCCGCCGCCGGCGCAGCCGTGTGCGGCGCCGTCGTGCTTGGCCTCGCACTGGCCCTGGCGTGGCCCAGCCTGCCCGACCTGCACGCGATGACCGATTACCGGCCACGCGTGCCCCTGCGCATCTACACCGCGGACAAGGTGCTCATCGGCGAATACGGCGAAGAGCACCGCAACGTGCTGCGTTTCGACGAGATCCCCCCGGTCATGCGGCAGGCCGTTCTGGCGGCCGAGGACGACCGTTTCTACAGCCACGGCGGCGTCGACTGGATGGGCGTCGCACGCGCCGTGCTGACCAACATCGTCAAGGGTTCCAAGTCCCAGGGCGGCAGCACGATCACCATGCAGGTCGCGCGCAATTTCTATCTGTCGTCGGAAAAGACGTATTCGCGCAAGTTCTATGAACTGCTGCTGACGTTCAAGATCGAATCCGAGCTCACCAAGGACCAGATCCTCGAGCTCTACATGAACCAGATCTACCTGGGCCATCGCGCCTATGGTTTCGCGGCCGCCTCGCGCACGTACCTGGGGAAGCCGCTGTCGGAGGTCACGCCCGCCGAAGCCGCCATGCTGGCCGGCATTCCGAAGGCGCCCTCGCGTTTCAATCCGATCACCAATTACCCGCGCGCCGAGATCCGCCAGCATTACGTGCTGGGCCGCATGAAGACGCTGGGCTACCTGACGCCGGAGCAGACCGACGAAGCCCTGCAACAGCGCATCACGATCCGCGGCGCGGACGGCAGCAGCACGCGCGGCTTTGCGGTGCACGGCGACTATCCGGCAGAACTGGCCCGCCAGCTGATGTATGGCGTGTTCCAGGAGAACACCTACTCGTCGGGCATCGACGTCTACACCACGATCGATTCCAAAGCGCAGGAAGCGGCTTACCGCGCCGTGCGCGACGGCATCATCGACTACACCCGCCGCGCCGTTTATCCGGGCCCGGAAGACCAGGTCGAGCTGCCCGACGGCGTGGAACAGGACCCCCAGGCGCTCGACGAGATCCTGGACGGCGTGCAGGAAAAGTCGCCTGACAGCGAAGACCTGCTTGCCGCCGTCGTGCTGGCCGCCAGCCCCACCGAAGTCACCGTGGCGCGCAGCGGGCGCGACATCATCACCATTTCGGACAAGAAGGCGCTGGCGGTGGTCGCCCGCGCGCTCAATCCCAAGGCCAGCGACGCCCAGCGCATCCGCCGCGGTTCGGTCGTCTACATCCACAAGAACGGCGACAACTGGGAAATCATCAACATGCCGGCGCTGCAGGCCGCGCTGGTGTCGATGGTGCCGCAGGATGGCGCCATCCGCGCCATGATCGGCGGCTTCGACTTCAACCGCGGCCACTTCAACCGCGTCACGCAGGCATGGCGCCAGCCGGGCTCGAACATCAAGCCGTTCGTCTATGCGGCCGCCCTGGAGCGGGGCTTGACGCCCGCCACGCAGATCTCCGATCAGCCCTTCATGCTGACGGCCGAGCAGACCGGTTCCAAGGCTTGGCAGCCCAAGAACGACGGCAACAAGTACGAACCCATGCTGACCCTGCGCCAGGGGTTGATGCGCTCCAAGAACATGGTGTCGATCCGCATCCTGCAGGCGATTTCGCCGCAGTACGCGCAGGACTACCTGACGCGCTTCGGCTTCGATAAATCCCGCTGGCCGGCCGTGTTGCCGCTTGCGCTGGGTGCGGGCGGCGCGACGCCGCTGCAGGTTGTCAATGGCTACAGCGTGTTTGCCAACGGCGGCTACCGTGTCACGCCCTACCTCATCGACCACGTCACGGACCGCTCCGGCAACGTGCTGATGAAGACCCAGCCCGTCGTGGCCGGCGACGCGCAGGCGCGCGCCATCGACCCGCGCACGGCCTGGGTCATGGACGACATCCTGCGCGACGTCACGGTCAACGGCACCGCCGCCCGCGCGCATCAGGTGCTCAAGCGCAACGACATCGGCGGCAAGACCGGCACCACGAACGATGCCGTCGACGTCTGGTTCTCGGGTTTCACGCAGACGCTGGCCACCACCGTCTGGATGGGCTTTGACCAACCCAAGTCGCTGGGCACCAACGAGTTCGGCAGCGGCCTGGCACTCTCCACCTGGCTCGACTACATGCAGCCGGTACTCAAAGACGTGCCGCAAGCCAAGCCGGCGCCGCGCCCGGACGGCCTGCTGGTGGACAACGGCGAATACTATTTCTCCGAATTCCCGCCCGGCCAGGCGGTGGCCTCGCTGGACCTGTCTTCCGGCGACGCGCTGACCGACTTCCTGAACAACAACCGCTCGACCGACGGCGTCGACACCTCGGTCAAGCCGCTGCCTCCCGGCGGCGCCGCGGCTCCCGAAGGCAGTCCGATCCAGCCGCCGCTGATGCCGATCCCCGTGCCACGCGCAGACGCCGTCCCCGTCCCGCAGGCGCAGGCCATGCCCGCTGCGGGCGGCGTGCAGACGCCAGCCGTCCCTGCCGCAGCCGCGCCAGCCGACTCGGCCGGCGTAAGCGCCAGCGCCGTGACCGCCCCCGGCGCGGTGACCGCCCGGCCGCTGTAAAAGCTGCGCATCACGCAAAACGGGCGCCTCGGCGCCCGTTTTTCTTGTGCCGTCCGTCCTACTCGGCGGCCGCGGCCTCGGTCACGACCTCGCGGGGCCACGCCTGCAGGGATTCAAGATTCAGAAACGTGAAATAGCCGCCGTTCCAGCCTTCGGTATCGATGTGATACACGTTGCCCAGCGCCAGCGGCGATGCCACCGGGGTGTGCCCCGCCACCACCGCGCGCACGCCCAGGATGCCGGTCCGATCCATCTGGCGCAGACGGTCGCGCGACCACTGGCACGCCGCGCTGGTGCGCTTGTAGCGGTCCTGCAACGCGGACTCCAGCCGGGGCCAGAACAACACCGGACAGTCGGCATGCAGCAGTCCGACCGCGCCGGACGACGTTTCCACTTCGATGGCAATCGGCAGTTGGGCGAAGGCTTCGGCGAACACCTGCTGCCGCTCGGCGGGCAGATCCAGAAACCATCCGCCGCCATAACCGCGCCAGTTCGTCACATCCACCTTGCCGGTGCGCACGTGCCGAATCGCGTAGTCCTCGTGGTTGCCTTGCACCGCGTAGAACCAGGGCTTGGCCAGCCAGTCCAGCGCGGCCTCGTTCTCGGGTCCGCGGTCAACCAGATCGCCCACGGAAAAAAGCCGGTCGCGGGTGGGGTCGAACCCCAATTCATCCAGCGCCTGTTGCAGGCGCGAAAAATGTCCATGCACATCGCCCACCGCGAAATCGCGGCCGGACTCGTTGCGCGGGACCTTGAGAAAACGCTGCTCCATGATGATTCGGGAATACCGCAAGGAAAAATCTGACCCTTCTTTTTAACCCGCTTTGGTCCGTCCCCACAGCCAGCCTCGTCGCCGAAAGGGTCAAATAGCGTTACGAGAATCGAACTTGTTCGTGATAATGTTTTCTCCTTTCCCGTACTGCCCTGAAAAGGAGTGGCGCCAAGCCGCTTCCCGCCGTCGCCATGACCGCCGCGTCCACCATCAAAACCTGGTATCTCGTCCATAAATGGACCAGCCTGGTTTGCACGATCTTCCTGCTCATCATCTGTCTGACCGGCTTGCCGCTCGTGTTCCATCACGAGATCGAGCATTGGCTCGACGACGGCAAGCCCTTGTCTGCCGTACCCGCGGACACCCCGTCCGCCAACCTCGACAAGCTCGTGGCCAACGCGCGAGCCATGTACCCGGATGAAGTCGTCGACTACCTGTCCTTCGACCCCGACGAGCCGCAGGTCTTTGTCGGCATGGCCAAGACGCCCGGCGACGGGCTGGCCTCGGGCCATGCGATCCGCATGGACGCCCGCACGGGCGACGTGCTGCTCGACGGCCCGCTTTATACCGAAGACAAGTTTTCGTTCATGGGCATCATGCTCGCGCTGCACGTGGACCTGTTCGCCGGCCTGACCGGCGAGTTGTTCCTCGGCTTCATGGGACTGCTGTTTTGCGTGGCCATCGTGTCCGGCGTCGTGCTGTACGGCCCCTTCATGAAGAAGCTGGAATTCGGTACGGTACGCGCCACGCGCTCGACGCGCCTGAAATGGCTGGACCTGCACAACCTGCTGGGCATCGTGACGCTGGTGTGGGCGCTGGTGGTGGGCTTGACCGGCGTCATCAACGAACTGTCCACGCCGCTCTTCCGCCTGTGGCAATCCACCGAACTGCCCCGCGTGCTGGAACCCTACAAGGGTCAGCCCATCCCCACGCAGCTCGCGTCGGCGCAGTTGGTGGCCGACACCGCGCGCAGGGCCATGCCGGGCAACGAAGTATCTTTCATCTCCTTCCCCGGCAACGCCTTCGGCAGCCCGCAGCACTTCATCGCCTGGATGCGCGGCGACTCGCCGCTGACGTCCAAGCTGAACACGCCCGTACTGATCGACGGCCGGACCGGCGCGCTGACGACCGTGGCGAAAATGCCGTGGTATCTGACCGCGCTGGAAGTCTCGCGTCCGCTGCATTTCGGCGACTACGGCGGCCTGCCGCTCAAGATCATCTGGGCGCTGCTGGATCTCGTCACCATCGTGGTGCTGGTGAGCGGACTGTATCTGTGGCTGGCCCGGCGCCGCGCCACCGAAGCGCGCATCAACGAACTCATCAAGAAACACCAGGCTGCGGCCCCGCAAAGGACGCCCGCATGAGCCGCTCAACGAGTAAAGGCAGCCGGGGCTTCCTGTTCGTGTGGGGCGTGCCGATCCTGCTGGGTGCGCTCAGCATCTTTGGCTTGCTGGCGGCCCTGCTGGGCACCGGCGCCTGGCATTGGGCGTCCTGGACCGCGCTGAGCATCCTGCTCGTGGTCATCGTGCGGTACTGGGTGTTCCCGCTCAAGCACTAGCCGAACACATCGCGACGATGGCGGTCCCGCAGACCGCCGCCTAGCCGATGGCGGCCCCGCCAATCGCGGCTCGGCCAATGACGGCCCCGCCGATCAAGGCCCGGACACTACCCCGGCCGGCTGCGCGGTCCCGCTCGCCGCGCCACCCGCCGGGGCGGCTTCCCCTACGCGAACTTCTCGGGATCCGGGCCCAGGCGCGGACCTTCCTTGATGCCGTCGATGGCCGCCATGTCCGCCGCCGACAGCTCGAAGTCGAACACGTCGATGTTCTCGCGGATGCGCTCCGGCGTGACGGACTTCGGTATCACGACCAGGTTGTGCTGCAGGTGCCAGCGCAGCGTCACCTGCGCGGGCGACTTGCCGTGCTTTTGCGCCAGGTCCAGGATCACCTTTTCCTTCGTGATGTTGCCCTGCGCCAGCGGGCTCCAGGACTCGGTCACGATGCCATGCCGCGCATGAAAGGCCCGCAGCGCATTCTGCGTGAACCCCGGATGCAGCTCGATCTGGTTGACGGCGGGGGTGACGCCGGACGCGTCGATCAGGCGTTCCAGATTGGCTTGCGTGAAGTTCGACACGCCGATCGCGCGCGCGCGGCCGTCTTCCTTCATCTCGATCATGGCGCGCCAGGCGTCCAGGAACTTCTCGCTGCCCGCGACCGGCCAGTGGATGAGGTACAGGTCCACGTACGCCAGCCCCAGCTTCTCCAGGCTTTCGTCCATCGCCTTGTGCGCGTCGTCGTAGCCGTGCTTGTCGTTCCAGAGCTTGGTGGTGATGAACAGGTCCTTGCGCGCCACGCCGGCCGACCGCAGGCCCGCGCCCACGCCCGCCTCGTTGCCGTAGATCGCCGCCGTGTCCACCGACCGGTAACCTGCCGCCAGCGCTTCCTTCACGCTGGAGGCTGCCTGATCGTCCGGCACCTGCCAGACGCCCAGGCCCAACTGCGGAATCTTGCCTCCGTCGTTCAATTTCACTGCGGGTACCTTCGCCATAAGACCCTCCGTAGCAAGCGACGCGACCCAGGCGCGGCGAAAACGCGCCCGGTCGCGCAACCAGGGGAGCAGCCGGCCGGACCCCCGGTTGGAAGAGAAAGAAACGGGCCCGACGTGCTGCGCCCGTGTCGCAATACAGCCTTCAATCCCCCGATGCTGGTGCTTCCGTACCAGGGGTTATCCCTCAAATATTACCGCTGGTGCCTCATAATGCCCTGCAAACGGCCTAACTCCCCTGTCGGAGGCGGCCCCAAACCCAGCATCCCGATCATGAATTCTCCTGAAACGCGGCCCGCCAAGGGCGGCGGACTTGCCACGCTTCGCACGCTGTTTCCCTACCTGTGGCCGCCCGGCAGGACTGGCTTGAAGGTCCGCGTCGTGGCGGCGCTGCTGTGCCTGTTCGCCGCCAAGGCCGCAACCGTCTACGTGCCGCTGCTGTACAAGCAGGCGGTCGACGAACTGGGCAAGGGCGCGCCCGGCACGGTGACGGTGCCGCTCGGCCTGATCCTGGCCTACGGCACGGCCCGCGTCCTGTCGCTGCTGTTCTCGGAACTGCGCGACGCCATCTTCGCGCGCGTCGGCCAGCATGCGATCCGCTCGGTCGGCATGCAGATCTTCCGCCACCTGCATGGGCTGGCGCTGCGCTTTCACCTGGCGCGCCAGACCGGCGGGCTGAATCGCGCCATCGAACGCGGCACCAAGGGCATCCAGACCCTGCTGTCGTTCCTGCTCTTCAACATTCTGCCGACCTTCTTCGAAATCAGCCTAGTCTGCATCGTGCTGTGGAAGATGTTCGACGGCTGGCTGGCGCTGGCCACCGGCGCCACCGTCGTGCTGTACATGGCGTACACGCTTGCCGTGACGGAATGGCGCGCCAAGTTCCGGCGCCAGATGAACGAAACCGACTCCGAGGCCAACACCAAGGCCATCGAGAGCCTGCTGAACTACGAGACCGTCAAGTATTTCGGCAACGAAGAACACGAGGCCCGGCGCTACGACGCCTCGCTCACCCGCTACGAACGCGCCGCCGTGCGCAGCCAGGTCAGCCTGTCGATCCTGAACGTCGGCCAGGCCCTCATCATTTCCACCGGACTGACGCTGGTGATGTGGATGGCGGCCAACGGCATCGCCGAAGGCCGCTATACCCTGGGCGATTTCGTGCTGGTCAACACGTACCTCTTGCAGCTCTACACGCCGCTCAGCTTCTTCGGGTTCATCTACCGCGAAATCAAGCAGGCGCTGATCGACATGGAGCGCATGTTCGAGCTGCTGGGCCAGGACCGCGAAGTGGCGGACCGCCCCGAAGCCACGCCGCTCCAAGTCTCTGGCGGCGCGGTGGAGTTCCGCGACGTGCACTTCGGCTATGACCCGCGTCGCGCCATCCTGAAGGGCGTCAGTTTCTCGATTCCCGCCGGCAAGACGGTGGCCGTGGTAGGCACGTCCGGCGCGGGCAAGTCCACGATCGCGCGGCTGCTGTTCCGTTTCTATGACACCGACAGCGGCGCCATCCTGATCGACGGCCAGGACGTGCGCGACGTCACGCAGGCCAGCGTGCGCGCGGCCATCGGCGTCGTGCCGCAGGACACCGTGCTGTTCAACGACACCATCCGCTACAACATCGGCTACGGCCGGCCGGGCGCCACGGACGCTGAAATCGAGGCCGCCGCGCGCCTTGCTCACATCCACGACCTGATCCTGACCATGCCGGACGGCTACGGCACGATGGTGGGCGAGCGCGGCCTGAAGCTGTCGGGCGGCGAAAAGCAGCGCGTGGCGATTGCCCGCACCATCCTCAAGAATCCGGCCATCTTCCTTTTCGATGAGGCCACCAGCGCGCTCGACACCCATACCGAACGCGAGATCCAGGCCAACCTGCGCGAGGTCAGCCAGGGCCGTAGTACGCTGATCATCGCGCACCGCCTGTCCACGGTGGCGGACGCGGACGAAATCATCGTGCTGGCCGATGGCCGCATCGTCGAACGCGGCCGCCATCCGCAACTGCTGGCCCTAGGCGGCATCTACGCCGGCATGTGGACCCGCCAGCAGGAAAGCGCCCGGTCGGCGCCGGCGGATTGACAAGCCGCGCCCCCTGTCCGAACATCGCACCCTTTGATTGCCAGGCCTCCCATGCAGGATTCCCCCACCCTCCCTGAAGTCCGCGTCTGCGCCGCCGGCGATCTGGTCAACGGCGGCCTCGGCGTGAAGGTGCCCGTGACCGATGGCGCGGGCCGCACCACCGCCTTCTTTGTGCGCTACCAGGACCGGGTGCATGGCTACCTGAACCGCTGCGCCCACGTCGGCGTCGAACTGGACTGGGAAGGCAGCTTCTTCACCCGCGCCGGCGACCTCATCATGTGCGCCCGCCACGGCGCCACCTACCAGCCGGACACGGGCCTGTGTGTGGGCGGCCCCTGTCGAAACGGTCGCCTGACCGCGCTGGACGTGTCCGAGCGCGACGGCAGCGTCTACTGGCAGCCGGCGGGCAAGATCCTTCCTGCGGACGCGGCCGCCTGATCGATTTCGGGGCGGCGCAATGGTTCGGAATTGCGCCCGGCTTTTCGCCCGGGATTGCGGCCCGATTTGCGCCCCGATTTGCGCCCAGCTTTACGCCCGCGCCGCCACCGCCTGCACCGGCTCCGCCCGCTCGGCATAACGCCGCGCCAGCACCGCGCAGACCATGAGCTGCATCTGGTGAAAGATCATCAGCGGCAACACCACCACGCCCATTTGCGACGTGCCGAACAGCACGGTCGCAAGCGGAATTCCGGACGCCAGCGACTTCTTCGATCCGCAGAACACCAGCGTGATCTCGTTCTCCTTGCTCAGCCCCAGCTTGCGGCTGCCCCACGTCGTGATCAACAGCACCGATCCCAGCAATAAGGCGTTCACCAGCACCATCGTGGCAAGGTCGATGGCCGGGAACGCATGCCAGATGCCCTGGGCGACCGCCTCGCTGAACGCGGTGTAGACCGCCAGCAGGATCGAGCTGCGATCCACCTTGGACAGCGTGCGGCTATTGCGCAGCGCCCACGCCCCGATCCAAGGCCGCAGCAGGCTGCCCACCGCGAACGGCAGCAGCAGTTGCAGCAGGATGCGGCCAGCGTCGGCCAAGCCATGCCCGCCGCCCTGGCGATGCAGCAGCACCGCCACCAGCAGCGGCGTCAGCACGGTGCCCAGCAGATTGGAGGCCGTCGCCGCGCAGATCGCACCCGGCACGTTGCCGCGCGCCATCGACGTGAAGGCGATCGACGACTGCACGGTGGACGACAGCGTGCAGACGAACAGCACGCCGATCCACAGCGACGGCGTCAGCAGCCCGGGAAACAGCGCGCGCAGTCCCAGGCCCAGCGCGGGAAACAGCAAAAAGGTGCAGGTTAGGATCAGCCCATGCAGGCGCACGTCCTTCACGCCGGACACGATGGCATCGGTGGACAGCCGCGCACCATGCAGGAAGAACAGGAGCGAGATCGCCACGTTGCTCGCCACCATCATGAACGTGGCGCCCTTGCCCACCGCCGGAAAAAAGCTGGCGAACGCCACCGTGGCGATCAGGATGAGGGTGAATTGGTCGGGCAGGAAGCGGCGCATGGCAAAGGCGTGTTCAGAAAGTTGCGCCCACTATAGGCGCGGCCCTTGCCATCGTGAAGGCCACTGGGTACTTTAACTGTCATTGGAAATCCCTATGACCGCATTCCGCCCATGCTGAACCCGCTCTGGCTCAAGACCTTCGCCGCCGCCGCAGGCGCGCCCAGCTTCACCGAAGCCGCGCGCCGGCTGGGCCTGACCCAGCCCACCGTCAGCGAGCACATCCGCCAGCTCGAACAGGCCGTGAATCGCCGCCTGTTCCAGCGCGACACCCATTCACTCGCGCTGACCAGCGACGGCCGCAGCCTGCTCGTGCATGCCGAGATCATCCTGGCCGCGCACGAAAAGGCCGAGCGCCTCTTCGATGCGCCCCGCCTGCGCGGACGGATCCGGCTGGGCACTTCCGACGATCTGGCGATGGGTCCCCTGCCCGATGTGCTGGCGGCGTTTCGCCTGGCGCATCCCGAAGTCGAGCTGGACTTGACCATCGGCGTCACCACCGACCTCTACAAGCTGCTGGACGACAACCGCCTGGACGTGATGATCGGCAAGCGCCGGCGCGGCGACCGGCGCGGCCAGACGTTGCACAAGGAGGCGCTGCTGTGGCGCGCGAAGGAAGGTCTGCGCGTGGATCCCGACGAGCCCCTGCCGTTGATCCTGTTGCGCGAGCCCAGCGTGACGCGCACGCTGGCGCTCGACGCGTTGGCCCGCGCGGGCCGGAGCTGGCAGATCGTCTGCACCAGCACCAGCTACGCGGGCTGCCAGGCAGCAGCCCGCGCGGGACTGGGCATCACCGTGCAGCCCTCGCACCTGTCCACCGCAGGCCTGTCGGCGCCCGCGGGCGCGGCCAATCTGCCCACGCTGCCGCCCGTGGAATTCATCGTCATCTCAGCCCCCTCGCCAGGCAAACCCACCCGCGCGCTGACCGAGATCCTGATGCGCAGCACCCTGACCTGACCGACCCTTATTGCGGTGCCGACCGCGTGTGCTCGACGCTGCCGTGCAATGCCTGCGGCTGCTTGAGCAACGGCACCGCCTAGTACCCCGGCTTGCCGCGGTCGAGAAACTACTCCGGCAACGGCTCCGGAACGCCGTCCGCATCAACGGATTTCACGCGGTCCAGCGCGTTGCGCGCAGCCGACATCGCTTCGATCGTGCTGCGAAAACGCCGGCTCACGAAAATCTCGAACGCCAGGCTTTCGGGTTCCGGCGCAGCCTGCTCCGCGGTGGGATCCGCGTCTTCGGCGGTCGTCGCAGTTACGGAAGTGTTCGCAGGCGCGGCGGCTTTTACAGGCAGACGCCGCGTCTCCAGAAACGCACGCGGCGGGATGCGCCCCTCGGGCTGGGTCGCATACGCGACCACTGAAAATCCATTGATGATCTTCTCGGACATTGCGGTTTCCTTGAGCGCGTTCATGCAAGCGCACCGACACGTTGCACAACGGCCTGCGGCAAGGAAACTTAAGGGGGCAACGTCCGCAAAATGCCGGTCCGCGCGCCGTTATGCAAGCGACTCTATTTTGTCGACGCGATCGCCTGTGCGCGTACCCGTACGAAGGCCGCCACCTGTTCCAGCACGTGCGACAGATCGGCGCGCAGCGAATCGAAGCCGGCATTGCGTTCGCGCGTTGCCTCGTCCATGTAGAGCGGACGCCGGATCTCGACTTGCAGGCTGTGCCGGTTCAACGCGGGCTGGCCGATCTGCGCGATGAGCTGCACGCCCTTGTACGGATCGTTGCGCGCCACGGTGTAGCCCTTGTCGCGCAGCGCCGTCTCGATCAATGCGATGAACTCGGGCTCGCACGTCGTGCCGTCCCGATCGCCCAGCACGAAGTCCGCCAGGGGATGCTCGCTGTGACGTCCAAGCCGCTCGTAGGCATCGTTCGGCATCGAATGCAGATTGAGGTGCCACACGGCACCAAAACGTTCCTCGACGTGCCGGATCGCCTTGGCCAGCGCCCCGTGATAAGGCTCGTAGTACGCCTGGATCCGATGGCGCACCTGCGCCAGCGTCAGCTTGCGGTCATAGATCGGCGTGGCCTTGTCCATGCGCCGCCAGATCAGTCCCTTGCCCAACCGCGTCTTCTCGCCAGGATCCAGCGGCTCGGGCCAGGGCTCGGCCAGCAGTTCCGGATCCAGATCCTGCAACGTGCGATTCGGGTCGATGTAGACGCGCGGAAAATTGGCAGCCACCAGCGTGGCGCCCAGTGCGGGCGCCGCCGACCACAACGCGTCCACGTGCGTGTCCTCGCCCTGGCGCAATTGCGCCAGCGTGGCCGAGGCCCCGAAATCGTCGGGATAACGCTCGCCGCTATGCGGCGAATCACAGACCAACGGCAACGCGGGCCCGATGGGTTCATGAACGGAAACAGCGGGGAAGTCGGCGGTCGTCATCGTCAATCAGCCTGGATGTTGGCGGTCTTGGCCACTTTTGCATAACGGGCCAAAGCCTGGTCGATCTGCACCTGGAATTCTTGCGGCGTCGTGGGCATCAGCGTACCACCCACCTCTTCGGCCTTCTTGCGGAATTCCGGGTTTTCCATCGCCACGCGAACGGCCTTGTTCAGACGCTCCACCACCGCTTGCGGAGTGCCGGCGGGCGCCACCAGACCGAACCAGCCGCCCGTGCCCATGTCGGGATAGCCAAGTTCGATATACGTGGGCACGTCGGGCAGCAAGGGCGAACGTTCGGCGCCTAGCACGGCCAGCGGACGCAGCTTGCCGCCCAGCACCTGCGGCAACGTCGACGACAGATTGTCCGTGATCGCATCCACTTGTCCGCCCATCACGTCGTTCAACGCCGGACCCGCGCCCCGATAAGGCACGTGCAGCAACTTGATGCCGGACAGCATCATGAAATTCTCGATGTTCACGTGTCCCAGCGAGCCCACGCCCGGCGACGCGAAGCTGTAGCGCTCGGGCGCGCCTTTGGCCAGCGCCACGAATTCGGCCATGTTCCTGGCCGGAATGTTCGGATTGATCGCAAAGATGCTGGGCACGGCCAGCACATTGGCCACCGGCACGAAGTCCTTGACGGGGTCATAGTTCATCTTGCGGAACACGGCCGGATTTGACCCGTGCGTGCTCATGGTCGCCATGCCGATGGTGTACCCGTCCGGCGTCGACCGCGCCACCTGTTCCATGCCCAGCGATCCGCCAGCGCCAGCCTTGTTCTCCACCACGATGGTCTGCTTCAGATCCCGCCCTGCGTATTCAGCCACCAGGCGGGCCACGATGTCGGTCGAACCGCCCGCCGCGAACGGCACCACCAGCTTGATCGGACGCGCGGGATAGTCGGCGGCATGCGTGACGCCGCAGAAGGACAACGTGGCAAACATGCCGGCGAGCGCAAAGCGCGCGGACCGGCCAAAAAGACGGCGGGACATGAGGCGACTCCTGGGTTGTTGTTCTGAAGGCCGCCAGTGTCCAAACTTTACGATCCCCTTTCAAACGACTATATTGCACTCCTTCATTACCAAAGGTCATGCTAGATGCGTTTGCATTCGCCGTCGATGTCCGAGCTGCATGCCTTCGTGACGGCGGCCAGGCTGGGCAGCTTCACTCAGGCTGCGCAAGTGCTGTGCGTCACGCAGGGTGCCATCAGCCGTGCCATCTCGCGCCTGGAGGCGCACTTCGGCCAGCCTCTCATGCACAGGAATGCGCACGGCCTCACGCTGACCGACACCGGCCGCAAGCTCTACGATGGCGCGCGGGCGCCGCTGCAGGCGATCGAAACGCTCAGCTCGGAGTTACGCGCCGACGACCGGCGGCTGCGCTTGACGCTTTCTTCTGTTCCGACGCTGGCCAGCGCGTGGCTTGTGCCGCGCCTGCCGGACTTCCACCAGCGCCACCCTGACATCCAGCTCGGCTTTTCGGCCTACCGCCGCAGCGAAGACTTTTCCGGCGCCACGCCGGATGCCAGCATCCTGTCTGGCACGCCGGCGCAGTGGCCCAACTGGCACGCGGACTACGTCATCGGTCGCGAGATGGTGGTGATCTGCCATCCGGAGCGACTGGCGAAACGTCACGCGCAAGGTCTGTGGAGCACGCCGCAGGGGTTGCTCGGCGAGCCGCTGCTGTTTCATACCAACGGCCAGGAAAACTGGTCGCAATGGTTCAGTGCGGCTGGCGTGGCGCGCGGCAGTGTCGCGCTGTCGAACGGGTTTGATCAGGTATCCATCCTGATACGCGCGGTGATGGCCGACATGGGCATCGCGGTGCTGCAACGCTGCCTGGTCCGGGACGAACTGCAGGCGGGCCGGGTCGCCGCGCCCTTTCCAGACCTGGTCATCCGCATCGACCGCGGTTATCACCTGTGCGCTCCCGCACAGCGGCGCGATCACTACGCCCTCGCCTGTTTCCGCCAATGGCTGCTGGAAACCGCCAGCCGCGATCCCGATGTCATGGCGGCACGCGCCCCTTGCTGAACGCCCCGCGCATCGCGCCGCGCCGGCTATCGTCCTCACTTTTCCGCACGCCGAATTCCGCCCCAAAAGCAACGGGCCCCATGAAGGGGCCCGTGTCGTACGAGTGCCGGTGAATTCCGATCAGGGCGCGAGCTTGAAGCCCAGGTCCACGCCCCATTTGTCGGTCTCGCGCAGCCATTTCGCGCCGCAATTCAGGCAGCGGAAGTGATCTTCGCGGCTTTCCTCCCGGCCTTTCTGCGTTGGGTTGGTAAATCCTTGATGTCCCAGGTGCGAATGCGGCGCTACGCCTGCAAGTCCTGGATTAATGCGTTGGCAAGCCAAACACATAACGCTCATTGATGCTTCCCCACAAACAGTGTTAGCAAATTGTAAGGGATTTCACCAATGTCTTTCTATTAAATCGCCTTTATAGGGAGAACTAAATTGTTAACGTGATTAGCAAACAACGTTTTGTAACGCCGCCAAACATGTTGCTAGGTGATAGGGGGATGTGGAGGGCATATCGGGCCGCGTCACGTTTCCGTTTGTATCCAGGCATTCGTACCAGCCTGGGGGGTGCAGGAAGCGGCTGCGGAAATTTGCCAGCGCCGGTTGCAGCGCGGGTAGATCGCCCATCACCGCCAACGCCCTGAGGTACTCCGTCTGGGCCCAGATTCGGCGGGTATCGTCCGCAACCTTGCCGGACTCGTCCAGCGAGGCGATCACGCCCGCGGCATCGACGCCATGATCACGCGACCACTGCACGGCGCGCGGCAGGGACTCTACAAGGTCCAGACCTTCGAACACCTGCGCCGATTCGTGCACGAGAGACAGCCATTCGAATTGATGGCCGGGCTCCAGCCGGTTTGCAGCACTGCCCTGCAACGCCTCTGATACGCATTGCGTCGGCGCATGCACAAAGAACTGGCTGATGCCTTGCGCAAGTTCGCGCAGTTGCTGCGCAAACCAGGCGGGTTCGGCAACCTGCGCCGCCGCCAGATAGGCTTCGGTCAGATGCATCATCGGATTCTGCGCCGGCGGTTTCAGCGGCTGCGAGAAGTCCGCGCTGAGCGCCGCGTGATACAGCGAATCGGTGGTCTTGAAACGCGCCTCGATCGTGCGCGCCGTGGCCAGCATCAGTTTGCGCGCCTGCGCGTTGCGGCTACGCCGGAAATAGGCGGAAGCGGCCAGCACGATGAACGCGTGCGTGTACAGGTCCTGCGTATCGTCCAGCGGCTGACCCGCCGCATCGACGCTGTATCGCCAACCGCCGTGCTCGTCCTGGAACACGCGCCGCAGGGATTCGAACAACCGGTCCGCATGCTGCGCGGCCGCCTCGCCCGGCGCCTGCGCAAAAACATACAACTGGCGCGCACAAGCCATCGCGCGATAACGCGTTGGTGGCAACGGTTCACCGCTGGCGGAATTCAGAGATTCGTAAGGCAGAGCAAGCGTTTCGTTGAAACCGCGGCCCAACCACATGGGCAACACGACCGAATCAAAATGCGCCCGCAGCGCGCGGATATCATCCGCTAGAAAGGAATTGGTCTGTGCGGCAGTCATCTTGGAACGACGCATACCCGACGAGGGCCCCAGGTTTTGGAGCAGCAACGATAACCGAAATCGTCGTCGCCATCTCGAAGGTATGCGCCACGTGCTCATGCACACACAGACCGGTCGTGCCGATCAGCTCCGTCCAGGGTGCAAGCCCTATCGGAAGATATTTTCCTCTACCCAGTTTTGCGCGAAGATTTCCGCGCGATCACGTGCTTCGTCCAACGAAGCGCAGTTGCCCAAGTGGGAAAACGCGGCATCCACTTCGGTGCCGCCCTCAGCCGTAACCGTCAGCAATACGCCATATCCGCCGGTATCCATGGCCGCTGTGGAAACGTCGATCAGTACTTCCTGGTCACGATGCTGCATGTGCTACCTCCCAGTCGGTTACCTAAACGCGCGAACCACGCGTGACGTGCGACAGGGCAAAATTACCCGCGCAAGACAATAGACCTGCATCCGTCACGCAAAGTTCATCTTACTGGTCGGACGCAGGGTGGAATACGTCCGAAAGATGTCAATTCCCACATTCCGTCTCAGGATATGCCTTGCCGCACTGTAGGGATGGCATCCAGCACGAAATACTGCGAAAACATTCGCAACCATGCAGTACTTTGCCTGCGGCTGTTCAAATGACGGATATGGTGAACTGCGTAATCGGGCGATTGTCTTACCGCCGCGAAGACCGCAAATGGCTTAGCGCAAATGGATGGCGCCCGGCTCTTCCATGCGCAGCGAGAGCCTGCCCTTGTCGGTGATGACCCAGCGGCCATCGGCGCCGGATTCAATGCAGCGCAAGGTTTCCAGCGCCTGCGCGACATGCGCGGGCACTTCGGTCTGGACCGCGCCGGGTTCGTTGTTGTCGGCCACGACGCGTAGCCAATGTCCCAGTTCGCCCTTTTCGAAACGATGCAATGCCATGCGTGATTCTCTCTTGAATTTGTCAACGATAGCACGGCCGTCAAGCCCTTTCCGCCCCTCAGGCGGAGGCACTCAGGCAAGCAGGCGGGGCACTGACGACGCAAGCAACGCGATGCCGGATATCGTCAACAAGCCCAGCACCACCCGGCGAAACGCGACATCGCTGATGCCCACATAGACGCGCGTGCCCCATATCGTCGGCACAAGCATTGCGGGCACGATCAATGCAAACAGCGGCAACATGTCGCGCGTGACGACACCGGTCAGCACATAACTGGCCATCGTCACCGCCAGCATCGACAAGTTGAAGTTCTGGATCACCGCGCGCTGCACGTCGCGATCAAAGCCGCGCAAGGTGCACCACAACGTGGGAATCACGCCGGTGAAACCGCCCAACCCGCCCATGACGCCACCGATCGCGCCGGCCACGCCATCGGCCACCTTGCCCCCCACCGTGATGCGCGGCATCCGCGCGGCAAACAGCATGATCGGACACCAGATGGCGAGCAGTCCGCCGATGAAGGCCTTGAACACCACGGGGTCCAGATGCGGCAGCACCTTTACGCCCAGCGGAATGCCGAGCAATCCGCCGACGACGAACGGCAGCAGATGCGCCATGGCAAAGCCGCGACGCACCGTGAACGCCGCCAGCAATTGCCCGGTCAATGCGCCGAACACCGCCATCGCCGCAGCAAGCCGCGGGTCCACGGTCCAGGCCCAGAACGACATGGCGACCATGCCGAAGCCAAAGCCCGACAGGCCTTGCACAAAGCCCGCGGCCATCGCTCCCACCACGACCACTACATATAACGAGTCCATATCCGCAGCGCGTTCCGCATCACCGGCCGGCACCATTTCCGGCGCACGCCATTCTAGTGCGTTCTAGGAAGGACGCAGCGCAAGCGGTCGCCGCAGGCGCGTGGCCAACGCGGACGCGGCGACGCTGGCGGCAATCAGCGCAAGTCCAAGCGCCAGGTCTGCCGAGATGCGTTCGTGGAAGACGACGGACGACACGATCAAACCGATCACCGGCACGCACAGCATCGCGATGGACGTCGCGGCAGGCGGCAGTTTCTGCGTCATGCCCAGCACGACGATGAACGTCAGCGCCGTGGCAAGCGGTCCGGTGTACAGGATCAGCGGCCAGGCCTGCGCATCGCCCAGAAAGGTCGGCGCGCCGTCGCGCAGCCATGCCAGCGCGGCCAGCGGGATCGTGGCCATCGCGGTTTGCCAGGGAATCATGTCGGCGCCCAGCCGCACATGGCGATTGGCGCGCAACTGGATGATGTTGCAGGCCCAGGCAAATGACGCGCCCAACAGCATCACCAGACCGATGACGGTATGCGCCTGCCACGGGCTGAATGCGGGCGCGACGATGACGCCAATGCCGGCGTAGCTGAGCGCCGTCGCCAGCCATTGGCCCATCGAGAGGCGTTCCTTCAAGATCATCGATGACAAGGGAATCACCCAGATGGATGTCGCATAGGCAATGACCGAGGCGCGGCCTGGCGCCACGTATTGCAGGGCCCAAAGCGCCAACGCCGTGAATGCGCCCATCTGCAGCAAGGCCACGCCCGCCACCAGCAGCCATTCCTGACGCGAGGGCAAACGCAAGCGACCCAGCGCCGCTAGCACCAGCACGCTGATCAGCGCGGCGGAGCCGAATCGGCTGGCGGCAAGCCACAACGGACTCATGTGCGCCAGGCCCAACTTCATGACGGGCCAGTTTCCGCCCCAAATGGCAACCGCGCCCGCGAGCGGGAGGAACTTGCGAAGACTGCCGTACTGACTCATTACTACCCTGCTCTGCCGCTGATTATTCTGCATTTCGGCGCTTTGACCGGAGGACGGAACAGTCTATAGGGTAAACCCCAGCATTTTTGACCGCTTTCTGCGCCAATAACCGGCATACTCAGCACAGATGCACTGCCAACCTGCCGCTTGAAGGTCACTTATGCCGGAAATCAACCTGGATGCCACCGACATCCGCATCCTGAATGAACTTCAACGCGACGCTCGGCTCACCAACGTTGAGCTGGCCGCGCGCGTCAACCTGTCTGCTTCGCCGTGCCTGGCGCGCGTGCGGCGACTGGAAACCGAAGGCCTCATCGATCGGCGCGTCACGCTGCTGAATGCGCGCAAATTGGGTCTGAAGGTCAACGTCTTCATCCAGATCTCGCTGGACAAGCAGCGCAAGGCCGCGCTCGACGTGTTTGAACGCGAGATCGCGGTGCTGCCCGAAATCATGGAGTGCTACCTGATGTCCGGCGACGCCGACTACCTGATCCGTGCGCTCGTGCCGGATGTCGATGCGCTGGAACGACTGATCGTCGAACACATCACCCGCATCCCCGGCGTGGCAAGCATCCGTTCCAGCTTTGCGCTCAAGCAGGTGCTCTACACCACCGCCGTGCCGCTTGCCTGACGCCGCATTTCGTATCCATCCGGCGCTTGCGGGATTGCGGGGGCCGGCCCACAATGAAAACGCATGACGCCGGCTTTTCCTGATCGGCGTCAGCATCCCTCCCATCGCTTAGCAAGGAGCAAACCATGCCCGAAACCGAATGGTTCCCCGGCAATTCGCTACCCGATCGTCAGGGTTACTTTGAAGTGGAGTTCGCCAGCGGCGAAACCGAAATCACGCGCTATGGCATGTTGGGCTGGGAGCCCGAAGAAGAGCGCGGCCACATCCTGCGCTGGCGCGGGCTGGATCCGCACATCGAGCAAGCCGAGATCGAGCGCGAAGCAGCCCTGCGCAACAACAGCGACAACGTGATCGGCTGAACGGCCGGCACACCTCGCGGGGCGGGTCCAACCTGCCCCGCATAAAACAAAACGCCGCGGAAGAATCCGCGGCGTTTTGACTGGGCGCTTGCCCGATCAGCGGTCGAGCTTCGAGATCTTCGTGCCCGCGAGCGACACGCCCGCCATCAGGCCACCGTTGTTCATCACGAAGCCCACCACCGGCTGCTGAGCCGTGTTGGTGTCGATGCGGCCATTGGCGCCGATGTTGACCACCGCCACCGTGGCGTCCGCGCCAACGGTCCAACCGCTGCTGTTGCGGAACTTGTTCAAGGCGTCATCCGTCATGAACAGCAGGATCATCGCCTTCGATTGCGCGCCGGCCTGGAAGCCGATCGAGCCCGCGGTCGTGCTGTAGTAGCCGGCATTCTGCCCGCCCACGCGCAGCACGCCCTTGCCATGTTCGGCGCCCACGATAAAGCTGCCGCTCAGCACGTCCGGAAACACCAGCACGCCCTTGGCGCGCGCCACCAGATCCTTGGACTGGGGAGCGGCTTCATAAAGCTTGGCGAGGGTCGCGTTGGCCGCGCTGTTCATCGACTGCCGCTGCTCGGACGTCGAGGCGGCCGGCGACTTGCTGGGCGTGGTCGTCGTGCAACCCGCAAAAACGAGACCGGCGGCGCCAATCGCGATCGCCATGCCGGTGCGGCGCAGAACAGGAAAAGTGTCGAACATGGAGCTCTCCTTTTGTTGTCATACAGGGACAACTGTACCGGGCATTCCAGATCCGACAAGTCAGACGAATGTGATAAACGAAACAAAACACTAGCGAGCGCTAGAGAATTCCGTAGCGAGGTTCACCGGTGTACTCGTCCACGGACAGGATGCCGGAGAGCACCAGTTCGGCATGGCGCCGTGCACTGACGGGGTCGTTGAAGGTCACGAAGCGGGGCAGTGACCAGCGCCGCGCAACGGTCTCGTTGCCGTTGCGGCTCACAAGTATTTCAATAGCCAACACGCCGGTATTCAAGTCCACGACTTCGCACTGCACTTGAAAACCATTGATATGACGCTGTGGCCACCCACTCATGCTGCACCTATGAATTCCGACTGCCCGGCCGCAATATGCCCCAAAGAAAAAGGCTTGGAAAGCGAACTTTTTTAGGGGTAAAAACGTACTAATCCACCTAGTGCTGAGGCATCTTGAAGATCGCAAAAATGCGATCAAAAACGCTGTTTTCCCGCTTTGTCTTCAACATCCACCTTCAACCAACTCTCATGACCACACCTGGCTTCGAACCTGATACCGCTCCGCTGGAAGTCTTGCCGCGTGACCTCTCTGCCTACCGCGAGGGCAACACCGGCATTCCCTATGTGCACCGCTTTGAATCCGGCAAGCCCGGGCCGCACGTGCTCATCAACGCCATCACGCACGGCAACGAGATCTGTGGCATGGTGGCCGCCACCCATCTGCTGGACACCGGCGTACGCCCGAAGATCGGCACACTGACGGTCAGCTTTGCCCACGTCGAGGCCTACGAGGCCTTCGACATCGACCGGCCTTACGACAACCGCCAGCTCGTCCACAACCTGAATCGCATCTGGTCCGCCGCCATGCTCGACGGCGCGGAGGACAGCCCCGAACTGCGCCGTGCCCGCGAAATGCGCCCCATCCTGGATGCCGCCGACTTCGTGCTGGACATCCATTCCACGCGCGCGCCCGTGCAACCGTTCTGGGTCTACAACGAGATGGACCGCAACACCGCGCTGGCCGCGGCTGTCGGATCACCGCAGGTCCATCTGGTCATGCCGCAAGACAAGTTTCCGGGCACCGGTGTCATGGGCTACGGCCATCACGGTGACCCGCTGTCGAACAGTGGCGGCGCGCTCGTCGTCGAATGCGGCCAGCATTTCGCCCGCTCCGCCGCCGACCTCGCCACCGACGTCACCCTGCGCTTTCTGGCGCATCTGGGTCTCTTCGACACCCCGGCCGGCACGCCGCCCCCGCCCACCCCGCAACGCTATCGCCTGCTGGAGGTCCACATGGTGAAGTCCGAAGACTTCACCTTCACGCGACCCGTGATCGGCTTCGAGACCTTCGACAAGGGCGAGCTGATTGCCATGAACGGCACGGAAGAAATCCGCTCCCCGTGCGATGCGTGCACGATCTTCATGCCCACGCGCATGCCGATTGTCGGACGTGAAGCCGTGTATTTGACGCAGGCGATTTAAGACCGATGATTCGAGGCGGGTATTTCGTACCCGCCATCTTCAAAGATCCGGTATCAGGCGCTTGCCCATGCTGATCACCGCGTCCTCCTGAAACCCCAGGCTATCGTAGAAGCGCTTTACCACGATGTTGTCCGAACGGATCAGCAGATTGATTTTCGGACATCCCATCTCCAGCAGCTTGCGCTCCACGGCCCGCATCAGCGCCGTGGCGATCTGACGCCGCCGATGCTCGGGCGACACGGCCAAATAGTTGATCCAGCCGCGGTGACCGTCGTAGCCGCCCATCAGCGTCGCCACGATCTCACCGTCCAGCACGCCTACCAGAAACAGATCGGACTGCACCGTCAACTTGCGCGCGATGTCCTTGCGCGGATCGTTCCACGGACGCGTCAGCCCGCAGACGTGCCACAGCGCGATAAGCGCCGTCTCGTCGGTCGGATGAAAAGGCCGGATGGCGAGGTCTTGATGAGACATGCTTCATTCCTTGTGATGAAAGAATGAAGGCCTTGCGACACGCCTCGGCGGGGGAAATACGGCAAACAAAAAAGCCACGAGGGTATCGTGGCCTTCTGGAATAAGCGCCGGAAAACCGGCGCCCGAACACGGCTAGCCACTCAACGTAGACGTCGAGTGATTCGTCGGAAATCTGCGCGCGTTGCGGCAGCGATATGCGAAGTGTTCATGCGCAGCAGCATACACGAGGCCGTCTTCCGCCAGCAACGCGCATCGACGTCAGCCCGCCGCGGGAGCAGGCAGCGTGCCCTCCATCACCACGACGGCTTGCCCCGCCACGCTGGCCCATACGCCGTCCTCGCGCGGTTCAGCATGCGCCAGCAGCAAGCTTGCGCGCCCCATGTCCACGCCCTGCCCCACCCGTAACCGCAGATCGCCCTTGCCCGCCAGCGATGCCCGCAGCGCCGTGACCGCGGCTGTCGCGCTACCCGTGGCGGGATCCTCGGTCATCCGGCCGGTGAGCATGCGCGCCTGGATATCGGTGGGCGCGTCCATCGCCTCGCCCGCCGTGTCGGTGGTGTAGACATAGATGGACTTTGCGCCAAGCTGCGGCATCAGGGCCGCGTATCCGCCCAAGTCCGGCACCGCGCGCCGCAACGCGTCGCGGTTGGCAAGCTGCACCACCAGAAACGGCAGGCCCACCGACGCCACCATCGGTGCGTGCGTCGACACGTCAATGTCCGCAACCTCCAGCCGCAGCGCGCTTGCCACCGCATCCAACGGCGCCTCGCGGCCGCAGGACAACGGCTGCGGCGCGCGCAGCTCCGCGCCCTGCAACCCGCCTTCGCCGTACGCCAACGCAATCCGCACCAGGCCGGCTTCTTCTTCAAATACGAAGGCTTGCGGCGCAGACAGCCCTGCCGCGATCTGCTCGCGCGCCAGCACGACGGCCGTGCCGACATTCGGGTGACCAGCGAACGGCACCTCGCGGTCCGGCGTGAAGATGCGCACACGTGCCGTGTGGGCGCGGTCTTGCGGCGGCATCACGAAGCTGGTTTCCGAATAATTGAATTCGCGCGCAATCAACTGCATCTGGCGGGTGTCCAGCCCCTGCGCGTCCAATACAACAGCCAGCGGATTGCCTTGATAGGCGTGGCCGGTGAACACATCGGCGGTGACGTAGCGGTAGCGCATCCAAGCATCCTCAAGATCCGCCTGAAGCCGGCGGGAAGCGGAAATTGTGCGTGCCGCAAGGCGGTCGCGAAAGGCACAGAGCCGCGAAATTGCGCGCATAACAGACGAGTCGCGGGGTGCCCGTGGACGATCATGTGCGCGGTCCGCATGACACCCGCACCGCCTCGGTTGATGCGCGCAGACTATTGAAAATCGCAGATGCCTACGGAATACTTTGCGTCCCGTGCATCTACTTTTGGAGGGTATTGCCATGCAACGCGAAGACATCCAAAAGCTGGGCGCTCAAGCGGCCCGCGACGGATTGAGCTTGTGGGACTGCCCGTATTACCGGGCCGCCGCCATGCCAGGTCACACCGGCGAATCGATTTCGCAATGGCGCGGAAAAGTCGAGGCCTGGGAAGCCGGATGGATGGAAGCCACCGGCGGCGGCCAGGCCCCACCCGGCATCCGGACACGTTTTGTGCCGCGCGCCATGTCGCTGCTGGTCATTTGATGAAGTGAAAAGGCGCCCCGGGAAACGGGGCGCTTTGCATTGGCGATGCGGGGACGTTGGCGCATGCCTGATCCATCCCGCTATTTCTTCGCGTAACTTTTCTGGACACGAATCCTGATCGCGCTCATCTTTCGGCTGAGGACCTTTCCCTGCAGGAGGCGCAAAATGGATGACCCCGTCCACAAAGCCGGCCAGGAAGCCGCCCGATATGGCGTGCCGCTTTCCGCTTGCCCCCTCATGAAAGAAGCCAATATGCCAGGCCATACGGGCGAATCGCTACCGATATGGCGCGCCAGACTGGCCTCCTGGGAAGCAGGCTGGCGCGAAGAAACTGAAGCCCGCCTCGCTGAACTGCAACGCCGCCGGCTGATACAGCAATCGTTCGATTAAAGACGTGGCCGCGGGCATTGCGTCCGCCGTCGTCGGGAACGCGGTTTGTTACGGAACTGACACCGCAGCGGCGTGACTGTCTTTCGATCAAGCAGAGGGCGGTTACGCACACTCCCTCCCTCTCGCCGCTGCGGCCCCTCCCCGCTGCGCACGCAGTCGCTTACAAATGATCAGGTCCCCAAACCCTAAAAATGTTTGCCCGCCCTAGAATCAGCCTGCCAGCCTCAGGCTGAGTGGAGCGAGTCATGACATTCAGGGCCAAGCCGGTATTTATTGCAGCCATTTCCTGTTTTTTTTTGAACACCGGCGCATTCGCCGCGCCGCCAGAGGGCAAAGGCAAACCTGACAACCCAGGCCAGAGCCAGGGACAGGGGCAAAACAAGGGCGGCGGAAAAAACAATAACAACGGCAACGGCGCTGGAAAAGGCTATTCCGGCGGCGGCGGACCAAACGGCAAAACCGGCAATTCCGATAGTTCCAGCGTCACGCTGCGCTTTGCAGGCATCACGGTCTCAACCGCCAGAACCTACGCACATGAATACGGTCTGTCGGGCTACAGCCAACTGCCGCCGGGCATCCGCAAAAACCTCGCACGCGGAAAGCCCCTGCCTCCAGGTATCGCGAAAAAAATGGTCCGCGGTCCAATGCTCGCTCGCCTCCCCGCCTATCCCGGGTACGAATGGCGAATCGCCGGCTCGGATCTTGTCCTTGTTGCCATTGCGACGGCTGTAGTCGCGGATGTGCTGATTGATGTGTTCGATTGATGAGCACGGCGGCGGTCGGACTGGAGGCCCATGAGTTTCAATATCGCCACCTCGAATTGCACTGTCCGCTCCATTCAGTTTGATACACTGCCTGACTGGGTGTCAGGCGTCTTCCTTCGCGCTGGCAGGTCAAAGCGCTGGTCGGGCCGCCGCGCGGAACCCCCACGTCCATGCAGACCAGCACCACCCATGCCCTCGACATTGCAGCCGCCATCATTTTTGCGCTGGCGCTGATCCACACTTTCACCGTCAAGCAGTTCGAGCGGCTATCGCACCGCTACCCTCGCCACGCCGGTTTGTTCCATCTTCTGGGCGAAGTCGAAATCGTCTTCGGCTTCTGGGCATTTGTGCTGCTTATCGTCATGGCGATGGCCGCCGGCGGCGCAGAAGCGCTCGCGTACGCCGAGTCTCGCAATTACACCGAACCGCTGTTTGTATTTGTCGTCATGGTAGTGGCGGCGTCCCGCCCGGTACTCCAGACTGTCATGGCCGCAGTCAACCTCATTGCCAGGAAGGTGCCCTTTCACACCTCCGTTGCGACGGCGTGGTTGGGCCTGGCCGCGGTACCGCTGATGGGATCGCTGATCACGGAACCGGCCGCCATGACCATCGCTGCCCTGATGCTCGCGCCGCAGCTGTTCCGGCCGGCAATTCCGGCTGTTCCCAAATACTTCGCGCTTGGCGTGCTGTTCGTCAACATCTCGATCGGAGGAACCTTGACGGCCTATGCCGCCCCTCCCGTCTTGATGGTTGCCGCAACCTGGCAATGGGATTCCGCCTTCATGCTGGCAACCTTTGGCTGGAAAGCCGCGATTGCCGTCATCGTGAACGCGACCGTTGCGACACTCATGATGCGCAAGTATCTGCTGCAATTGCCGACTGAAAGCGTAGGCCGGTCGGAAAGGCCTCCCGTGCCGCTCTCGGTTGTTCTGGTCCATCTGGCCGTGCTGGCGGCGGTCGTGGCACTGGCGCACCACCCTGTCGCGTTCATCGGCCTCTTTCTGCTGTTCCTGGGTTACACCCAGGCGTACGAACGGCATCAGAATCCGCTGATCATCAAAGAAGCGTTGCTCGTTGGGTTCTTCCTGGCTGGGCTGGTCATCCTGGGAGGCATGCAGGGCTGGTGGCTGCAACCCATCGTCTCAAGCCTGGAACCGCTCGCGTTGTTTTTCGGATCTCTGTCGCTCACCGCGATCACCGACAATGCCGCGTTGACCTACCTGGGTTCGTTGATTGAGGGGATATCCGACGAATCGAAGTACATGCTCGTGTCGGGCGCGGTTGCGGGCGGCGGCCTAACGGTCATCGCTAATGCACCGAACCCTGCGGGCGTGGCCCTGCTGAAACGCGGATTTTCGGACGAGACGATCAGCGTTGGCGGATTATTGCTGGGTGCGTTGGGGCCCACAGCCGTTGCGGCTGGCGCATTGCTGTTTTTATAGGCTGTGTAGCAAGGGCCAGCACGAAATGTACGTGCACCACGAAATGCACGTGCACCACGCATCGCACGTACACCACGAACGCGCGTACACCACGCCATCTTGGGAACCTGGCTACATGCCGGAATCTGAAGGCCCGCAAATGAGAAAGGCCGTCAGTGATTTCTCACTGACGGCCTTGGAACTACTGGTCGGGACGGCGGGATTCGAACTCGCGACCCCTTGCACCCCATGCAAGTGCGCTACCAGGCTGCGCTACGCCCCGAAAGAAAAAGAGTATAGCAGAACTAAAAAATGTTTGCACGCATTGGTGCAAAAAAAGTGCTGAATACTCGAAAAAATTTTTGCGCTTTGCGTGCGCCCTTCACAAGACTGCGTGTGATGAGCCGGCGCGCACAAAGCGCAAGGCACTACGTTGTGCAGAGCGCGCGGCCATGAAGGCCATCGCGCGCTGCGGGTACTGATTTCAAGCTTTGGATTTCAAGCGAAGAACCGCGGTGACAGCGGCTCAGGCGGCAGGCGCCGTGTGCGTCGTGCTGCTGGCAGCGGGCGCAGTGGCCGCGGTGCCCAATGCTTCGGCGAGCATCGCGGACACGTTGCCGAGTTCGTTGCGCAACGACTGCATCTCGGTGCCCGACAGGCGCACGGCGGCGTCCTGATCGTGCGGCACGTCGCGCGCGTCGCCCAAGCGATTGCGCGCGCCGCTGATGGTGAAGCCTTGTTCGTAGAGCAACGAACGGATGCGGCGGATGAGCAGCACTTCGTGATGCTGATAGTAGCGGCGGTTGCCGCGGCGCTTCACGGGCTTGAGCTGCGTGAATTCCTGTTCCCAGTACCGCAAGACATGAGGCTTGACGCCACACAGGTCGCTGACTTCGCCGATGGTGAAGTAACGCTTGGCGGGAATGGGCGGTAGGGTAACGGTGGATTCAGTACGTGTCATAAGCGGATTTTATGCGCGCGATGCGTGGGGCGCCGATAACAATTACCGACAAAGCGTATCACTCCGCGGCCTCCGGTGCTGCGGGAACGGCCTGCTCCACCACGCTCTTGAGTTTCTGGCTGGCGTGGAACGTGACCACGCGCCGCGCCGCGATGGGAATGGTTTCTCCGGTCTTGGGATTGCGGCCAGGGCGCGGCGGTTTGTCGCGCACCTGGAAGTTGCCGAAACCCGAGAGCTTGACGGAATCACCGCGCGCCAGGGCGTCGCGGATTTCCTCGAAGAACGTATCGACGATGTCCTTGGCTTCGCGCTTGTTCAGGCCGACCCGCTCGAAGAGCAGTTCGGCCAGCTCGGCCTTGGTGAGGGTGCGTTGCTCGGCAAGCATACTGGTCCCCATGTTCAGCCACGTTGGCGCGCGCCGTGCGCGGCAACCAGGGCTTCCTTGATGCGCGCAAGGCAATCCGCCACGCGGGCTTCGTCCAAAGTGACCTCAGTGTCCTGTAGCCAGAAACGGAACGCAAGGCTTTTCTCGGCGACGGGTTCGCTGCCTTGCGCCTTGTCACGCCACACGTCGAACACGCGCGCATCCTGCACGACGGCCAGTTGCGCATCGGCCTTGACGGCGGCGGCAACGGTGTCGAGCATGGACTGTACCGTCACGTCCTCGTCGACCCACAGCGCCAGGTCGCGCACCACCACGGGCTGGCGCGAAAGCTCTCGCACCTGCGGCAACTCGCCTTCGGACAATGCGTCCACGTCCAGTTCAAACACCACCGGCGCATGCGCCAGGTCTGCCTGCTGCGCCCAGCGCGGATGCAGTTCGCCGATCCAGCCGACCTGCTTGCCGTCCAGCATGACGCGCGCGCCACGGCCGGGATGCAGGGCAGGATGCGCCGCTGCCTCGAAACGCAGGCGGCGGCCGCGGGCGCCGAACAGCGACTCGACATCCATCTTCACGTCGAAGAAATCGACTTGGCGCGTGGGCACGCCCCACTGCTCTTCCACTGCCGGGCCCCATGCGGCGCCCGCGAGCTTCATGGGCTGGCGCACGCCGGCCACTTGCAGCGGACCGTCTTCGGCCGAGGCATCGCGGAAAAACACGCGGCCCAGTTCGAACAGGCGCACGCGCGACTGCTTGCGGTTGGCGTTGTGACGGATGTTGGCGACCAGGCCGCCGATCAGGCTGGAACGCATGACCGACAGATGGCTGGCGATCGGATTCACGAGGCGCACGGGGTTGTCGTTGCCCGCGAAATCGCGTTCCCAGTCGGCTTCGACGAAGCTGTAGTTCACGACTTCCTGGTAGTCCTGAGCAGCCGTGAGGCGGCGCAGCGCATGCGCGCCGCGGCGCACTTCGGGCTGCGAGAACATCTTGGCGCGCGCCATCGGCGGCACGTCGGGAATGCTTTCGAAGCCGTAGATGCGAGCCACTTCCTCGATCAGGTCTTCTTCGATTTCCAGGTCGAAACGGAACGACGGCGGGTTGACGATGAAGTCGTCGCCTTCGACCGAGTAGTCCAGGCCCAGGCTGCCGAAGATCGTGGCGACCTGCTCGCGTGTGACCGGCACGCCCAGCACGCGATGGCAGCGCGCCAGGCGCATGCGCACCGGCGGACGCTGGGGCAGATTGACGATCTGGTCGTCGATGGGGCCGACCTGACCGCCGCAGATGTCGACGATGAGGCGGGTGATGAATTCAATGTGCTCGGGAATGCTGGCGTAGTCGACGCCGCGTTCGAAGCGGTGGCTGGCTTCGGAGCTGAACTTGAAGCGGCGCGCGCGGCCGGCAATGGCTTGCGGCCACCAGAACGCGGCTTCGAGATAGATGTTCTGCGTGTCCAGCGTCACCGAGGTAGCTTCGCCGCCCATGATGCCGGCCAGGCTTTCGACCTGCTCGCCAGCGACGACCACACCAACCTTCGGGTCCAGCGTCACGGTCTGGCCGTTCAGCAGTTCCAGCGTTTCGCCTTCACGCGCCCAGCGCACGGCGATGTCGCCGCGGATCTTGTCCAGATCGAACACATGCGACGGACGGCCCAGTTCGAGCATGACGTAGTTCGAGATATCGACCAACGCGGACAGCGAGCGTTGGCCGGCGCGCTCGAGGCGCGTCTTCATCCATTCGGGCGTCGCCGCGCGGGCGTTCACGCCGCGGATGACGCGGCCGCCGAAACGGCCGCAGAGGTCGGGCGCCTCGATCTTGACGGGCAGGCGCTCGTCGAGCGTGACAGGCACGGCGGCCGCGGTGGGCACCGACAGCGGCGCGCCGGTCAACGCGGCCACTTCACGCGCCACGCCCAGAATCGACAGGCAGTCGGCGCGGTTGGGCGTCAGTTTGAGCGTGAACAGCGTGTCGTCCAGATCCAGCGCTTCACGGATGGACTGGCCGGGGACCATGTCGGCGGGCAGCTCGAGGAGCCCCGCATGGTCTTGCGACAGACCCAGTTCGCGGGCCGAGCACAGCATGCCGGAAGATTGCACGCCGCGCATCTTGGCGACGCCGATCTTCATGCCGCCGGGCAATTCTGCGCCCACGCGGGCGAGCGGCACTTTCAGGCCGGCAGCAGCGTTGGGTGCGCCGCAGACGATCTGCAGGCGTTCACCGGAGCCGTCGTCGACCTGGCAGACGCGCAGCTTGTCGGCGTCAGGGTGCGGCGCGATCTCGACAATGTGTGCGACGACCACGCCGGTGAATGCCGGTGCAGCGGGCTCGGTTTCTTCGACTTCCAGGCCGGCCATCGTGAGCCGGTGCGCGAGTTCATCGGTTGCGATCGGAGGATTGACCAGCGTACGCAGCCAGGATTCGGGAAATTGCATGATCAGCCGTCTGTTATTCGTTGAACTGGCGCAGGAAGCGCAAATCGCCTTCGTAGAACTGGCGCAGATCGTTGACGCCGTAGCGCAACATGGTCAGGCGCTCGAGCCCGGAGCCGAAGGCAAAGCCGATGTAGCGCTCGGGATCCAGCCCGAAGTTGCGCACCACCTGCGGATGCACCTGGCCGGATCCGGAGATTTCGAGCCAGCGGCCGCGATTGGGACCCGAGGTGAACATCATGTCGATCTCGGCGGACGGTTCCGTGAACGGGAAGAACGACGGACGGAAACGCACGACCAGATCGTCGCTTTCAAAGAAGCAACGCAGGAAATCGGTGTACACGCCCTTCAGGTCGGCAAACGAGATGTCCTCGGCGATCCAGAGCCCTTCCACCTGGTGGAACATGGGCGAGTGCGTGGCGTCGCTGTCGACGCGGTAGGTGCGCCCCGGCGCGATGACCTTGATGGGCGGCTTGTTCATGCGGGCGTAACGCACCTGCATGGGGCTGGTGTGCGTGCGCAGCAGCAGCGGCAGGCCGTCCGCGTCGTTCATGTCGACGTAGAACGTGTCCTGCATGGAACGCGCCGGATGGTCCAGCGGGTTGTTCAAAGCGGTGAAATTGGTCCAGTCGTTTTCCACTTCGGGGCCGTCGGCCACGTCGAAGCCAATGGAACGGAAGATCTCTTCCACACGTTCCCAAGTCCGGATCACCGGATGGATGCCGCCCGGCGCGCGACCGCGGCCCGGCAGGGTGACGTCAATGGTTTCGGATGCCAGACGGGCATCCAGCTCCGCCTGCGCCAGTTCGGCGCGGCGCGAGTTCAGAAGCTCTTCGATCTTCTGCTTGGCCTGGTTGATTCGCGCGCCCGCTTCTCGCTTCTGCTCGGGATCGAGCTTGCCCAGGCCTTTGAGCAGCACCGTCAAGGCGCCTTCCTTGCCCAGGAAGCGAGCTTTTGCGTTCTCAAGTGCGGCGGCGTCCGAGGCCGCGGCGAACCGTTCTTGCGCCTGGTCTACCAGGTCGTCAACCAATCGAGTCATGAAATCCAGCCTTCAAAACGCAAACGGGGCTATTACAGCCCCGTTTGCAGCGATGCGCGATGAGTTAAAGCGCGCGATCAGGCAGCCAAGGCAGCCTTGGCTTGCTGCACGATGGCGGCAAAGCCGGCCTTGTCGCGCACGGCCAGATCGGCCAGGACCTTACGGTCGAGTTCGATCGAAGCCTTCTTCAGGCCAGCGATGAACACGCTGTAGCTGACGCCATGCTCGCGGACGGCCGCGTTGATACGCGTGATCCACAGAGCGCGGAACGTGCGCTTCTTGTTACGACGGTCGCGGTAGGCGTATTGGCCAGCGCGCATGACTGCTTGCTTGGCAATACGGAACACATTACCGCGGCGGCCACGGTAACCCTTGGCGGCGGCAATGACTTTCTTGTGACGTGCGCGGGCAGTTACGCCGCGTTTGACGCGAGGCATAGTAGATCTCCCTTAGATCAAGCGAAAGGCATCATGGCCTTGACGGAGGCCACGTTGGAGTCATGAACCGCTGCAGAGCCGCGCAGTTGACGCTTGGCCTTGGTGGTCTTCTTGGTCAGGATGTGACGCTTGAACGCCTGACCACGCTTGATGGAGCCGCTGCCGCGCACCTTAAAGCGCTTGGAAGCGCTTTTCTTGGTTTTCATCTTGGGCATGATGATTCCCTAAACTAAAACACGCATTGTTGATTTACATGACGCCAGGTGCTTGACGCCAAAGACGCCAAAACTTGTAGACCTGTTGCCACTTCTGGGGGGTCGCAACCAACGATTTTTGAACTGCAACGTTGATTCGCGGATCTTTCCCGAAGGCGGACAAATAGCTACCCACATCCGGAAAAGCCTTTGATTATATGGTGATTTCCCGGACTTTGTCGAGTCGGGGAGTGCTCCGCCAACAACGGGGACAGGAGGCGGGGATCATACGCCTGTTCGCCGGTACTGCACCGCCTGCGCGACGTGGCTGGCCGCAAGCACGGTCTGGCCGTCCATGTCCGCGATCGTGCGGGCCACACGGAGCGCCCGGTGCATGGCCCGGGCGGAGCCAGTCAGGCGCCGCATGGCTTGATGCAACAGCGCCTGCGCGTCGGCGTCCATGACGCAGAACTCGTCCAGCTCGGCCCCGGCCAGCGCGGCGTTGATCTTGCCCTGCCGGGCAAGCTGACGCTCGCGGCAACGGACCACGCGCTCCCGGACAGCCTGAGACGCTTCGCCCGGCGGCGCGGTCATCCAGGCGGGATCGGAGGGAGGAAGGGCAACATGCAGGTCGATCCGGTCAAGCAGCGGCCCCGAGATTTTGCCCGCGTAGCGCGCCACCTGATCCGGCGTGCAGGTGCACGCGCGCGCCGGATGGCCCCGCCAGCCGCAAGGACACGGATTCATCGCCGCGACGAGCTGAAAACGCGCGGGAAACTGCGCCGCGTGCAGCGCCCGGGAGATGACCACCCTTCCCGCTTCCAGCGGCTCTCGCAGCGCCTCGAGCGAGCGGCGGCTGAACTCGGGCAGTTCGTCCAGGAAGAGGACGCCGTGATGCGCCAGGCTGATTTCGCCGGGACGCGGCCGCCCACCCCCGCCCACCAGCGCCGCCACCGACGCCGAATGATGCGGCGACCGGAAAGGCGGCTGGCCGGTCAGCGCGTCGGGCATGCCGGCCATTGCCGCCACCGCCGCCGCTTCCAGCGCCTGGCTCCGCTCGAGCGGCGGCAGCAGGCCCGGCAGGCGCGCGGCCAGCATGCTCTTGCCCGCGCCGGGCGGCCCCAGCATCAGCAGGCTGTGCCCGCCTGCCGCCGCGACTTCCAGCGCGCGCCGCGCGCCGGGCTGGCCGCGCACGTCGGACAGGCAGGGAATGGGCGTAGCGGGCGGCCACGGTGCGGGCACGGCATCGGGCAGCAGCGACGCGCCCGCCGCATGGGCCGCCACGTCTGCCAGGCAACGCGCCGAAAGGACGCGCAGCCCCGGGACCCAGGCGGCCTGCTCGGCGCTGCCAGCCGGCAGGATCAGCGTGGCATCGGGCGCGTCGCGGGCGACGCTCAAGGCGATCACCAGCGGCGCGGCGACCGGCACGAGCGCGCCGGTGAGGGACAGTTCGCCGGCGAGCACCAGGCGGGAGAGCGCGGGGTCGGGTGCGCGAGGCTGATCTGCGTGACGCTCGCCCGCAAGTCCCGCGGCATGTGCGCCGAGGCTGTCGCCGGCAGGTTCGTTGGAAGTGCCGTCGGGATCTTTGCCGGGATGCTCACCGGGACGTTCGCCAGGAAGTTCGCCGGAGCGGCCCGCGCAGCGGTCTACGGACTGTTCACCCGAATCCCCACCGGAACGCCCGCCCCGCTGCCGGCCCGCCTGCGCGCCATCTTGCGCAGGCGCGGCCAATTGACCGGACGCTAGCAGCACGCCCAGCGCGATCGGCAGATCGAAGCGGCCGGACTCCTTGGGCATGTCTGCCGGCGACAGATTGACGGTGATGCGCCCCGCCGGAAACTCGAAGCCGCTGTTGATGATGGCGGCCCTGACCCGCTCGCGGCTTTCCCGGACCTCGGTATCAACCAGCCCGACCACGTTGAATCCTGGCAAGCCGGGCCCGAGGTGTGTTTCGACGCGGACCGCATGGGCGTGCATGCCGCTGAGGGCCCTGCTGGCGAGTACGGCAAGCGTCACGGGGGTCTCCGGATGAGTTCGGGACGCCAGTATCCGCAAAAACAAACGGCCGCGGAGAGCGGCCGTGACAAAACGATCTCGCGCTGGACCCGCACGTGGGGGGTGCGCGGCGCTTGCTTACTTACTTGTCCAGGCCCGTCGCCGGACCCTTGTCCAGACCCGTCAGGCGCTGTTCCATCTGCTGCACCTGGGCGGCCAACTGATCGACCCGGGCGCGCGTACGTGCGAGCAAGTCGGCCTGCACGTCGAACTCTTCGCGGGTGACCAGATCCAGCTTGGAAAACGCCTGCGTCATCATGGCGCGCACGTTGCGCTCGACGTCCGCCGCGGGGCTGCGCGCGATCAGGTCGGAAATATTCTTCTGAAGGTCTTCCATCCACTGGGTGCGATTGTTCATATGGGCCTCTCGATGTTCTTGATGGCTCAAGTGTAGTGCGTCGGCCAGATTGTTTCAGGCGAGACCGCTTGCGCCGCCGCAAAAAAAAGGGCGGGCCGCATGCGGTGACCGCCCTTCAAAGCACAGGAGAAAACCGGGCTGCCTGACGGCAACCCCCTACCAACACCACTAACCTTGCCGCCGGTCTATTCGACCGCGCAGTGCATCGTCCAAATGGCGGATGCACCTCCTGAATCCGATTCAACTCGAGCCCACACCGGTCAACAAGCCGACCCGTGTAAACCCTCGTATCACGGTCGCGCCCCAATTTGGACGGGTCCAAACGAATTCCAGCTGGGGTGGAAAGGCCGTCGGCGGGCAAAGAACCGCAGCCCGCAAGGCGGAGCGCCGGACGACACGCTCTGTTGACGCGACTACGCGCAAGCATCGGCACACATCCGCCCCCCCAATCGCTCGCATTAAATGGCTACAAATCCCTCTTGCGGATCACATGTCGTTGCATGTGACTGCTACGCGTTGTTGCGCACCAAATTGAGGCCGGCCTGCGGTGCATCGCGCACCACAACGGTGCCATTTTGCACAACTTTTGCGCCGTTCCCGGGCATCGCCAGCGCTGGCCAACATGGCATGGATATTGCTTTAACCACGGAGCGTGCAACCAAGAGAGGAAATGCCATGAAACTCATCATCGCCATCATCAAGCCCTTCAAGCTCGACGAAGTGCGGGTGGCTCTATCCGGAATCGGGGTCCAGGGCCTGACCGTCACCGAAGTCAAAGGCTTTGGCCGCCAAAAAGGCCACACCGAACTTTATCGCGGCGCGGAATACGCCGTTGACTTCCTGCCCAAGCTGCGCGTCGAGGCCGCCGTGCCCGACCACCTTGTGGATCAGGTCATCGAAGCGATCGAACAAGCCGCCCGCACCGGCAAGATTGGCGACGGCAAGATCTTTGCCGCCCCCCTTGAACAAGTCATCCGTATCAGAACTGGCGAAGCCGGCGAAGCTGCGCTGTAAATAAATAAAGACTCAATGGAGCCTGAAAATGGATAAAGCAGATATTTCCTGGTTGCTCGTCTCTACCCTGCTTGTATTGATGATGGCCGTACCCGGCCTGGCCATGTTCTACGCCGGCCTGGTGCGCAGCAAAAACGTGCTGTCCGTCTTGCTGCAAGTGTTGTGCACGTTCGTGCTGGGCCTGGTTCTCTGGTTCATCTATGGATATTCCCTGGCGTTCACCGAGGGCAATGCCTTCTTCGGCGGCCTCTCGCGCGCTTTCTTCTCTGGCATGTTCAATCCCGCCGACGGCACGTACGCCATGTCGAACTCCCTGACCGAGCTGCTGTTTGCCTCGTTCCAGGCCACGTTCGCTGGCATCACCTGCGCCCTGGTGGTCGGCAGCTTTGCCGAACGCGCCCGGTTTTCGGCCGTGCTGGTGTTCACGGTGATCTGGTTCACGTTCGCCTACATCCCCATCGCGCACATGGTGTGGTTCGCCTCTGAAACGGCGCCTGGCCTCTTGAACGCACAAGGCGCGCTGGACTTTGCCGGCGGCACCGTGGTGCACATCAACGCTGGCGTGGCCGGCCTGGTGGGCGCCTATGTGGTTGGCAAGCGCGTGGGCTATGGCCGTGAAGCCATGCAGCCGCACAACCTGCCGATGACCTTCGTGGGCGCCGCCCTGCTGTGGGTGGGCTGGTTCGGCTTCAACGCGGGTTCGGCCCTGGCCGCCAACGAGAACGCCACGCTGGCCTTCTTCAACACCATGATCGCCACGGCGGGCGCCGTCCTGGCCTGGTTGTTCACGGAATGGGCCATCAAGGGCAAGCCCTCGATGCTGGGCGCCGCTTCGGGTGCCGTCGCCGGCCTGGTCGGCATCACCCCCGCCGCGGGCCTGGTCGGTCCGGTGGGCGCACTGATCATCGGCGTGGTTGCCGGCGTGGTCTGCGTCTGGGGCGTGAACGGCCTGAAGCGCATGCTGCGTGCCGACGATGCGCTGGACGTGTTCGGCATCCACGGCGTGGGCGGCATTGTGGGCGCCCTGCTCACCGGCGTGTTCAATGCGCAGGTCTTCGGCGGCCCCGGCCTGGCCGAGCCCTCCATGATTGCTCACCAACTGTGGGTCCAGCTGGAAGGCGTGCTGCTGACCATCGTCTGGTCCGGCGTGGTGGCATGGATTGCCTACAAGATCGCCAATGCCCTGTGCGGCCTGCGTGTGCCGGAAGACCAGGAGCGCGAAGGCCTGGACGTCACCAGCCACGGCGAATCCGCGTATCACAGCTAAGCTGCTGCGATGCTCCCGCCGCGACCCGCGGCGGGTGGATCGAAAAATGAAAGAGCCCTTCATCATGAAGGGCTCTTTTTTATGCCTGCTTGCTTGGGACGGTGTCAGACACCCGGCAGGGATGATCGTCAGCTTGTGGCAGCGACTCGACGGGTGTCTGACACCTGGTTCAGCCATCGCCGCGAAGGACGAATCAGACCGGGCCGAGCGCGTCCAGATCGACGGGCAAGGCGCGGTTCAGCGCCGACGCCACCTTGATGCGAAGCGCATTGGAGTGCGCCCGGCGGACCTCTCGCTTGACGTCCAGCAGCTGCTGCGGGTGCATGGAGAACTCGGTCAGACCCAGCCCGAGCAGCAGGCGGGTCATGCGCGAATCGCCTGCCATTTCACCGCAGACGGCCACCGGCTTGCCCGCGCGCTCGCCGGCATTGATGGTGTTGGCGACCAGGCGCAGCACCGCCGGGTGCAGCGGATCGTAAAGCGACGCCACATCGTGGTCGCCGCGGTCGATGGCAAGCGTGTACTGGATCAGGTCGTTGGTGCCGATGGACAGGAAGTCCAGCGCCTGGGCAAAGGGTTCGATGGCGATGGCGATGGCGGGGACTTCAACCATCGCGCCCACTTCCATGTGCGGCGCGTAGGCCTGGCCACGGGCATCGAGTTCGCGCCGGGCGGCCTCGATGGCGGCCTTGGTCGCGACGACCTCGTGCATATGCGCGATCATCGGGATCAGCAAGCGCACCGGTCCGTGGGCGGAGGCCCTCAGGATGGCCCGCAACTGAGTCGCGAACATCTCGGGGCGCGCCAGGCAGTAGCGGATAGCACGCTGCCCCAGGGCGGGATTGGTGGCTACGGTGGCCTCGCCGTCCAGCGTCTTGTCAGAGCCGATGTCCAGCGTGCGGATCGTGACCGGACGGCCGGCCATCACCTTGACGACCGAAGCATAGGCCTCGTATTGCTCTTCTTCGCCGGGCAGGTCGGGCCGGCCCATGAAGAGGAATTCGCTGCGGAACAGCCCGATACCGTGCGCGCCGGAAGCCAGCGCCAGCGCGGCCTCGTCCGGCAGCTCGATATTGGCGTGCAGCACGATATCGATGCCATCCAGGGTGACGGACGGTTCGTCGCGCAGGAGGCTGAGTTCTGCGCGCTCGTCGGCGTAGGCGGCCTGACGGCGGCGGTATTCCTGGAGGATGCGTTCGGACGGATTGACCACCACGACGCCAACCGAGCCGTCGATGATCAGCATGTCGCCGTCGCGGACCAGTTCGCGCACATTGCCCATTGCCACCACCGCGGGCACGCCCATGCTGCGCGCCACGATCGCGGTGTGCGAGGTCGGTCCGCCCAGGTCGGTGACAAAGGCGGCAAAACGCCCGCCGCGCAAGCGCAGCATATCGGCGGGCGAGATATCGTGCGCCACCACGACAAGGGCGTCGTCGCCGCCCATGTGGGACATGTCGGGCAGGATCGCCGACGTGCCGGCCAGGACGTGCAGCACGCGCTCGATCACCTGGCGCACATCCGCCCCGCGCTCGCGCAGGTATTCGTCTTCCATGGCGTCGAACTGCTGGCCCAGAATCTGGCCCTGCGTCGTCAGCGCCCATTCGGCGTTGTAATGGCGCTCGGCGATCAAGGCGAGCGTCTGTTCGGCCAGGAGCGGATCGCCCAATAGCAGACTGTGTACGTTGAGCATCGCGCCCAGCTCGCGCGGCGCGTCGGCCGGCAGCGTGTCGGCCAGTTGCAGCAGTTCCTGCTGGGCTGACGCCAGGGCCTCGGTCAGGCGGGCGCTTTCAGCGGGCACGTCTTCCGGCGAAATCCGGTAGTGCGCGACTTCAAGGGCCGCTGCCCCCATGACGACGGCGCGGCCGATGGCGTAGCCCTTGGCGACACCCTTGCCGTAGAGACACACAACGGGGCCGGCAGAACCAGCCCCTTGTGGTGCGCTGGTCGCGGGCGCGCCGGTCGTGGGCACGCCGGTTGCCGCTACGGGCGAACCGGCCCGAGCCGGGCCGGTTGCTTCAGGAGAGGGTCTATTCCTGCTCACCGAATTTGCTGTCGAACAGAGTTTCGATTTCGGAAAGCGCTTGCTCGGCATCGCTGCCGGAGGCCTCCAGCTTGACGGTGACGCCCAGTCCAGCTGCCAGCATCATGACGCCCATGATGCTCTTGGCGTTCACGCGTTGCGCACCGCGCGAAATGAAGATCTCGCTGGAAAACTTGCTGGCCAGCTGCGTCAGCTTGGCGGCGGCCCTGGCGTGCAATCCCAGTTTGTTGCTGATGACAATGTCAGTATTAGGCATAGGAAAGGTGGTGACCGCGGGCTATGCCGCAGTGTTGATCGCAGCCAATCGTCGTACCGATCGTCGGCTTGAAATAATAGCCGACATAATAGGGCAATTTTCCGCCCGTCAGTCTACCCGCAAGACGCCCTGCACCCCGCCAGCAAGCGCCTTTTCGCGGGTTTCGGCCAGCGGCAGGTTGCGGTAGGTCAACGCGCGCAACAGCATCGGCGTGTTGAGACCCGCGAGCACACAGCACTGGATGCCCTGTGCCTGCGCATCGGCGACCGCGCGCTTGGAGATGTTGGCGGGCGTGGCGCCGATCAGGTCGGTCAGCACCAGGACGCCCGCGCCGTGGTCCTGCTCGAGGATGTCTTTCAGGACATCCGGCGCCAGGTCATCCGGCAGGTCTTCAGGCAGGATGTCATGAATTGCCAGCATGCCGTCCAGATCGCCCATGACGTGGCTCGCGCATTCGCGCATTGCCGCGCCCAGGGGCGCGTGCACGACGATCACAATACCCGTGGTCATGTCGGTTCCGAAAACTCAGGCAGCAACGGAGGCGGCGCTGGCGGCCTTGGCCGCCACGGCCTTTTCGAGCGCCTGCACGAACATGCCGGCCACGTCGAAGCCGGTCTGTTCGGCGATTTCCACGAAACAGGTGGGGCTGGTGACGTTGACTTCGGTAACGAAGTCGCCAATGACGTCCAGGCCGACCAGAAGCAGACCGCGGGCGGCCAGCTTGGGCGCCACGGCTTCGGCGATTTCGCGGTCGCGGGGAGACAGTTCCTGCGCGACGCCACGGCCGCCGGCGGCCAGATTGCCGCGCGTTTCGCCGGCCAGGGGAATGCGGGCCAGGGAATACGGCACGGGTTCGCCGCCAATCAGCAGGATGCGCTTGTCGCCCTTGACGATGTCAGGGATGAAGCGCTGCGCCATGATGGTGCGCGCGCCGTTGTCGGTGAGCGTTTCCAGGATGGCGTTCAGGTTGGGGTCTTTGGGCTGCAGGCGGAACACGCCCGTGCCGCCCATGCCGTCCAGCGGCTTGACGATGACATCCTGGTGCTTGTCATGGAACGCCTTGAGACGCGCCATGTTGCGGGTGACCAGCGTGGGCGCGGTGAACTCGCTGATTTCGGTGATTGCCAGCTTTTCCGGGTGGTTCCGGATGGCCGCACCGCCGTTGAACACGCAGGCGCCCTGCGCCTCGGCGTATTCGAGCAAATGCGTGGAATACACGTATTCCATGTCGAACGGGGGGTCCTTGCGCATCACGACCGCGCCAAAATCCGCCAGCGGCAGATCCTGGGAAGCGGATTCGCGCCACCAGTCGTGACCGTGCAGGTCGGCATCCGCCACCAGCTCGATCGGCGTGGTCTGCGCCTTGACGACGCCCGCCTCGATGTAGAGGTCGCCCTGCATGGCCACGCTGAGCGTGTGACCGCGCGCCACGAGGGCACGCATCATGGCGACCGAACTATCCTTGTACGCCTTGAGTAGCGGCAAGGGATCCAAAACGAACAAAACGTGCATCGCGACACCCTGAACGGACGCCGCCTCCCCTGGTGGGAAGGCGGCTATGCTTTGTGACATCGTAGCGTAGAGCCGGTCAATAAGCGAACCCGCCGGTCACGAGACGGACACGGCGGGTTGCAGGACCGCAAGGCGGAGCCTTGCATGAACCGGATACGGCGGGCGCTCAGGCTGCCGATTCGGGCTTGCCTGCGGGCACAGCCTTTTTCTTCGGCGCCAGCACCATGACCATCTGACGGCCTTCGAGCTTGGGCATGGCTTCGACCTGGGCAAGCTCCAGGAGATCGTCGCGCACGCGCTCAAGGACGCGCATGCCAAGTTCCTGGTGAGCCATTTCACGGCCACGGAAACGCAACGTCACCTTGGCCTTGTCGCCCTCTTCGAGGAAGCGGCGCAGGTTGCGCAGCTTGACCTGATAGTCGCCCTCGTCGGTCGCCGGACGGAATTTGACTTCCTTGACCTGGATGACCTTCTGCTTGGAGCGGGCTTCGGCTTGGCGCTTTTGCTCTTGGTACTTGAACTTGCCGTAGTCCATCAGACGGCAGACCGGCGGCTCGGCGTTCGGCGCGATTTCCACCAGATCCACGTCGTTTTGCTCGGAAAGACGGAACGCGTCGGCAATCTTGACGATGCCCAGCTGTTCTCCGTCCAGACCTATCAGGCGCACCTCGGGGACGCGGATTTCACCGTTGATGCGATTGGCTTTTTCAGTGGCGATGTTGAAAGCTCCTAGAAATGTTAAGCAGCGCTGCTATCGGGTTGATTGACGTCGCGACGGGTGGCGACGTCTTCGGACAACCGGGACACAAAGTCGTTGAACGGGATGGCGCCAAGGTCCAGGCCGCCCAATCCACGTACCGCGACAGTGCCGTTTTGCTTTTCCTTGTCGCCGACGACAAGAATGTACGGCACCTTTTGCAGGCTGTGTTCCCGAATTTTACGAGTGATTTTTTCACCGCGCAAATCGGACTCTACTCTAAAGCCTTGTTTTTTCAGGCTTTGCGTGATTTCGGCAGCATAATCGGCCGAAGGTTCGGAAATGCAGCATACAACTGCTTGCACGGGCGCCAGCCAAGGCGGCATGGCGCCGGCGTGGTTTTCGATCAACATGCCGATGAAGCGCTCGAGCGAACCGAGGATCGCGCGGTGCAGCATGACCGGCGGGCGGCGCTGGTCGTTCTGGTCCACGTACTCGGCGCCCAGGCGCACGGGCATGGAGAAATCGACCTGGATCGTGCCGCACTGCCAGTGACGGCCGATGGCGTCCTTGAGCGTGTATTCGACCTTCGGACCGTAGAAGGCGCCCTCGCCCGGCGAAATTTCGAATTCGCAACCCGTGCGGCGCAGACTTTCCATCAGGGCGGCTTCGGCCGTATCCCAGACTTCGTCCGTGCCGATACGCTTTTCAGGACGCGTGGCGACCTTGTACAGGACTTCGGTAAAGCCGAAGTCGCGATAGACCTTTTGCAAGAGCGCCGTGAAATCGGCGCATTCGTCCTGGAGCTGGTCTTCGGTACAGAAAATGTGGCCGTCGTCCTGCGTGAAGCCGCGCACGCGCATCATGCCGTGCAGCGAACCGGAGGGCTCGTTGCGGTGGCATTGGCCGAATTCGCCGTAGCGCAGGGGCAGTTCGCGGTAGGAATGCAGGCCGGCGTTGAAGATCTGCACGTGGCCCGGGCAGTTCATGGGCTTGAGGCCATAGACGCGGTTTTCGGACTCGGTCGTGAACATGTTTTCACGGTAGTTGTCCCAGTGGCCGGTCTTTTTCCAGAGCGAAATGTCCAGGATCTGCGGCGCCTTGACTTCCTGGTAGCCGTTGTCGCGGTACACGCTGCGCATGTATTGCTCCACTTGCTGCCACAGGGCCCAGCCCTTGGGATGCCAGAAGATCAGGCCCGGGGCCTCGTCCTGGAAGTGGAACAGGTCGAGTTCGCGGCCGATCTTGCGGTGGTCGCGGCGCTCGGCCTCTTCGAGCATGTGCAGGTAGGCTTCCTGTTCTTCTTTCGTTGCCCAGGCGGTGCCGTAGATGCGCTGGAGCATCTCGTTCTTGCTGTCGCCGCGCCAGTAGGCGCCTGCCACCTTCATCAGCTTGAAGACCTTGAGCTTGCCCGTGGACGGCACGTGCGGGCCGCGGCACAGGTCGATGAAGTCGCCTTCGCGGTACAGGCTCAGCGTCTCGTTGGACGGGATCGAGGCGATGATTTCCGCCTTGTACTTTTCGCCGATGCCCTTGAAGAATTCGACGGCGTCGTCGCGGGACCATTCTTCGCGCGTGACGACTTCGTCCTTCTTGGCCAGTTCGGCCATCTTCTTTTCGATGGCGGCCAGATCTTCCGGCGTGAAGGGGCGCTTGTACGAGAAGTCGTAGTAGAAGCCGTTGTCGATCACAGGGCCGATGGTGACCTGGGCATCAGGGAAGAGCTCCTTGACGGCATAGGCCAGCAGGTGGGCGGTCGAGTGGCGGATCAGATCCAGGCCGTCCGCATCCTTGGCCGTCACGATGGCCAGACGGGCGTCTTCTGAGATGCGGAAACTGGTGTCGACGAGCTTGGATTCCGCGCCGTCGAACGTCACGCGGCCGCCCAGGGCAGCCTTCGCCAAGCCCGTACCGATCGATTGCGCCACTTCGGCAACCGTTACCGGTTCCGGATATTGGCGCTGCGAACCATCGGGCAATGTGATCTGTACCATCGGGAGTGCTTCCTGGGGTTCTTGGAACTGAAAAACGAAAACAGAAACGAAAAACGCGGCCTGGTAGCCGCGTTCATTTGATTGTCTTGATGAGTCCTACCGCTGACCTGACACGGTGAAACCCGACGCACGAAAAAACTAACGCGACATGGGGCGAAAGTTCCGGGTCGTAGTTCGTGCGGGCGGGAAAAACATGTTTGGGCCTGTTGGTGCGCGCACTGCGGGGCGCGAATCAAGGTGCAGCAAAACAAATGCAGCCGAAATAGCTGCATGGATCGTTGCCGATTGTAGCACCGTTTGCGGGCTTTCCGTGGCGAAAACGCCACGGAGGATTGCAGTGAGCGCACCGGGGACGCAGCGAGACGTTTAGTGCCGACGGATCGGTCTGATTTTGGCCCGTTTGGTAACTCAAACGCGCGCCGAACACGTAATCTGCCCACGAATTTCAGGGCCGCGCACGGAAATGCGCCAGCGACCGCCGCGTCGTGGCCGCGCGGATTGCCCTGGACCCCCATCCGATCGTGGAGCAACGATGAATCGCGTTTCAGAGACTGCAAGCCAGATGACCGGCGGCTCGCTTCACGGCCCGCTTATCGCGCCGGCGGACGGCTTAGAGGCCCGCAAGCACCTGCTGCTGTCGCGGCCGCCGCCGGTGATCCGGGTCGCGGTCCTGGACGACCATCCCGTCGTCGCGCTGGGCATTGGCGCCTTTCTGGAAAGCCGCCCTGGGTTTCACGTGGTGCACCGCGAGACCTCCGCGCGCTCCTTGCTGGAGAAACTGGCCAAGCAGCCGTGCGACGTCGCGCTGATCGACTTCTATCTGCCCCTGGAACCCTTCGATGGCGTCAACTACCTGCGGCGGGTGCGCCGCTATCACCCCAACATGGCGGTCATCACCTTTTCGGCTGGCAATCGCCAAGAGACCGAGTACGCCGCCTTTCGGGCCGGCGCCGCCGGTTACCTGGCAAAACAATGGGGTCTGGTCCTGCTGCCGGACATGATCCGCGGCGTGGTCGAGGCCAATACGCCGTTCCTGACGGTCGAAGACGGACAGATCTGCAGCATGGAGCCGACGGCGCCGCATGCGCTGCTGACGACGTCGGAAGTGGAGGTGCTGCGCCACATCAGGCAGGGCCTGTCGGTGACACAGATTGCCCGCAGGCTGGTGCGCAGCAAGAAGACAGTCAGCACCCACAAGCGCCGGGCCATGCGCAAGCTGGGGCTGTCGGATGATTTGTCGCTGGCGCTGTACTTGCGCGACAAGTTTGCCGAATGAATCGCGCGGCCGGTTGGCCGCGCGAGAGATCAGATGATGCGGGAGTACGTGGCGGTAGGAATGGCCGATCGCAGGTATTTGTCGAAGGCCATGGCCACGGCCCGCACGAAGTACCAGCCCAGGCCGGTGACCCGCAATTCGCCCAGGTGCAGATTCACCAGGCCCAGTTCGGCCAGGCTGGCCACCTGCGAGAGCTCGCGGCTGAAGTAGTCGCCGAACTGCAGGCCATGCTTGGCCTCGATGCGGGCGAAGTCCACGCGGCCCTGGCACATGATGTCCATGATGATTTCGCGGCGGACCAGATCGTCGGGGCTAAGGGCCAGGCCGCGTTCGACGGCGAACTTCCCGGATTCGATGGCCGCGTAGTATTCGTCGAGGATCTTCGCGTTCTGGCTGTAGGTGTCGCCGATGCGTCCGATGGCCGACACGCCCAGTGCGATGAGGTCGCGATCCGGCTGTGTGCTGTAACCCTGGAAATTACGGTGAAGCTCGCCGCGTTGCTTGGCAATGGCCAGTGCGTCGGTGTTCAACGCGAAATGGTCCATGCCGATATACGTGTAGCCCTGCTTCAGAAAGCCCTGGATGGCGGAGCTGAGCAGGCCGACCCGCGTGGCGCGGTCCGGCAGGTCGGCTTCTTGAATGCGGCGCTGCGGCTTGAAGCGTTCGGGCAGATGCGCGTAGGCATAGAGCGCGATGCGGTCGGGACGCAGTGAGATGACCTGCTCGATGGTGCGGGCGAAGGATTCGGTGGTTTGCAGCGGCAGCCCATAGATGAGGTCCACGTTGACCGACGCATAGCCCAAGGCCCGCGCGCTATGCATCAGCGCGGCGACGTCTTCGTACGATTGGACCCGGTGCACCGCGACCTGTACGCGTTCGTCGAAATCCTGGACGCCGAAGCTCAAGCGGTTGAAGCCCAGCTGCTGCAGGAAGGCCAGGCGCTCGGGGGTAGCGGTGCGAGGATCGACTTCGACGGAAATTTCGGCATCGGGCTCAAAGCGGAAGGCGCCGCGCAGATCGCCCATCAGCCGCGCCAGTTCCTCGTTGGACAGGAACGTGGGGGTGCCGCCCCCGAAATGCAGTTGCGATACCGGCACGCCCGAGCCCAGTTCCTGCACATGCAGCGCGATTTCGCTGGACAGCGCATCCAGGTAGCGGGCAGCGCGGTCGTGGTGGCGGGTCACCACCTTGTTACAGGCGCAGTAATAACAGACCGATTCACAGAAGGGAATGTGCACGTAGAGCGACAGTGGCTCGGCCGGGCTGGTTGCGCGCCGCTGCTGCAGGGCGAGGCGGTAGTCATGCTCGCCGAAGCTTCCGTGATAACGGTCTGCCGTGGGATACGAGGTGTATCGCGGCCCGTTCTTGTCCAACCGGGCCAGCAGTTGGGGTGGAAAAAACGGCTCGGCGGTGGCGGGCGCCGGCGATTCCGAAGATTGAGGGCGTAGAGCGGCTTGCATAACCCGGATTATTCGCCTGCCCGCCCCCCGGCACTTTGATCTTGCGCAAACGGCGAGCACCGCGTCTGCCGCGGGGCAAGCTTTGCCACGGCGAGCGAGCGCCATCCTGCTGCGCCGCCCTGCCCCGTAAAATGCCGCGACACACCGGGCAAGACGTGCATGCCGAGAATCGCGCAGCCCGATTCCCGCCACGGACTCCCGCCGCGAGATTCCCGCAGCAAACAAGGATCAATCAATGGAAACCGAACTGGAAGGCCGCCTGCTGGCCATGCGCCAAGCACTGGCGATTGCGATCGCCCTGTCGACCCGCAGCAGCCCCCAGGCCACCGACATGGCGCTGGAACTCCTGGGCGACCTGAAGGCCAATCTGGACAACACGCCGGCCGACAGCCCGTTCGGCAAGCCGGAATGGGTGGTGGGCGCCCATGACGAACTCGACGGCATCGCCCGGCTGGTGCGAGCGTTTACGCAAACGCCCGAACCGGACGATGACGGGCAGTAGACGCCCGTCGAACTCAGGCCAATAACCTCCGACTGGCCTGACCACCAGACGAACAGCAGTGGATTCCCTCACATCGTTTTCCCTGAAAGCGTCGGTTTCCCCTTTTGTTTCAAGGGCGAGGTGCCTATATTGGTGGCCTGACCACCAGGCCAACCCTTTGCGCAGACCGCCCGATGAGCACCTTTCAAGCCGTCGCTGTCACTCGTCTGTATCGCATGATCGCCGACCAGATCGCGGGACGCATCCGGGCCGGCGACTTTCCGCGCGGCCGGCGGTTGCCGTCAGAGCGGGATCTGGCCGAACAATTGCAGGTCAGCCGCGCGTCGATCCGCGAAGCGCTGATCGCGCTTGAAATCGAGGGCTACGTCGAGGTCCGCGTCGGCACCGGGGTTTTCGTGGCGGACAAGGAAGGCGGCGGCGCGGCGTGGGGCGCCGGGCCGAACGCCAGCGCGGCGCAGAGCACCGACGACATCGGGCCGTTCGACCTGCTGGAAGCCCGCCTCCTGATCGAACCCGAATGCGCCGGCATGGCGGCCCAGCACGCCACGCCCGCCCAGCTTGCGGCGATCCGCGAAGCCCATGAGGGCATGTCGCTGACGGAGTCACCCGGTCGGCACGACCGCGAATTCCACGGCGCGATCGCTGCCGCCTGCGGCAACGCCGCGCTGGCCGCCGCAGTGGGCCACCTGTGGAACCTGACCCAGTCCAGTTCGGTGTACCGCCGGATGCAGGACTACTTCGTCGATGCCAAGGTGTGGGCCGTCGCCCACGCCGAACACCAGCGCATCCTGACTGCGATCGCGGCGCGCGACCCCATGCGGGCGCGCCACGCCATGCACGCACACCTGCTTGGCATCCTGGCGCGATTGCGCGAGGACTTTGGCGACGTTTCCAACCCCCGAGGCGACCTATGACGACACCCACCCTGTCCATCAACGGCAACCGGCTGTGGCAATCCTTGATGGATCTTGCGCAGATCGGTGCGACGCCCAAGGGCGGCAACTGCCGCCTGGCGCTCACCGCGCTCGATGGCCAGGGGCGCGATCTGGTGACCGGCTGGATGCGCGATGCCGGCATGACGGTGCACGTGGACCAGGTGGGCAACATCTTTGCCCGGCGCGCGGGCCGCGACGACAGCCTGCCGCCTGTCATGACGGGCAGTCACATCGACACGCAGCCCACGGGCGGCAAGTTCGACGGCTGTTATGGCGTGCTGGCCGGGCTGGAAGTCATCCGCACCCTGAACGACGCGGGCGTGCAGACCGACGCCCCGCTGGAAGTGGCGATCTGGACCAACGAGGAAGGCTCGCGCTTTGTGCCGGTCATGATGGGATCGGGCGTATTCGCCGGCAAATTCCCATTGGAAACCGCGCTGTCGGCCCGCGACGCGCAGGGCATCAGCGTGCGCGACGAGCTTGCCGCCATCGGGTACGCGGGCGCAGATCCCGTGGGCGGCCGCCCCGTCGACGCCTATTTCGAAGCGCATATCGAGCAGGGCCCGATTCTTGAGCACGAGGAAAAGACCGTCGGCGTGGTGACGGGGTCGCTGGGGCTGCGCTGGTACGACGTCACGGTGACCGGCATGGAAATGCACGCCGGCCCGACACCGATGGCAATCCGCCGCGACGCGCTTTTTGCCACGAGCTTCCTGCTGCAGGCGGTCGTGAACATCGCCAACACCCATCAGCCGCATGGACGCGGCACGGTGGGCGAGATCCACGCATTTCCCGGATCGCGCAACGTGATCCCGGGCCAAGTGCGTTTCACCACCGACCTGCGCCACGAAGACGAGGCGACGCTGGACCGCATGGACCAGGATTGGCGGCGCGTCTGCGACGACATCGCCGTCGCGCATGGCGTGCGTGTCGAGGTGAAGGATGTGCAGTACTTTCCGCCGACGCCATTCGATCCCGATCTGGTCGACAAGGTGCGCAAGGGCGCCGCGAACCGTGGTCTGCCCGCGATGAACATCGTCACCGGCGCTGGACACGATGCCGTCTACATGGCCGCCGTCGCGCCCACCGCCATGATCTTCGTGCCGTGCAAGGACGGCATCAGCCACAACGAAATCGAAGACGCCCGGCCCGAGCATCTGGAGGCCGGGTGCAACGTCCTGCTCGACGCCATGGTGGCGCGGGCCAATGGCGCCAGTCAGCGCCCTGAATGATTTGCCCAAGCCGTAGCCAGCACGCCTGATTCGTCCAACAAAAAATGCAAAGGGGAAAAAACTTGCAGCCGGACACTCACCGCACCGCAGCCGACGACCGCACCGCCCTCGCCGCCCTGGCGAAGCACCATTGAATTCTCCGCATTGGTGCGCGGCGCCTTAACCAGCACCTGAACGAAGCATTGTTGCAGCAGCTCCACCCGCAGTACCCGAGAAACGCAGGTGGCATGAGGTTTGCTTGATTCGGCACGGCTATCGCCGCGTCCAGGCGGCCGCCTGTCCGACCCTTTCCAGCCCGGAGGCTCGCAGTGAAATCGAAAAACTGGTTTTCCCTAAGCATCGGCGCATTGGTCCTTGCGGCCGCGTTGCCCGCCACGCAGGCGTTCGCCCAGACCAAGGGCGGCACGTTGAACATGATCGTGCAGCCCGAACCGCCGGTGATCGTCACGGCCATCAATCAGCAGGGGCCAACGCAATTCGTTGCAGGCAAGATCTACGAAAGCCTGCTGACCTACTCTACCGACTTGAAGCCTCAGCCCGGCCTGGCCAAGTCCTGGGAAGCAGCCGCCGACGGGCTGACCTACACCTTCCATCTGCAGGACAACGTGAAGTGGCATGACGGCAAACCGTTCACGTCCGAAGACGTGGTGTTCTCGTTGGCGGAGATGCTGCCCAAGACCCATGCGCGTGCCCGCGTCATCCTGAACAAGTTCGTCGATTCCGTGACGGCGCCGGATGCCAAGACCGTGGTCATCAAGCTGAAGACGCCGTTCCCGGCCTTCATGCTGATGTTCGAACCCGGCTTTGCACCGATGATGCCCAAGCATCTGTACGCCGGCACGGACTACATGACCAACCCCGCCAACCAGAAGCCCGTGGGCACCGGCCCGTTCGTCTTCAAGGAATGGAAGCGCGGCGAATACATCAAGCTGGCGCGCAATCCCGACTACTGGAAGCCCGGCAAGCCCTATCTGGATGAGCTGGTGTTCAACGTGATTCCCGATGCGGCCTCGCGCGCCGTGGCGTTCGAGCGCGGCAGCGTGGACGTGCTGCGCGGCGGCGACGTGGACAACGTCGACATCAAGCGCCTGCGCGGCCTGCCCAACGTGGAATACACCACCGCGGGCTGGGAGATGTTCTCGCCGCAGGCCTACCTGATCTTCAACATGCGCAAGCCGCCCTTCGACAACCTGAAGGTGCGTCAGGCGGTCATGGCGGCCATGAACCGCAACATGGTGGTCAACAACATCTTCTTCGGCCTGGGCAAGGTGTCGACCAGCCCGTTCGTGACGACCGAGATGTTCTACGACAAGAACATGCCGCCGATGCCGTTCGACATGAAGAAGGCGCGCGCGCTGATCAAGGAATCAGGCATCAAGCCGGGCGACTACACGATCCGCCAGTTGAGCTTTCCGTATGGCTCGACCTGGGACCGCCTGGGTGAATACACCAAGCAGGCGCTGGAACAGCTTGGCTTCAAGGTGAATGTGGAATCGACCGACGCGGGCGGCTGGGCCAGCCGCACCGGCAACTGGGACTTCGACCTGACCACCACCTTCACCTACCAGTACGGCGACCCCGCGCTGGGCGTGCAGCGGCTGTACATCTCGTCGAACATCGTCAAGGGTTCGCCCTTCGCCAACGTGCAGGGATACAGCAATCCCGAGACCGACAAGCTGTGGGAGGCCGCCGCCTCCGAGGTCGATCCGGCCAAGCGCCAGGAGCTCTACACCAAGATCCAGACGACCCTCGTCAACGAGGTGGCCAACGGATTTCTGGTCGACATGGAGTTCCCCACCCTGTCTCGCGCCAACGTCAAGAACCTGGTCAAGACCGCCATCGGTCTGAACGAGTCGTTCGACGACGTCTACATCGAGAAGAAGTAAGCGCTGCCGATGCGCCGCCGTGGGTTTGACCCGCGGCGGCGTCCCGCTGCGCGATGGGCCCGCTTGCCGCCGGCAAAGCCCGTCCTGAAAGGACCCGAGCATGAGATTCCTGTCTTTCCTGCTTTCCCGCATCGGCAAGGCCCTGGTGGTGGTGCTGGGCGTGGTGATCATCAATTTCTTCCTGATACGGCTGGCGCCCGGCGACCCCGCCGCCGTGCTCGCCGGCCAGGCCGGCGCGGGCGATGCCGCCTACGTGGACCAGCTGCGTGTCGCTTTCGGACTGGACAAGCCGATCCTGACGCAGCTCCTGCTTTATCTGAAGGGCGTGGTGCAGCTGGACCTGGGCTTTTCGTACCGCAACCACGTGCCGGTGCTGGACCTGATCGTCGAGCGCCTGCCCGCCACGTTCCTCTTGATGTCGTGCGCCTTCGTGTTTTCCATCGTGCTGGGCGTGCTGCTGGGCGTGGTGGCGGCCAAGGCGCGCTACCGCAACAAGCGCCGCTGGATCGACAGCTCGGTGATGACCGGGGCCCTGCTCCTGTACGCCACGCCGCTCTTCTGGCTGTCGCTGATGGGCATTCTGCTGTTTTCGGTGGTGCTGGGCTGGCTGCCGGCGTTCGGCATGGAAACCGTGGGCGCCAACCTGACCGGCTGGGCGCGCGCGGGCGACATCGCGCTGCACCTTATCCTGCCGACCGTGACGCTGGGCTGCTTCTTCATGGCCGTCTATGTGCGGCTGACGCGCGCGTCGATGCTGGAAGTGATCGGCATGGACTTCGTGAAAACGGCCCGCGCCAAGGGCGTGAGCCCCAGCCGTGTGATCCGCGCGCACGTGCTGCGCAACGCGCTGCTGCCGGTCATCACGTTTGCCGGCATCCAACTCGGGCAGATGGCGGGCGGCGCGGTCCTGACCGAAACCGTCTTCGCGTGGCCCGGCATCGGACGCCTGATGTTTGACGCCCTGCTGCAACGCGACTACCAGCTTCTGCTGGGCATCTTCCTCGTCACGTCCATCATGGTCGTCGTCTTCAACCTGTTGACCGACGTGCTGTACCGCCTGATCGATCCGCGCATCGGCGCGGGTGCGCAGCAAGGAGCCTCCGCATGAAGTCATTCGCCCAACGTTACATGCGCAATTACGGGGCGGTGGCCGGCCTGGTCATCATGCTGATCGTGGTGGCCGTGGCCCTGGCGGCGCCGCTGCTGTACGAGGAATCGCCGTGGATGATGGTGGCCGATCCGCTGATCCCGCCGTTCACCAATGCGGACTATCCGTTCGGCACGGACATGCTGGGCCGCGACATCACGGCCGGCCTGGTGTGGGGCGCGCGCGTGTCGCTGATGGTCGGTTTGCTGTCGACCGCCGTGGCGCTGCTGTTCGGCATCCTGGTGGGGTCGGTGGCCGGCTATTGCGGCGGCCGCGTGGACGACGCGCTGATGCGTTTCACCGAGTTCTTCCAGACCATTCCGCAACTGGCAATGGCCGTAGTGCTGGTCGCCATTTTGAGTCCGTCGGTGTATTCGATCATGGGCGCAATCGCCGTGGTGTCCTGGCCGCCGGCCGCGCGGCTGGTGCGGTCGGAGTTCATGACGCTCAAGCAGCGCGAATTCGTGCAGGCGGCCATCGTGATTGGCCAGACGCCGGCGCGCATCGTAGGCACGCAGATCCTGCCCAATGCCATGTCGCCCATCATCGTGTCGGCCTCGTTCATGGTGGCGACCGCCATCCTGACGGAATCGTCGCTGTCTTTCCTGGGTCTGGGAGACCGCAACCTGATGAGCTGGGGCTTCATGATCGGCGCGGCGCGCACGATGATCCGCGAAGCGTGGTGGATGAGCGTGTGGCCGGGCGTCGCGATTTTGCTGACCGTGCTGGCCATCAACCTGATCGGCGAAGGCCTGAACGACGCCCTCAACCCGCAATTGCGCAAGCGCGGCGAATAGGAGGCCGGCATGAATCCAACCCCAGAATCGACGCCGCTGCTGTCCATCCAGAACCTGACCATTGCGCTGCCCAAGGGCGGTGACCGCCCCTACGCCGTACAGGACGTCTCGTACGACATCCGCGCCGGAGAAATCCTGTGCATCGTCGGCGAATCCGGATCGGGCAAGTCCATGAGCGCCAACGCCATCATGGGACTGCTGCCCGACTACCTGACGCCGCAGCAGGGCCGCATCCTGTTCCGCGGCCAGGACCTGCTGCAGCTGGACGAGCCGGCGCTTCAGGCCATGCGCGGCAAGGACATGGCGATGATCTTCCAGGAGCCGCTGTCGGCCCTGAACCCGCTGATGACGGTGGGCGAGCAGATCAGCGAGGTGATGCGCGTGCATGACGCCTACCCAGGCGCCGAGCGCCTGAAGCGCACGCTGGAACTGCTGGAATTCGTGGGCCTGCCGGACCCGGCGACGCTCTATCACGTCTACCCATTCCGGCTGTCTGGCGGACAGCGCCAGCGCGTCATGATCGCGATGGCGCTGGCGCTGGAACCCGCACTGCTGATCGCGGACGAGCCCACGACCGCGCTGGACGTGACGACGCAGGCGCAGATCCTGGCGCTGATCGCGCGGATCCAGAAAGAGAAAGGCATGGGCGTGATGTTCGTCACGCACGACTTCGGCGTGGTGGCCGAGATCGCCCATCGCGTGGCCGTCATGGAGAAAGGCATTCTGGTCGAGCAAGGCCCTGCCGACGAAGTGCTCAACCGTCCGCGCCATCCGTATACCCAGCGCCTGATCGCGGCGGTGCCTCACCGGCGCGGCGAGGAGCGCGCCGGGATCGCAGACGACAGACCGGTGCTGGAAGTGAAGGACCTGAAGAAGACCTACGTGATCGGCCACGGCTGGCTGGGCAACAAGCGCGAGGTGCGCGCGGTGGACGGCGTGAGCTTTGCCGTGCGGCGCGGCGAGACGCTGGGCATCGTGGGTGAATCGGGGTCCGGCAAGTCCACGATCGGCAAATGCCTGCTCAAGCTTGTCGGCATCAATGGCGGCCAGTTGCTGTTCAACGGGCAGGACATCGCCACGCTGCCCGAATCGCGCTTTCGGCCGATGCGGCACGAAATCCAGATGATCTTCCAGGACCCGTTTGCCTCGCTCAACCCCCGGCACACCGTGGGCCGCATCATCAGCGACGGCCCGGTCGCCAACGGCGTGGCGCGGGCGCAGGCCGAGGCCCGGGCGCGCGAGCTGCTGTCGCTGGTGGGCATGGATCCGTCTGCCTTCGATCGCTATCCCAACCAGTTTTCGGGCGGCCAGCGCCAGCGCATCGGCATCGCGCGCGCCCTGGCGCTGGAACCCAAGGTGCTGGTGGCCGACGAATCGGTCTCCGCGCTGGACGTGTCGGTGCAGGCGCAAGTGCTGCAACTGCTGCACGACCTGCAGCAGCGGCTGAAGATTGCGCTGGTGTTCATCACCCACGACCTGCGCGTAGCGGCGCAGATCTGCAATTCGGTGCTGGTCATGCATCGCGGCAAGGTGGTCGAGTACGGGTCGCCTGCCCAGATCTTCGACAACCCGCAGCATGCGTACACGCGCCAGCTGATCGCCGCGGTGCCGGGCCAGCATTGGGACCCGACCAAGGCGCAGGCCGCCTGACCGCCATTCCGTCATCGTCATTCAGGAGAACCGCTTATGCAACGCCCCGCCGCTATCCCCACCGTGCAGATCGACAACGAGCAGGTCACCGTCACCGAGTGGCGCTTCCCGCCGGGTGGCGAGACGGGCTGGCACCGCCATGGCATGAACTACGTGGTGGTGCCGCAGACCACCGGCCCGCTGCTGCTGGACACGCCCACCGGTCAGGTCACCAGCCAGCTCACCACCGGCGTGGCGTACTACCGGCCGGTCGGCGTCGAGCACAACGTCATCAATCCCAGCGACACGGAGTTCGTGTTCGTCGAGATCGAACTGAAGCGGGCATGAGCCCTGCGCATCTGGCATTGACCCGGACGGTCTGAGCGAGGATATCCATGAAGGCCTTTTTTTCCGAAGAACAGCTGCTGCATTCGCCCCGCCAATTCATGCGGCTGGGCCGCATCAGCGCCCCAACCGACCTGCCGTCGCGCGCCGAGAACCTGCAGCAGGCGCTGGCCGCCCGCGGCATCAAGGTCGAAGCGCCGGCCGACTATGGACGCAAGCCGCTCGAACACGTCCACAGCGCGGATTACCTGGATTATCTGGAAACGGCCTTTGCGCGCTGGCAGGCGTTGAGGGCGCCGGGGGTCGATCCCGGGCCGGAGGTTCTGCCGAATCTCTCGCCGTACTACAACGGCCGCATCGATGCCGCCGGGCGCGGCCCCTGCCCCTCGCCGTCCATCGTGGCGCAGACCGGGTATTACCTGAGCGACCTGTCCTGCCCCATCGGGCCGCAGACGTGGCGTTCGGCGCTGCGGTCCACCCATAGCGCGCTGGCGGCGGCGGATCATGTGGCGGGCGGTGGCGGGGTGGCGTATGCGCTGTGCCGGCCGTCCGGCCACCACGCCCATCGCGATCGCGCGGGCGGCTTCTGTTACCTGAACAGCAGCGCCGCCGCGGCCAGCCGGCTGCTGCAGACGTGGTCCAAGGTGGCGGTGCTGGACGTGGACGCGCATCACGGCGACGGCACGCAGAACATCTTCTACCAGCGGCCGGATGTGATAACGGTGTCGCTTCATGCCGACCCGGCGGGCTATTACCCCTTCTACACCGGCTACGCGCACGAACGCGGCCACGGCGCGGGCGAAGGCTACAACCTTAACCTGCCACTGGCGCACGGCTGCGGCAACACGGAATTCCTGCAGGCGCTGGACATCGCGTTGGACGCCCTAGCGGGCTATGCGCCGCAAGCGCTGGTTCTGCCGCTGGGGTTCGACACGTACAAGGACGATCCCATCAGCGTGCTCCGGCTGGACATCGACGCCTACCGCGACATCGGCGCGCGCGTCGCCGGTCTGGGCGTGCCGACCGTGGTGGTGCAGGAAGGCGGCTACATGGTCGAGGCGATCGGACCGGCGTTGGACGCGTTTCTTGAAGGATTCGACCGTGGCGGCAAGTGACCATGCGCGGGGGTACGCAAAGGCGTGCATGAGCACGTGCGCCGGATGAGCACCCTGACCGGATCAACGCCCGCACGCCAGACCGGCATCCTGCTGTTCTTTGCGGCGCTGGTGGCGTTTGCCACCTTCGACGCGGGCGCCAAGCAGTTGCTGGAACGCTACCCCGCGCCCTTCCTGAACGTGATGCGCTACCTGGCGGTGGTGACGCTGGCGATGGGCATGCTGTGGCGCCATGGGCGCGGCCTGCGCCTGCGCGACGCGCCGGAAAAGCCGCTTCTGGTGCTGCGCGGCGTCATGCTGGCCACGGTGGCCACTTGCTTCATGACCGCGCTGATCTGGATGCCGCTGTCCGAAGCCACCGCCATCTACTTCACGGCCCCGCTCATCATGGTGGCGCTGTCGCCCTGGATGCTGGGCGAACGCGTCCGCGCGGCGCAATGGGGCGCCGTGGCTGCGGGGTTTGGCGGCATGCTGCTGATCGTGCGGCCCGGCGGCGACCTGCCTCTGCTGGGCACGTTGCTGATGGCGGTGTCCGCCGTCAGTTACGCAATCTTCCAGGTGCTGACGCGCAAGCTGTCGAACAAGGTGCCGGGGCCGGTGCAGTATGCGTACACCGCGTTCATCTGCCTCATCGTGACGGCGCTGCCGGCGCCCTTCTTCCTGCCCGATCCCTGGCCGGGGCCGGCGGACACCGCCATCATTCTTGCGTTGGGCGCATGCAGCGGACTGGCGCAGATCCTGCTGATCGCCGCCTTCCAGCGCGTCCCGGCCGCGACGCTCGCGCCGCTGAACTACTTCCAGTTGCTGCTGGCGCTGGGCTTCAGCACGTTCTGGTTCCAGCGCCCGCCAGACGCGCTGGCGCTGGCGGGCATGGGGCTCATCATGGCGGCCGGGGTGTTTCTGGCGCTGCGCCCCCTTAGAAATCCATCGACGCCGACAGCATGAACGTGCGGCGCTTAGCTGGTTTCGCGCTGGACCAGTTCGAAACCCAGATCCACGTGCCGCTCGGGCACGGGTTCGCCCGCCAGATGCTGCATGAGCAATCGCGCGGCGGATAGCCCGATCTGATAGCGCGGCGTGGCGATGGTGGACAGCGGCGGCGTGGTCCAGGCCGTGCCCGCCAGGTCATGGAACCCGACGATCGCCATCTGCGCCGGCACCTGCAACCCGTCGCGGCCGCATTGGAACACCGCGCCCTGCGCCAAGTCGTCGTTGCAGAAGAACACGGCGTCGCAGTCGGGATGACGCGTATGCAGGTCCTGCATCAGCGCGGCCCCCAGGCTGATCGACGATTTCTCCGGCGTCATGATCTCCAGCGCCGCGTCATACAAGCCTGCATCGCGCAGCGCCTGACGGCACCCTTCGCAACGGCGCAGCGACCGGGGATCCAGCTGCGCGCCAATGATGCCGATGCGGCGGTAGCCGCGTTCCACCAGATGACGGCCGGCCGCGTAGCCCGAGTCGAATTGCGAGAACCCGACGCTCATGTCGTCGTTGCCTTCCAGCGTTTCGATCGTGTGCACCGTGGGAATCGCCTGCGCGCGCAGCAGTTCCCAGACGCCCGGATTGTGATCGATGCCAGTCAGCACCAACCCGTCGGGCGAGTGCTGCAGGTACTTGCGCAGCAACGCCTCTTCTTCGTCCGGCGAATAGCCCGTCACGCCGATCAGCATGTGGTAGCCGTGCTGGTCCAGCACGTCCTTGATGCCCGTGATGATGTCCACGAAGACCACGTTGCTCAGCGACGGAATCAGCACCACGATGGTCTGCGACCGCGCCGACGCAAGCGCGCTGGCGGCGTGGTTGGGCACGTAGCCAAGTTCCTGGCACACCCGCGCGATGTGCTGGCGCAGGTCTTCCCCCACCTTGTCCGGCGTGCGCAGCGCCCGCGAGACCGTGATGGCGCTGACGCCGACGCGCCGCGCGACGTCCTGCATGGTGACGCGGCCGGCGCGCGAGCTTCGGGGTTTGCGGATGGACATGGACCCTCGCGGTGAATGCAAGCGCGTAGTCTGACGGAAAAAAAGAGGCTTGCCAAAGCAAAAATGTTAGCGCTAACATGACCCACATCAAATGATTAGAAAACTCCGGAAAAACGGAGAGGAGACAACCATGCAAGCTTCCCCACTGGGGCGGCCGGGGCCATCGCGTCCCGGCCGGTCGCCGCTGGCCCGCGCCGCGGACTGGTGTTTTGTGCTGCAGACCTGGCTGATGGTGGCCTGTCTGATCGTGATGGTCGTGCTGCTGTTCGGCAACGTGGCGCTGCGCTATCTCTTCAACTCCGGCATCAACGTGTCCGATGAGGTCTCGCGCCTGGCCTTTGTCTGGATGATCTTCCTGGGCGCGGTGATCGCGCTGCGCGAACACCAGCACATCGGCGTCACCATGATGGTGGAACGCTTCGGCCCGGGCGCGCGCCGCGTGTCGCACATTGCCTGCCAGCTGATGATCCTGTGGGTGCTGTGGCTGATGGCTGAAGGCGGCTGGGTCCAGACGGTGATCGGCATGGACACCGTGCTGCCGGTCACCGGCATGCCGCTGGCCGTCTTTAACGCAGCCGGCCTGTATGCCGCCGTGGCGATGGGCATCCTGACCCTCATCGACCTGGTCCGCGTGATTGCGGGCGGCCCGCTGCCGGCGGAGTCCAGTCCGGAAGACCCGGCGGTCTGAACCCGCCCCTCCCCGCCCCCAATCACCTGCCCGGATATCCGCAATGATCCTGACCGTCTTCCTAGTCGTGCTGCTGGGGCTGATCGCCCTGGGCATGCCGATCGCCTTCGCGCTCATCATCAGCGCGATCGTCATGATGTTCCAGCTGGACTTCTACGACACCCAGCTCCTTGCCCAGAACATGCTGTCCGGCGCCAACAGCTTCACGCTGATGGCGGTGCCGCTTTTCATGCTGGCCGGCGAGCTGATGAACGCCGGCGGCATCTCGCGGCGCATCGTGCATCTGGCCAACACGTTCGTGGGCCACATCCAGGGCGGCCTGGGATATGTGGCCATTTTCGCCAGCGTGCTGCTGGCGTCCCTGTCGGGCTCGGCCGTGGCTGACGCCGCGGCGCTGGGATCACTGCTCATCCCGATGCTGCGCGAAAAGGGTTATGAGGCCGGCCAGGCGTCGGGCCTGATCGCCGCCGGCGGCATCATCGCGCCCATCATTCCGCCGTCGATCTCGTTCATCATCTTCGGGGTCGCCACCAATGTGTCGATCACCAAGCTGTTCTTCGCCGGCATCGCACCGGGCCTCATGATGGGGCTGACGCTGGTGGCGGTGTGGACCTGGGTCGCGCGCAAACACGGCAGCATCAAGCCGGCGCCACGCGAACCCTGGCGCATCCGGCTGAAGGCGCTGCGCGGATCGCTATGGGCGCTGTTCCTGCCGGTCATTATCATCGGCGGCCTGCGGGGCGGCATCTTCACCCCCACGGAAGCGGCCGTCGTCGCCGCCGTGTATGCGTTGCTGGTCAGCCTCTTCGTCTACCGCGAAATCGGCTGGCGCGACCTGGGACCGCTCTTCATCAACGCGGCGCGCACCACCGCCGTGGTCATGTTTCTGGTGGCGGCCGCCATGGTCTCGTCCTACATGATCACGCTGGCGGACCTGCCTCAGGACCTGATCGCATTGCTTGAGCCGGTCATGGATCAGCCAAAGATGCTGATGTTCGCGTTGCTGATCCTGCTGACGCTGGTCGGCACGGTGATGGATCTGACGCCGACCATCCTGATCCTCGGGCCCGTACTCATGCCCGTCGTCATCAAGGCAGGGATCGACCCCGTCTACTTCGGCGTCATGTTCGTCATGGTCGGCAGCGTCGGCCTGCTGACGCCCCCGGTGGGCACGGTGCTCAACGTGGTTTGCGGCGTGGCCCGCATCAATATGGAAACCATCTGCAGAGGGGTGTGGCGCTACGTCGTGGCCTACACACTGCTGCTGGTCCTGCTGGTGATCTTCCCCGAACTGATCACCGTACCCGCACGCTGGATGCACTAGCGGCACTTGAAAACCCCCGAGGAGAAACACCATGATCAAGCAATTCAAGACCCGCATTCTTGTCCTGGCGACGGTGCTGTCCTGCACCGTCGCCGGGGTGGCCGCGGCCGCGGACGTCAAGCCGCGCCTCATCCGCTTCGGCTACGGGCTGAACGAGGAAAGCGTGCAGGGCCGCGCGGCCCGCCATCTGGCGCAGGAACTGGAAAAGGTCAGCGGCGGCAAGCTCAAGATGCGGACCTTCGGCTCCGCCAACCTGGGCTCGGACGAGCAGATGCAGAGCGCGCTGGTGGGCGGCGCGCAGGAAATGATGGTGGGATCCACCGCGCCGCTGGCGGGCATGGTCAAGGAATTCGGCGTGTTCGACCTGCCGTTCCTGTTCAACAGCGAAAAAGAGGCCGACGCGGTGCTGGACGGCCCGCTCGGGCAGGATCTGCTAAAAAAGCTGGAAGCCAAAGGTCTGGTCGGCCTGGTCTATTGGGAAAACGGCTTTCGCAACATGACCAATTCCAAGCGGCCGATCACGCGCGCCGAGGACCTGCAGGGCATCAAGCTGCGCGTCATGCAGAACCAGATAGCGCTGGGTGTGTTCAACACGCTGGGCGCCAACGCGGTGCCGATGCCGTTCTCGGAACTGTTTACCGCGCTGGAAACGCGCACGGTCGACGGCCAGGAAAATCCCATCACCACAATCCAGAGCAGCAAGTTCTACGAGGTGCAGCCCTACCTGACCATCACGCGCCACGTCTACACGCCGTGGGTGGTGCTGGCGTCCAAGAAGTGGTGGGACACGCTGTCGCCCGACGAGCAGAAGCTGATACGCCAGGCCGCCGCGTCGTCGCGCGACTTTGAACGGCAGGACAGCCGCGCCGATTCCACCAAGGCCATGGGTACGCTTGAAAAGAACGGCATGAAGATCAACACCGTCACGCCGGAAGAAGTGGCCCGCATGCGCCAGAAGGTGCAGCCCGTGGTCGACAAGTACACGCAAGAGCTCGGCCCGGAACTGGTCAAGCAGCTGAACGACGAAATCCAGAAGGCGCGCAACTAGCGCCAATGGTGGCCCGGATCCGCTTTTGGTCCGGGCCAGTAAGCAACCGAAGCGAGACAGCCATGTCCCAGACACCCCGCCGACTGCGCAGCCAGAAATGGTTCGACGATCCTTCGCACGCCGACATGACGGCGATCTACGTCGAGCGCTATCTCAACTACGGCCTGACGCGCCAGGAACTGCAGTCGGGGCGGCCGATCATCGGCATCGCGCAGACAGGCAGCGACCTGGCGCCCTGCAATCGCCACCATCTGGCGCTGGCCGAACGCATCAAGGCGGGCATCCGGGACGCCGGCGGCATCCCCATGGAATTCCCGGTGCATCCGCTGGCCGAACAGGGCCGAAGGCCCACCGCGGCGCTGGATCGCAATCTGGCGTATCTGGGTTTGGTGGAGATCCTGCACGGCTATCCGCTGGACGGCGTGGTGCTGACCACCGGATGCGACAAGACCACGCCCGCGTGCCTGATGGCCGCGGCCACCGTGGACATTCCGGCCATCGTGCTGTCCGGCGGACCCATGCTGGATGGCTGGCATGAGGGGCAGCGCGTGGGGTCGGGCACCGTCATCTGGCACGCGCGCAACCTGATGGCCGCAGGCAAGCTGGACTACGAAGGCTTCATGACGCTGGCCACGGCGTCGTCGCCGTCGATCGGCCACTGCAACACCATGGGCACCGCCCTGTCCATGAACTCGCTGGCCGAAGCGCTGGGCATGTCGCTGCCCACCTGTGCCAGCATTCCCGCGCCGTATCGCGAACGCGGCCAGATGGCTTACGCCACTGGCATGCGCATCTGCGACATGGTGCGCGAAGACCTGCGGCCTTCGCACATCATGACGCGGCAGGCGTTCGAAAACGCCATCGTCGTTGCCTCGGCACTGGGCGCGTCCAGCAACTGCCCGCCGCATCTGATCGCGATTGCGCGCCACATGGGCGTCGACCTGAGCCTGGACGATTGGCAGCGGCTGGGCGAAGACGTGCCGCTGCTGGTCAACTGCGTGCCGGCCGGCGAGCACCTGGGCGAAGGCTTTCACCGCGCGGGCGGCGTGCCGGCCGTGCTGCACGAGCTGCTGGCCGCGGGCCGTCTGCATCCTGACTGCGGGACCGTGTCGGGCAAGACCATCGGCGACATTGCCGCAGCGTCCAAGACCCATTACACCGACGTCATCCGAAGCTGCAACATGCCGCTCAAGCACCGCGCCGGCTTCATCGTGCTGTCCGGCAACTTCTTTGATAGCGCCATCATCAAGATGTCGGTCGTGGGAGAGGCATTTCGCCGCGCGTACCTGTCGGAGCCCGGTTCGGAAAACGCCTTCGACGCCCGCGCCATCGTCTTCGAAGGCCCGGAGGACTATCACGCCCGGATCGAAGATCCGGCCCTGAACATCGACGAACATTGCATTCTGGTGATCCGCGGCGCAGGCACCGTGGGATACCCCGGCAGCGCCGAGGTCGTGAACATGGCGCCGCCGTCGCATCTGATCAAGCGCGGCATCGACTCGCTGCCCTGCATGGGCGACGGCCGCCAAAGCGGCACGTCGGCCAGTCCGTCCATCCTGAACATGTCGCCGGAAGCTGCGGTGGGCGGCGGGTTGGCGCTTCTGCGCACCGGCGACCGGATCCGCGTGGACCTGAACCAGCGGTCGGTCATCTTGCAGGTGGATGAATCGGAACTGGAACGGCGCCGCCAGGAACCGGCATACGAAGCGCCGCCGTCGCAGACGCCCTGGCAGGAGCTCTACCGGCAGACCGTGGGACAACTGTCCACGGGCGGGTGCCTGGAGGCGGCGACGCTGTATTTGAAAGTGGTGGAGACGCGCGGGGATCCGCGGCATTCGCATTGAGGTATGCGGGCCGTGCGGGCTATTTGCGAGCAGGCGTGTCGGCCGGGTCCGAGGCGGATTCTGTCGTAGCGTCGGAGGGCAGATCGGTGGTCGGTTCGGTGAGCGGTTCGGCTGCTGGGTCAGTGGCCTGGCTCTCGGCACGCGGGCTGGGCCGGCTGAGCACGTAGGCCGCGCTGGCCAGAAAGAAGATGCCCACGCCGATGGCCAGCAACGGCGAGGGATTGGCGCTCCAGTAGAACAACACATAGCCCGCTGCCATGCCCAGGCTGGCGTACGTTTTACCCTTGCGCGATACCGCGCCCTGTTCGCGCCAGGCGCGCAGCGATGGACCGTATGTCGGACTGTCCAGCAGCCATTTCTCGAGCCGGGGCGACGAGCGCGAAAAGCAGCCCACGGCCAGGATCAGGAAGATCGTCGTCGGCATCACCGGCAGAAAGGCGCCGATGACGCCCAGCGCCAGCATCAGGCAGCCCAGGCATAACCAAAGTGCTCTCATCATGATGGTGTGCAGGATATCGCAAATGGGCGGGTGGGGAACCGGCTGCTTCGCGCCGCGTCCATTGCCTGCTCCGCCCGGATCGTCTGCCGTGTCCGCAACGTCTGCCCTGCCCGCATTATCTTCGACGCCCCCAGCATCGACCGGCTCAGGATGCGGCGGGCTCCGGCATGCGGGCGCGCAGCATCCTGACGAATTCCGCATCAGGGCTGCCGCCGGCGTCACGCGACCGGTGAACCATGGCCCACGCCTCGCCATACTGGCCGCGCCAGTAGTAGGCAGTGGCCCATGACGCATACAGATAACCCTTGTCCGGCTCGACGGCCTCGCCCTTGCGGTACCACTCGTCCGAACGCGTCGTGGCCGCGATGCGCGCCTCGGGCGGCAGCGTCTTGTCTTCTGCCGCACAACGCGCCGCGATCCGGCCCGCGTCCGCATAAATGCCGCGAAACGCGGGCGGATTCAAACTGATCGCGCGGTCCATCATGCCCATCGCCTGGCAGACTTTGCGCTGGCTTTCCAGAATGACAGCGAAACCTGCGTATACCTCGGCGTTGTCGGGATTGAGCAGCCAGGCCTGATTGAAGCGCCGCATGGCTTGGCCGGGCTGGTCTTCACGGAAAAGACGATAGCCCGCTTCGACCCGCGCCTGCGCCGCCGCCGATGGCGATGCAAACGCCTTTGCGGCCAGTGCAACCTGTTGTTCATCGCCCGCGCGCAACGCGGCGGCCGCGCGGCGATCTGCGCCGGCATACATCGGCGCCTCGTCGCTAGCCGTTTGCGCCGGCGACGGCGCCTTGATTGCGCAGCCGGGCAGCCACAGCAACTGAGCCAGAACGAACGCCTTCAACGTGCAGTGCATGGGCGGGCTTTGAATTGGGAAAGAAGGAATATACCTGCGTGGGTATTGATGCGAAGCTATTGCGATACCAAGGCAACAGCGTTGCGATACTGATGCGGCGATGGAGCGAACCCATGCAGCGATGTTGCGAACCGATGCAGCGATGTTGCGAACCGATGCGAGGATCGCGCCGCGCGCTTGATTTGTTAAAAGCACCGTCGCACGCGGAAAAGCAAAAAGCCGCGAAGTCATAAGACTGTCGCGGCTTTTCAGGTCTGCGTTCGACTAGCTCTATCGAACACACCTTTGCAGGAATTTGGTAGGCGGTATTGGAATCGAACCAACGACCTCCACGATGTCAACGTGGCGCTCTAACCAGCTGAGCTAACCGCCTGCAAAGAAGAAGAATTATATAGTGCTTTTTTAAACTGTGCAAATCGTCTTGGAAGATTTTTTGCAGTTTTTATTGCGTTTCGGGTTTTGCGGCATTTACCTTGCGGCCTTGCCAAACTGCCCTTTCGCAACACGCTCTAAAGCGCTTTAAAGCACTATTTCTTTTCCTTCAATTTCGTGTCTGCGTCATGTGCCGCAGCAACGAAGAACGAGATTCTATCAGAACTTTTTATTCCTTGCTCGACTTCGACGCCACTACTCACATCAATCGCCCAAGGCCGCACGGATTCGATGGCCGCGCCGACGTTTTCTGCATTCAATCCGCCAGACAGAATCAACGGACGGGACATGGGATCGGCCCGCACATCATCCAGCAACGCGTAGTCGAAACCGTGTCCGCTGCCGCCATAACCGGCGCTGTAGCTGTCGAACAACCATCCCGCGGCCTGGCCGTATGCGCGGCAAGTGGCTGCCAGGTTTTCCGCCGTCTCCAGGCCGGGCGCGCCGGCACGGAAGGCCCGCAGGTGGCGATGCCCATAGCGCGCGCATTCCAGCGGCGTTTCGTCGCCGTGGAATTGCAGCAGGTCGGGCCCGACTTCGCCCAGCACCGTGCGAACCTCTTCCTCTTGCGCATTCACGAAGAGCGCGACGACGTCGACAAACGCCGGCACCCCGCGGCGCAACTGCGCGGCGCGCGTAGGCGTGAGGCAACGTTTGCTTTTGGGATAGAAGACAAAGCCGATCGCGTCGGCGCCGGCGGACACCGCAGCTTCAATGTCTTCTTCGCGGGTCAGCCCGCAGATCTTTATGCGTGTACGCATGGCATTTTCTGGATGTGTCGCCCCGCGGCGACTGGATAGGCCAGTATATCCGGCCCCTACGCCCCGGGCGCGCCCAGCGTCGCCACCATGTTGTCGAAGCTGCCCTCGGCCATGCGGAACCACGGGACCTGCTTGCCGCGGAAAACCAGCATGCTGTCGTAGAGCTTCTTGAACGTCGCGTTTTTCGCGCTTAATTCATTGCAGGACGCCACCGTGGCTTCGTGCGCAGCTTGCAGCACCGGCCGCGGATACGCCTTCAATTGCGCACCCTGCGACACCAGCCGGCGCAGTGCATCGGGATTGTTGGCATCGAACGCGGCAATCATGTCGTTGCATGCGGCGGCGCAGGCCAGGGACAGCGCGGTCTGATAGGCCTTGGGCAGCTCGCCATACGCGTCTTGATTGACGTACAGCGACAACTGCTGCGTGCCGGCCCACCAGCCCGGAAAGTAATAATTGCGCGCGACTTCGAACAACGCAAACCGCTCATCGTCGAACGGGCCGATCGTCGCCGCCCCGTCCACCACGCCTTGCGCCAGCGCGGCATGCACATCGCTCGCGGGTATGTCGACCGGCGTCGCACCCAGTCGCGACAGGATGTGGGCGGCAAAGCCATCGGCCGCTACCTTCAGGCCGCGCAGATCAACAACGGTCTTGATCTCGCCGCGGAACCACCCGCCCATCTGTGCGCCGGTATAGCCGCAGGGAAAGTTCAGGATGCCGAACTTGGCGAAGGCCTCGCGCGTCAGCGTCAGACCCTCGCCTTTCCGCATCCATGCGTTCATCTGGCGCGTGTTCAATCCAAATGGCACGCCGCCATCAAAGCAAAGCGCGGGATCGGTGGCGAAGTACTGGACCGATGACGCATGACCGCATTCAACGATGCGGTGCTGCACGGCTTCAAGCGCCTGGCCCGGCTGGAACAACTGGCCGGCAGGAAAGACCTCGATGTTGAAGCGCCCTTCCGTGACTTCGGCCACGTAGCGCGACACGTCGGCGGCTCCCGCAAACAGCGTCGCCGCATCGGCCGAAAAGTCCGAAGCCAGCCGCCAGGTGAGGTTGGGCGCTTCCTGCGCAATGGCGGGAGCGGCCAGCACGGCGCTGCCGGCGGCGGCGCCCAGGGCGGTCTGCTTCAGAAACGCGCGGCGTTGCATGGCGCATGCCTCCAGAAAGGCGCGGGAACCCGCCGGCTGCGCGGCGGCTTCCCTAATAGGATTGAGTAAAGGGCGACAACAGCGTCGCCCCGCCATCGAGTTCGCGCAGCCCGAAGGCTTCCGGGTAATCGATGCTGGCAAGGTACAAGCCATCCGGCGCAAACGTGGGCGCGCCGCGTTTGCGGTCACGCCACGCCAGAAGCTGCGTCATCCAGTCCACCGATTCCCTGCCCTGCCCGACCTGCAGCAGCGCACCCATGATGTTGCGCACCATGTGATGCAGAAAGGCATTTGCCTTCAGCGTGAAGACGAGGAACGGTCCGCGCTCTTCGATCTCGAGGCTGTGCATGTGGCGCACCGGATGCTTGGCCTGGCATTGCGAGGAACGGAAGCTGGAAAAATCATGCTCGCCGACCAGCGCCTTGGCGGCCGCGCGCATGGCGTCCACATCCAGCGGCTGAAAGCACCAACCCGCACGTCCTGCCCACAGCGCCGGACGCACCCGGCCGCGCCAGAGCAGATAGACGTAAGTGCGGGCGCGCGCCGAAAAACGCGCGTGGAACTCGTCGGAGACTTCTTCGGCCCATTGCACGGAGATACTGGGCGGCAAAAACGCATTGACGCCACGCACCCAGGATTCGGTCTTGCGGTTCAGCGTGGTGTCCAGATGGACCACCTGCATCGCGCCATGCACGCCGGTATCGGTGCGCCCGGCGCAGATCGTGGGCACCGGATCGGCGACGCCACAGAAACTGGCCAGGGCGGATTCCAGCGAATCCTGCACCGTCTGCCGGTGCGGCTGTGTCTGCCAACCCTGCCAGGCGGAGCCGTCATACGCCAGCCCCAATGCAACTCTAGACATGCTTCAAACCCGAGGACCGCCGATACGGCGCGGTTCGTCCGTGGGCGGTACGTCCAGGTCGAGATTGATGGTATCGAGCTTGCGGTTCAGCGCTGCCGTATCCAGCGCGGGCTCGTTGTAGGTATAGCTATCCTCGTCATCGTCGTCACGCCGCGCGGCGGCCCGGCGCAATAGCCAGGCAATGGCGAAGGCAACCAGCGCCAGCACCGCGGTAACGATCACGAGAAGATTGTCGGCCAGCCAGCCGGGCATGCCAGTTTGCACAGTTTTGTCCGGAAGCGTGCCGACGGGTTTGTCGGCGTCGGAGGGTGAGGAGGTCGTGGCGCCGGGGGTGCTTGCCGCGTTCGGGGTGCCTGCTGCACCTGGGGTGCCTGCTGCGCCCGGAGCGCCTGCTGCGCCCGGAGTTCCTGCTGCGCCCGGCGTGCCTGCTGCGCCCGGAGTACCTGCTGCACCCGGAGTGCCTGCTGCGCCCGGAGTACCTGCTGCGCCCGGAGTGCCTGCTGCACCCG
>NZ_DCYD01000001.1:0-50935 GCF_002331005.1 Achromobacter sp. UBA2119 | reverse complement strand
GTCAAGTTAATGCCGGCCTGAGAAATCTGGAACCCGCAGCGGCCGCGGTGCTAAATGGAATGCAGGTTGGCGCAGCGGGAGCTCGACGTGTCGCCGGCAGCACCTTTGCGAGCTTAAAGGGCCTGGCCGTCGGTAGCGTGGACGGCGGCTTGTCTTTTATCGGGCTGTACTTTCTACGAGACAGTTTGAAAAGCGCGATTGCCGACCTGGATGCGAAGGTGGGAGCAAAGCATCCCGAGGCCGTCGCGGCATTTTATAGCGTTTCGCTCGGTTTCATGGGAGCAAGTGTCGAAGCGGCGGGACTGGCGATCAAGATTCCGGCGGACGCTGCCAGGGGGTTCATGTTGCGCTGGGGCGCGGAGAAAACTCCTGTGCTCACGCGTGTGGTGGGGTTAGGCTCGAAGATGGTGATGGTGGGTGGAGCGATATCGGCTTTGGCGGGGATTGCGGATGCTGGTGCCAGTTTTAGTGCTGCTATACGCGTAGCAAAAGCAGGTGATGTAAGTGTCACCCCGTACCACGTATTCTCCGGCGGTTTGTCAATTACTGGGGCACTTGTGATTTTTTGGGGAGGTGTGCGATCACTGTCCTTGTTCGGGGGGTTGGGTGCCGGCATAGTTATTGGAATCGTCGCTTTCGCGATATCGAAAATTGCGAAAAACCTCGAATCTGACGCCATCGAAAAGTGGGCCCAGCGCTGCTACTTCGGCCGAACAGGCGCCAATAGCCGCTGGCGCAATCCGGAAGACATGGACGTCGCCATTGCCGCACTTAATGCTGCGGTGCTTGGAATGGATGTCGGCCTCCACTTCTGTGATGAAGATCGAGTGTTATCGACAGATGAGTTCTACAGCGAAGACATCGAAGTGCTCAAAAACCGCGGCGCAGTCAAGAAAACAAAGGCGCTTGTTTACAGTGCGACCTTACCCGGCTTCGATGCTGAACGATCCCGCTACCGCTTCACCCTCACCACTGAGCGTTTTGGCCTCGCACAAGACGGCAAACGAAGCCCGATTCTGATTTCCCACGTCATGGCATCTGGGCACGTCAACGATACCGCCCACGCCGTTCATGCTTCCGCCATAAATCACCCCGATTACACACTGGTTAACGAGACGAAACCAACATCGGAACTGCCAATCCTCAGCGGCCGATACTGGCTGGATCCCATCAACAAGATCAAATCGGCAACATTTGTCGTGGCATTCTGGCCGGATAAGAGTGACAGCTCGCGCTTTGCTGCCATGGAAATTACAGAGGTCCTCTGATGGCAAGACCTCAACTGAACCCGTCTTGCGTCGGCTGGCAACGCGACCTGCCTGGGCCTAATGCCCCTATCGAAGAGCCCCCCATGCTGCTCTGGCAGGCGCCTACGAAAATGGATGAGACGTATGTCGAGTTCGCTCGAAATACGTCGAGTATCCGCGGTGTTTGCTTTTTCTTTTCACTACTGCTCGGATTGATGTTCCTCCTGCTTCTAGGTTTCGCCGTATGGGATATTTTTCCAGCAAGTGCGGCGGCAGGGAGGAGCGCGCTTGAAATTGCAGGTATTTCCCTACTGCACGTAAGCACACTTACCCTCAACGCCTGGGCGGCGTGTGCTATCTACCGTTCCGAGGTGTCCCCCCCCCGCGATCTCCCGCTTCGCTTCAACCGTCTACGCCGCAAGGCCTACGTCTATGACTTCCATTCAATCTGGTGGAATCCGTTTGATCGCGGATGCGTTACCACAGCGAGTTACGACTGGGACAACTTGCGCGCGGAGCAATGGAAGGTCCGCGGCGCGACGCCGGGCGGAGGTCTCATCATCAAGGAGGGCGTCTCCATCGCGGTTGTGGAACCGGGTACCAACAACGTCGTGACGCGCTTCCACTTAAATACTGACGCTGCGAATACCTCCAATTTCTGGGCCTACGTGTGCGCCTACATGCAGAACGGCATCCAAGGCCTCGACCCTGATCGTGCCGACCCTCGGGATGCGAACGACGTGGCTCCCTACAACATCGCCTTACGCCTCGCCCCGAGAGTGCAGTGGCCCGCGGATATGGATCTTGAATCACGAACCGCACCGTGAAGGCGGGCGAAGCCGACGACTTGGCCCGCTTTCCCAGAACGGACCGTTCGCTAGCCGACTGCTGCGGTTCCTGCTTTTAGCTTTCGCCGTTTGGGATGTTTTATAGAGCCCTCCGGCAAGCCAAAAGCCTCAAACCAACACACACTCCGAAGCCTCAGGCCCACTCAACCGCACCCGAAACTCCCTCAGTTCATCCCGCCGAAACACATGCACATTCACCCGATCCCCAGCCCGGTACTGCGCCAGCAACAACTCCAACCCCGCCGGCGCATCCACCCGCAGCCCATCGATCGCCACCAGCACATCCCCGGCAGATAACCCACCCTTATGCCCAGCCCCGCCTTCAAGAACAGTCGCCAGCGTCAGTGACTCACCTTGCTTGCGCGTCCGCACGTCCAATGACGGAATATTGGCCGACGCCTTCCACTGCAGCTTCACTCCCTGCGTTTCAAGCAAGTCAGCCAACGGCACATCCGCCGTCCCGTAAGCATGGCGAGCGATGAACCGGCGCGTATCCACGCCCGTCGCTTCCTCGATCAGCGCGGGCAATCCATCCTCCGGCAACCCCTGCGGCTTGCCCCGATAGAAATCCCGCCCATAGCGATCCCACAACAACCGCATCACATCATCCAGCGAACGCGCGCCAGAAGATTCGTCCCGGATCAGCAGATCCAACCCCAGCGCCACCAACGCGCCCTTCGTGTAATAGCTCACCAACGCGTTCGGCGAATTCTCGTCCTGCTTGTAATACCGCGTCCAAGCGTCGAAAGAGCTTTCGGCAACCGACTGCTTATGCCGCCCCGGCGTGCGCGCCACGCTTGTGATCGTCTTGCCCAGCAGACGCAGATAATCCGCACGCGTGATCGCGCCCGAGCGCAACAGCAGCAGATCGTCGTAATAGGACGTGAACCCCTCAAACACCCACAGCAACCGCGTCAGATCCGGTTGCGAAAGATCGTAAGGCGCGAACACATCCGGCTTGATCCGCTTCACGTTCCACGTATGGAAATACTCGTGGCTCACCAGCCCAAGGAATCCCCGGTAGCCGTCGCCCTGGCCTTGCTGGCCCAGCACCGGCAGGTCCTTGCGCGCCGTCATCAGTGCCGTGCTTGCGCGATGCTCCAGACCGCCGTAGCCGTCGCCCGTCACCATCGTCATGAACACATAGCGGTCCGCGCTGTCCAGGAACGGCGCCCGCTTCGTGCGCGGTTCGAAAAACGCAATCTGCGTCTCGCAGATTTTCTTCACGTCTTCCGTAATCCGCGCCAGATCCAGATTCGGCGCGACCCCCGTGAACACCAGTTCGTGCTCCGCGCCGTGCGCCACAAATCGCGACACCTGCGGCGTGCCCATTTCGACCGGGTGATCGATCAGCGCGTCATAGTCCGGCGCCAGATACAGCCCGAAGCCGTGCCGCCGCGCCGCGCCCTTGTGGCCTGCGGCCTCTGGCAGGCTCGTGTACACCTTCCAGCCGTCGATGCCTCGCGGCGGCGCCAGGTCCACCAGGCAGGGTTCATGGTCCTGGCCCTGCACGCGCAGGAACACGCTCGTACCGTTGAAGAACCCGTGCGTCTCGTCCAGATGCGCGCCGCGCACCGACAGATCCCACGCATACACCGTGTATTCAATCCGCAGCGGCCCCTCGCAAGGCGCTGCCTGCCACGTGTGGTTGTCTGTTTTGTCGACATTCACCCGCCGCGTTCCCGAATACGCGGTCAGCGACTCGATCTGCCGCGAGAAATCGCGAATCAGGTAGCTGCCCGGAATCCATGCCGGCAGCGACAGGCGCTGGCCCGCGGGCGAGGGCGATGCGATCGTAAGGGTTATCCGGTAGCGGTGGCCGGCGGGATCGTGCGGCGCAAGGCGGTAAAGTATGGGCGGTACGTCATCAATTTTTTTCATGGCTCATATCTTATTACCGGAGACATTCATGAGCGAGTCGTTTGTACTGGTCGAAACCCGGGGCCGAGTCGGCCTGCTGACGCTGAATCGTCCCAAGGCGCTCAACGCGCTGAACGATCAGCTCATGGATGAACTCGGCGCCGCGCTGCTCGCGTTCGAGGCCGATCCCGAAATCGGCTGCGTCGTCATCACCGGCAGCGAAAAGGCCTTTGCCGCCGGCGCTGACATCGGCGCCATGAAAGACTGGTCCTACATGGACGTCTACGGCAGCGAATACATCACCCGCAACTGGGAAACCCTCAAGCGCATCCGCAAGCCGGTCATCGCCGCGGTCGGCGGCTATGCGCTCGGCGGCGGCTGCGAACTCGCCATGATGTGCGACATCATCATCGCCGCCGACACCGCCAAGTTCGGCCAGCCCGAAATCAAGCTCGGCGTCATCCCCGGCGCCGGCGGCACGCAACGCCTGCCGCGCGCCGTCGGCAAGGCCAAGGCCATGGACCTCGCGCTGACCGCCCGCATGATGGGCGCCGAAGAAGCCGAACGCGCCGGTCTCGTCTCGCGCGTTGTCGCCGCCGACAAGCTGCTCGAAGAAGCGCTCGACGCCGCCACCGTCATTGCCTCCATGTCGCTGCCCTCCGTCATGATGGCCAAGGAATGCGTCAACCGCGCGTTCGAGGGTTCGCTCAACGAAGGTCTGTTGTTCGAACGCCGCGTCTTCCACTCGCTCTTTGCCACGGAAGACCAGAAGGAAGGCATGGCCGCGTTCACCGAAAAGCGCAAACCCGACTTCAAACACCGTTAATCCTTGTTACGTCCGGGCCTGCATCCACAGCAGGCCCTTCATTGCCCCGCGCGCCCTATGACGGCGCGCTTTTTCATGGCAATCTACGGGCAATCCCCAGGTTTCGCCTTGAAACTTCTGGCTAGCACCTTGTTGCAGACTTCGGCCCTATCCTGATTGAGCGTCATCCCGAGGTGCCGCGCCAGAGCGGCTTGCCCCCCCACACTGGCAAGTCCCGCGCGGCGGCTCGATTGCAAACAAAATCAAGAAGGAGCCTTGCATGCGTATACCTACCGCTACCCGCCGGCTGTCCACGGCTGCGCTCGCCGGCGCGCTCAGCGTCTGCTTTCTGAATGTTGCCCAGGCTCAATCGCCGCAGTCCACGCTGCGGCTGGTCTCCGAGACGCCTTATCAGGCCGGCCAGGCCGCCGCACCGCAGATGAGCGAGGCCGAGTTGCGCGACACCGCCATCGACGCCTACGTCTATGCGTACCCCATGGTGCTGATGGAACTGGCCCGCCGCCAGGCCACGGCCGTGCAGAGCCCGCTGGACGGCAAGGCGCCGATGAACCAGTTCGGCCACAAGGCCGCGTTCCCCGACCCGCGTGCCACCGACGCGCCGTGGCCCAGCGCCGACGCGCTGTATTCCAGCCTGTGGTTCGACGTCTCGCGCGCCCCGCTCATCATCAGCCTGCCTGACACCGGCGGCCGCTACACCGTGCTGTCCGCGCTGGACATGTGGAGCGACGTCTTCGCCTCGCGCGGCACGCGCACCAACGGCCATGGCGCCCAGTCCTTCGCCATCGTCGGTCCGCATTGGAACGGCACCGTGCCGGCGGGCGTCGACGTGATCCGCGCCCCGACCTCGACCGGCTGGCTGATCGGCTGGACGCAGGCCGGCGGTCCGCAGGACTACGCCGCGGTCAATCAGATCCAGTCCGGCATGACGGCGCGTCCGCTGCTGGTGCCCGTGACCCCGGCCACCACGCCGCGCGGCCGCAATGCCGGCAACGCCTTCCCGCAGACCGGCTCCAGTGTCGGCACCGCACCGATCGGCAGCACGCTGCCCATGCCGGCCCCGGCGACCACCGTGCCCGATGGCACCCCGGCCGAGCAGGTCGCGGGCATGGATGCCGCCTCCTTCTTTGCCGTGTTCTTCGACGCGTTGCGCAACAACCCGCCGCATGCCAACGACACGCCCATGCTTGACCGCATGCGCCGCATCGGCCTGGATGACCGTCAGCCCTTCTCGTATGGCCGTCTGAGCCCGGCCGTGCAGCAGGCCCTGACGGATGCGCAACCGCTGGCGGGCCGCCGTATCGCCGACAACGTCTCGCGCCTGGCCACGCCGATCAACGGCTGGAACACCGTGCTGACGGGCATCGGCACCTATGGCACCGACTACACGCGCCGCGCCGCCATCGCCTACGCCGGCCTGGGCGCGCCGACGCCGGAAGACGTGCTGTATCCGGTCACCGTGTCTGATTCGAAGGGCCGTCCGCTGGACTCGAACGAAGACTACGTGCTGCACTTCGACAAGGGTCAACTGCCCCCGGCGCAGCTCTGGTCGCTGCATGTCTACAACAGCAAGTACGGCTTTGCCGAAAATCCGGCTAACCGCTACGTGATCCGCAGCACCGACGGCCTGAAGTACAACGCCGACGGCTCGCTCGACATCTACGTCCAGCGCCGTGATCCGGGCGAGTCCAAGCGCGCCAACTGGGTCAGCACGCCGGCCGCCGATGGTCCGTTCGTGCTCAGCATGCGTCTCTATGCGCCGCAGAACAGCGCCCTGGACGGGCAGTGGGCGCCGCCGCCGGTCAAGGAAGACTAAGATCCGGCAAGCGCGCTCTGCCAAGCGCGCATCTGCAAAGCCCATCGGGCGCGCGGTTCCAGTAATGGGCCGCGCGCCTTTTCATATGGGGCGCGAGCTGGGGACTTGTCTTCGCCGGCCGCTCGCTCGTCCCCAATTTTCCCGCCGCAAGTCGGCGTTGTTGCCGCCTTACAAACGGCCGAAAGTTCATTTGCTAGGGTGCAAAAAACCACGCTATACTCTGCGGGTTTGACGCTTGCGGGATAAGAAACATGCGCCTAAAAAAGCGCGTCGATTCCCTCAGGGCCAAGTTAAGCGGGGAAGTTTGATGCAGCAGAACTCCATGCAGCAGGGGCAACAAGTGCAGGGGCTGAAACCCGGTCTGAAGCCCAGTCTGGATCAGGATTCGATCGATCCGGACGTGGTGGAAGTTCTGGTACTCAGTGACGCGGATCGCGCGGCGCTGAATGCGCAAGCTGGCCGTGGGCTCTTGTTGGCATTGGCGGCGCAAGGCGCCATGGGGCTCGCAGCAGCAGTAATAGCGGGGGTTGTTGTCGGAGGGGCGGCGGCAGGTTGGTCGGCGCTGGCGGGGGCAGGAGCGTATTTCATACCCAATGCGTTGTTCGCATTGCGCCTGGCTGTCAGCGTTCGGGCCGGTAAGGCCAGTCCCTTTACCTTTCTCTCTGGTGAGTTGATCAAGTTGTTCGCAACGGCATTGCTGTTGTGGCTGCTTTCGCGTGTGACGCAGGACTGGCTTGTGTGGCCTGCCGCGTTGCTCGGTCTGATACTCACATTGAAAGGCTATCTCCTGCTTCTGATGTTCCGCAGGCTGTCTTAGCGCCGAGTAAGTTGCGGCAAACGAAATCGTGGAATCGTCCGGTTCGCAAGGACCGGGCATACAGCAAATAGGATAGGTTCAAATGGCTGCTGCCAGCGACGTGTCGCCTCAATCCGCGTATATTCAGCATCACTTGGTGCATCTGAACAATACGGGTGAGAAACAGAGCGCTATTGCTCAGTTCGACATCATCAATTACGACTCGTTGTTCTGGTCCGGCCTGATGGGCCTGATCGTCATTTTCTTCCTGTGGCGCGCTGCGCGCCGCGCCACCAGCGGCGTTCCTTCCCGCTTCCAGGCTTTCGTGGAAATGATCGTCGACATGGTCGATGACCAGGCCAAGGGCATTGTCCACAATGCCAAGAGCCGTCTTTTCATCGCCCCGCTGGCCCTGACCGTGTTCCTCTGGATCATCCTGATGAACGCGCTGGACCTGCTGCCCGTCGACCTGCTGCCCTCCATCTGGCGCCTGACCGGCCTGGGTGCTGAGCACGGCGATCCCCTCTATTACCACCGCATTCTGCCGACCGCCGACCTGAACGTGCCGATGGGCATGTCGCTGGGCGTGCTGCTCCTGATGTTCTACTACGGCATCAAGATCAAGCAGCCGGGCGGCTTCGTCAAAGAACTGTTCACCGCGCCGTTCCATGCGCATGGCCTGGGCGCCATCGTGCTGGCTCCGTTCAACCTGCTGCTGAACCTGATCGAATACGCCGCCAAGTCCGTGTCGCTGGGCATGCGGTTGTTCGGCAACATGTTTGCCGGCGAACTGATCTTCATGCTGATCGCTCTCCTGGGCGGCGCCTGGACCGGCTTCAACGGCGCCAGCATCGGCTTGGGCATCGGCCACATCCTGGCCGGCTCGATCTGGGCAATCTTCCACATCCTGATCGTTCTGCTCCAGGCCTTCATCTTCATGATGCTGACGCTGGTGTACCTCGGCCAGGCTCACGAAGGCCACTGATCCCCCGAATTTCCGGTGTCGGCCACCCGGCCGGCATCGGATAGCAAGATTATCTTGCATTGAGCTGTACCTCTTATTTTTCAATTTTTGACTTCAGATTTCTAACCAAGGAGTTGTCATGACCAACGTCGCTTTCGTTGCCCTCGCTTGCGGTCTTATCATCGGTCTGGGCGCTATCGGCGCTTGCATCGGCATCGCACTGATGGGCGGCAAGTATCTGGAAGCTTCGGCTCGTCAGCCTGAACTGATGAACGCTCTGCAAACGAAGATGTTCCTGCTGGCTGGCCTGATCGACGCGGCATTCCTGATCGGCGTGGGTATCGCCATGCTGTTCGCCTTCGCCAACCCGTTCGTCGGCTAAGGCACCGCCCGCCGGCAAATAGGTGGGTCATGACGCTGGCGGCGATGAGAGCAACGGCTCCATCGCCGGTCAGCAAAGTATCGAGTGCTCCGCGACGCCCCTTTCCGGGTGCGGTCGGAGCCGCAAGGTGTTAAAGGAACGACCGTGAATCTGAACGCGACGATCATTTTCCAGATGCTCGTGTTCTTCGTTCTGGGCTGGTTCACGATGAAATTCGTGTGGCCTCCCCTGACGAAGGCGATGGACGAGCGCCGCCAAAAAATCGCCGACGGCCTGGCCGCCGCCGAGAAGGGCAAAGCCGACTTGGCTCAAGCCCAGGCGCGCGTCAGTCTGATCGAGGCTTCTGCCAAGTCCGAAAACCACGCACGCATCATCGAGGCCGAGAAGCAAGCCGCCTCCCTGATCGAACAGGCCCGCCGCGAAGCGGAAGCCGAACGTGCCCGCATCGTGGCGCAGGCTGCCCAGGATGCCGCGCAGGAAGTCCAGCGCGCCCGCGAAGCGTTGCGCGACGACGTCGCCGCGCTGGCCGTCAAGGGTGCTGAACAGATCCTCAAGCGCGAGGTTGACGCCCGCGCACACGCCGAGCTGCTGAACCAGCTCCGCGCGCAGCTCTAATCCGGGACCGTCATGGCTGAACTTTCCACTGTTGCCCGGCCCTACGCTGAAGCGCTCTTCAGCGCAGCGCGCGACGACAAGGCCGGTTTGCCGGCGTGGGCCGACCTGGTCAGCGTAATGGCTCAGGTCGCCTCCAACCCCGACGTGCGCGAGGCCATGGCCGACCCGCGTCTGGGCGACAAGCAGCGCGTCGAACTGTTTACCGGCCTGATCAAGGCCGATTTTCCGCAGGCCGCCCGTAATTTCATCGAGCTGCTGGTCGAAAACGACCGGTTGCTGCTGCTGCCCGAGATCGCCTCGCAATTCGTCGCGCTGCGGAATCGTCACGAAGGCACGGCGCAGGCGGAAATCACCAGCGCGTTCGAGCTCAGCGATGCCCAGGTCAAGGATCTGGTCGGCGCGCTCGAACAAAAATTCGGCCTCAAGCTCAAGCCCAGCGTTACCGTCGACCCGTCGTTGATCGGCGGCGTGCGCGTGGCCGTCGGCGACCAGGTGCTCGATACTTCCGTACAAGCCCAATTGGTCCGCATGCGCGATCAGCTCGCCGCTTAAGGCTACTAACAGGATTCCAGGAGTCAATATGCAACTCAATCCCTCCGAGATCAGCGAACTGCTCAAGAGCCGCATCGAGGGCCTGGGCGCTTCGGCTGATGTCCGTACTCAGGGCACCGTCGTGTCCGTGACCGACGGTATTACCCGCATCCACGGCTTGTCCGACGTGATGCAGGGCGAAATGCTCGAATTCCCCAACAACGTTTTCGGTCTGGCGCTCAACCTCGAGCGTGATTCCGTCGGCGCCGTTATTCTGGGCGACTACACCGGCGTTTCCGAAGGCGACCAGGTCAAGACGACCGGCCGCATTCTGGAAGTTCCGGTCGGTCCGGAACTGAAAGGCCGCGTGGTCAACACGCTGGGCGAGCCCATCGATGGCAAGGGCCCCGTCAACGCCAAAGAAACCGACATCATCGAAAAAGTGGCGCCTGGCGTTATCGCCCGCCGCTCGGTGTCGCAGCCGCTGCAAACCGGCGTCAAGGCTATCGACTCGATGGTTCCCATCGGCCGTGGCCAGCGCGAACTGATCATTGGCGACCGCCAGACCGGCAAGACCGCCGTGGCCGTCGACACGATCATCAGCCAGAAGGGCAAGGGCGTCACCTGCGTGTACGTCGCTATCGGCCAGAAGGCTTCGACGATCAACAACGTGGTCCGCAAGCTCGAAGAGCACGGCGCGATGGAATACACCATCGTCGTGGCCGCCTCGGCTTCCGACTCCGCCGCCATGCAGTACCTGGCCGCTTACGCCGGCTGCACGATGGGCGAATACTTCCGCGATCGTGGCGAAGACGCCCTGATCGTTTATGACGATCTGACCAAGCAAGCCTGGGCCTACCGTCAGGTCTCGCTGCTGCTGCGCCGTCCGCCGGGCCGCGAAGCCTACCCGGGCGACGTGTTCTACCTGCACTCGCGTCTGCTGGAGCGTGCTGCTCGCGTCAACGAAGAGTACGTCGAGAAGTTCACCGAAGGCGCCGTCAAGGGCAAGACCGGTTCGCTGACCGCGCTGCCGATCATCGAAACCCAGGCAGGCGACGTGTCGGCCTTCGTTCCGACCAACGTGATCTCGATCACCGACGGCCAGATCTTCCTGGAAACCGACCTGTTCAACGCCGGTGTCCGCCCCGCAATCAACGCCGGTATCTCGGTGTCGCGCGTCGGTGGCGCTGCCCAGACCAAGGTCGTCAAGAAGCTGTCCGGCGGTATCCGTACCGACTTGGCGCAGTATCGTGAACTGGCCGCCTTCGCGCAGTTCGCCTCCGATCTGGACGACGCCACCCGTCGCCAGCTCGAGCGCGGCAAGCGCGTCGTTGAACTGCTCAAGCAGCCGCAATACCAGCCGCTGCAAGTGTGGGAACTGGCCGTCACGCTGTACACGGTCAACAACGGCTACCTGGATGACGTGGACGTGGCCCAAGTGCTGTCGTTCGAGAAGTCGCTGAAGGATCAGCTCAAGAGCAAGCACGCTGCTCTGATCCAGCGCATCGAAGACACCAAGGAACTGTCCAAGGACGACGAGGCCGAACTGGCCGCCGCCGTTCAGGAATTCAAGAAGCACGGTGCTTTTTAAGAAAGTGATGGGTTAGGCGTCCCAGGCGCCTCACCCATCCTTCCCGGATGGTTGAGGCGCGAGCGGAACCCATCGGCCAGTCTTCACAGGAAAGCGCAATGCCCGGAATTAAGGAAATCCGAACCAAGATCAAGAGCGTGCAAAACACGCGCAAGATCACCAAGGCGATGGAAATGGTCGCCGCATCCAAGATGCGCAAGGCGCAGGAGCGGATGCGTGCAGGCCGTCCGTACGCCACCAAGGTGCGCGAGATTGCTGCGCACCTGATGCAGGCCAATCCCGAGTACAGCCACCCGTACCTGGTCGAACGCGAAATCAAGGCGGTCGGCGTGGTCATGGTGACGACCGACAAGGGTTTGTGCGGCGGCTTGAACACCAACATCACGCGTGTGACGTTGGGCAAGCTGAAAGAGTTCGAGAAAGCCGGCATCGCCGTGCAGGCGACCGCTTTCGGCAACAAGGGCGTGGGTGTGCTGACCCGTATCGGCGCCAAACTGGTTTCCCAGGAAGTGCAACTGGGCGACAAGCCGCAACTCGACCGCCTGCTGGGCGCGATCAAGGTGCAGCTGGACGCCTACCTGGAAGGCCGCATCGACGCGCTGTACGTGGCCTCGACCCGTTTCGTCAACACGATGAAGCAAGAGCCGCTGTTCCTGCGTCTGCTGCCGTTGGCCAGCGGTTTGGAAGATCCGTACCAGACGGGCGCCGATAGCCTGACCAAGACTTCGGAAGTGAAGTCGGACTACAGCTGGGATTACATCTACGAACCCGACGCCCGTAGCGTGATCGACGACCTGCTGCAGCGTTACGTTGAAGGCCTGCTGTACCAAGCCGTGGCCGAGAACATGGCTTCGGAGCAGTCGGCCCGGATGGTCGCCATGAAGGCGGCGTCGGACAACGCCAAGAAGGTCATCGGCGATCTGCAACTGGTCTACAACAAGACCCGTCAGGCCGCGATCACCAAAGAAATTTCGGAAATCGTAGGGGGCGCTGCCGCCGTTTGAGGCAGGCAGCATCCCGTCAAAAGCTATCAAGCAAGGAATCGACATGAGCAACGGAACCATCGTTCAGTGCATCGGCGCCGTGGTGGATATTCAGTTCCCCCGCGATCAAATGCCCAAGATCTATGAAGCGCTTACTCTGGCCGACGAGGGTTCCTCGTTCGCCGAAAAGGGTCTGACGCTGGAAGTGCAGCAACAGCTGGGCGACGGCGTGGTGCGTACCATTGCGCTGGGCTCCAGCGACGGTCTGCGCCGCGGCATGAAGGTGACCGGCACGGGCGCCCCGATCTCGGTGCCCGTCGGCACCGGCACGCTGGGCCGCATCATGGACGTGCTGGGTCGTCCCATCGACGAAGCCGGCCCGATCCAGCACGAAGAAAAGCGTGGTATTCACCAAGCCGCTCCCCGTTTCGACGAACTGTCGCCGTCGGTGGAACTGCTGGAAACCGGCATCAAGGTTATTGACCTGGTGTGCCCGTTCGCCAAGGGCGGCAAGGTCGGCCTGTTCGGCGGCGCCGGCGTGGGCAAGACCGTGAACATGATGGAACTCATCAACAACATCGCCAAGCAGCACAGCGGTTTGTCGGTGTTTGCCGGCGTGGGTGAGCGTACCCGTGAAGGCAACGACTTCTACCACGAAATGGAAGAGTCGAACGTTCTGGACAAGGTCGCCATGGTGTTCGGTCAGATGAACGAACCCCCCGGCAACCGTCTGCGCGTGGCGCTGACCGGCCTGACGATGGCCGAGAAGTTCCGTGACGAAGGCCGCGACATCCTGTTCTTCGTGGACAACATCTACCGCTACACCCTGGCCGGTACCGAAGTGTCCGCACTCCTGGGCCGTATGCCGTCCGCCGTGGGTTATCAGCCCACGCTGGCCGAAGAAATGGGCAAGCTGCAAGAGCGCATCACGTCGACCAAGACCGGCTCGATCACCTCGATCCAGGCCGTGTACGTCCCTGCGGACGACTTGACCGACCCGTCGCCTGCCACGACCTTCCAGCATTTGGACTCCACCGTCGTGTTGTCGCGTGACATCGCCGCCCTGGGTATCTACCCGGCCGTCGATCCGCTCGACTCCTCCAGCCGCCAGCTCGACCCGCAAGTCGTCGGCGAAGAGCACTACTCGGTTGCCCGTGGCGTGCAGCAGACGCTGCAGCGCTACAAGGAACTGCGCGACATCATCGCGATTCTGGGCATGGACGAACTGTCGCCGGAAGACAAGCAGGCCGTGGCCCGCGCGCGTAAGATCCAGCGCTTCCTGTCGCAGCCGTTCCACGTTGCTGAAGTGTTCACCGGTTCGCCGGGCAAGTACGTTCCGCTGGCCGAAACCATCCGTGGTTTCAAGATGATCGTCAACGGCGAGTGCGACTCCCTGCCGGAACAGGCGTTCTACATGGTCGGTTCGATCGACGAGGCCTTCGAGAAGGCCAAGAAACTGCAATAAGGAACCGATATGGCTACCCTGCATGTGGATGTGGTCAGCGCAGAGGAAGCGATCTTCACCGGCGAGGCGAAGTTCGTGGTTCTGCCTGGCGAGTCGGGTGAACTGGGCATTCTGCCCGGCCACACCCCGCTGATCTCGCGCATACGCCCCGGAACGGTCAAGATCGTTCGTGCCGACCAAGGCGAGGAAAACATCTTCGTCGCCGGGGGTATCCTGGAAGTTCAGCCGGGCAGCGTGACGGTCCTGGCCGACACGGCTATCCGTGCCGCCGACCTCGACGAAGCCCGCGCCCTGGAAGCGCGCCAGAAGGCCGAACTGGCCCTGGCCAACGCCAAGGACAAGGCTGACATCGCTGTCGTCGAAGCCGAGCTCGCCATGCTGGCTGCGCAAGCCATCGCGGCGCGCAAGCTGCGCCAAGGCGGCCGCTCGCACTAAGCGGCAATGCGGTTTCCGGGCATGTCCCGGCGTACAAAAAAGCGGCCCTCCGGCCGCTTTTTTTCATTCCTGTTTGTTGCAGGGTGTCTGACACCTGAATGCGTCCGATATTTTGTGGGGCCCGCGTCAACCTGCGCCGCCCCACGGCGCTACGCCAGGTAGCGGCCTGCCGCAATGCGTTCACTACGAATAGTCGGCACGGGGCCTGCAACAGTAGCCTTCAGTTTTTGCGATGCAAACGAGGAAGGCATGCGAGACGTGCTGGATTGCGGGGTGCTGCTGGCGCCCGGTCATGAATCGACGATGGGCGCCTGGATCGCCGGCCATCAGGCCAAGGTGACGCGTGTGCGGCTGCATCCGGTGTCCCTGGCTTCGCCGGCGCTTGCCGAAGCGCCTCCGGACTCCCTTGCACAGCAGGCGTTGTCGCTGCGGCGCTATGACGCTTGCATCCTGCCCGTGGCGCCGTCCTCGCTCGCCTGGGCCCGCATGGCCTTGCAGCAGGCGCGCGGCGCGCTCACGACGCCCGTTCTGCTGCTCATCCACGACGTCAAGGCGCCGGCCATTCTGGACTTGCTCAGCCTGGGCGCGGCGGACTTCATCTCGCAGCCGGTGTGCGTCGAGAGCCTGCGGGTGCGGCTGGTTCGCATGGCTCGCCGCGGCGCCGTGCGCCGCGCCGGCGTGTCGGGTAGCGTCCATGAACATCCCGTCAACTATCTGGGCGAGCATGCAGAGGTGCAGGGCGCCGAGCACGCGGCATATCCGCCCCACGCATCGCGCGCGGGAGCCGCGCGTCCCAAGGTGCCCGCCGACATCGTCGAGCACGCCTTGAGCAGTTTGCGGCACCAGTACCGGCGCGGCGTGCCAGAAACATTCCGGGCGGCGAAGGCGCAGGTGGTGAACGGCTTCGAGCGCGAATACATCCGTCACGCGCTGTCGCGCCACGGCGGCAACGTCGCACAGGCCGCACGTGCGTGCTCCAAGCACCGCCGCGCGTTCTGGGCGCTGATGCGCAAGCACGGCATCGAAGCCGCGCCTTACCGTCAGGCGGCGCTGGCCGCGGCGCGGATGCACGACATGGGTTGACGCTAACCAGGCGGCACGCCCGCGGCCGCCGCCCATTGCGCCCGCTCAACCCCGTCAACGCGGGCGTGGCCCGCCTTGTCAGCCAAGGGAAGTAAACTCACGGCTTCCGATCATCGAGGTTAGCCGTGTCTGCTCCCCGTTTGAAGAACGATGTGTTCTTGCGCGCCCTGATGCGCGAACCCGTGCCCTACACCCCCATCTGGCTCATGCGCCAGGCGGGTCGCTATCTGCCCGAGTATCGCGAGACGCGTGCGCGGGCAGGCTCGTTCATGGGATTGGCGCAGAATCCGGACTATGCCTCGGAAGTCACGCTGCAGCCGCTGGAGCGCTACGACCTGGACGCGGCCATCCTGTTTTCGGACATCCTGACCGTGCCCCACGCGATGGGCCTCGGGCTGGACTTCGCTGAAGGCGAAGGCCCGCGCTTTGCGCATCCCATCCGCACCGAAGAAGACGTCGCGCGCCTGGCGGTGCCCGACATGGACAAGCTGCGGTACGTGTTCGACGCGGTCAGCACGATCCGGCGTGATCTTGACGGCAAGGTGCCGCTGATCGGCTTTGCCGGCAGCCCGTGGACCATCGCCTGTTACATGGTCGAAGGCAAGGGCAGCGACGACTACCGTCTCATCAAGACCCTGCTGTATTCGCGTCCCGATCTGCTGCACCGCATCCTCGAAATCAACGCCGAAGCCACGCTGCAATACCTGAACGGCCAGATCGCGGCCGGCGCTCAGGCAGTGATGCTGTTCGACAGCTGGGGCGGGGTGCTGGCCGATGGCCTGTTCCAGCAGTTCTCGCTGGCCTACACGAAGAAGGTCGTCGCCGGTTTGACCCGCGAGCACGAAGGGCGGCGCGTGCCGGTCATCGTCTTCACCAAGGGCGGCGGCCAGTGGATTGAAGACATTGCGGCCTGTGGCAGCGATGCAGTGGGCCTGGACTGGACCGTGGATCTGGCGGCGGCCCGGCGCCGCACCGGCGACTCGGTCGCGTTCCAGGGCAACCTGGATCCGATGGCGCTTTTTGGCGGTGGCAGCGCCATTCGCGCGGAAGCGCGCCGCGTGCTGGACGCGTTTGGCCCGGTGGGCAAGGGCGGCCATGTGTTCAATCTGGGACATGGCATTTCGCGCTTTACTCCGCCAGAAGCTGTAGCTGAATTGGTCGGTGAAGTCCACCAGTACAGCCGCGCCTTCCACGCGTAAGTAAGTGAACGCTTCGGCCCCAAGGGCCGAAGCAGATGGGCCGCCTGGGCGACTTGTGCACATAAAATCCGGGGTCGGGGAAAACCCTCCCCAAGCTGGCTTACAATCTGGAAACCGGCTTCAAGTGCTTGTTTTATATCGGAAAATGTCGCTTATCACCAGGCATGCAATAGTTTGTGCATTCTTGCCATATTCCATTTTCTGATGTTGCTCTCGCCTTTTCCCCAAAGTTATCCACAGGCGCCGGTGGATCAATGGCGCGGCGGCGAGCGAGAATCCTCCAACGTGGCGCCGTGCGGTCCTCATCCTTTCGGCTAGTCCTATTTCATTAGATGAATGTCCCCAGACTCCATGCCTGACGCGCAAGCCAATCCCGACACCGCAGCGGTGTGCTGGGTGCGCGTCGCGCTGGACGTGCCGTTGCCCGGCCCGTTCGATTACCGCAGCGACGCGCCGATTCCGGCCGGCCTGCGGGTGATCGTTCCGTTCGGGCGGCGCAAGATGATTGGGGTGGTCGTCGACAACCCCGCAGAGCCGTCTTTCGAGCCCAAACAGATCCGTCCGATCGAGGCGGTGCTGGACGATCTGCCACCTTTTGACGAAGCGTGGTTGCGCATGGCGCGCTTTGCGGCGGACTACTATCAACGGCCGTTGGGCGAGGTGATGCTGCCCACGTTGCCGCCGCCGCTGCGCAAGCCCACGTCCTACCAGGGCAAGCGGTCCGGAGAAGGGCCCGTGGCGCGCATGGATGCGCGCAAGCGCAAGACCGCGCGCGCGCCGGCTACGCCCGACCAGCCGCCGGCGCTGAACGACGCTCAGGAGGCGGCGGTGCAGGCCATCGGCGCGCTCGGCGGCTTCAAGCCGGTGCTGCTGCATGGCGTGACGGGCAGCGGCAAGACCGAGGTCTACCTGCGCGCCGCCGAAAAAGTCCTGGCGGCTGGGCGGCAGGTGCTGCTGCTGGTCCCCGAAATCAATCTGACGCCGCAGCTCGAAGCCGCGCTGCGGGCACGCCTGGAAACGCTGGTCGGACCCGAGGGGCTGGCGGTGATGCACAGCGGGCTGTCCGACGGCGAGCGGCTGCAGGCGTGGACCCGCGCCCAGCGCGGCCAGGCCCGCATGCTGCTGGGCACGCGCATGTCGATCTTCGCCCCGCTGACCGAGCTGGGCCTGATCGTGGTCGACGAAGAACACGATACGTCCTACAAGCAGCAGGACGGACTGCGCTATTCGGCGCGCGATCTGGCTGTGTGGCGCGCCCACGATCTGAACATTCCGGTCGTGCTGGGGTCCGCCACACCGTCGTTGGAAACCTGGCAGCACGCCGAGCGTGGCCGTTACCTGCGCCTGACGTTGCCCGGCCGCGCGCGGTCCAGCGAGCTGCCCAAGATCCGCCTGGTGGATACGCGCCGCCTGCAGATGAAGCAAGGGCTGTCGCCGCAGTTGCTTGAGGCCATCGGCCAGCGGCTCGAGCGCAAGGAACAGGTGCTGATCTTCCTGAACCGGCGCGGTTATTCGCCGGTGCTGCATTGCCAGTCCTGCGCATGGGTCAGCAATTGCCCGCGCTGCACGGCCTTTACCGTGCTGCATCGCACGGACTTTCGCGGCCATCGCCTGCAGTGCCACCACTGCGGCTATCAGGCCCCCGTGCCGCGCGCCTGCCCCGAATGCGGCGACCAGGACTTGGCGCCCATGGGCCGCGGCACGCAGCGGGTCGAGGAACACCTGGCCGAACTCTTTCCCGAGGCGCGCATCCTGCGCATCGACGCCGACAGCACGCGCAAGAAGGGCAGCGCCGAAGCGCTGTTCGCATCCGTGCACGCCGGCGAGGTCGACATCCTGGTCGGCACGCAGATGGTGGCCAAGGGGCACGACTTTGCGCGGTTGGGGCTGGTCGGCGTGCTGAATGCGGACTCCATGCTGTTCGCCCATGATTTCCGCGCGCCCGAACGCCTGTTCGCGCAGCTGATGCAGGTGGCCGGCCGCGCGGGCCGCCATCAGGGCAACGGCGAAGTGCTGATCCAGACCGGCTATCCCGAGCAGCCCGTGTACCAGGCCTTGCTGCGCCACGACTACGCCGGATTCGCGCGCCACGCGCTGCACGAGCGCGAAAGCACCGGCTTGCCCCCTTACGTCTATCAGGCGCTGCTGACCGCCGAGGCGCGCGAACTCAAGGTGGCGCAAGCGTTCCTTGAGCAGGCCCGCGTGCTGCCCGAGGGCGAATGGGCGGCCGATTTTCCCGGCATGGACGCGATCATGCTGTACGACCCCGTGCCGCTGCGCGTCGTGCGCGTGGCCAACATCGAGCGCGCGCAGCTGCTGGCCGAAAGCAGCAGCCGGCCGGCGCTGCAGGCGTTTCTCGCATCGTGGTCGCATCACCTGCCTTATCTGGCGAACGAGGCGCGCGTGCGCTGGCAACTGGAAGTCGATCCGCTGGAAATCTGATAAGCGATAGGGCGGGACGCTCGTGCGACGGGGCGCCGCCGCCCCGCGCCGCCGGCTGGCTGTCGCGCATCGCAGCACTCCCCGTGTACGTACCGTTCGCCGCTGCGACGATGCGCCGGTGTTGCATGCCTGCGGCCACGTGGGGCGCCTCTGCGGCAACCCGCCGATGCGCCTTCGACCCGATTGTTCTATGATCGTCTTCCTCTATCGCGCCGGCGCGGCAGACCCGCTGCGGCGGCTGCGCCCGTCCCCTTTTTCTCGCGTTTTTCCGGCCCATTGACGGGCAGCGGCAGGCCTCTTGCTTGCCGGCTGCGTTGGCATGGCCGCCGCGACGCATGACGATCTGAATCTCCAATGTCCGCAAGCGAACCGATTGGCCACGGCATGAATCCCGCGCAGCGGGAGGCGACGCTTTACCTGGACGGCCCTTGCCTCGTCCTGGCAGGCGCCGGCAGCGGCAAGACGCGCGTCATCACGCAGAAGATCGCCTACCTGCTGCGCGAATGCGGCTACATGGGCCGCAACGTCGTCGCGCTGACCTTCACCAACAAGGCCGCCCGCGAAATGGACGAGCGCGTGAAGACGCTGGTCGACCGCAAGCTGTCCAAGGGCCTGATCATTAGCACCTTCCACTCGCTGGGTGTGAAGATGCTGCGCGAAGAAGCGCGCAATGCGGGCCTGAAGCCCACGTTCTCCATCCTGGACGCCGACGACGCCATGGGCATCATCCAGGAACTGCTGGCGACCACCGACAAGGCCCGCCTGCGCCACGTGCAGGGCATCATCTCGCTGTGGAAGAACGCGCTGCTGGAGCCGGACGACGCCGCGCGCGAAGCCATCACCCCGGGCGACGTCGAAGCCGCCAACGTCTATCGCAGCTACGCCGCCACGCTGGCCGCCTATCAGGCGGTGGACTTCGACGACCTCATCCGCATTCCCGCACAACTCCTGGCCAGCAACGAAGAAGTGCGCACCCGCTGGCAGAACCGCGTGCGTTACCTGCTGGTGGACGAATACCAGGACACCAACGTGTGCCAGTACCGTCTGGTGCAGTTGTTGACCGGCCCGCGCGCCATGTTCACCGCCGTGGGCGACGATGACCAGGCCATCTACGCCTGGCGCGGCGCCACCATCGAGAACCTGGCCAAGCTGACCACCGACTACCCGAACATCAAGCTCATCAAGCTGGAGCAGAACTACCGTTCGGTGCAGCGCATCCTGGCAGCCGCCAACCAGGTCATCGAAAAGAACCCCAAGCTCTTCGAAAAGAAACTGTGGTCCGAGCTGGGCGTGGGCGAACCGATCCAGGTCTCGGCCATGGACGGCGAGGAGCAGGAGGCCGAATCCATCGCCATGAAGGTGTCCGCCGCGCGCTTTGAACGCCAGGCGCAGTGGAAGGATTTCGCCATCCTTTACCGCAGCAATCATCAGTCGCGCATCCTGGAGCAGGCGCTGCGCAACCTGAAGATTCCGTACACGATCTCCGGCGGGCAAAGCTTCTTCGACAAGGCCGAAGTGCGCGACATTCTGGCCTACCTGCGTGTGCTGGCCAACGACGATGACGACCCCGCCTTCATCCGCGCGGCCACCACGCCCAAGCGCGGCATCGGCCAGGCCACCTTGCAGGCGCTGGGCCAGTACGCGGCCAGCCGTGAACTGTCGCTGCTGGCCGCCGTGGCTGAAACCGGCCTCGAAAGCGTGCTGGCGCCGCGCCAGCTGGAACAGCTGCGCACCTTCGCGGAATTCATCCGCCGCATGCAGTGGCGCGCCGGTCGCGGCGCGGCGTCGGGCAAGGACGCGGCGCCCGCGGAGCCCGCAGGCGCCATCCTCGACGACCTGCTCGAAGCCATCCAGTACGAACGGCACCTGTTCGAACTCTTCGAAGAGCGTCCCGCGCAGACGCGCTGGCAGAACGTCCTGGAGCTGACCGGCTGGCTCAAGCGCAAGGCCGAGGAAGACAACATGTCGCTCTTCGATCTGGTGCAGCACGTGGCGCTGGTCACGATGCTGGAGCGCGGCGAGGAAGAAGCGCCCGACGCCGTCAAGATGTCCACGCTGCACGCCTCCAAGGGCCTCGAATACCCGCACGTGTACCTGGCCGGCGTGGAAGAAGGCCTGCTGCCGCATCTGGGCAAGGACGACGAAGTCGGCGATCCTGCGCGCGCCGCCGAGAACCTGGCCACCCGCATTCAGGAAGAACGGCGCCTGATGTACGTCGGCATCACGCGCGCGCAGCGCAGCCTGCACCTGAGCTGGTGCAAGCGCCGCCGCCGCGCGCGCGAAGACCTGGTGCGCGAGCCGTCGCGCTTCATCGAGGAAATGGGCCTGGGCGACGTGCGCATCCAGGAGGACGACGCGACGGCCGCCATGAGCCCCAAGGAGCGCATGGCCATGCTGAAGGCGCTGCTGAACAAATAGGGGGCTGCCGCGGGCTTGAAGTAACGCGCGCCCCGCTCCTACACTGGCCTATCCGGATAGAAGGAGCGCATCATGTGCCGTTGGCTGGCTTACACCGGTAGTCCCCTGCAGATGGAGAGCGTGCTGTTCAAGGCCAAGCACTCGCTCATCGAACAAAGCCTGCATTCCCGCCTGGGCGCCACCACCACGAATGGCGACGGTTTCGGGCTGGGCTGGTACAGCCGCCCCATCGAAGGCCGCCCCATCGAACCGCCGTTCCGCTATCGCAGCGTGCATCCGGCCTGGAACGACCGCAATCTGCGCGAGGCCGCCCGCGCCATCCACGCACCGCACTTCGTCGCGCACATCCGCGCCGCCACCGATACCCCCGCGCAAGAGACCAATTGCCACCCTTTTCGGCACGGGCAATGGCTGTTCGTGCACAACGGCCTCATCCGCGACTACCCGCTGCTGCGCCGTGATCTGATGCTGATGATTGCGCCCGCGTATTTCGGATCGCTGGAAGGCTCCACGGATTCCGAGGTGATGTTTCTTCTGGCCCTTACGTTCGGCCTGGACGAAGACCCGATCCCCGCAATCGCCCGCATGGTGGGCGCGGTCGAGGAAACCGGCCGGCGCCACGGCGTGGCGCATCCCATCAACATGACCGTATGCGCGCTGGACGGCGAGCGCCTGATCGCGGTGCGTTATTCCAGTGAAGGCGACTCGCGCACGCTGTTTCACAACACCTGCGTGCGCCACCTGCGCGAACTCTACCCGGACAACGCGCAGATCGCCGCGATGGACGACGACGCGTTCCTGCTGCTGTCAGAGCCGCTGTCGGACATGGCCGGTGTCTGGGAAGAAGTACCCGAATCCACCGCGATCATCGCCGGACGCGGCGACGTGCAGCACATGCGTTTCGCGCCGATTCCCCCGGGCGAGTGATTTCCGTTCAACGTGCGGGAATTGGGGTCATCAAGCACGTATTTCGCATATGGGGGAGAATACGGCTCGCAAGACATTGCGACGTCCTGGGCCGCGATAGCACCCCAATCCATTCAGGAAGTTGCATGACAGATAGAGAAACCCCGCAGGCCATAGACGCATTCGCGGTGTTTACCCGCACGGGGAGCGCCCCGGATTGCTTTGAATTGCACGAAAACGGAGTCGTCAGCCAGGAAGGCGGCGCCCGCATCTACACCGCATTCGCGGACATCCAGGATCTCTGCCTCTACACCGGCCAGCCGGACGCGCCAGCAGGATCCGCCGACCGCCTGGCGTACCGCAGCGCCGCGCAAGGCGCCTGGACTGTCGCCACCGGCATCGACGAATTCCCCGCGTTCATGGACGGCTTCCGCTCGCACTACGTGGCGCGCCGGCTGCCGGTTCTGGAATCGCTGACCGAGCAGGGCGCGCGCGTCACGTTCCGCCATATCACCGGCGGCACATTCCCCAACCTTGAAACGCGCGAAGTGTCCTTGTCCGCACAAGGCCTGCACATCGACGGCGTCACGTGGCCCTACGAGTCGCTGCAGCCCATCGATCTGAACGACTGGACCGACACGGTCACCCTGCAGGACGACAGCGGCAAGACGGTCTTCTCATGCCGCGTGGCGCGCATCCTGAGTTCCGACCTCTTCGTCAACCTGGTGTACAACCAGCTGGGGCAAACGGCGGAATACGCCTGACGCCAAGGCGCCGGCTCGGGTAACCGAGCGCACGCCGCATGATTGATATGGCCGCTCGCAGCGGCCATATTCCATTCAGTGCCCCGAATGCAGCGCGGGATTCAACGTGCCCCACGCCGCGGTCCGCACCAGCGCCTCCACCGCGCCGGTCTGCGAATTGCGGCGGAACAGCAGCCCGTGCTGACCGGCGAGCGACACCGCCTTGACCACCGCGCCCTCCGGCGTCAGCACCCGTGTGCCGGCGGTGACGTAGCAACCGGCCTCGACCACGCAATCGTCGCCCAGCGAAATGCCGATACCCGAATTGGCGCCAAGCAGGCAACGCTTGCCGATGGACACCACCTGCTTGCCGCCACCCGACATGGTCCCCATGATCGACGCGCCGCCGCCAATATCGGTGCCATCGTCCACGATCACGCCCGCACTGATGCGGCCTTCGACCATGGACGCGCCGAGCGTGCCGGCGTTGAAATTGCAGAACCCTTCATGCAGCACGGTGGTGCCCGGCGACAGATGCGCGCCCAGCCGCACACGCGCCGTGTCCGCGATACGCACGCCACTGGCCACGACGTAATCGGTCATGCGCGGAATCTTGTCCACGCCGCGAATTTCCAGCACCTGCCCGGTGGCGCGCAGATGCCAGCGCAGCGCGTCAACCTGATCCACCGCACAAGGCCCCACCGAGGTCCACGCGACGTTGGCGAGCACGCCAAACAACCCATCCAGATTGGCGCCATGCGGCCGGATGAGCCGGTGACTTAGGAGATGCAAACGCAGATAGGCGTCGTGGGCATCAACGGGCGGCTCGTCGAGCGAGGAGATGGCGGTGCGCACGGCAACGATATCGACCTTGCGGCGCGTGTCCCGGACGAGCGCCGTGGCAACGTGCTCGCCAAGCGCGGCGCGCGCTTCTTCAGGCGTCAGATGACGAGTCCCGGTGGGAGGCGCGTTGTCGGCGAGCGAGGGACGCGGATACCAAGTGTCAAGGATGGTGCCGTCGGCGGCTAACGTGGCTAGGCCGTAAGCGATGGCGCTGGTGGGGGCGGCGGACATGAGAGATGGTGGGGGATGGCGATTTTGGTGGGCGACATTCTAGGCGAATGGATCTGGATGATGGTGGTATTCGGGTGGTGGTGGGTTTGTCTGCGTAGGTAGTTATCACTAGGTGTCTGAGACCTGCTGAGACGGTGCTCTGCGATGACGATCGTTTTCTCGGGTGTCTGACACTGGCCCTCGTGGCGGTCTTCGTAGGTCGCCCGACGCCGTGGTCACCGGGGAGGCGATCGCCCACGATTGCGGTCCGGAGCCTTCGCTCCGGACTGCCCCTTCGTCATCTTCGTCCGCCTTCGGCTCCCTTCAGATTCCCTCGGGCGCATCGACGGCGCTCGCCTCCCCGGTGACCACGACGCCGTGCTACGAGGGTCTTTGGTTTGTGGCGCTACAAGACCTGTGGTCAGGGAAGGGGATCTGCGGGGCCGCCGGGTTGCTGCCGCCCGGACGGCGGCAACCCGGCATTGGGCCGGTGGGGCGTCGTGGCGGTGGTCGCTTGCGCGCTGGTGACGGTTGGCTTGCTAATGGGCCGTCGTCACGGGGGGAGGGGCGGTGATGGGCGGCGCGGCGACGGTCAGCCACAACTTGCCGACCGGTTCGCGCCGCCCATCGGGCACTGGGGTTCAATTGACGATTAATGGCGGCTCCGCTTGAACTTGGCGAGAGGTCTGCCGCTGCCGGTGTCTGACATCCTTGGGAGACGCACTTGGTATGAAGCGAATCTCACCTGGGTGTCAGACACCTGGATCAAATGCAGCCACGCGCGAAGCGTTCATCGCTACGCCGCAAGACGCCGCGTAAGTCTCCGGAGGCCGCCCGCGCGGCCGAACGGAGACGGGCACCGCAAGCTGCTTCTGGCCAGAGAAGATCTACACAAAAATGCCAAGCACGCTGATCGTCCCAGCTGCCTAAAGACTTGAATTGCCAGAGTCCGGTGCGGTGGCGGGCCGGGGCGCGCGGGGCGTCGATAAGCCCGAGGGAATCGGAAGGCAGTCGCCGGAGGCGACAACGACGATGACGACGGGGGGGGCCGCCTAGGCAAGTCCGGAGCGAAGGCTCCGGACCGCAATCGTGGCCCCGCGCGCCCCGGGCCGCCACCGTGGCGGACGTCTTAAGAACTCAACCACCCGGCCGCATCAAGAACTCAACTCTTCGCGCAAAGATGCCGCAAAAAACTCAACATCAAGCCAAATCCCGCAGCAGCAATTCCCAAAACTTCAACCGCTGCTCCAACGTAGACACCAGCACATACTCATTCAACGTATGCGCGCCATCCCCATCCGCTCCCAACCCATCCAGCGTCGGAATACCCATTGCGGACGTGAAGTTGGCATCGCTGCCGCCACCCGTCATCGGCGCATCTTCAAGCAAGAAGCCCGCGCGATCCGCAAACCCCTGCACCAAGGCCAGCAACGCAGCCGCCGCCTCCGTCTTCACCATCGGCGGACGGTTCAGTTCCACGTCGATGTCCAGTTCAACGTCCGGACCCACTGCGCACAGTTCACGCATCCGGCGCAGCACGTCTTCCGCGGCGCCCATGTCAGGCACGCGGAAATCCACCACGCAGCGGCACAGCGCCGGAACCGTGTTGGTGACCGTGCCGCCCGCGATGGTCCCCACGCTCACCGTGATCCCACGGTCGTAGTCCGTCATCGCTTCCAGCGCCAGCACCTGATGCGCCATTTCGCGGATCGCGCTGCGGCCCTTCTCGTGTTGCATGCCTGCGTGGGCCGGGCGGCCCTTCACGTTCAGGTTCAGCATGCCCGTCCCCTTGCGTGCCGTCACGCACTTGCCGCCGTTGGGGCGGGCCGGTTCGCAAACCAGCGCGTACTTGGCATTCGCGGCGAAGCGTTCGATATGCGCGCGCGAGGCGTGGCTGCCCGTTTCTTCGTCCGGCACCACCAGGAAATCCACCGGCAGTTGCGTCGCACCCGGACGCGCCACGCCGGCCAGCGCCGTCAGCGCCAGATAGATGCCCGCCTTCATGTCATAGCTGCCCGGGCCGTAGAGACGGTCGCCGTCGATGCGCACCGGGTTTTCCAGCAGCGTGCCCACCGGATGCACCGTATCCATGTGCGCCAGGATCAGGATGCCCGGACGCGTATCGCCCGGCGCGCGGTTGGTCGCGTACAGCAGCGGGCCCGTCGAGGGCCCCAGCGACGACAGCTCCACCGCCAGGCCGGCCGCAGCCGCGTAGTCGGCGATGATGCGCGCCATCGCGGCGATGCCTTCCGGGAAGTTCGACGGCGACTCGCATTGCAGCCAGCTTTGAATGCCGGCGACGATCTGTTCAGTGCTCTGGGTGTTGGACATGGCGGTATCGGGTTTCAGCAATGGAAAAGGGATTCAGGCGACCTGCTGGCCGGCCAGGCGGGCGAGCTCGGCATCGTCGGGCATCTTGCCATCGAACCACAGGCTCGCGCACACGGCAGACATCGCGCGGCCGTCGTGGCCGATGCCCGGCACCACCTGCAGCTTCCAGCCAAACGGCACGCCGCGGCGCTCGGCCTCTTTGCGGCCGAATTCGAAGTAGTTCTGCGCACGGGCAAAGCGGTGCGGGCCCTGGCGCATCGCGGCGGGCTCGGACGGCAGGTTGGGATCGTTGGTCTCGATGTCCTTGTCGCCCGCCAGGATCGTCATCGGGTAGGCCAGCAGCTTCACCAGATGGTCCTCGGTCAGCCCCACGCCGTCCATGCCCTCGGGATAGGGATAGTCGAACGTCGGCAGCGTGTACCAGCCCGGATTGCCCGCCGTCACCGCCTTGAAGGGCGCGTGCGGCTGGCTGCTCATCAGGCGGTGGACGAACTGGCCGCCCGCGCTGTGGCCGAACAGGTACACGTTCTGCCCGTCGGTGATCTCGCCGGCGATCATGTCCTTGATGACGTTGCCCACCAGCGCATACGTCCAGCCATCGATGTGGCGCGGATTGCCGCCGGCCGAAAACACCCGGCCGTTGTTGTAGCTTTCAACGCCCGGCCAGATCTCGTTCGAGAACGTCAGCGCCACGATCAGCAGCTTGTGCTTGTCGGCGGCTTCGACCCAGAAATCGCGGTATTCGTCGCCGTTGCGCAGCACGCCGTGTTGCACGATCACCACCGGGCGGTCCGGCGTGTAGCCGTAGGGGCGGTAGGTCTGCAGTTTGAACGGACGGTCGTAGTTGCGGTCCTCGTCCACGTACAGGATCGCGTTGCGGCCCGCATGGCCCATTTCGATGGCGATGCGGTCCACGTTGGACATATCGGAAGGTTTCATCAGGCGCTCGCTTCGTTCAGGTGGCAGGCCGACCAGTGGCCCGCCGAGATTTCTTTCAGGGCCGGCGCCACTTCACGGCAGCGCGGCATCGCGTGGGGACAGCGGGGGTTGAACGTGCAGCCGGACGGCGGATTCAGCGGCGACGGAATCTCGCCCTTGATCGGCGTGAACTTGCGGCCGCGGCGCGCCACATCCGGCACTTCGGCCATCAGCGCCTGCGTGTACGGGTGATTGGCGCGGGCAAAGATTTCGGCCGACGTCGAGATCTCCACGATCTTACCCAGATACATGATCGCGACGCGGTCAGAGATGTGCTTGACCACGCCCAGGTCATGGCTGATGAACAGGTACGTGAAACCGTGCTGTTCGCGCAGGTCCATGAACAGGTTGATCACCTGCGCCTGGATGGACACGTCCAGCGCCGCCACCGGTTCATCACAGACCAGAAACTTGGGCGCCACCATCAGCGCGCGGGCGATGCCGATGCGCTGGCGTTGACCGCCCGAGATCTGGTGCGGGAAGCGGTCGCGGTATTCGGTGGCCAGACCCACTTCCGTGAGCGCCTGGTCGACGCGGGCGGGGATCTCCGCCGGGGGCGCCAGCTTGTGCACCTTCAGCGATTCGCCCAGGATCTGCCGCAGGCGCTGGCGCGGGTTCAGCGAGGCCTGCGGATCCTGGAAGATCATCTGCACGCCCAGCGTGTACGCCAGCTTGTCGGCGCCGCGCAGGCGGTTGGCGTCCAGGCCCTGGTACAGCAGCTCGCCTTCGGTCTGGCGATGCAGGCCGGCCACGACGCGTCCCAGCGTGGACTTGCCGCAACCGGACTCGCCCACCAGGCCCACGACTTCGCCGCGTTTGATGGACAGGTCCACGCCGTTCACCGCGTACACGGTGCGGCGGTCGATGGGGCGGCCGGTCAGGGCGAGAATGCGTTGGGCCAGGTCAGGCCGCTGCTCGAAGCGCTTGTGGACGTTCTTGAGCTCGATGACGGGGGTATCGGCTTGGCTCATTGCTTACTGTGTCTCGCGGGCAATCGGCACGTAACAGCGATAGCTGCGCGAACCTTCGGTGGTGACGGAGGGGGCCTGCTCGGTGCAGCGCGTGACCGCGTTGACGCAGCGCGGCCGGAACGCACAGCCCGACGGACGGCCCGCCAGGCTGGGCGCCATGCCGTTGATCTGGTGCAGGCGCGCGCCCGGCTGCGTGGCGCCGGGCATCGAGTCCAGAAGGCCCTTGGTATAGGGGTGGCGCGGTGCGTCCAGCACCTGTTCGACCGGACCGCTTTCCACGATACGGCCGGCATACATCACGGCCACGCGGTCCGCCAGCTCGGCCACCACGCCCAGGTCGTGGGTAATCCAGATCAGCGCCGTGTTGTGCTCGCGGCAGATCTGCTGCATGCGGTACAGGATCTGGCCCTGGATGGTGACGTCCAGCGCCGTCGTGGGTTCGTCGCAGATGATCAGGTCGGGTTTGTTCAGCATCGCAATCGCGATCGCCACGCGCTGACGCATGCCGCCCGAGAATTCGTGCGGATAGCTCTTCAGCCGCTTTTCCGGCGACGGGATGCCGACCATGGCCAGCGCCTCGCGGCAGCGTTCCTCGGCCTGGGCGCGCGGCACGTCCTCGTGCGTCAGGATCGCTTCCATCATCTGCTCGCCGATGCGCAGCACCGGGTTCAGCGTCATCAGCGGGTCCTGGAAGATCATGGCGATGCGGTTGCCGCGCAACTGGCGCATCTGCTCTTCAGACAGCTTGCGCAGGTCCGTGCCCTTGAACTTCACTTCGCCGTCGACGACTTCGCCCGGCGGGTCGATGAGGCCCAGCAGCGAAAAGCCCGTGACCGACTTGCCCGAACCGGACTCGCCCACCAGGCCCACGATCTCGCCACGGCGCACGGTCAGGTCGACACCGTCGACCGCCAGCCACGCGCCGGCCTCGGTATGGAATGCAGTGCGCAGGCCGCGCACATCAAGAAGAATGTCGCTCATGCTCGACGAGGATCCAGGCTTTCGCGCAGGCGGTCACCCACGATGTTGATGGAGAGGATGAGAACCAGCAGCGCAATGCCCGGGAACAGGCTGATCCAGTAGTCGCCCGACAGCAGGTACTGGAAGCCGTTGGAGATCAAGAGGCCCAGCGACGGTTCGGTGATCGGCACGCCCACGCCCAGGAACGACAGCGTCGCTTCCAGCGCGATCGCGGTCGCGATCTGGATGGTGGCGAACACCATCACCGGACCCAGGCAGTTGGGCAACAGGTGAAAGAGCATGATGCGCCACGCCGGAAAGCCCAGGTTGGCCGCGGCCTCGACGTATTCCTTGCGGCGTTCCTGCAAGGCGCGGCTGCGCATGATCCGCGCGTAGTGGCCCCATTGCACAAGGACAAGCGCCAGGATCACCTTGTCGACCCCCCGGCCCAGCACCACCAGCAGCACCAGCGCCACCAGAATGGTCGGAAAGCCCAGGATGAAGTCGACGATGCGCATCAGCACGGTGTCGACCCAGCCGCCGATGTAGGCGGCCACCAGGCCGATCGCGCCGCCGATGGCGGTTGCCAGCACGACGGCGGACAGGCCCACCATCAGGCTGATGCGCAGGCCATACAGGATGGCGCTGAGCATGTCGCGGCCCTGGTCGTCGGTGCCCAGCCAGGCGATGCTGCCGTCCATCAGCGCCTGGCGCGGGGCCAGGCGCCCGTCCATGAGCGACAGGTTGGCCAGGTCGTACGGATTCTGCGGCGCAAAGAATGGCGCGAAGACCACCAGGATGATCAGGACGGCCAGCGCGATGACCGAGCCGCGCACCGTGGGGCGCGCATGCAGTTTTTTCAGGATGGCGGCGCGCCGGGGCGTCTCGGCCAGAGGCTGGACGGTGCGGGTGCGGCCGGGATTGGGAGAGTTAGCCATGGCGGTTCAATGAGCGGGGGCCACGAGCTGCACGCGCGGGTCGAGCGCGGCGTACAGGATGTCCACAACCAGGTTGATGATGACGAAGATCAGCGTGACCAGCATCACGTAGGCGACGACGACGGGGCGGTCGAGCTGGTACACGCTGTCGATCAGCAGCTTGCCCATGCCGGGCCATGCGAACACGGTCTCGGTGATGGTCGAGTAGGCGATCAGCGTGCCGAACTCCATGCCGATGACGGTGACCACCGGGATCAGGATGTTGCGCAGGATGTGGCGGCGCACGATGCGGCCGGGTTTGACGCCCTTGGCGCGCGCGAACTTCACGTAGTCCTGGCTGCGGGCTTCCACCACGCCGGAGGCCGTCAGGCGCAGCACCAGGGCGATGTTGGCCAGCGCCAGGTTGATGGCGGGCATGATCAGGTGCGACCAGCCGTCGGCGGTCAGGATGGACAGGCGCACGCCCAGCACGGTCACCGTGTCGCCGCGGCCGGTGGCGGGCAGCCAGCCCAGCCAGACGGCGAACAGCAGGATCAGCATCATGCCCTGCCAGAAGTTCGGCAGCGAAAAGCCCAGCACGGACGAGGCCATGATGCCGCGGCCCACGTACTCATCGCGGTACAGGCCCGCGATCAGGCCCAGCGGAATGCCGATCACACAGGTCAGCATGATCGCGACGATCACGAGCTCGAACGTGGCGGGAATGCGCTGCACGATCAGTTCGATCGCCGGGATGCCGTGCACGAACGAGGTGCCCAGATCGCCGTGCAGCGCGCGCCACAGGAAGCCTGTGTACTGCTGCCAGACGGGCAGGTCCAGGCCGAGGCGGGCGATCATCGCCTCGCGCGCGGCCTGGCTGGCTTCGGGGCTGACCAGCAGCTCGATCGGGTCGCCCACGGCATACACCGCGAAGAAGACCACGACCGACACGGCCAGCAGCACGAACAGACTCTGTATCAGTCTGCGTAGGATGAACAAGGCCACGAGATGATTTCCTTGGTGGGCTCAGGGTTGGGGAAAAGCCGGGGGTGAAAGGCTGTTGCTAGGCGATCGGCTGCGCCAGGCGCACGACGGTGACGCCGGGCCGCAGGTTGGCGGTGGACGGCATGATGAGCACGCAGTTGTCGTACGGGGTGGTGACGGGCTCGCCTTCCGACCAGCCGATGACGGTGCCCGCCTTGGGCAGCATCTCCAGGCCCTTCCAGGCCTCGGCGAAACGGAAGTCGGCGCTCTTGGCGGCGATAGCGTGCGTGACGCGCAGCGCGCGCTGCAGCGGCGCGCCGGGCGCGAACCAGGCGGCGGGGATGTCGCTGCGGTCCACCGTGCCGGCCTGCACCAGAAAGCGTGCCATCTGGTCGGCGGCCACGCCGCGCGCCTCGGGGGCGCCATGGAAACCGCATTCAATCAGCAGGGACCGCGTGCCGTTGTCGCCGGCTTCGCCGAAACGGCCGAAATCGCGCATGCGCACGCCGGCAGCGTGGCCCGCGTCGGCAATGATGGTGGCGGGATTGCCCAATGCCAGGGCCAGATCGATGTTGCGCTGCTCCAGGCCGGTCAGCTGCAGCGGCACGTCGGAATTGCTCATCGAATGAAAGTCGAGCAGCCAGTCCGCCTGTTCCACCCACGGCCGGAGCTCGGCGGCGCGGCGGCGCTCTTGGGAGATCGGCGCGGACAGCTTGTCCTCGCTCCAGACGCGGTTCATGTCTTCGTCCACGAAGCGCGCGGGGGCGTAATTGCGGGCGTCGAAGCGGTCGAAGGCCGCCAGGTTACAGAACGCCAGCGTCAGCGTGCCGCGGCGCGGGCGCAGGCCGGCGGCAAGCAGGTCCTTCAGCGCCCAGGCGCCGCACAGTTCGTTGCCGTGGATCAGCGCGCTCAGCATCACCCGCTTGCCGGGCGCGCCGGAATCGAAATGCCAGACGCCGGGCGTGTCGGTGTTGCCCACGCGCTCGGCCGACAGGTCCGGACAGGCCAACAGGAAAGGACGGGGGGCAGGGGCGGACGAAGACGGGGGCAAAGACGTGGGCATGGCGGTTCCGATGAAGCGAGACGATTGTAGGGGATGGGGCGGGGGGCTCGGGCAAAGCGGGGCGCATTTGCGCCGCCACAAGGCAAAACGGCTGCACGAGGCAGCCGTTTCTTCTTTACTCAGCCCAGCCGGCTCACTTGGCGTCGGGCTTGACCGAGGTGGCCAGGGTGTACTGGTCGCGGCGGCCTTCGTACGAGATGCCCTTGCGGTATGCCCAGATGCTGCTTTCGAAGTGCAGCGGGATCAGCGGCACGTTGTCCAGGGCGATCTGGGTGGATTCCTGCAGCAGCTTTTCGCGCTTGGCGGGGTCAACCGTCACGATGGCCTGCTTGTAGACCTTGTCGAAGTCGGCATTCGAGAAGCCGCCGTAGTTGCTGGTGCCCAGGCTGACGGGCGAATCCAGCGTGGCGACCCACAACTGGAACAGCGCCGACGCTTCACCCGTTTCCGCCGGCCAGCCGCCCATCGAGAAGCTGAACTCGCGCTTGGCGCGCTTGGGGAAGTAGATGGAGGCGGTCATCGCGTCCACGTTGGTCTTGATGCCGACGCGCGACAGGTACTGGGCGACGGCTTGGGCGACCTGGCCGTCGTTGACGTAGCGATCGTTGGTGGACGACAGCGTCAGTTCAAAGCCGTTCGGGTAGCCGGCTTCGGCCAGCAGCTTCTTGGCGCCTTCCGGGTCGTACTTGATTTCCGGGGCCTTGGGCAGCGCGCCGAACATGCCGTCGGGCATGAACTGGAAGGCCGGGGTCGCCATGCCGTCCATGATGCGGGCGGTGATGGTCTTGCGGTCGATGGCCATGTTGATGGCCTTGCGCACGCGCAGGTCCTGCAGCGGGTTTTTGCCGTCAGCGCTCTTGACGAACGGGCTCGGGTTGCGGCCCACGTCCGGCTGGAAGAACACCAGGCGGGTGGACGGCGTGGCCACGAAGCCGAACTTCGGGTTGTCCTTCAGGCGCGGCAGGTCACGCGCCGCGGGGTTTTCGATCATGTCGAAGTCGCCGGACAGCAGGCCGGTCAGGCGCGGGCCGGCGGACGGCACGGGCACGAACTTCACTTCCTTCCAGTGCGGCTTCTCGCCCCAGTAGTTCTCGTTGCGGACCAGCTCGATGCCGGTGCCCTTGACGTAGGACTTCAGCATGTAGGGGCCGGTGCCGATGGCGTCCTTGCCGTTGTTGAAGTCGACGACCGTGGGCCAGGCGCCCGTCACGCCGCAACCCTTCTTGGGGTCGTACGTGAGCTTGCCGTGTTCGACGATGCCGTTCCAGATGATCGGCAGCGAGCGGGCCAGTTCGGCCGGCATCAGGGGGAAGGGTTCGCCCGTCTTGATGATGACGGTGTGCGCGTCCGGCGTCTGGACGTCGGTGATGCGCTTGGTCATGTCCATGTAGGACTGCGACACGTTGGTTTCGTTGTTCAGCGTCCGGCAGATCGTGAACAGCACGTCTTCGGACGTGAACGGCTTGCCGTTCGAGAACTTGACGTCGTCGCGCAGCTTGAATTCCCAGGTCAGGTCGTCCAGGTTCTTCCAGGAAGTCGCAAGCTGGGGAACCAGCTTCATGTCGGCGCTGCGGCCCACCAGCGAGTTGTAGACGTGCGCGGAGAACGCGTCGTTCTGCGTCATCTTGTGATAGTGGGGATCCGCCGAGGTCGGTTCGGCCGACAGGCCGATCTTCAGCGTCTGGGCTTGGGCGGCTGCCAGGGGAATGGCGGCGGCCACAAGGGCCAGGGTGGTGCGCAACTTCATGGTGACAACTCCGGATGGGGAACGAACCGGATCGTGCAGGCGGCCACGCGCGCCAGGGGACGACTGCGTCGGCCAGGGGGCTTGCGGGGAATTGTCGCCAGGGCACGACGGCAAGGGGCCGATTATCGGTAGGGGGTTCGCGCGCTGTCAATGCGCAGCGGCAATCGGGGCGCTAGGGAAAACGCCGAGAGGGGAAGGGAGAGAGGGCGTCGCGCGGTCCCTCTTGGGACCTCTCGCGACGCGATGGCGCCGGTGAGGGGACGGGCGCCGAAACGTTGCGGCGGGCGCCTGGGGAGGGCCAGGCGGGCGCGGCAACGGCAGCGCGCCAGGCTGAGTCGCGGGAGATTGGTCGCGATTCAGCCTGGCGCGGCTGTTATTACCACTGCGATCCGGAGAAGCGCGAGCTGGCGGCGCGAGCCTTGTTCATCGATTCGTTCACTTCGTCGATGAAGGCAAAGACGGCGGCAACAGCGGCTGCTACGGATTGGCCAGCCTTCTTCAGGCTGGTCAGCGGGTGAGAATTCGGTTGGTTTTCGAGAGCGCCGCGGAGCAGGTCACGCTCCAGCGCGTCGGTCAGGCGGGCAGTGTTGTTCAGGGTCAGTTCGCTCATGGTTTGGCTCCAGTCCGTTTCGTCATGGGGTAAACCATTATAGGGATAACCCTAGGCCAATAGCAATCTCATTTTAGGGGAAAACCCTAGTATGTTGTAAAAATGTTTTGTCGGGCTTGGACTTAGCGCGCGTTGCGCAGGGTGCGGGCGGCGTCGGCCAGCTCGCCGGCCGTCAGGCCGATGGGGCCGACACCCTGGGCGACGAGTGCATCGGCGGCGGCGCCATGCAGCCAGACGGCGCCGGGCACGGCCTGGTCCAGCGGCAGCTTCTGGGCGATCAGCGCGCCCAGCATCCCGGCCAATACGTCCCCGGTTCCGGCGGTGGCAAGGCCCGGGTTGCCGGTGGTGTTGACGTGCAGGCCGCCGTCCGGGGCGCGCACCACGGTGCCGGCGCCCTTGAGCACCACCCACGCCTGAAAGCGCTGCGCCAGTTGCCGGGCGGCGGCGGGGCGGTCGCGCTGGATGGTGTCCGTGCCGACGCCCAGCAAACGGGCGGCTTCCGCCGGGTGCGGGGTCAGCACGACGGGGCCCGCGCCCCAGGTCGGCCGGATTTCGCCGCGGGCGAGCAGATTCAGGCCGTCGGCGTCCAGGACCAGCGGCGCGTGCCGCCGCAGGACGAACAGTTCCGACAGGGCGTTGGCGGCCAGCGCGCCCGTGCCGATCCCGCAGCCGGCGACCCAGGCGGTCACGCCCCAGTCTTCTTCCAGCAGCGAACGGAAGTCGCGGAGCATCAGTTCGGGTTGCAGCGGGTCGCAGGGCAGCGGCAGCGTCTCCTGCACGAAACCCACCAGCACCTTGCCGGCGCCGGTCTTCAGGGCAGCGCGGGCGGCGAGCAGGGCTGCGCCGGTCATGCCGGGACCGCCGCCCACCACGCCCACGGTGCCGAAGCTGCCTTTGTGCGAGTCGTCCGCGCGGGGTGCGAACAGGGCGGGCAACGCGGCGCGGTCAATGGGGACGGCGGGGGTGTTCATGGGGTGAGGCTCCGGAGGGAAATCGGCTTGGCGGGTCGGCCGTATCCACTATAGTGCGCAAAAACGCGGCCACCTTGGGGCGGGGTGCGAACAACCAAAGACCAGACCCGGAGCAGACAATGACCGACATCACGCTGGAACACTATTCGGCCTACGAATCCCTGAAGCTGCGCCGCCATCCTGGCGGCGTGCTGGAACTGATCATGGGCGCCAAGGGCGGCGTACCGGGCAAGCTGTCCACGGCCGACGACCGGATGCACCGGGAACTGGCCGACATCTGGCGCGATATCGACACCGATCCGGACACGCGGGTCGTGGTGATCCGCGGCGAGGGCAAGGGCTTCTCGGGGGGCGGCGACCTGGATCTGGTGCAGCAGATGGCGGACGACTTCGACGTGCGCACCCGCGTCTGGCGCGAGGCGCGCGACCTGGTCTACAACATCATCAATTGCAGCAAGCCGATCGTGTCGGCCATGCACGGCGCGGCGGTGGGGGCGGGGCTGGTGGCCGGCCTCCTGGCAGACATCTCGATCGCGGCGCGCGATGCCCGCATCATCGACGGCCACACCCGGCTTGGCGTCACGGCGGGCGACCACGCCGCCATCGTCTGGCCGCTGCTGTGCGGCATGGCCAAGGCCAAGTACTACCTCATGCTGTGCGAGACGGTGTCTGGCGAGGAAGCCGAACGCATCGGCCTCGTGTCGCTCTGCGTGGACGAGGCCGAGCTGATCGGCAAGGCGTTCGAAGTGGCCAACAAGCTGGCGGCCGGGTCGCAGACGGCGATCCGCTGGACCAAATATTCGCTGAACAACTGGCTGCGCATGGCCGGACCGACTTTCGACACGTCGCTGGCGCTGGAATTCATGGGTTTTGGCGGCCCGGACGTGCGCGAGGGCATCAATTCCCTGCGTGAACGCCGGGCGCCGAACTTCCGGCCCGATTCGCCCTTCTGACGCGCTATTTCTTGAAGAACTTCGCGAACGCCGCCTGCGCCTCTTCGGTCTGCAGGCGGGCGCGGAACTGCTGGGCTTCGTAGTCCAGCGTCTCCTGGATGGCCTGGCGGTCCGCCCGCTTCATCATGGCCTTGGTCAGGCGCAGCGCGGCCGGGGGCTGGCGCGCCAGGTCCGCTGCGGTGGCTTGGGCCGCAGCCAGCGCCTCGCCCTTGGGCGTGACGGACGTGGCCAGGCCGGCGTCCACCGCCTCCTGCGCCGAAAAAGCTTTGCCCTGCATCAGCCACTGCGCTGCCCGGCGGCCCACCAGGCGCGGCATCAGCAGGCTGGACGCGCCTTCCGGACACAGCCCCAGGGCGACAAACGGCATGCGCAGGGTCGCGCCTTCCCCGATGTGGACAAAATCGCAGTGCTGCAGCAGCGTCACGCCGATGCCGATGGCGTAACCCTCGACCGCGGCGATGACGGGCACGTCGGCCGTGGTCAGCGCGCGCAGGAACGTCAGCCCGGCGCTGTCGCCCGCCCCGCGTTCGGCCTGGAAGTCGCGCAGGTCGTTGCCTGCCGTGAAATGTTCGCCAGCGCCCGTCAGGATGACCGCCGAGACCGCCACGTCCGCGCTGGCGAGCGAAATCTGCTCGGTCAGGGCGGCATAGGTGGCGGTGTCCAGCGCGTTGCGGCGGTCCTGGCGGTCGATCGTCAGCGTGAGGACGGCGCCGTCGCGCGCCACCTTCAGGCCGGCGCTCATGCGAGCGGTCCCGTGGCCAGGCGGGCCTTTGCCTCGGCGTATTCGCGCCGCAGCGTGTCGACGATCTTGCGGGTCGGTTCTACGCTGGCGATGCCGCCCACGCCCTGGCCGGCGCCCCAGATGTCCTTCCAGGGCTTGACGCGGGTCGTGCCGAAATTGGATGCGCCGCTGTCCGGGGCGGGCAGGTTGGCCGGATCCAGGCCGGCGGCGGCGATGCTGGCCTTCAGGTAGTTGCCCGGGATGCCGGTGAAGAACGGCGTGTACAGAATGTCCGAGGCGCTGGCCTCGACGATCGCGGCCTTGTAACCGTCGCTGGCATTCGCTTCCTCGCTGGCGATGAAGCGCGTGCCCATGTAGGCGAAGTCCGCGCCCATGGCCTGCGCGGCCAGGACGTGCGCGCCCGAGGTGATGGCGCCCGACAGGATCAGGGGGCCGTCATAGAAGCGGCGCACTTCAGAGATCAGTGCGAAGGGGCTGAGCGTGCCGGCATGGCCGCCCGCGCCCGCGCACACCAGGATCAGCCCGTCCACGCCCGCTTCCAGCGCCTTTTCCGCGTGCCGGATGGTCGTCACGTCATGGAAGACCTTGCCGCCCCAGTCGTGCACGCCCTTCACCAGGTCGCCGGGGGCGCGCAGGCTGGTGATGATGAGCGGCACCCGGTGGCTGGCGCATACCGCCAGGTCCTGTTCCAGGCGGTCGTTGGACTGGTGGATGATCTGGTTGACGGCAAACGGCGCGACGGGGGCGCCGGGATTGGCCTCGCGGTAGGACGCGAGACCGGCCTGGACTTCGTCCAGCCAGTCGGTCAGAAGCGTCTGCGGGCGCGCATTCAGCGCGGGAAACGACCCCACGATGCCGCTCGTGCACTGCGCGATAACCAACTTGGGATTGGACACGATGAACATCGGGGCACTGATGACCGGCAAGGACATCTGGCCATACAAATCAGTCACGAGGGGATGGGGCATGGGGCGTCGTCTCGTTGTAGGTTTTGGAGTATATTAATTACCTACCGACCGTCCGGTAATTAATTAATCTTTATTTAACGGCATGCGCGGAATGGCTGTCAATTGCGGTTCGCCAGAACCCTCCGGCCTCGCGCGGCCCCTGCCAAAGGCGTCCATGGGCATCACCCCCCAACCCATTCAGAAACGTGCCCGTGCGGGCCGGCCACCCACCCTGGCCGCCCCGCGCGAACGCATTCTGGAAGAAGCCGCCAAGCTGTTCGCGCGCAGCGGCTACGACGGCAGCTCCATTGCCGACCTGGCCGGCGCGATCGGCGTGTCCAAGGCGGCCATCTATCACTACTACCCCACCAAGCAGGACATCTACGACGCCATCATCCTCGAAGTGCTGGAGGGTCTGACGCATACGGTCGGCCGCGACGTGGCCGGCGCCGAGGGCGGCGTGGCCCGCCTGCGCGCTTTCATGGTGGGACATGCCCGGTACTTCGAACAGCACCACGCCCAGTTCGTGACGATGCTGATCGGGTATTCCGGCATGGCGCTGTCCGAACGCGAAGATGCCGCCCGCCTGCGCGACAGCTACGAGAAGCAGCTGCGCGACGTGATTGCGCAGGGCGTCGCCGAAGGCGCATTCCGCGCGCTGGACGTGGCCGCCACCGGTCGCGCCGTGCTGTCGATGCTGAACTGGATGGTGCGCTGGTACAAGCCCGGCCAGGGCGACAGCGCCGAGTCCATTGCCGACGGCTATTTCGATCTGCTGGTGGGCGGCATGCGCGCCTGAACCGGCCGCCACCCCCATTCCTGACCCATATCCGCTTATAGAGACCTCCATCATGGCCCTCGACACCGAAACCCTGAATCTCCTGATCGACGCCGTCCGCCGCTTCGTCCACGAACGCCTGATTCCCGCCGAGGACGAACTGGCCGCCAGCGGCGAAGTGCCGCCGGACATCGTCAACGAAATGCGCGACCTGGGCCTGTTCGGCCTGTCGATCTCGCCGGACTACGGCGGCCTGGGCCTGACGATGGAAGAAGAGGTCCGCGTTGTGTTCGAACTGGGCCAGACCTCGCCCGCCTTCCGCTCGCTGGCCGGCACCAACATCGGCATCGGCTCGCAGGCCATCGTCCTGGCCGGCACCGACGAGCAGCGCACCAATTACCTGCCCAAGCTGGCCAGCGGCGAGCTCATCGGCTCCTTTGCGCTGACCGAGCCCGATGCCGGTTCCGACGCCATGTCGCTGCGCGTGTCCGCCGAGCGCGACGGCGACTTCTACGTGCTGAACGGCACCAAGCGCTACATCACCAACGCGCCCATCGCCGGCCTGTTCTCGGTCATGGCGCGTACCGCGCCCGAGCGCCGCGCCAATTCGATCTCGTGCTTTCTGGTCGAAGCGGGCACGCCGGGCCTCATCATTGGCAAGCCGGACAAGAAGATGGGCCAGGCCGGCGCGCTGACCAGCGACGTCGTGTTCGACAACTGCCGCGTGCCGGCCAGCGCGCTGCTGGGCGGCGAAGAAGGCAACGGCTTCCGGACCTCCATGCGCGTGCTGGACAAGGGACGCCTGCACATTTCCGCGCTGTGCGTGGGCATTGCCGACCGCCTGCTGCGCGACGCCGTGCAGTACGCCACCGAGCGCAAGCAGTTCGGCCAGCCCATCGCCGAGTTCCAGCTCATCCAGGCGATGATCGCCGACAGCCAGGCCGAGCTGTATGCGGCCCGCTGCATGGTGCTGGACGCCGCCCGCATGCGCGACCGCGGCGAGAACACCACCATGCAGGCCGCCTGCTGCAAGCTCTTCTCCACCGAAATGGTGGGCCGCGTCGCCGACCGCGCGGTGCAGATCCACGGCGGTGCGGGCTACATGTCCGAATACGCGGTGGAACGCTTCTACCGCGACGTGCGCCTGTTCCGCATCTTCGAAGGCACCTCGCAGATCCAGCAGCTGGTCATCGCGCGCGAGACCATCAAGGCGCATTCCTGATCTTTCCGTCGCCAGACGTCCGGCCAACGCGTTCCAGAGGCTAATATCCAGTCTGACGAATGTTGATCGGAAGGCGGCCCCCGCGGGCCGCCTTCTGGCATGACGGAATCCCAGTCCGCCCGGCGCTTCTCCGCGGGGCCGGAAGTTCTCATTTCCCTTCTAGCGAAAAGATTACCGATGTCGCAACGTCCCGCTCCCCTCACCGGCATACGCGTGCTGGATCTGACCCGTGTGCTGGCGGGTCCTTGGTGCACCCAGAACCTGGCCGACCTTGGCGCCGAGGTGATCAAGATCGAACGGCCCGGCTCGGGCGACGATACGCGCGCCTGGGGCCCCCCGTACCTGAAGGACGAAGCGGGCCACGACACCACCGAGGCCGCGTACTACCTGTCGGCCAACCGCAACAAGATGTCGGTGGCGCTGGACATCGCGTCGCCGCGCGGCGCGGAGCTGGTGCGCGAGCTGGCGCTGCAAAGCGACATCCTGGTTGAAAACTTCAAGGTGGGCGGCCTTTCCAAGTACGGCCTGGACTACGAGAGCCTGAAGGAGCTGAACCCGCGCCTGATCTATTGCTCGATCACGGGCTTCGGCCAGACCGGCCCGTACGCCAGCCGTCCCGGCTATGACTTCATGATCCAGGGCATGGGCGGCCTGATGAGCATCACGGGCGAACGCGACGACCTGCCCGGCGGCGGTCCGCAGAAGGCCGGCGTGGCCGTGGCCGACCTGATGACGGGCATGTATTCCACCGTGGGCATCCTGGCCGCGCTGCATGAGCGCGCCCGCAGCGGCCTGGGCCAGCACATCGACATGGCCCTGCTGGACTGCCAGGTCGCCATGATGGCCAACCAGAACCTGAACTTCATGACCTCCGGCGTGGCCCCGCGCCGCGCCGGCAACGCGCACCAGAACCTGGTTCCCTACCAGGTGTTCGCGGCCAGCGATGGTCACCTCATCGTGGCCGTGGGCAACGACAGCCAGTTCCGCAACTACTGCGGCGCGATCGGCCTGCCCGAGCTGTCGGCCGACCCGCGTTTCGCCACCAACCCGCAACGCGTGAAGAACCGCGAGGAACTCGTGCCCCTCTTGGCCGAGCGCATGGCCACCGGCGAGCGCGACCACTGGCTTGCCGCGCTGGAAGGCGTGGGCGTGCCGGCCGGGCCCATCAACACGCTGGACCAGGTTTACGAAGACCCGCACGTCCTGGCCCGCAATATGAAGCGTGAGTTGCCGCATCCGGCCGCCGGCACCGTGCCCGTGGCCGCCAGCCCGCTGAAGTTTTCCGGCAGCCCGGTCGAGTACCGCCGCGCGCCGCCCATGCTGGGCGAGCACACCGAGCAGGTCCTGTCCGAAAAGCTGGGACTGTCGGCCGAAGAAATCCAGGCGCTGGCACAGAGCCGGGCCTGATGCGCGCGCGAGGGCGGCCAGTCCGCCTGTCGCGCACGCCGCGCCGCGCCAGGCGCACGATCCATTCCAATACAGGCAGGAGAGAGTTGATGACGGAGATTCAAACCATCGGCGTCGTGGGTGCCGGGGCCATGGGGCGCGGCATCGCGCAGATCGCGGCGCAGGCCGGCCTGCGCGTGCGTCTGTACGACACCAGTTCGGAGGCCATTGCGGCCGCGCGCGAATCCTTGCGCCAGACCTGGGAAAAGCTGGCCCAGAAGGGCAAGCTGACCGCCGCCGACGCACAAGCCGCGCTCGAGCGCGTCGAATCGGCCACCGCGCTGACCGACATGTCGAACTGCCAGCTCGTGGTCGAAGCCATCGTCGAGCGGCTGGACGTCAAGCGTGATCTTTTCGCCGCGCTGGAAGGCGTGGTGTCCGACGACTGCATTCTGGCGTCCAACACCTCGTCGCTTTCCATCACCGCCATCGCGGCCGCCTGCAAGCGTCCGCAACGCGTGGCCGGCTATCACTTCTTCAACCCTGTTGCGCTGATGAAGGTGGTCGAGGTCATCGACGGCCTGCGCAGCGCGCCGGAAGTGGGCGACGCCCTGGCCGAGCTGGCCCGCCGCATGGGTCACACGCCTGTGCGCGCCAAGGACATGCCCGGTTTCATCGTCAACCACGCGGGCCGCGGCATGAACACGGAAGGCCTGCGCGTCGCGCAGGAGGCTGTGGCCACCTTCGCCCAGGTCGACGCCGTGATGCGCGAGCAGGCGGGCTTTCGCATGGGACCGTTCGAACTGCTGGACCTGACCGCGCTCGACGTCTCGCATCCGGTGATGGAATCCATCTACCGCCAGTTCTTTGACGAGCCGCGCTTTCGCCCGTCGCCGATCACGACCGTGCGCCTGGCGGGCGGGCTGATCGGCCGCAAGGCGGGGGAGGGCTTCTACGTCTACGCCGACGGCCAGAAGCAGGTGCCGGCCGAAGCGGCTGCGCCCGCGCTGCCCGAGGGCCTGAAGGTCTGGGTCAGCCCCAAGCACGGCGAAGGCTACGCCCGCGCTTCCGCGCTGGTTGAAAAGCTGGGCGGCACGCTGGTCACGGGATCGACGCCGGATCCCGATGCGCTGATTATCGTCACGCCGTTCGGTGAAGACGTGTCCACCAGCGTCTCCGCGCAAGGCCTGAACGCGGGCCGCACGGTTGGCCTGGACACGCTGTATGCGTTCGATAACGCGAAGCGCCGCACGATCATGGTCTCGCCCGCCACCGAGGACAAGTGGCGTGATGCCGCCCATGCACTGCTGGCCGCCGACGGCGTGCCCGTCACGGTGATCGAGGATTCGCCCGGCTTCATCGCGCAACGTATCGTGGCGCACATCGTGAACATCGCCTGCGATATCGCGCAGCAGAAGATCGCCACGCCCGAGGACATCGACCTGGCCGTGACGCTGGGGCTGGGTTACCCGGTGGGCCCGCTGGCTTTGGGCGACAAGCTGGGCGCCGATCGCATTCTGGAAATCCTGAAGAGCATGCAGCGTGTGACGGGCGACACCCGTTACCGTCCCAGCCTGTGGCTGCAGCGCCGCGTGCAGTTGGGCATGTCGCTGGTGAAGACGTCGGCGGCGGACTGATCGTTGGATGGCGAGGTGTCTGACACCTTTGCCACGCGAATCCGGGTCACCGGATAAAAAAAGCCCCTTGATGATTCAAGGGGCTTTTTATTGCCCGCGATGCGGGCGGGGTATTACTTGGCGGCGTTCACCATGAACTCCACGGCGGCGCGGATGTCGTCTTCCGAGGCGTTGGCGGCGCCGCCCTTGGGAGGCATTGCGCCCTTGCCCGTCATCGCGACCTTGACCATGGCGTCCATGCCGGTCTTGATGTAGGGCTCCCAGGCAGCCTTGTCGCCGAACTTGGGTGCGTTGGCGACGCCCGTGGCGTGGCACGCGAAACAGGCCGTCTTGTAGAGCTGTTCGCCCGCCGGGTTGACGGCGGCGGCCTTTTGCTCGGGGGCGGGAGCGGCGGCAGCCGGTGCTGCGGCAGCCGGTGCTGCGGCGGCGGGCGCGGCAGCAGCGGGCGCGGCAGCAGCAGGAGCCGCCGGTGCAGCGGCTTGCGCGGCCGGTGCGGCTTCGCCTTCCTTCTTGGCACCTTCTTCAGCGGGGGCTGCGGGTTCCGGCAGCGAGGCGCCGGACTTGTTGGCCATGTAGACCACGGCGCGCGCGACTTCGTAGTCGGACAGGGCCGGGTTGCCGCCCTTGGCGGGCATGCCGCCCTTGCCGTGCAGCGCGACCTTCATCATCTCGTCGTAGCCAGCCTTGATGAACGGCGCCCACGCGGCGTTGTCGCCCAGCTTGGGTGCGCCAGCCACGCCGGCGGTGTGACAGGCCGTACAGACGGTGGCGAAGACCTGTTCGCCGGTCTTGAAGACCTTGGGCGCGTTGGCGTCAACGAGTTCGAAGCCCGCCACGGGCGCGATCCGCCGGGCGACGGCTTCGCCGGACAGGGCGTCCGAGCCGGCGCCGGTCTTGGTGCCGGTGACCACCATGTTCACCAGAAGGATGATGATGGCGATGGGAACCACGAAAGCCAGGACGATCGTGATGATCAGTTGCTTCGGGGTCTTGATGGGGGAGGAGTGCTCTTCTATGTGTTCCTGCTCGTTGCTCATGACCTAATCCTGCTAACGGGTACCGGGGGCGCCTGGCGGCGGCAACAGAAAATCAGAACTGCACAAGTCGGCGGCAACTCATGCCCGCCTGCAAGCAAACGCTGGATTATATAACGGTGTCATGGACGATCGTCCAATGAGAAAGGACGGGTTTTCGATGAGTTTGCCGGAGGATTTGATCCAGTTCATGCAGAACGCGTAAAACTGGGTACAATACCGCCTCCTTGCGCTGCGCCCGTAGTTCAATGGATAGAATGAGAGTTTCCGAAGCTCTTGATACAGGTTCGATTCCTGTCGGGCGCGCCAACTGATTAAAGCAGTGCGTTGTTCCGGGCCCTTCATGGGCCCTTTTTTGTTTTCGCCGATACTGCGGGCGAAAGCCCGTGGACAAAATCGCGAGGGCAGATCGCGAGGGCAAATCGCGAGGGCAAATCGCGAGGGCAAATCGCGAGGGCAAATCGCGAGGGCAGGATCACCGACGATTCCCAATAATCCGCCGCGAAAGAACATCCGCCAATCATCGTGCCGTCCAAACCCGCTAAAACTCAGACGCACTCCGATCGCCTTTCCATGGGACAGCGCGACGCGGCGCAACAGTTGTCATGGGATGACCTGCGCATCATCAAGACACTGAGCGACTGCGGCAATCGGTCGATCGCGGCCGAAAAGCTCGGCATCAATGCCTCGACCGTCTCGCGCCGCGTGGCGCACGCCGAAGCCGCGCTGGGCGTCGCGTTGTTCGACCGGCGGCACGCGGGCTACAAGCTGACGCCTGAGGGCACGGAGCTGCGCGCACTGAGCGAGCGCGTCGAACTCGATGTCGTCAGCGTGGCCCGACGCATTTCCGGCGCCGCGCACGATCCACAGGGCACGCTGCGCGTGGCCACCAGCGATTCGCTCCTGCTGTATTTCCTGACGCCCATCATTGCTGAATTCAGAGCGGCGCATCCCTCATTGACCGTCGAGGTGCTGGTTGGCAACGGCACACTGGATCTGGCGCGGGACGAATCCGACGTCGCGCTCAGGGCGACGCGGCGCCCGCCCGAGAGTTGGGTGGGACGCAGGCTGGCAGGCATCGCGTGGGCGCCTTACGGGGCTGCGCAGCAATTTCGCCGCAAGACACCCGCCGCCGAACGCCTTTACGAGCTGGATTGGGTGTCGTATGCGGGCGGGCTGTCCGGCCTCAAGGCCGCGCACTACCTTGAAAGCCGTGTCGCGCCATCCCGCATTGCCTACCGGTCGGACTCGGTTGCCGCAGTAAGCGCGGGTATCTCGGCCGGCCTGGGCATGGGCTACCTGCCTTGCATGCTGGGGGACACGATGGCCGATGTGGTGCGCGTCGGTCCCGTCGTGCCCGAGCTTCAGGATGAGCTTTGGCTGCTCACCCATCCTGACATCCGCGGATCCCGGCGCGTCCAGGCTTTCATGCGCTTTTGCGCCGCGGCCGTGGCCAAGCAGAAGGCGTTGATCGAGGGCCGCTAGGCCCTTTTCCCGCCAAGCCGCAGGGTCCGGTCAGCCGGCATCCTTGGGACGCAGGATGGCCTTGCAAGCGACCTCGATCAATTGCGCAGGCATCGCCAGACGGGACACGCCGATCAGGTTGCTGGCCACTTGCGGACGGTCCGTGCCGTACGCGGCCTTGCGCACCTTGCCCGCCGCGGCAAAGGCGGCATCCACGTCCAGCACGTACAGGGTTTCTTCCACGACGTTATCCAGCGTGGCGCCGAACTTGCCCAGCAACACCGCCAGGTTCTCGTAAGTGGCGCGCATCTGCGCTTCCATCGTGGAGAAGTCGCGCGGCTTGCCTTGGTCATCCAGTTCCGCCGGCGCGATCAGGTTGCCGTCCTTGTCGTGGTTCAGCTGGCCCGACACATAGATCTCGTTGCCCACCTGCACCGCCTGCGCATAACCATAGGCGTCTTCCCACGGCACGCCCCAGTAGGCGGTTTTCTTTTCGAGTGGGTTCGTTTGCGTCGTCATGGTTTTCTCCTTGGGGATGTAGGAAAGAAGGTGCGTGATCAGAAGGCTCCAGCGTAACCGCGGCACGAACTTCCGGGAGCGCATTACTGCGCTTTCAAGATGCAAATTTGCACTTTGATTGCCGTCGGCATGAATACGCCCTTGCCGCCGATAACGTCCCAGCGGGCTGGCACGTTATCGAATCCAGCGCAACTGAGACTCGTCGGATTCCCAAGCGGACGTTGATCCTGATAGGCGGGGCGCGCCATCGGAGTAAACGTACTCTGGGTGCGGCCGCGGACCTTGAACACAATCGATCACACCGACGCGATGGGCTTTGACGATCAGCTGAGCTGAACGAAAAGAAGCCACGCATGAATCAACACCCAGGATGATCGATTGATGCTCGTGGATTCCCGCGCGGCGCTGCGCCGCGCAGATTCAATGCTGTTTCTCAATGCCAGAACCACCGCGACCAAGCTCTGCTTTGGTCTGTTGCTGTTATCCGTGAACATGTCGCACCAACCCGATGCCTGGGGTGCGATCGTGGGTGTGTCGGGGGCCGGCGGCGTCGGCGGCGCATCCAATGGAGGCCGCGGCGGCGATGGTGGCAACGGAGATACCGCCCTGGACCTGACGACCTCATACACGACGGTCGGCGACGTCGAGGGCGGGGCCGGCGGCGGCGGCGGGGGAGGCGGTGGCGGCGGGCACGGTAACGCCGTGGGGGGAGCGGGTGGCGACGGCGGGAACGGCGGAGTCGGCGTCGTCATCTCAGGCGACGCGGTGGTATTGCACAACGATGGCTGGTCGATCCGCGGCGGCAAGGGCGGCGGCGGCGGAGGGGGAGGCGGCTCCACCTTCCACCCCTCCGTAGAGCCGGACGGCGGTCGCGGCGGTGACGGCTCGACGGGCGTTGACGGCGCTGCCGGCGGGGGCGGCGGAGGCGGCGCACACGTCCGGGCGGCCTTCGGTGGAGACGGCGGCAACGGGGGAGAAAATGGCCTGACTGCGGGCGGGGGCCCGCCAGGCATCTCCTGGGCCGGCGGCGGGGGCGGGGGCGGAGGTTCTTCCGTCAACGGGGGGGCTCCGGGCACAGACGTGTGGCCGATCCTGATCGAGGGGATCGGGGGGGCAGGCGGCATTGCTGGCGGGGCGTCCGGCGTCAACGGTGGCGATGCCAAACCGTATGAAGGTTTCGCCGCAGGCGGTGGCGGTGGCGGCGCGCCAGGCGGCGATGGCGGCCGCGGCGGGCAGTACTCGCGTTTCGATACGAACGGGGGTGGCGCGGCCGGCAGCAGCAATCACGGCGTCTACGTCACGGGGGCCGGCTCCGTCATCATCAATGCGGGATCCATTGTGGCGGGGCCGGTCAACCAGGACACCGCCATCAAGTACGCGGCGACCGCCAGCAATTCGACCTTGATGCTCCGTGAAGGAAGCCTGATTCAGGGGCTCGTCGATGCCACCGAATCAAGCGGCACAAACACGCTGATCCTGGATGGCGGCGCGGCGCAGGCGTTTGACGTGGGCAAGATCGGCCCCGGCGCGCAGGGTCAGTATCTGGGCTTCAACGCATTCGAGAAAGCGTCTCACGGCACGTGGGCGCTGACGGGTTCGCCCGCACTGGCGCTTACGCCTTGGACGCTTTCCGGGGGATGGCTTGCGATCACGGACGACGGCGCGCTGGGAGACACGGCGGGCGGCCTCATCTTCGAGGGCGGCGGATTGCAGCTGAACGCCAGCATCACGTCGCAGCGCGATTTTCAGCTGCGCGGTGATGGCGCGGTCCACACTGCCGGCGGCACCGTGTCCGTGATGCACGGAACGATCAGCGGCGCCGGCAGCCTCACCAAGACCGGGTCCGGAACATGGATCATCGAGCGCAACGATCCCGGATCGGGCATTACCCTGCCGGCGGCGCAGCTCACGTATTCCGGTGATACGCGTGTTGACGAGGGCATGCTGGTCCTTCATGGCACGAGCCTGGGGCGGACCGATCATGCGGCCAGCGTCGCCGGCGCCAGCAATGCGGCCTTGTACCTTGCCAACGGTGCAGTGCTCGACGGCCAGATGGACGGACCGAATCTCGTCATCGATGCGACGAGCCGATGGAACGTCCTGGCCGACACCCCTCATGCCTCGGCGGGAAACAATCTCAGCACCGTCAATGCGCTTCAGCTTGCCGGCAGCATTGCCTTCGCACCGCCCGACGGGTCCAACAACGAGGCCGGCCGAACGCTCACCGCCAACAACCTGGCGGGCGGGGGCGGGCAAGTCCAGTTGCACGTCAGTCCGGCCGGCGCTGCGGATCATCTGACGCTGACCCAGGGCGCCACGGGGTTGACCTACCTGAAGATCATCACGCCCGGCGGCTTCGGAGATCCCATGGCCGGCGACGGGCTGTTGGTGGTCAAGGCCGGCGCCAGCACCGACCATGCGTTTCGCCAATCCCCAGGACAACCCACGCTGGCCGGCGCGTTCAACTACGGGCTGGTGCACGGCGCGCGAAACGGCGCAGCCGATCTGGCCAACAACTGGTATCTGTTCAGCGATGTCCGCCCCGAGGTGTCCATCTACTCGCAGTTGGGCAATCAGGCCTTGCGGCAGTCCGAGGTGGCGGTGGGTTCGTTCAACGAACGGATGGGTGCGACCGAAACACTGGCGCGAACGGTCTATCCGTACGTCTGGGCGCGATCGTTCGGCGTCCTCGAACGCCGCGATGGCGCGCCCTTGGGAATCCGGCAAGCGAACGTCGCCGTGGATTCGCGGCTGGGCGGGCTACAGGTGGGAACCGACCTGTTCGTGGCCAGCAGAGGCGCCGGCCGCCGGAGCGCGGGCGTGTTCGCTACGGCAATGGCTTCCCGCAACGACGTGGCGCACTATCAGGCGTTCACGCGTTCGACCGTGGCTGCCGGCCGCAGCGATCAGACCATGTACGGCCTGGGCGCCTACTACACGTTGATCGACGGCAAGGGCGGATACGCCGATTTCGTCGCACAGGTCAGCCGCTACGGTGTGAAGGCCCATTCGCGCGGCGCGCAAGGTTTGTCTTTGCACACGTCCGGATGGGGCGCCGCGTTGTCCGCCGAAGCCGGCAAAGCCTTCGACATCAACGACGGCAGCGGACTGCGCATCGAGCCGCAAGCCCAGGTGATGGTCCAGCACGTCAGGCTGCGCGACAGCGAAGACCGCGTCGGGCCGGTTGCGCTGCCGGGAATGCGCGCGCTGCACTCGCGTGTGAGCTTGAAGGTTTCCAAAGTCTGGGACGCGCACCCCGAGACGCGGCACCACGGCTGGCTGATGCTGAGCTATCGGCACACGCTGGGAAAATCCTCCAGTTCGTACCCCACCGCCACACAGGGCGACATCGCATTCGACAACGATCTGGATGGGTCGCGCGTGGGCCTCACGGCGGGCTACGACCGGCGCGCGGGCAGGAACACTTTCGTCAACGTGCAGGTGCATGCCGAACAGGGCTTGGGCGGCGCCTCAGGGTTGCGGGCGGTGGGCGGCTCGGTCGGGGTGAAGTACCTGTTCTAGCAATCGCGTGAAACAGGGGGCCGTCGGATAACTGGCAGTGTCTCTAGATTTTCGCCATAGCGATCGTCTGATTTTGCCCGGCAACTGATTCTTATAAATGCTTCTGCGACATCGGAGTAAACCTACTCTGGGTGAAGCCAGGGCGCATAAAGAGAATCTGAGACACCGACGACACAGGCTTGAACGCTTTGCAGCGTGCATCCGTCGTTCGATGTGATTAACCGGATTATTCAAACGCGCAACCGGCCACGCCGGTGTTCCACGTTCTTACGAGACCCAAATAGCAGTTTTGCCTGGAGCGTCACCTGATCCTCCGGCGCTATTGAATTCGTGAAGCCGCGCGTGAATCCACCACCCAGGATGAACCATTGATGTACACGGATTCTTGCTTGGCGTCGCGACATGGGGATTCGATCTCGAATCGAACCAACAAGGCGCGCGGTATCGCGCTCAAGCTTTGTTTTGGCCTGTCTTTGATCTCTCTCGGCATGTCCCCGCATCCCGCGGCGCGCGCGTTGATCGTCGGCGAGGCGGGGACGGGCGGCGCAGGCGGGGCTGCCAATGGCGGCAACGGGGGCGACGGCGGGGATGGTTTTGCGGCCCTGGATCTCACTACGTCCTATACGACCTATGACGACATTGAAGGGGCGCCCGGCGGAGGCGGCGGGGGTGGCGGGGGAGGCGGACAGGGCGGCCATGTGGGAGGCGCAGGTGGCGCGGGCGGAAACGGTGGGCACGGCATCGTGATCTCGGGCGACGACGTGATCCTGCACAACGATGGCTACTCGATCAGCGGTGGCAAGGGCGGTGGGGGCGGAGGTGGCGGCGGGGGCGCCTTCAATAATACGTTGGTCAGTGACGGCGGCCGTGGCGGTGACGGCGCGGGGGGCGCGGGGGGGGGCGGGGGGGGGGGGGGGGGGCCCCGGGGGGGGGGCGCCGCGGGGGGGGGCGGGGGAACGGCCAGGGCCTTAACCGAAAAAAACGCAAGGGGGGGCGCCG
>NZ_DCYD01000008.1:0-300652 GCF_002331005.1 Achromobacter sp. UBA2119 | reverse complement strand
AACTCTGCCTGCAAATCAACAGTGGACGATTAAGTCGCCGCGCTCACGGGCCGCGGCAATAATGCGTGCGGCATTGGCGACTACCTCTTGAAGCCCCACCAAGGGAAGTTGACCGGTAGGGAGATACTCGTTCTGAAGATCGACAACGAGAAAGGCACGATTGTTCATTTGCTTGTTTCCTGGGATTGAACGCGACGGACCGCGGCACAGGTCGAGTCGCAAGTTTTTAAGCTGCCGTCAAAATTCCTGAGACTCGCCATCCTCGGGCACCATGGTCCGTTGGCTGTCCATACCTTTGCTGCTGATGAAGTCACGCAGTTCCTTGCGCGACAGGAGTGCGTGGTTGACCGCTTCCATATGAATGGCGACCACTTTGGCCTCAGGAGCAAACCGGTATGCGCGCAGCATGTCGTCCTTGCCCATGATGATGGACCCGTTATAGCCATTGACTTGCGCATAGCCCGTGTTCAGAAAAACCACGTCTGGTTTGAACTTAGTCAGAGTCTGTTCAACCTCGGGGCGCCAGATGGTGTCGCCCACCACATAGCTTGTCTTGTAGCCCGGGCGCTGGAAGACCACACCCATCGCCATACCCAATAAATCCTTCAATTGAGGCACTACGAACATCTGGTCAGTGCCATGCTGTCCACCGGTCTTGAAGATCCTTGTTCCCTTGAACTCGGTTCCCGCTTCCGTGAGTACGTGCACATCGGTAAAGCCGTCCTTGCGCACCGTCGTGGCGTCTTCCTCGTTTTGCGTAAAAATTGGCATATCTCGCGGTACCAGACTTCTCGCCGCTGCATCCCAATGGTCGGCGTGCAAATGTGTCAGGATCACCGCGTCAGCCTTCAGCACATCGCTCACTGGTATGGGCAAATCCACCAGAGGATTTCGCAGTTCGCTGCGTGGGGTGTCCGGGAAGCCAGCGTAGGCGCCCTTCGGGGCGAGCATGGGATCAACCAAAAATGTCGTGTTGGCGTAGCTCAACTTGATCGTCGCGTTGCGAATCTGCTGGAAATTCACGACGGGTGCCTTCCCCGACGCGGGTTGTTGGGCTACCGCTCCTGTTGGTAGGGCCACGACGGCCGCCGCCGTCAGGAAGCCTATAAAAAAAGGGGACCGCAAGAAATTCGTCATGTTCATTGGTTCGTCATGAGTTTAGAGGCGCAATGCTTGCCTCGAGAGATTTCAGGCTGAAATTGTCTCTAAGTGCCAAGTACAGCGCTATTGGCCCAAATGACTATCTTCGATAAAATTGGGCCAAACTGACATAGCGAGACTCTGGTGGAACCTATTCGGATTGTTGTGCTGGCATTTGACGGGGTGAGCCTCTTTCACCTTTCCGTTCCGGGCATCGTCTTCGCCGGAGAGACCTCCAACGAGGGCTCCCCCCTTTACGACATTCAGTATTGCGCCAGCACGACCGGACGAATTCACTCGGACCAAGGGATCGCCATTGATGTGACACTTGGCCTGGAGGCTATGGAGACCGCTGACATCGTCATCGTCCCCGCTTGGAATCACCCCGAACAGGGCACGCCCCCTACGGTCGCAGAGGCGTTGCAGCGGGCACACAGGCGTGGCGCGCAAGTTGTAGGTCTTTGCTTAGGAGCGTTTGTCCTAGGTGACTCGGGCTTGCTTGATGGCCGATCCTCAACGACGCACTGGGCGTTCCGCGACCTATTCGTGCAGCGCTTTCCAGAGACCGTCTTCCTACCCGATGTGCTGTATGTGGATGACGGAAACGCCGTTACCTCGGCTGGCACAGTCGCGGCAATTGACTGTTGTCTTAACCTGGTGCGTCAACGCTTTGGAGCAGATGTCGCGAACCGCATTGCACGGCGGTTGGTGACGCCTCCCCATCGCCAGGGAGGTCAAGCGCAGTACGTCGAACAGCCCGTGCCCAGCTTGCCAAGCGAACATCGGTTACCCGGTGTGCTTGATTGGGCGCGGACGCACCTTGCGCAACCGCTAGCGGTAGACGACCTTGCAGACGTCGCACGGATGAGCCGTAGAACCTTTACGCGCCGTTTTCGAGAGTTAACTGGCACTACAGTTATCAAGTGGCTAGCTTCTGAACGAGTCTCAAAGGCACAGCAACTACTCGAAACTACAGATCTCCCGATCGAACAGGTGGCGACCGCCGTCGGATTTGGATCGGCGCTATCCCTACGGCAGAAATTTGCCGAGCAGATCCATACCTCTCCGTCAGCGTATCGGCAGGCTTTCCGGATGCGCAACTTGCAACAATCCTAAAGGGCTACCTTAAACGCCCTTCACCAGGTGCTTTGAAGTACGTACCAGTTCGCGCCGCCGCTGCTGCTAGGACTGAAGGTCGCCGAGAGTGCCCGACCAAGCGCCTCAACTGACTCTAGTTCCCCTTGCGGGCAGAAGCGTGCAATGGACGCAGTCTTCTTCTAGTGGTTGCCCCCGCGCACAGTATCGATCAAAGCGACGACTGCCGGAGAATTCCCACGAGTTCGAAACGCTAGAGCAAGGTTTACCCGCCGATCGAACGCCGTGATCGACCGATATACGATACCGGGCGGCGAAAGCCTCACGATGGACTCTGGGGCCAATACCACGCCATATCCCGCGGCGGCGAGCGCAACGGCCGAGATGAAGTCCTTTACGCGCTGATGCTGCTGCCCAAGAATGCCTCCCGCCTTGGCCAAGTCCGCCAAGATCTCCGAAAAGCCTTCGCTCTCATCAAACTGAGGGATGATGAAAACCTCTCCGGCAAGATCTGAGGGCGACAACTCGTCCTTCAAGTGGAGTGGATGATTTTCTGCCATGGCGACGGCGAGTCGCTCTGACTGAAATTCGATAGCGGCCACGCCTTCCGGATACGCACGCCTGGCTCGGACAATGCCGATATCGATGGCGCCCGTCCTCAGTTCTTCCAGTTGCACGGGCGTTTCCATAGGCACGATCTCTACACGGACGGCCGGATGTTCCGCACGATAACGTTTCAGTGCGCCCTGGAGAGCGCCCGTGGTGACTGCCGAACCAACAAAGCCCGCCCTGACAATGCCCGCCAGGCCACGCGCGGCCTGCATCCCGATCTGTACTGCCAGATCTATATGTTGAAGAGCGATGAGTGCATGCGCGTGAAAGATCTTGCCGGCATCAGTCAGCGAGACGGGTTGTCGCTTGTTGCGCTGTAGCAGCTTGACGCCCAGTTGAGTCTCCAGTCTTTGGATCGCCACACTCAGGACCGACTGCGACACTCCCAGCGCGTCGGCAGCTTTTGAGAAATGGAGGTGCTCCGCCACTGCTATGAAATAGCGCAACGTGCGCGTTTCGACATTTTTATCGCTCATATCGAACAAACTATCGCTGGCCGCATGTTTAACAATCGCACGGTGTCACTTCTAATGAGTCCACATACACACTTCACCAGAGGTACATTATGAATGACGTGAGCGACGCCCAGGGCTTGTCTTCGGGAGCCGTCAAGGTGGCCCCTCATGAGACGCACTCTCGAGTACGCAAGGTGACAGTTCGACCTGAGGCTCTCCTGCACTTCCTGGCTGAAGTCAAGGACATCGAGGTCCAGAACCTGGAATATGTTCCCTTTATGCGCTTCAAGGTGGCTGAGGCCTTGATGAAGGCGTGTGGTGACGAACTGCGGGGAACTCTGACCTCCATCGTCGAAGACCGAGACCACGGCGGATTCACTATTGGCCTTCAGGGCGTGTCTACCGATCCGGATGATTTTGTGAAGTTTGGCACAGCGATAGCCTATCTGCTCGGACCGGCCAACCACGACTCCATGTCCGGCAAGTACTACGCACGCTTCATGGTGAAGCACACGGACAACAGCGACTCTTATCTTCGCCAAGCCTACCGTCTGTTCACAATGCACACCGACGGCACTTATGTTTCCGAGGCGACAGACTGGCTGCTGATGATGAAATTCAGTGAGCACGATGCCGTGGGTGGTGAGTCTCGCTTCTTGCACCTCGACGATTGGGAGCATATCGGCAACTTTCTACAGCATCCCCTCGCGACCAAGCCCTTGCTATACAAATCCCCAGCCTCGAAGAATGTCGCGGAGCAAGTGGAACGGCCTCTCTTTTTTCAAAACCGCTACGGTCTAGCGATCTGCTTCATTGATCAGTTTCTGCAGCCCGCCACACTTGAAGAGGCTCTGTATGTGCATGACCTGTCGGCATCGATTGAAATCAGCTCTGGTGTGCAAGAGATCACACTTCCTCCCGGCGAGCTCGTGGTGCTGAACAACTACTTTTATTTACATGGCCGAGCACCGTTCCAAAAGAGTGAATCCCTCCATCGCGAGTTGATGCGTATCCGGGGCCTCTTCGGGCGCTGATGACACTGCCGGTGTAGCAGGCGGCCCCACAGGGGAGCCGCCGCTTTGTCATGCTTGGTTGACAGTCACGACCGGCGGCTTGGGACTTTCATCGACGACGAGTTTAAAGATATCCGGACGGGCATAGTGTCCGACAACATCGAAGTCATACTTGCCTCGCGTAACATCATCTAGATCGATATCCGCTGTGAGAATGCACTCGCCGTCATAGTCCGGCCCGGCCAACAGCTGACCGGAAGGGCTGATGATCGCGCTTCCGCCGCGCATCAATACGGTATCGAGCGAATTTCCTTGGATCGCGTCGTAGTCTTCGGGATACTCGCCACGGGTGATGTACTGGCAGGCGGAAAACACAAAGCAGCGCCCTTCCATGGCGATATGCCGCATGCTAGTAATCCACTCATCACGGTCGTCGGCCGTCGGGGCGCAATAGAGCTGGATGCCTTTCCCATACATTGCCATACGCAGGAGCGGCATGTAGTTTTCCCAGCAGATGACAGTGCCCATTTTTCCATGCGGCGTGTTGAACACCGGCAATGTTGAGCCGTCGCCATACCCCCAGATCAGCCTTTCGACCGCGGTGGGCATCAGCTTGCGGTGCTTGCCGATCATTTCGCCCGCAGGCGAAAAGTGAAGCGCGGTGCAATACAGAGTGCCGATTTCCTGCTCCATGACGCCAATCACGACATAGGCTTGGGCTTCTCGGGCTGCCATCGCGATCTCATCGACTTCCGGCCCTGGGACCGTTATCGCCCCGTTGAAGTAGCGTAGGAACTCCTCTCGGCCTCGTGGCAATCTCCCGCCCACGCGGGCACCAAAGTCGCTGCCCTTCGGATACCCTGAAATCGTAGCCTCTGGAAAGACGATAAGCTTGGCGCCCAGCTCGGCCGCCTCATGGATTTTTGCGACCACTTTTTCCAGCGTAGCCTGCTTGTTGAACGGCACTGATGCGGTCTGAACGACTGCCGCCTTGAATGTCATTGCGACGACTCCTGAGAGATGATTTCGCCGCGCTCGATAGTGACGACACGGTCGGCCATCGGTCGCAGCAGCTTGGGGTTGGACTCGGTGATCAGTATGGCCAGGTCAGGTTTACGCGCGCGCAGGGTCTTGAGGCTATCGGCATAGCGAAGTGCGAGCGCAGGCGCCAGCCCTTGGAAGGGCTCGTCTAGCAGCACCAGGTTATCTCCGGCCATGAGCGCGCGGCCCAGCGCCACCATCTTCTGCTGGCCGCCTGAAAGCAGGCCGCCCAGACGCGGCGCGAGCTGCGACAGCTCCGGCGCCACGGAATATATGAGATCCAGCCGCTCACGTACTTGCGGCTCCTTAAGTCTGCATGCCCATGCGGGCACCATCATATTTTCCATGACAGTGAACTTGCCGATGAGGCGGCGTTCTTCGGGCGCAAACCCAATTCCTAGCCCGGCACGTGCATAGGCGTCCCGCTTCGAAAGATTCTGCCCTTGAAACAGCAGCCCGCCCTCGTCAAGTGGCAGCGTACCCATGATGCTGCGCAGCAGTGAAGTCTTGCCCGCACCGTTGCGCCCAATCAGGGCCACCGTTTCACCCGCGCGAATATCAAGATCGACCTCACGCAGTACCCTCGCGCCCTCGATATGTGCCACCAACTTGCTCGCCTGCAGCATCATTGGGCACCTCCGATGACGTTGCGCAAGACCTCTTCGTTCTGAAGTATCTCGGCGGGCGGCCCATCGGCGGCAACTTGGCCGGCATTCCAGACGATGACGCGATCCATGTAGCGCTCGACCAATTCCATATCGTGCTCAACCAGCAATGCCGTGATATCACGCTGCCGCAAAACTGGCACCAGCATGTCCATGATTTCGAATTTCTCCTGGGAGCTGACACCACTGGTTGGTTCGTCCATCAGCAGCAGGGTTGGCGACAGAGCCAAAGCCACGGCGATGTCCACGAGCTTGCGCACACCTTCGGGCAGAGAACCGATCTGCCTCCCGGCCTGGTCGAGCAAGCAAAAAAGCGCCAGTAGTTCTTCAGCTTCCTCATGGGCGGCCTTGCGATACAGCGAAGAAAGCGTCCAAAATCCATCACGTGCCGCCAGTGCTAGTAGCAGATTCTCGAGCACCGACTGCTCGGAAAACAGCTGGGGCAGCTGGAACGTTCTGGCAATTCCCAAGCGCGTGATGGCACGGGGTTCCAACCGGGTCAGGTCCTTTTCGCCAAAGTGAACACTGCCGCTCGTGGGACGTACATAGCCGGTGCACAAATTCAGAAAAGTAGTCTTGCCGGAGCCGTTGGGCCCGATGATGGACGCGATCTGACCGCGGTGGATCTGCAGGTTCACCCCGTTTGCTGCCTTCACCCCACCGAACTCTACGTGCAGATCTTTCGAACTGATGATGGCTTTATTCGTCATTGCCGGACCTCCTTGCGGACGAGCAAGCGCCGTCCCAGGCCTAGCAATCCCGCCGGCGCAAACAGCACGATCGCCACCAGCACCAGACCCATGATCAACTGCCACGAATTGGCCGCATAAGCACTCGCCGCGCTGCGCACCGCCTCGAAAGAAAGTGCCCCCAACAACGCACCGAACACGTTGCCGATCCCACCTAGCACCGCGATGAAGACAAACTCGGCCGAACGGCTCCAATAGGCCATTTCCGGGGTGACGTGTCCAGTTCCCATTGCCGCAATAGCGCCGCCCAGGCCAGCTAGGGCAGCCGAAACAATGTGGCCGACATAGAGCACCTGACGCGCCGAAATTCCCAGATACTCCAGGCGTGTCTCGTTGGTTTTGAGCGCCGACAGAGCTTGGCCTGGTGGTGCGGAGAGATAGCGAGTCACCGCATATAGCGATAAACCTAGCAGAACCAACGCGAGGTAAAACAAAGTCCAGCCGAATCTCTCGACGTCCACCGGTATCCCGGCCACTGAGTCTATCCGCACAGTCAAACCATCGCTGCCCCCGGTCAGGGAATACAGCTTGAGCACGAGCGTAAACCCAACCATTGAAAAAGCTAGGTTAAGCATTGCATAGAAAATGTCTCGATACCGGCACAGGATCAAGCCCAAGACGGCGCCCAGGGTCGCGCTGGACACTATCGACATGATGATCACGACGAGAATGTCCGCGCCTACGTAGCGTGTACCGAAAGCAGTGGCGTAGGCGCCGCAGGCAAAGTAGAGAGCGTGGCCGAATGAAACTTGACCGGCGCGCAGCAGCAGCAACAAGCCCAGGGCGCAGAACGATATCGCTAGGGCCATGGTCGCCAACGATCGCAACGACGGCGCCAGTAGCGGCAGTGCTGCAAGAAAGACGAAAGGCAGGCCGGCAAGCACCGCCGTTTTTGAATGAACTCTCATTTTCAGATCCGACGAACTTGAGGCGTGCCGAAAAGGCCGTAGGGCTTGACCAGCAAAATGGCGGTCATGACAAGATAGGGCATGACGGAAGACAGCGCGGGTAGCAGATGCACACTCAGAGCCTGCGCCAACCCAACAATCACCGCCGTCACAGCCGTACCCTGAAAGTGGCCGAGGCCCGCCGTAGCGACGATCGCGAAGGATAGGACGATGGAATCGGCTCCTACGCCAGGAACGAGCGAAGTAGTGGGCGATGCTAGCGCTCCGCCGAGGGCGGCCAGCGTGGTGCCAAGCATGAAGGTGATTGTGTAGACACGCTTGGCATTGATACCCAACACGCGCGCCACCTCATAATCCTCGATCACCGTTGCGATCAACTTGCCCTGACGCGTCTTGTTGAAATAGATGGTCAGCGCAAGCATTACGGTAATCGCCGCCAGCGGCAATACGAACAACTGGTACGCGGTGTAGTAGATCCCGCCCACTTCGACCATACCCAGCATAGCCAGCGGTGCGTCATTGAACTGAGGCTCCACGCCAAAGATCATCTTCTGCACATCCTCCAGGATCATGAACACTCCGAACGTGAGTAGAAGCTGGAGCGCATGCTCCTTTCCATAGATCCGCCGCAGGAGGAGACGCTCGATAAGCGGGCCCATAGTCACCCCGATGGCGACCGCCGCCAGGAGCAGTGCTGGATAGGTCCACACCCCACCGTCAGGGCCGGCGAGCCAGAGACCCAGGGCGACGGCGCTGTAGGCGCCGAGCGCGTAGAAGCTGCCGTGAGCCACATTCAAAATGCGCATGATCCCGAAGATCAAACTCAAGCCCACGGCGACCATGAAAAGGACCGATGCTTGCGCCAGCCCGTCGAGGGTGGCCAATAGAAGCGTTTGCTGCATGACGGAAGCTTATTCAGAAGGAGTGCCAACCCGTTGCATCACATCGGGCGTGAGAGTCTTAAACCAATCATCACTTTTCACCCCCGCAGGCGGAGAGGTCAGCTCAGAGGGAATGACCAGCAGTTGCTTCAGGGATTTGAAATCTTGCCCACTCTTCTCTGTGGCCACGCCCAGCAACTGGCCTTCCATCGCCTGTTTGTCCTCCCGGATTTTCAGCTGACCCGTGAAATCATTCAGATCCAGCCCCTTCATGCCCTTAAGCAGCGCGGACTGCAGTGTCTTACGGTCACCATCCCATGACGCCTCGAGTGCCTGTTGAACCGCACGCACCGCTTGCGCCATGTGGTACGACGGGAAGCTCGGGTACGAGCCCGTGCGCTTCTCGAAGTCAGTCACGAAAGCCAGGTGCTCGGGGTTGCCTGCCATGGAAGGATTGAACGCCCAGCTATCGCCGCGCATGCCCACAATTGCGCCTTCAGGGAAGGCCTTGCCCAACTGCTGCATAGAGCTCTCCCCGTTGGCAGCGACCAGACGAGAATTGCGAAACAGTGCACGGGACGACGCCTGCTTTACGAAGGTATTCATATCTCCGCCCCACAAAGTCGTAAAGATGACGTCGGGACGCATGGCCGAGAGCCGAGAAATTTCCGTCGAATAATCTGACGTGCCCAGCTTCGGGAATAGTTCGGCGACGATCTTCACGTCAGGGCGCAAGGCTTGGACCGCACCGCGAAACGCTGCCCAGTTATCGCGACCAAATGCGTAGTCCTGATTGATGCCAGCAATGGTCTTGACCTCGGGCATCAGCTTCAGCATGTAAAGCGCCGTGGCCACGTTGTTCGACGGCGTGTAGTCACCGGTTCGGTACACATAGTCGTACTTGGCATCGGTATATATCCGCTCCGTGCCGCAGTCCCAGAGCACCGTGGGCATCTTCAATTGCTCTGCTACCGGCGCGACCGCCAGGCAGATCGAGCTTGACAGCCCGATGATCATCGCGTCCACCTTGGCTGACTCAACGAGGCTGCGGTACTCAACAACCACATTGTCCACGCCATGATTTTCGTCGATGAACGTCAGTTCAATGGGCGCGCCTTTGATGCCTCCCGCGTTATTGATTTTCTCCACCAACAGCCGCGCTGCCTGTTGCGCGGGAACGCCGAATACGGCTCCGGCGCCGGACAGATAGCTCGATACGCCGATGCGCACTGGGTCGGCTGCCTGGGCCGGCTGCGCCAGAGCGAGAGCCACCCCAAGAACGGCTGAAAACACGCCCTTATCTATCAATTTCATTGCTTCCCCTTGCTCACATATGTGCGTTGCGTCTGCCGCAGTTGGCGGAGGACGGATAGCGTCGGCAGAATTGGCCGATCGAGCACAAAGTGTATTTATCACGGATTACGCCGTCAACGAAATTTGTGCCTGGGTTAACCCTAGACAGAACATAAGTCTATGTTTTATAAGTGCTTCTTTTTGCATGACGGCTTTGGCAGCAACAAAAACAATACAGTATTGGTCCGTCATGTCGGAATTTACCGACCTACAAAAAGAATAGACACTTGGCGTGTCGTTTGCTACTGTCTAGCCGCTTCAGATTCACAGCCAGCGGGCCGCGCACCCGCTTGCTCAACATAAGGAGACGCGTGAGAAATGGACCTGGAAGAGAAGCTCGGGAGGCTTGGCATCAGCGGCAACCTTTACCGCGTGTATAGGGCCGCCATTGAGTTGGGCGAGGTACCCGTGTCCGAGCTAGCCGCGAGCACCGGCCTGGCACGCACCACGACTTATGACGCGGTGCTGAGGCTCGAAGAAGAAGGCCTATTGAAGATCGAAGGTGTCGATCGAAAGCGCCATGTGATTGCTCACGACCCCTCCGTACTACTTGAATACGTTGCCGCAAGACGTGTCATGGTCACGGAAATGATGCCGGAGCTGAGGTCCATGTATAACCAGGCTAAAGGCAAACCCAAGACGCGCTTCTATGAAGGCGCCGAGGGCATCCGCACCGTGCTATGGGACAGCCTAAATGGCCCACATTCCCTACGTGCCACCTTCTCAATGTCCGAGCTGCGCGAGGTCCCCGGCCTAGAAGAGATCTATCGCTACCGGGACGCCCGGATTGCAAAAGGCATTGGCATGCGCGTAATCCGCTCGCGCAACCGCGACACCGACGACATATGGCCAGCCAGCCAAAAAGAACTACGTGAATTGCGATGGGCTCCCGCAGAAACCACCGTGGCCATGACCACCCTGATATACGGCAATTGCGTCGCGATGATTTCATCCAAGCGGGAGAACTACGGGCTCATCATTGAAAGCGAAGAGCACGCGCAGCACCAAGGCATGCTGTTCGACGCTCTCTGGGCATCCTGCCTACCAGCCTCTTGACACGAGCGCCCTACCCGACAGACGGAAGCCCAACCCAATGGTTTTGCGTATCGCAGCACATATTGCCCTTAATTTCGCCATGGCGCCTGATGGCACTAATTTAGGCAGAGGCGGAGGCCCGAGCGATTCGCATGGCGCCTGGCAAATTTGACGTAACGGTGCTTTCAGCCAGAATCCACTCGGCTAACGATGTCGCCGCATCAGTCGGAGGATCCTCTTCCCGAACGCAAAGGTAGTAGTCCAGCCCCGTATCAAGACTCTGGTCGAACGGCTGCGTCAGGCGACCGGAAGCAAGCTCCCCCTCAATAAGCACCAACCGCAGCAAGCCGACACCGATGTCGGCCAAAACGGCGCCCAACGTGAGCTGCGCATCCTCCAATAGCGGCCCGGTCAGTCGGTCCGGCCTAACACCAGCCTGCGCGAACCAGGCGGCCCAGCGTGCGCGATCTCCGTCGTGTACCAACGGCGCCATTGCCAAGTCCCGAGCATGCCTGAACGGCCCATAGCGCTTGGCAAATTCGGGCGTACACACGGGCACGACAGCTCCCGCCAGAAGCCGCGTGGCGTGGTGGCCGGGCCAGCGGCCAGCGCCGAAACGAATCGACAAGTCTGCGGAGTCGCTCGGATACGTCCCGTGCATGGCGTATACAACATTGATGCCGATGTCCGGGTGGTCACGCATGAAGCGGCCCAGACGCGGTAGCAGCCAGCCAGTACCCAGCAGGCCGGTGACTCCCACCGTTACCTGCGTCAAAGTGGCGCGCTCCCGCGCCTGCCTCGTCGCACTGCGCAGCACCGTGAATGCTGTATGAATCGAGCGGTAGTAGTCCCGACCTTCATCCGTAAGGCAAAGCGAACGGCCCTTGCGCGTCGTGAGCGGAGTCTGAATATAGCTTTCCAGCAGATGCAACTGATGGCTGATGGCCGAGGGCGTGATGTTCAGCTCAGCAGCAGCATCGGCGATCGTCCCGTGCTGGGCGAACGCCTCGAATGCGCGTATCGCTCTTAGGGGCGGCTCTGGAGTATCGCTTTCAACAGTCATGGTAATTCACTCAAAAAATTCATGTATTGAATTTCAGTCAGTTGTTTTCTAACGTTCTGCTCTAGAGTTTTCTACAAAACAAGCTGTGCATATATTGATTGGTTTACAGCATATATGAATTTTATCGGTATGACTGTACCAATGGCATCCGACACGACTCATGATTCAAGGGGAACACAATGAATGCGAAGTTATTGGGCGGCTTGATCATGGCGTGCGTCGCTACCAGCGCGCAGGCCGACGGCGGCAGTATCACATTGGCATCTTGGGGCGGGACCTTTCAGAAGGCGCAGCGCCAAGCTTGGTTCACGCCCGCCGAAAAGGCGCTGGGCATCACCATTAGAGAGGACACGACGTCCGGTCTTGCCGACGTGCGGACGCAGGTTGCCTCCGGCAAGCCCGCATGGGACATCGTTCAGCAGGGCAGCCAGTCCTGCCCCTTGATGGAGAAGGAAGGACTTCTGGAAAAGCTTGACCCTGCAATTGTTGACACAACCGGCATCCCGGACAACATGAAGTCGGAGTTCCAAGGCGAAAGCTCCCGCTTGTTTGTCCGTCTGGAGGACGGACTGGAAGTGTCCCTGCGCCTTGGCCCTACGCAGATACGCGAGTCCGGAGTCTCGACCGGCCAGAGGGTCACCCTGGCCCTGCACGTCGAAGACACCGTACTGATCCCCAAGGAGATCCGTGATGGCCGCTGACGCGACTTTGCCACGCGTGCAAGCATCCCGGCCTGGCCGGGTGCATCACGGCCAGTGGCGCCTCCTTCTGCTGGCCGCCCCGGCGTTAATGCTGCTGGCCGTAGTGCTACTTGGCCCGATCTTGTGGCTGTCGGCCCTGTCCGTAATCGGCCCCGACGGACTGACCTTCGCGAACTACGAGCGACTGTGGCACGGCGCTTTCCTTTACAGCTTCCGCACGACTTTCGAGCTCGCACTACTGGTGACCGCAGCCTGCGCCCTGCTGGCGTATCCGCTCTGCTATCTGATGGCGCGGGTATCGGCCCGCGTGGCGGCAGTGCTGATGCTCTGCGTGTTGCTTCCGTTCTGGACTTCGCTCTTGGTGCGCACCTACGCATGGCTGATTCTTTTGCAGAGGCGTGGGGTTATCAACGGAGTGCTGGTCGACATGGGCTTGATCGACACGCCGCTGCGGCTGGTCCACAACTTCACCGGCACCGCCATAGGGATGATTCACATCATGCTGCCATTCATGGTGCTTCCGCTCTATGCGAGCATGCGCGCCATCGGTGCCGACTACATGCAGGCAGCGGCCGGCCTTGGCGCTACGCCAGCGCAGGCCTTCCGCCACGTGTACCTGCCTTTATCCGTGCCTGGCTTGGCCGCCGGCTCGGTGCTGGTGTTTGTGCTGTCCTTGGGCTTCTATGTCACCCCCGCCGTGCTCGGTGGCGGCCGCGTGGTCATGTGGTCCATGCAAATCGAACGCAACATCTCGCTCTATGGAGATTGGGGTGCCGCCAGTGCCCTCGGTGTGGTGCTGCTGGCCGTGACCCTGCTGTTCATCTGGTTGCTGGCCCGATTGTTCGGTCTCGAAAAACTTCTGGCGAGGTAAGGCGATGCAAAACTCGCTTCACACGCGCGCACCTTGGTGGCTGACTCCCGTCTGCGCGCTTATCGTTTTGTTTTTAGTGGCTCCCACGTTGGTGGTGATCCCCATGAGCTTCTCCGACTCACGTTTCCTGACCTTCCCTCCCACCAACTGGTCGTTCCGGTGGTATCTGGAATACTTCCAAAGTCAGGAGTGGCGTGCAGCCACGTGGGTGTCGCTGCGTGCGGCAGTGGGCACTACGTTGTTAGCCACGCCCCTAGGCCTAGCCGCCGCCTATGCCGCCGCTCGCGTGACAGCAGGCCACGCGCGCTGGCTCCGGATCGTCTTCCTGCTACCCATGGCCCTGCCGGTCATCCTATGTGGTGTCGGAGTGTTCCTGCTGTATGCCAAGCTGGGCCTGAATAACACGTTGCTCGGCCTGGTATTGGCGCATACCTGCCTCGCCCTCCCGTTGGTGTTCATCACCGTTAGCGCCGCCTTCTCCAGTTTCGACTTTAGCCAGGAGATGGCCGCGCGCAGTCTGGGTGCCCATCCGTTGCGGGCGTTCCGAGACGTGACGCTTCCGCAGATTCGTTTTTCGGTCGTGGCAGCAGCCATCCTGGCCTTCATTACGTCGCTTGACGAAGTGGTTGTGGCGCTATTTATCGCTGGCGGCCCGAGCGCCACGCTCACCAAACGCATGTTCAATTCCTTGCGCGATGAAGTGGACCCCGCCATTGCGGCGATCTCCACCCTGCTCATTCTTGTGTCGGTGGCGCTGCCGCTGGCGGCGCGAGCCCTGCAGCGACGCCGTTGACGTCGAACCTTCTACTTCCACAACGACTTACCATCGGAGACCTCACAATGGCGCTACATTTTCCGCGCGAGACGTTTTTCGACCGCATAAAGGCCGCGCGCAAGCACATGCAGGCAGAAAAGCTAGATGCCTTGCTGCTGTTCGCCCAGGAAAGCCACTATTACCTCACGGGGTTCGACACAGCGGGCTATGTGTTTTTCCAGTGCACGATCCTGACTGCAGACGACCGGCCACCCATACTGCTAACCCGCCGTCCTGATCTGGTCCAGGCGCAGCGCACCTCAATAGTCGAGGATATTCGCATCTGGTACGACAACGAGGGCGCGGATCCGAGCAACGATCTGAAAGCAATCCTGGTGGAATTAGGGCTCGCCGGCAAGCGGATCGGCATGGAAACCGACAACTTCGGTCTAATCGGCAAAAACTATGCGCGCGTGCATGCCCGCTTGTCAGACTGGTGCAACCTGGTAGACGCTTCGCATCTGGTCCGGACCTTGCGGGTGGTGAAATCGGAATCGGACTGCGTTACGTGCGGGAGGCTGCGAGCCTGGCCGACGCTTCCCTGCTCGCTATGCTGGAATCGGCGCGTCCCGGCGCGTTTGAGGGGGATATCGCCGCGGCCGGCGCGGCCGTTCAATTCAGGGGTGGCGGTGATCCACCTCCGGGGGGACCGGTCCTTGGATCCGGAGATCGCGCCTTGTTGGTGCGTACAGCTACGGGCTACCGGCATCTCGACGAGGAAGACCAACTGACACTAGAGTTCGCCGCCAGCTACCGGCATTATTGCGCCTGCCTTATGCGGACTGTGGCGATCGGAAAGCACAATCCTCAGCAGGAGCGTATGTTCGAGATCACTCTGGAGGCGCTGACCGCGATGACCGCGGCCGCGATCGCGGGCAATCCATTGGGCGATATCGACAAAGCTCATCGCCGTGTGTTCGACCGGCATGGCTACGGCCATGCGCGCATGGCGGCCTGCGGCTATTCACTCGGAGCGACCTTTCGCCCCAGCTGGATGGACGTTCCACCCTTGCTCTTCGCCGAGAATGGAACCATAGCCCAGCCGGGCATGGTCTTGTTCCTACACGCCATACTCGTTGATACGCCTAAAAATTTGGCGATGTCCTTGGGTCACACGTTAGTTGTATCAGCGTCTGGCGCGCCGGAGGTTCTGAGCAAACTCGAGCCGAGCTACCAAGTGTGCATGTGACACAGAAGCGCGGGTTCTTCCGCCCGCGTTCCCTGCTTTCATCGCAGGCCCCTCTTGAATGGGGGCTGCGCCCATCCTTCATTTTTTTCCTGGCGGAGCGACCGCTTTGGGTCGTTCTCGGCCTCTCGGCAAGGACGGCTCGCGGCCAGGAGCGGACGAGCATCGGACCGAGCTCTTGTATTGGAGGCTGTACCGGGCCACGTCAACTTCCGTGAACCAAATCTCAAGTTGGATGAATTTCAACACCAACAGCCCGCCCTATCGTCGAGGACTTTCGAGCTCTCTCACGACGTCCAGAAAGTCCAGCTCCGTGTAGGCCATGGACGTTCGAACGTCGCCATGCCGCATGGCCTTAGCGATAACTCGGACGTCCACCCCGCGCAATGTCAGCTGGCGGCCGAATGTGTGTCGAAGCCAATGCGTCGACGCACGTTCCAGCAACGCGGCCTCGGATTCGCGCCCCGCTTCACGCAGCGATTTTGCACAACGAACAAACGCGCCACACACAATGTCCCAGAGTGTCGCGCGCCGGCGCACCTCGGCCCACAGCCGTTGACTTCGTCGCCCCACCACAGATTGCGGCGCTCGGTCCGTCCGGTGCAACTTTCGAGTCCGCGTGGATAAGACCAGCGCGGTGGAGTCGCCGCACACTGGCTCTGGCGGAAAGCCAAACGCATATCTGTACGCGCGGAGATCGTCCATTACCCGAGCTGGGACCGCAACACGTCCGACTTTTCCGCCCTTGCCATGTTTCACCAACAAGGACCAATGCGCACGACCGGTCTTTGGGTCCGCGTACAACTCCACGTCGCCCATGTTGGCTAACACGACTTCACTTGCGCGCATCCCGGTAAATTGCAGCAACCGAATGACGAATCGATCCCGCAGAAACATCAGCTTCTTCTCAACTGACGTGCATGGAATCTGTTCCATAAAATCCACCACTTCGTCGATCAAATCGGGAGGCACCGCATGCCGGCGCGGCGCTTCACGCCCTACTCCTCCGCCACTTCCGATCGATGCCATTGGATTAGCCCGCCGGTACCCCGCCTCGAACCAGAATTTTAGGAGCGCATGCAAGACCTTCTGCGCATTCGCCAGCGCGGATGCCCCAAGCCTGGCTCGAAACGGTGTCCAGTCGATATCCCCGGCGCGCGCGGCGCGTCTGCCGCAGAGATACTCACCCGATCTGTCTCGCAGAAAATCGAGATAACCCGTCACGTCGGGAATGGACCAGCGCCCAGGGCCATCCGACCGCACCAACTCGCAGTACCACCGGATGCGGGCAATTTCGCGTCGATAGTTCGCCAAAGTATGGTGACTTACGGGGGGCCTTCGCGCCGCAAGCACTTGAATCCAACGCTCGGCCGCGTCCCAGTCGTCGCGAACGGCCCCCAGAACGCATAGAGAGCCCTCAGGATCGCGCGCAATGGAAAGGGAAGGGATCTCCACCAGCACAGTCATCGCGCGGCCCCTGCGGCCCCTAAAGCGGCCCGACGATACGAGTCGAGCAGCGCTTGCTCTTCCTTCCTGAGCGCCTGCAGACCTTCATAGCGCTCTCGCCATAGGCGGCTTTCTGCTCGTGCGGCCTCGATCGCGCGCAGGGCGAACGCACGCCCACCCTTCTCCGCTTCTGTGACGTGCGTCACTGTGTTCACCAGCTCCGCCAACTTATCAGCCATAGCGTTGAGCGCACGCTCGGCACTACCCACTTCGCCCTGGGCGCGCGACAGCTCACAACTCTGTTCCAGTATCGCAGCTTCGAGCCGAGCGATATCAGCTTCCAACAGCCGACGCTGGCGGCGATGCTCCTCCAGCTCCACTGCAAGCAGCCGAACCGCGGTCGGCTCCTCCTGCCGAGGAGTTGCCGCCGCAGCGCGAGGCACAGTAGCAGTGCTGGGCACCGGTTCACTGCCGGGCGCCGGCAAGCTGGCGAAAGATCCCTGCACCCCGACCAGTACGGACAAAATGGTCGTGGTGGATGGTCTTCGCGACGGAGCGTAGGCGCGCAAGATCCGCTGGTATGTTGGCACGCCATAAAAGCGACCCGTGACGTCCAAAATGACTCGTATCAGCCCATCAAGAAATGCCCGGTTATCCGAAGCGGCCGGAAAGGATACCTGCAAATCGCCTATCGCCTTCATGATTCGCCTGGCATGGTCATCCGTTAGCTGAAATGACGGCCTACCCATTTTCCTCTGTCCCCGGAATGTCAATCATGAAAATCGTCATATTTATTACGGACCGATTTCGCAACCGTACACACCGCGCAGTGTGTACGGTAGTGCGAGCAATCTCGCTTGCTTCAAAACAGGCCTCAGCAATAGCCATTTCCAATGGACTGGCCTAGCGGTTCCATTTCGACTGAAACCCTTGTGCGGCGGGCGCGTTGGCCTGGTCGTATTCAAGGGCGATGACGCCCACCACAGCCATCACCGCAACGCCCAGCATCAGGCAGGAAAACCCCAAGCGTCCACGCAGCACCGCAGCGATGGCCACCCCCAAACTGACTGCCAGAATGACAAGACCGAGAACCATGAAGCTCACGCGACACCTCCTCTCAAGGCGGACCATTCTTCGGTGTTCGGCGCCTTGATGTCTGTCATGTGGCCGTATAGGCGCTCTGTCCGTTCAATCGCATAAATAGCCTCCATCATTCCGTCGACGAGCTGCCGCATTGACGCGACATCAAGCTTCGCTGTGACAGGTCGTTCCGCCTTCCCTAGACCCATATCGATCGCAAGTCTGCCAAACGCCCGAGTGCGCCCATCGCCCTCATCAAACGTCAGGGAGACCTGGCCCATCAATCCAATTGCCGATCTGAATCGGATATGAACATCAAGGTTTGCCATTTCCCTTCTCCCATTCGAAGTGGCGGCACTGCGGGAACTTACTGCAGCCTAGGAACCGCTTATCGGAAGTCGCGGATGCGCGGCTAACAAGCCGGCCGGAGCCGCAGGTCGGACACCCGGAGCCCACCGCGCCGGCCGGCACCGTCCTCCTGGCTGATGCCTGAGCCACCTCCCCGGGAGGCATTGACGCTGCGACGGCCGAGGTGCGGACTCCCGGCTTGCCGTCGTCGTCCGGCTGTGTGTGTTTGCACTCTGGATAAGCCGCACACCCCCAGAAGGCCCCCTTCGCACTCTGCCGAAGCCTTAGTGGCTTGCGGCACAGCGGGCACGGATAGATCTTCTGGGTGCCGCCTGCAGTGACGCCCGCACCAGTGACAGGCTCCGCACGGGGCTCAAACTCGAACTCCAGCCGTCGTTCTGCAGTCAGCTTAAGCTTGGCGTTGAACAGACGCTTGGCCTTGCTAACGAAGCCTTCAAGGAGGCCTGTTTTGCCATCGATGTAAAGCGCAGTCAGTTCAGCATCGGATAGCTCGCGTCCGGCAATCGACCTGGGCTGTCGGTATCCGCAGTCCTTGCTGCACTGCACCTGGCGCGCGCTGGCCTCTAGACCAGCCCCGCATTGCGGGCAGGGAGCAGCAAGGGCCTTCTTTGGCGCCGGCGGAACCGCCGCGGCGCGCGCCTTGAGCGTATCCACGAGACGCCGTGCGAACAACGCAGATTCGGCCATAAAGTTGGAGCGGTCATACTCTGCGCGCTCCATAAGTCGAAGCTTGCACTCCCAATCGCCGGTCATCCTGGGCGACGTCAATTCTTCGAGGCCGTTTGCCTCCAAGAACTGAACGAGCTGGATGCCCTTCTCAGTAGGCACGAGATGCTGCTCCTTGCCTTCCCGTCTTAGATAGGGCTCGATCGGGCGCTTGGCGCGGTCTTGATCTGCAAGAAGCGCCTCTAGAATGGAAGCCCTCGTTGCGGGGGTGCCGAGACCACGATCGCGCATCGCGTCCCGCATTTCTTCGTCCTCCAGCAGTTTTCCCGCTGTCTCCATTGCACCAAGCAATGTCGCCTCGTTGAACCGAGTGGGCGGCTTCGTCTTTTGCGCTACCAGCTTCATGCCCGCGTTTGAAGCCTTCTCGCCGACCACAAGGGGACAAAGAGATGTGCCATCATCTTCCGAATCGTGTTCCTTGCCGTACACAGCCATCCAACCCGCCTCCTGAAGCACGCGGCCTGATGCAATGAATGCATCGCCGGCCACGACAGTTGTTCGCTCAGTCTTGGCGAAGACTGCTGAGGGATGGAAAGCCGCAAGAAACCTGCGCACGACCAGGTCGAAAACTTTCGCTTCGCCATCGCTCAGCCCTTCCGGAATTTTCCCTGTGGGGATGATCGCGAAGTGATCCGAGATCTTCGCGTTATTGAAGATTCTCTTATCCGGCCGCACCCAACTGTTGTCGACGATGCGCTTCGCGTGCTCAGCGTACGCGCTCGCGCCCAGCGCTTGCACTACAGCTTGTGCTTTGCCAAGGTAGTCTTCCGGCAGCGCGTTGGAATCCGTGCGCGGATAGGTAAGGACCTTATGCTTCTCGTACAGGGCCTGAGTCAGGTCCAACGTCTTTTTGGCGGAGAACTTGAAGCGCATATTCGCCTCCCGTTGGAGCGTGGTCAAGTCGAACAGCTTGGGCGGTGCGCTCGACACCTCCTTGAACTCGTCGCGCACCGATGTGGGCACCGCGCCCCGGCATCGGGTAAGGAGGGCATCAGCCTTAGATTTATCCCATATGCGGTGCGATATATCCGCTCCGTCCGCCCCTTCTACGGAGGCTCCCCGCCAGCGCGCAACATACTCGCCGCCTTGCACGGCGAACGTGCCATGCACTTCCCAGTATGGCCGCGCCACGAAGGCCCGGATGGCGAGCTCTTGGTGAACAACAATCGCGAGTGTAGGCGTCTGGACTCGTCCGACAGAACTACGTTCCCGCCGCTCTGTGAGCGCCTCGGACAATGCAGAAACAGCCCTCGTCCCATTGATGCCAACAAGCCAGTCGGCCTCCGACCGGCTACGTGCTGCATCGCCCAGCCTGGCGTAGGCGGAGGCCGGCCGCAGGCCTTTGTAGGCCTCGCGAATCGCGGTCGCAGTCATGGATTGGATCCACATCCGAAAGACTGGCTTTTGCCCGTTGTGAAACTCGTAAATCAAGTTGAATATCAGCTCGCCTTCCCGGCCAGCGTCGCAAGCGTTGACCACCCGCGCTACGTCCGGGCGAGCGATCAACTTCCCCAGGAGCTTGAGTTGTTCGATAGTTCCAGGGATCGGGCTGAGGGCAAACCGTTCCGGGATCCGGGGGAGCCCACCGAATCCCGCCACCATTGGGCCAGCTTCTGGATCGCCGAGCTGCACCAAGTGACCGATCCCAGAGCTCACGATGAACTGCTCCCCCTCCAACCAACTCCCCGCCTGCCGGCATCCACCAATCGCCGCAGCAATGTCGCGCGCGACTGAGGGCTTCTCAGCAATTATCAGCGTCTTCATTTTTACCCTCCTGAAGAATTTGACGCGGCCACCCGGGGCGCGTTCCAACGTTGCGTTGAAAGTGGGCTCTGGTCATCTCCTCGCGGCCGAGCCGCCGGACTGACGCAAGCGCGCGCCCTGCGAGCAACAAGGCCGCATATGCGATGAGGTATTTGGCGAGTCGTTCATACACGGTCTTACCTGCCGTCGAGGGATGGGCGGCCAAGGCACCCAGGACACCGCAAGACCATACGAGGCCACAAACCATCCACATGATGTGCGGAGGTCTCATCGTCGCATTGCGCGCCCTCCTTAACACGACCGCAATCCCCACGACGAGCTCAACAGCGGGCCTCCGCACCCAGCCCAAGCCTCCGAAAACGCGTTTAGTCATGATGACCCCTATGCTGCGCGAGCCACAGGGCCTGCCCCCACGCCCTTGAGTACGACCACACCACCGCTGAGCCTAAGCAAATCCTCGACCCGTCGCTTCGCGTCCTGGAGCGTGTAGGCCACATCCGTTTTATCGGCCGTCTGCCACCAGTACCCGACAGACCCGACAAGGTCCACTCTGCCCAGAACCCGTTGCTCTTTGCCAACGCGCAGGACGTGCGATTCCCGGAACTGTTCCCACTTCGGCCTTCTCGTGCTGATACGCATCTCTACTTTCTCCACGACAGAGGTGGCCTCGCCACCCCTGGGAATATGAAATTTGGTTAGACCGCGGCCGGCGCCGTATCGGGGGCCTTTTGTGCATCAACCTGCGCCTTGGAGCGATACAACACCGACTCCACCCGTTGAAGCCCCAAGCTCACGCGTTCGGCGTCCATGCACATACCGGCTTCAGCTTGATTAGTTTGCTCATTGACCCAGGGCCGCACGTAAGTAGCCCCGACAACCGTGACCGAGGCGCCGACCCGCACGACTTCATAAACGCGCTTGGCCGTTCCCTCGTGCCAAATCGTCGCCTGAACAGGAAACGTCCGCGCATCGTCCTGCACGTACCCGCCTTGTCCGTCGGATTTGTATTCGGAGCACATCACGCGAAGTTCGCAAACCTGACGGTCTTCGCCCTTCACTTTGACCGTCTTCAAAACGGGGTTCATCAGAACGTTGCCGCTCATTTCGCTTCTCATTGCCATATCACTGCTCCAAAAAAAGTTGGTCCTCGTTAGGTTTGTGAGACGCTGGGACAGGGTCAGTCGCCCCGCTTAAGCGGCATCAAGGTTGCTGGTTTCGTTCATAGGGTTTCGCGTTTTGCCGCAAAACAGTCGCGCGCGCGATCCGATCATCGAATGCGGTGTGGGCCCATGCCGCGAGAACAAGGCAGAGGCACGATCCGACAAAAGGTATGCCCCATATTTCCGCGTCCACCAGGAAAAGGAAGATTGCCCATACGAGCAAGCCGATCGCAGCTAGACCGTTCGCGAACATTGCCGCTGCGAGCAGAAGCAGGATCAGCCGATCCATTGCCGCCCCGCCACCGAGCGTCCCATTAAGCATCGGCTTCACCATTACCCGAGCTGTTTTGCAGCAAAACGGCAGAGGGCTCTCCAAAGCCGGTTCTTTGGCGCAGCGCTCCATTTCGTAAATACGACTCCACTTGGTCGACCGCATGGCGCAATACGTTTTCCAACACATTTAGCTCCGCCGCTCTGACTTCGCAGTTCCGAAAGTGCTCTACGACCGACGGGGGTAGGCCGGCCAGAACGTCGCGCAGTGCTTCGAAGCGCACGTACCGAGCTTGTCCTCGGATGCACCAGCGCAGTCGGGTGCGACCCAGCGCTCCACGTCCGCGCTCCTCGACCAAACGTAGGTAACACCCTGCCTCGAAACGGGTCGTGTCCAGCGCCAGAGCGTCCATGGCATCCCTTGTCTGCGCCACCGAGTTCGCAAACTGCCGCGACAGGGAGCGGAACGCTCCCTTACCCTTAAAGGCTTTTATGTCCACAGATACGGATGAGAACGAATAAGACGGCAGGCCGGCACCCGTTCTCGACACCAGCAACTCATGACGTGCCGAATAACCTGCTTTGGGGTCCCGCGCAGCATTTACAGAGGGTGATGACATGATCGCCTCCACCTAGGCCAGCAAGTTCTTATCTACGCCTGCCGTGACCTCGTCCGTCAACGGCACAGCATCCAATAGGCGCAGCTCTGCCGGCGAGAGGTTCAACCGACGCTTCGTGTGTCGAGGCGCGTCTTCGCCCATGAACACCGCCTTGGGCACGTCTCCGAAGATTTTCTTGACTGCCTGCACACGCTGCTGAGCGACGACATCGGCCCCGGCTACAAAATCGACGCGGCTAAGCGCTACGAGTTCATCCTTCATCAGGTACTTCTGCAAATACAAAACACGCTCGAATACGCTCCGACACTTGTGCTTTACGGATTGCAGCAACGCATGTCCTTGGCGGCCTGATACTAGATCGCGGCGCTGGGCGCTCTTGAGCACGCGGGTGAAATAGTCGACCTCCACGATGAGCAGCGCCACCATGTAGCCGTAAGGAGACGCAAACCCAAGCTGCATCTGCGCTGGCTCGCGCGACTGGAGAACCGAATATGTCAGGCCCTTGCTCTTCATCTCTTCCAGTTTCTGAAGAAGTTGCGCTTGCTCCGCCTTGATGTAAGCACGCACGTCTTCGATCCGAGCCTTCGTTTCAACCAATGCCCAATCAGCATAGGGATTGTCGTTAGACGACAGAGACCAAAGAGAGCGCAGCGCAGCCGCGACCCGCTTTCCGCCCGCGATGGGAGCCCCTTGCTTGCCCAGCTCAACTGCTTTGCCCATAAACAGCCGGAGCGCCTCCAACGTATGAAGGGACATTACGTCTTGGCTTTCCGCGACAAGGGAGGGCAGCGTTCGTATCTGTCGCGCCTCGAAGTTCCCTACCAAGGGATCGGCTCCTGCACGAGCTTCATGAGATTGGCGCATCCGCTTGAACTCCGCTTCTCGCTCGTAGAAGAGCTGCAGGCGCCCGAAGAACGGGTTAGAAGGGTCGGGGTCATCCTCGCCCAGCAAGGGGCCCAGGGTGCGACGTTCGCCATCCAGGTCGTAGCGGTCAGGAAAAGGGGAGGTGTCGGCCGTCGCGAACGCAGACAGGGACGAATCAACCGCCATTTTTTTGGGTGCCATCAGGCGCTTCTCCGTTGTTGAATTTGTTTATTTGGGTGATGCTGGCCCACTCCAAAAGAACGCTGCTCCACCTGACCGTGGTCAACTGAGGAGCGGATTCCTTGGATCGGCTTGTTTTGCTGCAAAACACTCATGCTCGGGCCCTCCGCTCTGCCATCGCTGCTCGCAGTTCTGCCAGGCGGGCGCGGCCTTCTTCTTTCGACGACGGCTGCAAAGCAGGTGCGACGTCACCCGTCACAGCGGCCTCCGCTTCCCTTACCGAGGCGGACACGGCTGCAAGGTTGCGCCGGCGTTGAGCTTCAAGGTGCGCAAGTTCGGGTACGAAACGCCCTTGTTGGGCCAGGAGCACAAGTCGCCGTAGGTACCCGAGAGGGTTAGCGACAGCCTGTCTCCTCGCCCTGGCACCGTACTCGTCCAACAACGTCTGCCGGACAGCGGCCGGGGCATAGCCAAGGATCGACGTCGCACCCTCTCGGCTTCCAGCTGGGAGAACGTCTGGCCACAGTAGGATGTCCACATCAACCACCACGGACGCGTTTTGCAGCAAAACAGCTTCTGGCGCGCGTGCGTGGGTTGTGGTCGTATCTGTTTTCGAAGATGTATTCGTACCCCTTATAGAAGTGGACGAATCCTGCAAACTGCTACGTACTTTTCCGTCTATCTGCAATGGATCTTTCGCGCAATCTGGCTTTCCCGAATGGGAATTCCCAGCTTGCTCGATTCGTACATTGGCCTGCGGAGATCTTTGATTTTGTTGGAGTTGCGCCCCAACACCTGTGGACATTTGAAATGCTTGGTGGCGACGGGTTGTCGCGATACCTGCCACCTCAGCCCTTTTAGCGGCCGTCGCTTGGGAAGCGAACTGCTCCTGCAGCAGCTCACATAACAACGCCGGATCCACCTGCGTGTAGACGCGTTTAGCGCCTCTATTAAGGTGGAATTCCTGGACCAGCCCAAGCTCTTTCAACCGAGCCTTCGCGTTTTCCAGGGACCGTCGATTCAAGGCCAAGTCTTCCTGCCAGTTGAGCGCGGTCAGACTGAACCAGGGATATCCCGATTCGATCGATCGACGTTGCAGCTGCAGCAAGCGAGACAGCAACAGGCCCGCGTTCACTCCACCAGTCAAATCGGCAAGGATCCGATGGTATGCAGTGGTGGGGCCAAGCAAATCGCGTACGGCACGTTCCGGTGCGCGCATGAATTCGAATGTCAGCTCGACCGGTAGAGCCTCCTTTCTGCAGACTTCTAGAGCCCGTGCGATGTTCGGCAGGTTCATTCGGTACCAGAGTGTCGCCGGCCGGCCGGCAAGCGTTTCCTCAACAAAACCTAAGGTGCGAAGACGGCGCCGCGCCGTGTCCAGCTCAGCGCGGGATAGCCCCGTCTCCATCCACCACTGCTGCTGAGTCTTGAAGATCCAGCCGTTGGTCTGGGCAACGTCGCGCCCCGTTCGCGTCCAGTGCGCGAGTTGGGACAGTACGATCGCCGCCTTTGGATTCCCGGTCATGCGTGCTAGAAACAGACCAAAGGCGATCGGCCGGCTTTGCTTCAATGCCAGCCACAGGCGGTCGTAGGCAATATTTGTCGACATACGACTTTCAGCTGCTCAAGACGGGCAAGGGCTGAGCCGAGGCGGCATTATTCGCCTGGATGCGCAATTCCTTGTCTACGGCGAGCCAATTCACGCGCACGGCGGTACGTGGAGGCATTCCTGTCCGAAGGGTCTCAAGGAATCCCTTTCGCTCCAGCAACTTTCTGGCAGTGAGCTGCTCTTTGTAGGACAGCCCAAGACGTGTATGCCAGTCGAGCGGGTCGAGATAGACCCAGTCTCCCGCTAATTCCGAGAGGTCTCCGCGCGCGGCAAGGTCGCTGAGGATCGCTGCGGCGTTTAGACTGCCGGCGAGCTCCACAAACGCCCGATGAATGGTAATTGGTGCGTCCAAGACCCTGAGAAGGTAGTGCTCATTGGCCTGGTCCCGATGAGGCGAGGGGGCAGCCTCCGCTCTAGCGACGAACTGTCTGCCGAATGGGTCAAGCGCGAAGTCCCAGCTAGTCATTGCGGGCTCCCTGTGGGCGATTCACTCCACTCGCCTGCACCGTACTGCGGGTCGTTCGCCGCACTTGTGCGCAGTCCATAGTGACCGAGAGGAAACCAATCGAGCGTCGTGCCGACATACTGGTCGGCAGCGCCTTTCGCCGGCATCACATAGCAGGCAGGTAGCAAGAAGAGCTTATCCACGACCGCTCCTACCCAAGCCCACTCGGCCCGCCATGGCCTTCATGCGCGGTTGGTCCGCTGCCCGCTCCACGACCCGTCGCATTGCGAGCGTGTACGTAAGAGGACGCATCGCCGGCGTGCCTTTGAGCACAGTGACAGGCACGGCGCCTTCATAGCCAGAGGCTTGAGAGACCGTGGAAACCGCAATTTTTTCCGAACTCATCGACCACCTCCGGTTAGCGTTGGTTAAGTGCGGCAAACAGCGTCAGCAGCGTGTGCTGAGGGAACGCATCGTGAAGCGCGAGATATCGTTCACGAACGTCTACAGTGGTGCTGTGCAGTTCTTTCCAGATGCTATGGACGCGCAGGTACTCGTCAGGATCTAGCTCCACGGCTGGTCCGGGCTGACTCAAACGCATTTGCGTGCGGATCTGCTCCACCTCCGCAGCTGGTATTGAGGGAAATAGCGCTCGGATCAGCGACCCGCTTGCTTGGGCGCGGACGAACTTCCGAAGCTGCTCCATATGCTGCTGGCGTTGCTGGTGTTCGCTTTGCTGCGCCACCAGCGCCTCCTGGTCGACGTAGATCCGCACAGTCACTGCCGGCAGCATGGCGTCGAGCCCGCGGTCGCGAAGGCCGGCCATGAGAAGCTCGGCCGTTTGCTCGGGTATTGCGCCGTCGGCATACGCGCGCCGACGAATTTGCTGATTCAGCTCGCGCAACGCTTTGCGCTTTAGCGTCGGATGGGTCAGTTCCAAGAAGTTCAAGACACACCTCCAATCAGCTCCAGAGGCACGCCAACCGAATGCCAAAATGCATCGCTGGATCGCTCGGGAAAGGCTTCATTGAACATGCGCACGGCCTGGATCACCCGGAGGTACAACGGGCCAGTGGCGTCGCTTGGATCGGTCATACGCCTCACGACGTGATAGGACCCATCCGCGTAGACGGGATCGCCGAGCAGCGCCTCGCAGGCTTCCTGCCAGGCGTCGGTACTATCGGCATGCCGTTTAAAGTCCGTGTCCGGAATGACCAGCAGTCCTGCTGGCGTGTTTTGTTGCGACAAGAGCACAAGCCACCACCACGCGTAGTAGCGTTCTGCCTTCTCCCCCCCCTGCAGAGCCTGCTCTTGCAGGGAGCCACGGTCCTGCCCTACGTCTGCGGGGACTTCCACCATGAAACGCAAGGGAAGTTCCTCGATGGCCATGAGGCACCCTTGAAGATGGCTGGCCGCGACAAGGTCCTCCAGGGAGTGCCAGAGCTCGCGCTCGGCCGCTTCGCGGCTATCTGCGCGTCGTTCTGTCGGCTCCGTGGGGGATTCGGAGGACGCACTACGACGGTCGCGTGGTCGGTCGGCGGATGGTGTCTTTACCTCGTCGCGCGCTATCGCCGGGGCGGTATCCGCATCGGTGCTGAGCGACGCCCCTAGCGATGAAACGTTTTCGCCTTGCGTAGTGCCATCCCCGATGGCTGAACCAGGTATGGTCGAACTTGGCCGCTTCGCATCGCGCATGAGGGTGATCGCGTCGATGTCCGAGTCAGCCTGGATGAGTAAAACCGCGCGTTGGAGCTCGTCAGTGGCGAGTTGGGTACGCTGCCCGAAGTTCTCTTCGAGGCGTGCATTGAATGCCGCAAAGTCCAGGGCTCTTGTCGCGACGTAGCGATCGCGCATGTGGTCGACTGCTAGCGTCCATGCCTGTTCCAGAGCGGCGTCGGCGCCGAGCTTGGCCGCAACGGTCGCCAGACGGCTGCGCGCCGGGATGAAGCGGTCCTGTACATCACGCCTAGAGAGATGCGTTGCAGCGCACGCAAGCTCCGAAAGGTGCTTCATGGTGAAGCCGTAGTGACTAAGAAGCGCCGGCGACGCCTGTATACCCTCCTCGGCCTTAAGCAGCTCAGAGAAATCCCGCAGGGAAAGTGGCGATCCTCGCTCGCGTTCCCATTCCTGCTTGAGGTCAAAAGTCGAGCGAGCAGCGTCCCAAAACAGGAGACCAGAACGTTGGTCGTTTTCAACCATGTGCGCGGCGAGCAAGGCGGCTTCGCTACGGTAAGGAACCATAACGAAGTCCATGTGCAGGAATTGGCTTTCGCCCTCGGCGACCAGTTCCTGCAAGATCTCCAGGCGGGTATTTCCGCCCTTGGCCGGGATGTAGTGCTTCTCTCCTGGCCTCTGCGTCACGGAGATCATCTGATCGAGGCCACGCTTGCGCACGGACTCCTTAATTTCGTCGTATTTCTCATTGCGGACCGTACGCGGGTTGCGCTCGTACAGCCGACAATCGTCCCGAACGTTCAGGGTTATGACGTTCGTCAGGGCCGAGTCGATGGCTGCGGGTTCGGGCGACCTCTCGCTCAACCGCGAAGCGATCATCTGGGTGAGGTCGATTCTCTTTGAGGCCGGCTTCATCAGTGCCCCCTCAGGATCGGAAGCTTGTCGTCTTCACCGGCAAGCGCGGTGGCCATGAAGACCAGATCATCTTCGCCAAGCACGCCCAGGTTTCTATACGCACTTACCGCGCCCAGAACGATCCCGAGGTGCAGGGCGCGCTCGGGTGATTCGGGCATTGCACGGTGCAGCAGGCCTAGTTCGGTATCCAAGTGCTGGAGAGCTAATTCCTTGTTTGTAGTCACGGCTCGATCCTCCCGGAGCTAATGGCCGACCACGCGTTCAGATACGGCACAGGGTCGGGCACGATGAATATGGGATGGGGGACGCAGCGGTGGAGGACGGGGTCCTCGAATATGCGAGCTGCTTCACTCTTCGACACGCCCATGCGGCGCATTTCGCTGAAACTGACGACTTCGGCCGGGGCCGTTGCTGCGGGTTCTAGGCCGATCGGTCGCATAGCGAGGAGGGCTGTTTGAACCACCGCAGCGGCGCGCGCGCGGCGCATTTCCAGCGGTGCGTGATCTGGTGACACCGCCACGTAAAAAGTGAGCGGCGGCTGCTCCCCTGCGGCGGGAGCGGTTGCCCGAAACAGGTCACCAATATCGGGCAGGTCGAGCATTCGAGTGGCGGTTTTCATAGCTCAGGCCTCCGCTTCTTCAGCCTGGCCTTGACCGTCCACATAAATGCCGTTCAATGCCGGGAATAGCTCCCAGGCAAGGCGGTGCATCACGTCCCACGGCGCCTTATCGACTTTTCGGCGGTCGTACTGGTGAACAGGGACCCGTGCGGTCGCCGCTGCGGTATAGGCAGCGGCATGCGGCACCACAGTGTTCAGAATTCCTTTGACCTGCTTATGGCCTGCGAAACTACGACGGATCTGATCCGCGACCTGACGTGCATTGTTATTGCGCTCCAAGGCGCTAATCACCACGTACAAGTCTCCGCTGCGGAAGTCGGTACCGAAGTCGGACAGGCTGTTTAACGAGTCCATCATCCTTAGCGTGCCGTCGGCGAATTCAGCCGCCGACAGCACGTCGGGTTTGATGGGCGACAGGATCACGTCCGCCGCCATAGCAGCAGTCTTCTGCAGTTCACCCGCCGCGCCCTGCGTGTCGATGATGATCACGTGGTACTTGTCGACGGCTGCGGAGCGTCGGACCGCTCGGCGCAAAATTAAAAGCCGGTCTTCGCGGTCCTTCAACCATGTCTGCAGATTGCCTGATACCGCGTCCGAGCAAACGATGTCGATACCTGGGATTGACGTCTTGCTGATGCAATCTTCAGTGACGAGGCCGCCACGAGTGACGACGCGCGTCAGGCCATGCTCGGCCCTGTGCTGGATGGGGTAGTACTTGGTCAAGCTGTTCTGTTCATCTGCATCGAACAGCAAGACCTGCATTCCAAAATCGGCAAATATTCCCGCGAGATTGGCGCAGGTTGTCGTTTTCGTGACTCCACCTTTGGTGGACGCGACAGCGATCACGTGTGGCATGGCGTTCCTCTATTTCGGCGTGGGGCCAACGGCCCAGTTGCATACCCGTTCAAGGGCGGTTATCGTTAGCTAAAACACAGTTCTGTGTTACACGATTTTGTGTAATTCAGGGCGACATTACCCGAATCCGTGTAATTCGGCAAGATAGGACTGGCGATGGAATATCAGGAATTCGTAGAAGCTGCGCTCAAGGGGCGCAGCGTGAACAGCATGGCGAAGGCGTGGGGTCTGAAACAACAGACCCTGGATCGCTATGTGAAGGGCACGCACCTGCCGGATTACCGGACTGCTATGCTGATGGCTCAGGAAGCCGGCGTCGCTATCGAGACGACGTTCATCCTGCTGGCGCAGGAAGAGAGCAAACGCAAAAAAGCCGGCGTCGCTTTCGCGATTCCGGCTCTTGCTGCTGGTGTCGAGAACACCACCAAAAATTCGACCACAAATCAGTGGTCGGGGCGAGAGGATTCGAACCTCCGACTCCTGCGTCCCGAACGCAGTACTCTACCAGGCTGAGCTACGCCCCGATCTTGACTACTCATTTAGCGGTGCTCAGACCCACTAAACGCTTCACTGCACTTTCTTCACCGCACTTTCTTCACCGCACTTTCTTCACTGCTTTTTTCACATCAGGCCGTCTGATATTCAGACCCCCTGGATGAATTTCCAACCGCCGTTTTTTGCTAGCGATCTCTATTCACCGCGAAAGCGCAGAATTCTAACAGAGAATTTTGAAAAGGGGAAATGGGGTAGATCGAAAGGGCTTCACGGGCCCGATCTGCCTCGGCCACGGCGGCCAGGCGGGCGTGTTCCAGCGCGTCCGTGGCCTGGATGGCGGCGGCCACGGCAGCGAAGTCGGCGTCGCCCGTCTTGATGGCGTCGCGGATCAGTTGCTGTTGTTCAGGCGTACCCACTTCCATGACACGGATCAGCGGCAGCGTGGGCTTGCCTTCGCGCAGGTCGTCGCCGACGTTCTTGCCCAGCGCGGCGGCGTCGCCGCTGTAGTCCAGGACGTCGTCGACCAGCTGGAACGCGGTGCCCACGTGGCGGCCATAGGCGGCCGCGGCGGCTTCCTGCTCGGGCGTGGCGCCCGCCAGCACGGCGCCCACCTGGGCAGCGGCTTCGAACAGCTTGGCGGTCTTGTAGCGCACCACCTGCAGGTAGCGCTCTTGCGAGACGTCCGGGTCATGCACGTTCAGAAGCTGCAGCACCTCGCCCTCGGCGATCACGGTGGTGGCTTCGGACAGGATGCTCATGATGCGCATCGAGTCGGCCTCGACCATCATCTCGAACGACCGCGAATACAGGTAGTCGCCCACCAGGACGCTGGCCGCGTTGCCGAACACGGCGTTGGCGGTTTCGCGCCCGCGGCGCAGGTCGGACTCGTCCACCACGTCGTCGTGCAGCAGCGTGGCGGTGTGGATGAATTCCACGACGGCTGCCAGCAGTTGGTGATGGGTGCCTTCGTAGCCCAGGGCGCGCGCCACCATCAGCACCATGGCCGGGCGCATGCGCTTGCCGCCCGCTCCAATGATGTAGTCGCCGATCGTGCGGATCAGAACCACATCGGAATTCAGCCGCTCGCGGATAACCGCATCGACGGCTTTCATATCGTCAGCTATGGGGGCAATGAGCGCGGGGAGATTCAAGACGTATCCGACAAGTGTGAAGCGAGCCGCGTGACGGCTCTTACCGCTGGGCCCGCCAGCGGTCGGCGGGGGATTCGACCGTGGATTATACGGGGAGTGCGCAGGAATTCCGGGCGCGCATGCCGCAAGCGGCAAGGCCCGGCGCTGCGGGCCCTGCCCCGGGTCGGATCCAGCGGCGGGCTCAGCGCCCGTACGGCAGCAGCCCCCGCGCGGCCAGGTTGGCGTAAAGCGCGCGCACGCCAAACGTCCAGGGCGGGATTTCGGTGGCCAGTTGCACTTCATTGACCAGTGCGCCCAGGCGCTCCGAGGCGATGACGACCCGGTCGCCGGTCACGTGGGTGAAGCCGGTGCCAGGGCCCTTGCGGTCCTTGGAGGGCGAAAACATGGTGCCCAGGAACAGCATGAAGCCGTCGGGATACTGATGGTGCACACCAAAAGTCTGGCGCACGAGGTCCAGTGGGTCGCGGCTGATTTCGCGCATGTGGCTGACGCCGTCCAGCTCGAACCCGTCGGGGCCTTCGATGCGCAGCGAGACGTCGGCATCGCGCACGCTGTCCAGCGTGAAGCCGCCATCGAACAGCCGGATGAACGGACCGATGGCGCAGGACCCGTTGTTGTCCTTGGCCTTGGTCAGGAGCAGCGCGCTGCGGCCTTCGATGTCGCGCAGGTTCACGTCGTTGCCCAAGGTGGCGCCCACCACTTCTCCCCGGCTGTCGACCGCCAGCACGATCTCCGGCTCGGGGTTGTTCCACTGCGATTCCGGCAGCACGCCGATCCGCGCGCCGAATCCCACCGAAGCCATGGGCGGTGTCTTGGAAAAGACCTCAGCGTCGGGGCCAATGCCCACTTCCAGATATTGCGACCACTGGCCCCGCTCGATCATTTCGGCTTTCAGGCGGATGGCTTCGGGCGATCCCGGGCGCAGCCGGGACAGATCCGAGCCGATCAGCGCCTGCATCCGCACGCGGATTTCCTCCGCGCGGCCGGCGTCGCCGCCCGCCTCTTCCTCGATCAGGCGTTCCAGCAGACTGATGGCAAAGGTGACGCCCGCCGCCTTTACGGGCTGCAGATCGCACGGCGCCAGCAGGCGCGGGCCATCGGCGCCTTGCAGCGTGGCCGCCATGAGGGCGCGCGCGTCGCCCAGGGATTCGCCCTTGGCCTCGCGCGCCACGGCCACGCGGTCGGGATGGTCCAGCAGGTCGGATACGGTCGGCGCCGTGGCGGTGATATCGATCACCTCGCCCGCACGGACAACGACCACGCTGGGTCCGCCGGCAGGATCGGGGCGCCAGACGCGGCCCACCAGCAGGGCGTCGGGCAGGTCGGCGGGCAGCAGGTTGTTGTCGTTCATGGTGTCTCCTCGCGTAATGCCCGATCCGGGTGGCGGGCGCGTGATTGTTTTGCGCCGGGGTACCGCCCGGGCGTCGGTGGCGCGGTCGCATGAGTGGCCGGCGGGCATGGCAGCCCCACGCGCAATCCTGCGGCATGGGCTTCCGGCGCCGAGGCACTCCCATCGGCATCGCGGACCAGTCTAGGAGACTTCATTTATCATGTCCAACATCTTGCATTTACGTCCAACCTATTGGAATCATGGCTGCCGATTACGACGTCCCCGCCATCCGCCGCACCCACGACATCCTGCGCATTCTGGCGGGCCGCCCCACGCCCGTGAAGGCCGCTGAACTCGCGCGGGCCTGCGAGATGCCCAAGAGCACGCTGTACCTGCTGCTCGACTGCCTGGAGCAACGCCGATGGGTCGAACGCCAGGACGGCGGCTACATCATCGGACTGGAATTGATGGCACTGGGCGCCGCCTACCTGCGGCACGATGGTCTGCAAGCGGCCTTTCACCATTCGGCCGCCGCCTTCGTGGACCGCTGCAACGAGGTAGTGCAATTGGCCGCGCTGGATGGCTTTGACGTGGTGTACCTGGCGCGGGAAGATGCACGCCGGCCCGTGCGCCTGGTGTCGGACCTGGGCTTGCGGCTGCCCGCGCACGCCTGCGCGCTGGGCAAGGCGCTGCTCGCCAGCCTGACGCCCGAGGAGCTGGCGGCCCGGCTGCCCAAGACCCTGCCCCGCGTCACCGACCGCACGATCTCGGACGCCGCGCACCTGCATCGCGAGCTGGACGAGGCGCGCCGGGAGGGCCTGGCCCAGGATCGGGAGGAAGTCGCCACCGGCCTCGTATGCTTTGCGGCCTTTGTTGGCGTCACGCCGCTGGGCAAGCGGGTCGCGGTCAGCACGTCCATTCCGACCGACCGGCTGGACGACGCCCACCGGCAAGCGGCCATGGACGGCATCCGCCGGGTGGCGCGCGACATCGCGCTGCGCGTGATCCCGGCCGTCTGAAGCCTTCACGCCACACCTAAGCCCTTAGCCTGCAACAGCTTTTTGACTTTCCAAAAGTCCCGGGCTAATATCTCGGATTCGGTCAGCAATGGCCGAATTACGTCGGTTGTTCGTGTATGCCCCCTGACGTCTTGGTCAGCCCTGAATCTTCGGGCATTTGGCAAGGGCGGTTCAGCAAGGCACCCTCGCCCAGCAGGGCAGGCCACACGAACGAACCCATTTACCTATTTAAGGAACACCCCATGTACGCGGTCGTAAAAACCGGTGGCAAGCAGTATCGCGTTGCCGCTGGCGAAAAACTCAAGATAGAACAGATACCGGCTGACATTGGGCAAGAAATCACCCTGGACCAAGTGCTGTCCGTGGGCGAAGGCGACCAACTGAAAGTTGGCACGCCCCTCGTCTCCGGCGCCGTGGTCAAGGCAACGGTTCTTGCGCAAGGCCGCCACGACAAGGTCAAGATCTTCAAGATGCGCCGTCGCAAGCACTATCAGAAGCGTCAGGGCCACCGTCAGAACTACACCGAAATCCGCATCGAAGCCATCACGGCTTAAGAAGCGACTCGGTACCACTTAGCAGGAGCTAAACATGGCACAGAAAAAGGGCGGCGGCTCTACGCGGAACGGACGCGACTCAGAATCGAAGCGTCTGGGCGTCAAGGCATTCGGCGGCGAACTCATTCCCGCTGGTTCGATCATCGTGCGTCAGCGCGGTACTCGCTTCCACGCTGGCGTGAACGTCGGCATGGGCAAGGACCACACCCTGTTCGCGCTGGTCGACGGCAAGGTTCAATTCGGCTTCAAGGGCGCATTGAACAAGCAGACCGTTTCGATCGTCGCTGCCGAGTAATCGGTTGGCAAGCCCGCGGCCCTCACGTCCGCGGTTGCATACGATCTGGAACGCGGTTCGCCGCGTTTCCCGAACGGCAAAAGCCCTGTCGCGTGCGGCAGGGCTTTTTTGTTTGAAGGCAATTGGCGAGTAAGCTCTCGATTGCCTCCCGGCGGCTCCCTGTACGGACGCCCGCCCTCACCCACTACACGCGCAGACACCATGAAATTCGTAGACGAAGCCACCATTGAAGTGGTCGCCGGTAAAGGCGGCAATGGCGTGGCGAGCTTTCGCCGCGAAAAATTCATTCCCCGTGGCGGTCCCGACGGCGGCGACGGTGGCCGCGGCGGCACCATCTATGCGGTGGCCGATCGCAACATCAACACGCTGATCGACTTCCGCTACGCGCGCCTGCACCGCGCCAAGAACGGCGAAAACGGCCGCGGCTCGGATCAGTACGGCGCTGCCGCCCCGGACATCACCCTGCGCGTGCCGGTGGGCACGATCATCCATGACGCCGACACCGGCGAAGTCCTGTTCGACCTGAACAAGCACGAACAGAAAGTCGTGCTGGCAGCCGGCGGCCAGGGCGGCATGGGCAACATCCATTTCAAATCCAGCGTGAACCGCGCCCCCAAGCAGTGGACGCCGGGCAAGGAAGGCGAGCACCGCTACCTGCGCATGGAATTGAAAGTGCTGGCCGACGTGGGTCTGCTGGGCCTGCCCAACGCGGGCAAGTCGACGCTGATCACCCGCATTTCCAACGCCAAGCCGAAGATCGCCGACTATCCGTTCACCACGCTGCATCCCAATCTGGGCGTGGTGCGCACGTCGCCGTCGCGCAGCTTCGTCGTGGCCGACATTCCGGGTCTGATCGAAGGCGCCTCCGAAGGCGCCGGCCTTGGCCACCTGTTCCTGCGCCATTTGGCGCGCACCCGCGTGCTGCTGCACCTGGTGGACGTGTCCACGCCGGACCCGGACGCCGATCCGGTCGAGCAGGCCGTCGCGGACGCCCGCGCTATCGTCGAAGAATTGCGCCGCTATGACGCCGAACTGGCCGCCAAGCCCCGCTGGCTGATCCTGAACAAGCTGGACATGGTGCCGGACCCCGAGGACACCAAGCGCCGCTTCCTGGAACTCTACGGCTGGACGGGTCCGGTATTCGGCATCTCGGGCCTGTCGGGCGAGGGCACGCAAGACCTGATCTACGCGCTGCAGGACTACCTGGACGCCGAACGCGAAAAGGAACAGCTTGCGCAGGATCAGGCCGAAGGCACCTACGTGGCGCCGGACCCGCGCTTTGACGACACGCGCACCGACGCGGACAAGCCGGCGGCGCCGCGCGGCGGTAACGAATAAGCCATAATCGCAGTCCTTTCGATTACGCTTTTTTTCGCCGCAGCCGGCCGCCATCATGTCTGCTGAATCACCCGCCGTTTCCGTCGTCACCCACGCCCAGCGCATCGTCGCCAAAGTCGGCTCATCGCTGGTCACCAACGAAGGCCGAGGCCTGGACCGCGCCGCCGTCGCGCACTGGGCCGCGCAGATCGCCGCCCTGCACAAGCAGGGCAAGCAGATCGTGCTGGTGTCCAGCGGCGCCATCGCCGAAGGCATGGCGCGCCTGGGCTGGCGCAAGCGCCCGTCCGTCATGCACGAACTGCAGGCTGCGGCGGCAGTGGGCCAGATGGGACTGTGCCAGGCCTACGAGGCCGCCTTCGCGGAACACGGCCTGCGCACCGCGCAGATCCTGCTGACCCACGAAGACCTGGCCGACCGCCACCGCTACCTGAACGCGCGCAGCACTCTGTTTGCACTGCTGCGTCTGGGTGTCGTGCCCATCGTGAACGAAAACGACACGGTCGTGACCGATGAAATTCGCCTGGGCGACAACGACACGCTGGGCGCGCTGGTCACCAACCTGATCGAAGCCGACACGCTGGTCATCCTGACCGACCAACGCGGCCTGTATGACTCGGATCCGCGCAAAAACCCGCAAGCCAAATTCATTTCGCATGCCCAGGCCGGCGAACCCGCGCTGGAAGCCATGGCGGGTGGCGCGGGCAGCGGCATCGGCACCGGCGGCATGCTGACCAAGGTGCTGGCCGCCAAGCGCGCGGCGCACAGCGGCGCGCACACCGTCATCGCCTCGGGCCGCGAACGCAACGTGCTGACGCGACTGGCCCAGGGCGAGTGCATCGGCAGCGAATTGCAGGCCGTGCTGCCGGTGTGGTCGGCGCGCAAGCAATGGCTGGCCGATCACCTGCGGCTGCGCGGCCGCGTCGTGCTGGACGACGGCGCCGTGCAAGCGTTGCTGCGCGAAGGCAAGAGCCTCTTGCCCATCGGCGTGACCGACGTCGAGGGCGAGTTCGGCCGCGGCGACGTCGTGGCCTGCGTGGACAGCAAGGGCGTGGAATGCGCCCGCGGCCTGATCAATTATTCGTCTGCCGACACGCGCCGCATCCTGCGCCAGCCGTCGTCGCAGATCGCGCGCATTCTGGGCAGCATGACCGAACCCGAGCTCATGCACCGGGACAACCTGGTGGTGCTGTAAGTCAGACGCCGTCCGCCACCGAAGGCGTCCTGCCCGCGCCTTCGGGCAGCAGGATGTACCCCCACCCCCGCACCGCCAATAGCGGAAGTTCGATATTGAACCGGCGCGCCTTGCTGCGCAGCCGCGACACGACGACATCCACGCGCCGCGCGCCGTCCAGGGGGTCGCGCGTTTCCGCCGGAAAGAAGTTTTCGCGATGCAGGCAGTAGCCCGGCGCGTTGAACAACCGCATCAGCACGGCGCGCTCGCGCAGCGTGAGCGGCAGCCGCTGACCCGCAGGGCCCACCAGCACCCGCCCCGGCGCAACGACGCGCCACGCGCCCGGTCCGCATCGCGAACGCCGGAACAGGCTGCGCAACAGCGCATCCCATTCCAAGGGCTCCATGCCGGCCGGCACACAGGCATCGACGCCCGCGTCCAGCGCCGCCGCGCGCTCGGCCGCGGTGGCGCTGCCGTCCTGCCACACCACCCGGGCGCCAGGCGCGGCATAGCGCAAATGGCCGACAAGGTCGGCAATGCCGGCGCGCGGCCCCTGCAGCGCCAGCAGATCCGGCGCCTGGTCAGGCAGGTGTTCCTGCAGCGCGTCCACCGATGCGAAGACGCGGGTCTCCCATTGAAACTGGCGCAGCACGGCGGCAAGACGCCACCCCGCCACATTCTCAGATGGCACGATGAACACGCTGCCCCGCTCCCACATGCGACCGCCTCAGAAGTTATCACCCTAGTGTTACTTATATCCACCAACGTGACCGACCTGCAAGCTTCAATCGCCCTGTGAAAACATTCTCAGACCGACTGAAGCATGCGCGTCTTCTTCGTGGCCACACGCAGAAGGCGCTCGCCCGTTTGGTGCGAATCTCCCAAAGTGCTATCGGCAGCTACGAAAGTGGTCTGCGGCATTCGAGCCGATCCGCGCGCAAGCTGGCGCAGGTGTTGAAGATCGAAGTCGAATGGCTGGAGACCGGCAAGGGTCCCATGGAACTTCCCCTGGAAGCCTACGACCTGAGCAATACCTTGCCAGTATCAGGCGTGTCCGACGCCGCGCCGCGCCCTGGCGGCCGGCCCCGCCCGCAGGCGCCTTGGCCCTACCCCAACATTTCGCCCTCGCAATTCGAGTCGCTGACGGCTGACGAACGGGCAATGCTCGAAGCGTTGACCCAGACCTTCATCGAAACCACATTGCTTCGCCGCGGCGTCAAGCCGCGCGGACGCAAGATCGGCTGATTGCGATACAGGCGGGCGGTCGTTCACGCGGAACCATTCATCCCGCTCTTGTTGGACGCCCGCGATGCAAGCGCCGCCCCTTCCGGACAAAAACGCGGCGCAAAAAAACCGGCTACATGAGCCGGTTTTTTTTGCGCGCCCTGAATCAGGGCTTGGCGGCGGGCGCCGGCGCAGGGGCCGTGCCACCTGCCGCGGGAGCGGCGTCGCCACGGATGCGGGCGGCGATCTCGGAAGCGGCTTGAGCCGAAGGCACGCCGAATGCCAGCACGCCGCGGTTGAGCGGTTCGCCGATCAGCGGCGCGGCAACCAGTTCCTGATCGATCACCAGAGCCAGGACGCTGCCGACGTTGGCGGTGCTGACGGTGGTGAGCTTGCGCGTGCCGGCTTCAGAGAAACGCAGGCCAACAAAGTTCTGACCTTGGCGGTCCACCAGTGCGGCGGCATCGGTCAGGTCGGCGCGCGTGAGGACGGGCGTTTCCTGCAGATAGAGCTTGCCGTCCGGGAGGCTGACTTCACGCAGGCCGGCGCCGGGTTCGCGCTTGGCGAGATAGAAATCCACGCGCGCGGCGGTCGCGGGCGTGGCGGCTTGCTGGCCCGCTTGAGGCGTGGTCGCGGCGTCGGACGTCTTAGTCGGGGCGGTCTTGCAACCCGCTAGCGCCAATGTCACGACAACGAGGGCGGGCGCCAAAGTGCGTAGGTTCAGTTGCATGCTCGATTCCTTCTTAAGTGGGCTGATGCCGAACGGTAAGACTCTAAGACTGTACACGCGGCGGGTGGAAAAAAGTGTACCGAACCTGCATGACGGTGTCTGCCTAGACTGAATCCAAATGTAATGCAGTAATACCAGCCTGCTTGAAAAGCCCTATTTACGCGGCTTGCGGCATTCCCAATAGATTGATGAATGCGCCGGGTCTGCTTGGCTCTATACTTAGCGTTCACGCAGGGGTACTCGTCCCGCTTCAGGGCGGCGACGTGTTGAGAGAGTCCCTTCGTACCAGTACGGATAATGCCGATGCTGGGAGCGTATTCCCGCCGCGCGTCTTCGCACGCCTGGACGGGAGTCCATCCCGATCGGCTCCAACCACTCGCTTGGAGCTTTCCATGAACGCCAATCCCAAATTCCTGGCCGCTACCGCCGAAGTCGACGCGGCGGCCGTCGCACCGCTGCCCAAATCCCGCCGCGTGTATGAAGTGGGCTCACGCCCCGACATCCGCGTACCCTTCCGGGAAATCGAACAGGACGACACGCCGACGATGTTCGGCGGCGAGAAGAACCCGCCGCTGACGGTGTACGACTGTAGCGGCCCGTACACGGACCCCGAGGCCAAGATCGATATCCGCCGCGGCCTGCCGGAACTGCGCCGGGCCTGGATCGAGGAGCGCGGCGATACGGAGCTGCTGTCCGGTCCCACCAGCGATTACGGCAAGTCGCGTCTGACCGATCCCAAGCTGACGGCGATGCGCTTTGACCTGCAGCGCCCGCCGCGCCGCGCAAAGTCAGGCGCGAACGTGTCGCAGATGCACTACGCGCGCCGCGGCATCATCACGCCGGAAATGGAATACGTGGCGATCCGCGAAAGCCTGCGCCGCGAGCACTACCTCCAGACGCTGCGCGACAGCGGTCCCGACGGCGAGAAGATGGTCAAGCGCCTGCTGCGCCAGCATCCGGGCCAATCGTTCGGCGCCTCGATTCCGGCCGCGATCACGCCGGAATTCGTGCGCGCGGAAGTGGCGCGCGGCCGGGCGATCATTCCGGCCAACATCAATCACCCGGAAGTGGAACCGATGGCAATCGGCCGCAATTTCCTGGTGAAGATCAACGCGAACATCGGCAATTCCGCGGTGAGCTCGGGGATCGGCGAGGAAGTGGAGAAGATGACGTGGGCGATCCGCTGGGGCGGCGACACGGTGATGGACCTGTCCACGGGCAAACACATCCACGAAACCCGCGAGTGGATCATCCGCAATTCGCCGGTGCCGATCGGCACGGTGCCGATCTACCAGGCGCTGGAGAAGGTGGACGGCAAGGCCGAGGACCTGACCTGGGAGATCTTCCGCGACACGCTGATCGAGCAGGCGGAGCAAGGCGTGGACTATTTCACGATCCATGCGGGCGTGCGACTGCCGTTCATTCCGATGACGGCAGACCGGATGACGGGCATCGTGTCGCGCGGCGGCTCGATCATGGCGAAGTGGTGCCTGGCGCATCACAAGGAGAGCTTCCTGTACGAACGCTTTGAAGAGATCTGCGAGATCATGAAGGCGTACGACGTGAGCTTTTCGCTGGGCGACGGCCTGCGGCCGGGCTCGGGCTATGACGCGAACGACGAGGCGCAGTTCGCCGAACTGAAGACGCTGGGCGAGCTGACGCAGGTGGCCTGGAAGCACGATGTGCAGGTGATGATCGAAGGGCCTGGGCATGTGCCGATGCAGATGATCAAGGAGAACATGGACCTGCAGCTGGAACACTGCCACGAGGCGCCGTTCTATACGCTGGGTCCGCTGACGACGGACATCGCGCCTGGCTATGACCACATCACGTCGGGTATCGGTGCGGCACTGATCGGGTGGTACGGCACGGCGATGCTTTGCTATGTGACGCCGAAGGAACACCTGGGACTGCCGAACAAGAAGGACGTGAAGGACGGCATCATCACGTACAAGATCGCGGCGCATGCGGCTGATCTTGCGAAGGGGCATCCGGGGGCTGCGATCCGCGACAACGCGCTATCTAAGGCGCGGTTCGAGTTCCGTTGGGATGATCAGTTCAACCTGGGGCTGGATCCGGATACGGCGAAGGAATTCCACGACGAAACGCTGCCGAAGGATTCGATGAAGGTGGCGCACTTCTGCTCGATGTGCGGGCCGCATTTCTGCAGCATGAAGATCACGCAGGATGTGCGGGATTATGCGGCGGCTCAGGGCGTCAGCGAGAAAGAGGCGCTGGCGAAGGGGATGCAGGAGAAGTCGGTGGAGTTTGTGAAGAAAGGAAGTGAGGTTTATCACCGGCAGTGAGTTGCGGGTGTGGCTTGCGGCTTGCGGCTTGCGGCGGATCGGGTTCTTTAGACGCCCGGCGCGTCGTGGGCCTGGGGTGGGCGGGGCTCCGATTGCGGTCCGGAGCCTTCGCTCCGGACTGCCCCTTCGTCAACCTCGTACGCCTTCGGCTCCCTTCGGTTTCCCTCGGGCGCATCTAAACGCCCCGCCCACCCCAGGCCCACGCCACACCGGGCTCGAGTTGCTTAATCTTCCGGGGCGTTGGGGCGAGTCGGGTTCTTTAGGTTCTTGCCATCCGCGAGGTGGAAGAGAAGCGTCTTGCGGTGCCCGCCCCCGGGCGGCCGCGCGGGCGGCCTTCGTGGGCTTACGCGTCGTCTTGCGTCGTGGCGATGACGCTTCGCGTGTGGCGGCATCTGGTTGGGATACCGTCTGGCACCGTCGGTTTCGTAAGACCAAGCCGGGTGTCTGACACCGCCATCGGACGAGGTCAGACACAGGCAGCGGCGGACGATCTCGCCAAACTCAACCAGTACCGACGTTAATCGCCACTTGAACTCAAGTGCCCGATGGGCGGCGCGCGTACGGGTCGGCAGGTTGTAGCGGACCGTTGACGCGCGCCGCCCATCACGGCCCCTCCCCCGTCGGCGAGCACCATTAGCAAACCGATCCCCACCGGCGCGCAAGCGCACACCACCCCGACGTCCCACGGGACAGATGCTGGGTTGCCGCCGCCCGGGCGGCAGCAACCCGGCGGCCCCGCAGATTTCCTGCCCTGAACACAGGTCTTGCAGCGCCCCATACCAAAGACCCTAGCAGCACGGCGTCGCGGTCACCGTGGGCGCGAGCGCCGTCGATGCGCCCGAGGGAATCCGTAGGGAGCCGAAGGCGGACGAGGATGACAACGGGGCAGTCCGGAGCGAAGGCTCCGGACCGCAATCGTGGGCGATCGTGCCCACGGTGACCGCGGCGTCGGGCGACCTACGAAGATCTGATATGACCTACGAAGATCTGATGCAGCCTACAAAGATCTGATGCAGCCTACAAAGATCTGATGCAGCCTACAAAGATCTGCTGCAATCTACGAAGATAAAACCCACAAAACCGCCTACAACAACTTCCCAGGATTCATGATCCCCGCAGGATCCATCACCTTCTTGATCTCCCGCATCAACCGCAACTCCACCGCATCCTTGCTATGCAAGAAATGCTCCCGCTTCAACTGCCCGATCCCATGCTCGGCAGAAATACTCCCGCCATACCGATTCACTTCATCCAACACCGCATCCGTGATCGCCGCCCCATGCTCTGCGACCCAGTTGCGGTCTGCGCCTGCGGGGCGGGACAGGTTGTAGTGCAGGTTGCCGTCGCCGAAGTGGCCGAAGATGAAGGGGCGGATGTCGGGGTACAGCGCGCGTACGCGGGCTTCGGCGGTCTGCATGAAGTCGGGGATGCGTTCGATCGGTAGCGACACGTCGTGCTTCAGGTGCGGGCCGTCGGCGCGTTGGGCTTCGGAGATTTCCTCGCGCAGCTTCCACAGCGTCTGCAACTGCGCCAGCGACGCCGAGACCGCGGCGTCCAGGCACAGGCCGCGTTCCAGCGCCGTGCCGATGACGTTTTCGAGCAGCGTGTTCAGGGCGGTTTCGTCCGTCGTGTCGGCCAGTTCCACCAGCACGTAGGCCGGGTAGCGCTGTTCGAACGGTTCCTGCACGCCCTCGGCATGCGTCAGCACCAGGTCCAGGCAATCGCCGGTGAAAAATTCGAACGCCTGCAGGCGCGCGCCGCATTGTTCGAACAGGATCTCGAAGAGTTGCAGCGCTTGCGCGGGCGATTCGACGGCGGCCAGCACGACCGAGCGCACGTCGGTGCGCGGGTAGAGGCGCAGCGCGACGGCGGTGATGATGCCCAGCGTGCCTTCGGAGCCGATGAGCAATTGCTTGAGGTCGTAGCCGGTGTTGTCTTTGCGCAGGGTGCGCAGGCCGTGGAAGATTTCGCCGGTGGGCAGCACCGCTTCCAGGCCCAGGACCAGTTCACGCGCCATGCCGTAGCGCACCACGTTCACGCCGCCGGCGTTGGTGGCGACGTTGCCGCCGATCTGGCTGGAGTCTTCGGCGGCCAGGCTGAGCGGCAGCAGGCGGCCGGCGTGCTGGGCGGCGCGGCGCAGATTGCCGAGGATGGCGCCGGCCTCGGCAACCATGGTGTTGGCCACGGTGTCGATGGCGCGCACGGCGTTCATGCGGTCCAGGCTGATGACGACGTTGCTGGCGCCGCCATCGGGCGTGGCGCCGCCGCACAAGCCGGTGTTGCCGCCGCGCGGCACGACCGGTACGCCGGCTTCCTGGCACAGGGCAAGGCACGTGGCGACCTCGGCCGTCGTACGCGGGCGCACGACCGCCTGGGCCTGGCCGTTGTACAGGCCGCGCCAATCGGACAGCCACGGCGCGATGTCGGCCGGGTCGGTGAAGACGGTGTCGGGGCCCAGGGCTTGGACCAGCCGTTGAGAAAAGTCGGATGCGCTCATGAGATGTGGGATGCGGCGGGAGAGAGAAGATCGAGCTGCAGGCGGCCGGCGGCTTGCTGCAGGTGGCGGATGGCGGCCTGGCGGGCACGGTCCGGATCGCGGGCGCGGATGGCCTCGAACACGGCGACGTGTTCCTGGTGCACGGCGGCGGTCAGGCCGTCTTGCAGGCGGCTGTTGGACCGGGCGGTGCTGACCGCCAGGCGCAGCTGCAGGTTCAGGTATTGCAGCAGGTCCTGGTAGTAGCTGTTGTGCGTGGCGGTCGCGATGGCGACGTGGAAGGCGATGTCATGTTCGACGCCGGCCTCGGGGTGGTCCAGATGGGCTTGCAGCGAGGCGAGGGCTGACGCCATGGCGTCCAGGTCCTCCGGCGTGCTGCGGACAGCCGCCAGGGCGGCTGCGCCGCCTTCAAGTTCCATGCGCAGTTCGTAGACGCTGGCAAGCTTCTTGCGGTCGACCGCGATGCCGGTGGACACCTGAAAGCCTTGCGCCCCGGTGCGCGAGACGACCGTGCTGCCCGAACCCTGTCGGCTCTGGATCAGCCCTTGGGCGCGCAGGCGCTCCGTGGCTTCTCGGATGACGGCGGCGCTGACGCCATATTGCTCGGCCAGCACGCGTCCGGCCGGCAGCTTGGCGCCGACGGCGTGGACACCATCCGCGATGTCGCTGGCGAGCTGGCGGGCAACCTGCTCGGTGAGGGTGAGGCTCTTCGTCAACATGGGCGGATTATAGGCATATTTTTCAGGTTATCTGATAACTTTGTTGTTTCGTGAGGGGGCCGGAGTAACTCACCGGCGGGATCGGGACGTGGGAACGCGTGGCGGAGTCGAAGCTGGAATGCGACCGAAGCGCGGTGGGGTTGCGTCTGGAAAGCATCCGCTGCGCAACGGGCACGCCGCACGCGGCATACAGCGCTGGACCGATTCGGACCAATTCGGACAGCTCCGCTCCCAATCAAGCCGCGACGGATGCGCTCTGCAATCCTTCGCTTTCCGCGATCTGCCCGCTCTGATCCACCACGCAGCAGCGGCCGCCCTGCGCCTTGGCGCGATACAGCGCGGCATCGGCGGAGTCCAGCGCGCCCTGCGGAGTGCGGTTGGCGCCGGACAGGATCGAGATGCCGATGGACAGTCCCACGCAGACGCGATTGCCGTCTGCCAGCGTGATGGGCTGGGAGACGTCGCGCAGCAGGTGTTCGCCCAGCCGCAGTGCGGCGGTGGCGTCGATGCCGGTGACCAGCACGATGAATTCGTCGCCGCCGATCCGCGCGGCGACGTCGTCCACGCGGAGCATGGCGCGCATGCGTTCCGCGATGGTCTTGAGCACCTGATCGCCCCCGGCGTGGCCGTGCGTGTCGTTGATGCGCTTGAAGTCGTCCATGTCCATGTAGAGCAGCGCCGCGGCGCTGTCATGGCCGCGTGCGCTGGAGCACACGCGTTCCAGCGCCGCCTGCAGGCCGGCGCGGTTGGCCAGGCCGGTCAGCGCATCTTCGCTGGCGCGGCGGTCGCTGTCGCGCTCGGCCAACATGGTGGACACCAGGATGCGGTTCAGGCGGTGCGAGGCGATGACCATGCTGATCAGATAGAACGGAATCTGGATGAACACGATCGCCATGACCCATTCGCCGGTGAAGAGCGCGCCCAGGCACATGGGGCCAAGACTCAGGAAAATCATGGCGCCCACCAGGCGGGGCGCGCCGTAGTTCCGGAAGCAGATCCCGCCGGCCATGGCGCCGCAGGACACGCCGGCCAGTGTCGCGGCCAGCCAGTCGCCGTTCAACAGGGTGATGAAGACGCCATAACCCACGCTGAACGCCCAGAACAGCGCCAGCAGGATGTAGAGGTCGGTGTGGGTATTGCCGCCCTTCGGGGCCGCTCGCAGCGCGGATCGCAGGATGACGACGCGCACCAGCGCGAGCACCACCTCCAGGATCAGCCACGAGATATACAGCGGTTCGGGCCGCCGCCACGCGACGACGCCCGAGATCATCAGCGTGTTGATGACCCCGCCGGCAAAAATGGGAAGCGTGCCGAACAGACTGGCGATGAGCGCCGCGCGGATGTCCGCCGGCGTGTCATGCCCGGAATGCGTCAGCCAACGTGTCAGCCGCCACTTGGGCAGGCTGAACTTCAGTCCTGTATCCACGCCGTCATGTCCATGCCCCTCTACCCGAAATCAGTAGGCTGGCTGGCGTTATAGCAGGTATTTGAAACCTTTAGTATTGTTCTTGGGTTCAATACCGACAGACTTCAGGCGTGCCCCCGGTGGCTGCAGACCGCGCATTCGGGGTCACGTTGCACGTTGACGCTGCGCCATTGCATGGTGCGCACGTCCAGCCAGAGCAAGCGCCCGGACAGGCTTTCGCCCACGCCGGACAGCAGCTTCAGGGCTTCGGCGGCCTGCATGCTGCCGATGATGCCGACCACCGGCGCGAAGACGCCCATGGTGGCGCAGTTGGCTTCCTCGACGTCGTCGGCTTCAGGAAACAGGCAGTGATAGCACGGCGCGTTGTCGTCGCGCAGGTCATAGACGCTGACCTGGCCGTCGAACCGGATGGCCGCGCCGGACACCAGCGGCTTGCGGTGCTGCACGCAGGCGCGGTTGATGGCGTGGCGGGTGGTGAAGTTGTCGGTGCAGTCCAGCACCAGGTCCGCTTGCGCGACGGCATCGGACAAGGCCTGGTCCTTCAGGCGCTCGACCCTGGCGTGAACGCGGGTCTGCGGATTGAAGGCGCCCAGCATGTCGCGGCCGGACTCGGCCTTCGGCCGGCCAACGCTTGCGGTGGTGTGCAGGATCTGGCGCTGCAGGTTGCTGAGTTCGACGACGTCGTCGTCGGCCAGCGTGATGTCGCCCACGCCGGCGGTGGCCAGGTAGAGCGCGGCGGGCGAACCCAGACCGCCCGCCCCCACGATGAGCACACGCGCCGCCAGCAGTTTTTCCTGCCCTTCGATCCCGAGTTCGTCCAGCAGGATGTGGCGGGCGTAGCGCAGCAGTTGCTCGTCGTTCATTTGTCCTTGCTGGGCTCGACTCCGGTCGGCGTGATCTTCATGCGCTGGGGCGTTCCGCCGCCGGCCTTGGCGTCAGCCTTGGCCTGGGCGCGGGCCGAGCCCTTCTGCACCGGCTTGCCGGCCAGCAGGTTCAGGGCCTGCTGAAGCTGGAAGTCGTCCTTGCCGCCGAATTCAAACACCTTGGCCGGCAGTTCCACGTTGTCCTGGTCGGCGCTGGACTTGATTTCGTTGGTGGTCTGCTGGTTGGACAGGTGACGTTGCAGGTCGGCTTCGCGCGGCAGGCGGAACAGGTCGCCGTCGGCCGTATCGGCAACGACGTAGTCCGGTTCGATGCCGGTGGCCTGAATGGAACGGCCGCTGGGCGTGAAGTAGCGCGACGTGGTGAGCTTGACCGCGGTGGTTTCGGACAGCGGCAGGATCACCTGCACGGAGCCTTTGCCGAACGTGCGGTTGCCCAGCACCTTGGCGCGCTTGTGGTCCTGGAGCGCACCGGCCACGATCTCGGAGGCCGAGGCCGAACCCACGTTCACCAGCACCACCATCGGCACCGTCTTGGTCCAGGCCGGCAGGCCGGACAGGTAGTTGCTTTCGCCGCGGGCGTATTCCGACGGCGTCGCCAGATACTTGTGGCGGGCGTCCGGCGTGCGGCCGTCAGTGGACACCACGAGCGCATCGGGCGGCAGGAACGCGCCAGAGACACCGATGGCGCTGGTCAGGAGGCCACCCGGGTCGTTGCGCAGGTCCAGCACCAGGCCCTTAGGCGGTTCCTTCGCGCCCAGCTCCTTGAGCTGGCGGGCGAGGTCGGCGCCGGTCTTTTCCTGGAACTGGGCGACGCGCACGTACGCGATGCCGTTGTCCAGCATCTTGCTGCGCACGCTGCGCACCTTGATGATGTCGCGCACGATCTTCACGACGATCGGCTGCGGGCGATCGGCGCGCATGATCGTCAGGGTGATGGGCGACTTGGGCGCGCCACGCATGAGCTTGACCGCGTCGTTCAGGGTCATGCCCTTGGTGGGGGTGTCGTCGATCTTGATGATCAGGTCGCCCGCCATGACGCCGGCGCGGGCCGCGGGCGTGTCCTCGATGGGCGAGATGACCTTCACGAAGCCGTCTTCCGCGCCGACCTCGATGCCCAGGCCACCGAACTCGCCTTGCGTCGCGGTCTGCATTTCGCGGAACGCGTCGGCATCCAGGTAGGCGGAGTGGGGATCCAGGTTCGACACCATGCCGGAAATGGCATTGTCGATCAGGGTCTTGTCGTCGACGGCCTCGACGTAGTTGTTCTTGATGGCGGCAAAGACATTGCTCAGTTGCCTGAGCTCGTCCAGAGGCAGGGGGCTGCCACGCTGGGCGACCGCAGTCACGCCAACACTCAGCAACACACCAGCCACCGCACCGATGGCAATCAGACCGAAACCGCGAAACTTACGAGTGCCCATGCACACTTCCCGAATTTTGTTTTCGCCGATGGGTTTGGTAATTTACCAACGGTATTTTTCCAACGACATTCATTTACCGACAGCGTTTACGCCGATTGCATTCCAGCAAACCGGCTGCACCAGCCGCCACATCTACTGCGCCAGCCATTGGGCCGGGTCCACTGGAGCGCCACGATGGCGAATTTCAAAGTATAGGCCGGATTCCACTTGGCCGCCGGTTGCGCCCACGGTAGCAATAGTATCCCCGCCGGCCACCGCATCGCCCACCCGTTTGAGCAGACTTTGGTTGTAAGCATAGACGGTCAGGTACTGCTGGCCATGATCCACAATGATGAGGTTGCCAAAGCCGCGCAGCCAATCGGCGTAAACCACAGTACCGGGGGCCACCACCTTGACGGGCGTGCCCTCGGACGCGCGCAGCACCACGCCGCGCCACACGCCGCCGTCCGGACGATCCACCCCGAACCTGCCCTGCACCTGGCCGCGCACCGGCATGGCCAGCCCATGACGCAGGCCGTTGCCGCCGCCGACCGGCGGCGCCTTGGCGGTCTGCTGGGCCGATGCACTGCGCGTTGGAGTGGCGGGCTCCTCAACAGGTTCCGCCTTTTTGGGGGGATCCGCGGGTTTTGTTGACGGCGGAGTATCGGCCGGGCCGCCGATGCGGGTCTGCCGCTGCTCGGCGGGACGCAGGCCGGCGGCGTCCGGGTCGGCCACGGCCACCGGGCCGCGGTTCTTCTGGGCTGCCGCTTCGACCTGTTCGCGCGCCTGGGCGGCCTCGCGGGCTTCGCTGTCGCGGCGCGCGCCGTCTTCGGCGGCCTTGCGGTCTGCCTCGGCCTTGCGGCGCGCGTCCTGCGACCGGCGTTCGGCCTCGGCGCGCTTTTTGGCCTCTTCGGCGGCGCGGCGGGCTTCTTCAGCCGCGCGGCGCGCTTCCTCGGCACGGCGGGCTTCTTCGGCGCGCTTGCGCGCTTCTTCGGCCTTGCGGGCTTCCTCGATCTGCTTGGCGATGGCCGCGTCCAGATCGGTGATCAGCCGCGACAGGCGCTGATCGTCGCGGCCGAGCTTGTTGGCCTCGGCGCGCTGGGCGGCGATCTGGCCTTCAAGCTGTGCAAGCAGGCTGGCGCGCTCTTTTTGCTGCGCGACCAGCGCGGTTTTCTGTTCGGAGGTTTCGGCGACCCCCTTCTCGATTTCGGCGCGGCGTTCGTCGGCCTGCGCCTGCAGGGCGGCCAGCCGGTCGATGTCGGTCCGCAGCGCCTTCACGGCGTCGGCCCGGGCACGGGACACGTAGTCCAGATAGCCCAGATTGCGGCCAAGGACCTGGGGATCGTCACCCGAGAGCAGCGCCGTCCAGGGCGACAGGCCGCTGGTGTATTGGGTGCGCAGTTGGTCGGCCAGTTCGACGCGGCGCTTGGCCAGCACGGCCTCCTGCGCGGTGATCTGCTTTTCCAGCGACGCGAGATCGGCCGTCGCCTTGCGGTTGGCGTCGGCCAGTTCCTTCAGGCGCAGGTTGATGCGGGAAATCGACGATTCCGACTGCTTGAGCGCGTCGGCGGCCTCTTTGCGGGCCGCCTCGCGGTCGTCGATGTCCTTTTGCAGACTCTCGATGCGGTCGCGCAAGGCGGCCTGCTGTTTTTCGGCGTCGGACTGACGCCCGGCGAGGTCACTGGACGCGGCGCGCGCAGGCAGCGTCCCACTGGCCAACATGACCGCCAACAACAACCCCGCCGTGCGACGCATAGAGATATCAGTCCTTCTTGGCCTTGCCCTGAGCTGCGACCGCAGCCATGGCCGCCTCGATCTCGGCGGCATCGCCCAGATAATAGTGGCGGATCGGACGCAGGTCATCATCCAGTTCGTAGACCAGCGGCTGGCCGGTCGGGATGTTCAGGTTGACGATGTCGTCGTCCGACACGTTGTCCAGGTGCTTGATGAGGGCGCGCAGGCTGTTGCCGTGGGCGGCGATCAAGACCTTGCGGCCCGAGCGGATGGCCGGGGCGATGGAGTCGTTCCAGAACGGCAGCACGCGGGCCACGGTGTCCTTCAGGCACTCGGTGGCGGGCAGCTGGTCGGCCGGGATCTTGGCGTAGCGGCTGTCAAAGCGCGGGTGGCGTTCGTCGTCCAGCGACAGCGGCTCCGGGGCGATGGCGTAGGCGCGGCGCCAGATCAGGACCTGCTCGTCGCCGTACTTGGCGGCGGTTTCGGACTTGTTCAGGCCCTGCAGGGCGCCGTAGTGGCGTTCGTTCAGGCGCCAGTTCACGCCGACCGGGGTGTACATGGCGTCCATGGCGTCCAGGGCGATCCACAGGGTGCGGATGGCGCGCTTGAGGACCGAGGTGTAGGCCAGGTCGAAGGTGAAGCCTTCTTTCTTGAGCAGTTCGCCCGCCTTGCGGGCCTGTTCGCGGCCGGTGTCGGTCAGGTCGACGTCGGTCCAGCCGGTGAAACGGTTTTCAAGATTCCACTGGCTTTCACCGTGGCGCATCAGTACGAGTTTGTGCATGGTTTGGGGCGCCCGCCGGGCGGGTTAAAGTTGGAGGATGGTTAAGGAATGCGCTCATTTTATAATTGAGTGATTTTGCCCGTGATTTTGCCCCGGCGCACCGCGTCCATGTCCTGGACGCGTCGCATCAGGGTTCGCCCCTACCAGGCTGGCCGGAAGACTTGCCCACCCGCAAGCCGACGTAGCGCCCGCCGACGTACTACAGGAAGCCTTCGTGGACCTTTTGCAATTCTTGCTCGATAAAAACAACATCTTCATCGTCGCCGTCGCCGTGGTTTCCGGCGTGATGCTGATCATTCCCGCCCTGCGAAAGGGCCGGACCGGGTCCGCCATCAGCACGACTGAAGCCATCCAGATGGTCAATCAGCGCAATGCCGTGTGGGTCGACGTGCGCCCCGTCGAGCAATTCCAGGCCGGTCATATCGCTCAGGCACGAAACGTGCCGGCAGCCGACCTCGAGCAGAAGGCCGGCTCGCTGCCCAAGAACAAGCCGCTGGTGGTGGTTTGCGACAATGGCCGCGATTCGGCCCGCGCCGCCGCCAAGCTGCGCGCCCAGGGATTCACCGACGTCGTGCCGCTGGAAGGCGGCATGCGTGCCTGGTCGGCCGCCAGCCTGCCGGTAACCCAGAAGGGTTGAAGCAGGGGGACTCGCCCCCATCTACCTATTCTTGTACCCACAGGAGCGCCCTATGAACAAAGTCGTCATGTACAGCAAGGACTATTGCCCCTATTGCTCCCGCGCCAAGGCGCTGCTCGAGCAGCGTGGCGTGGCCGACCTGGAAATCATCCAGATCGACCGCGAACCGTCCCAGCGCGATGTCATGATCGAACGCACCGGCCGGCGCACCGTCCCGCAGATCTTCATCGGCGATACCCATGTCGGCGGTTGCGACGACCTGATAGCCCTGGACCGCTCGGGTGGACTGACCCCCTTGCTGAACGGCTAATCGCCCCTTTTTGCCTCTCCCACCAACGGAAACACTCATGGCTGATCAAGACCAAAACACCCAGCAAGAAGGCGGCAACGACGCGCCCTCGTTCAATCTGCAGCGCGTCTACCTGAAAGACCTTTCGCTGGAAATGCCGAACGCGCCTCACGTGTTCCTGGAGCAGGAAGCGCCGCAGGTCGAAGTAAGCATCACCGTGGGCGGCCAGCGCCTGGCCGAAACCGTGTTCGAAACCACGGTCACCGTCACCGTCACCACGCGCATCAACGACAAGGTCGTGTACCTGGTTGAAGGCACGCAAGCCGGCATCTTCGAAGCGGCCAACATCCCCGAAGAGCAACTCGACCCGCTGCTGGGCATTGTCTGCCCCACGATGCTGTACCCGTACCTGCGCGCCAACATCGCCGATGCGATCACCCGCACCTCGATGCCGCCGCTGCACCTGACCGAAGTCAACTTCCAGGCTCTGTACGAGCAACGCATCGCCGAACTGCAACAGCAGCAGGCCGCCGGCGCCAACGGCGCCGAATCGGGCATCATCCTGCCCCCCGGCGCCACCCGCCAGTAAGCACCCCGCGGCGCCCCATGAACCAACCCGCCGAGCCGCGCCTGCGCGTCGCCGTCCTGGGAGCGGGCAGTTGGGGCACCGCCTTGGCGGCGGCCGCCAGCCGCCGCCATCCCACCCAGCTCTGGGCGCGCGAAGCCGCGCAAGCGGCCGCCATGGCCGCCACCCACGAAAATGCCCGCTATCTGCCGGGCATTTCCCTGCCCAAGACGCTGCAATATTCCTCTGACCTGGACGCCACGCTGCGCACCCTGCAGGACGACGCCGCGCGCCGTCTGATCGTGCTGGGCGTGCCCGTCGCGGGTCTCACGTCCATCTGCGAGGCGCTGTCGCAACGGCTGCCCGCACTGGGACTGCAAGACACGCCCATCGTCTGGACGTGCAAGGGCTTTGAGGCCGACACGGCCAGACTGCCCCACGAAATCATGCGCGAGGCACTGCCCGGCGCGACCGGCGGCGCCCTGTCGGGCCCCTCGTTCGCGCGCGAAGTCGCACAGGGCCTGCCCGTCGCCCTGACGGTCGCCAGCAGCAGCCCCGCCCTGCGCGAAGCCACCACCGCCGCCTTCCATGGCGCGGCGCTGCGCGTCTACGCCAGCACCGACCTGGTTGGCGTCGAAGTCGGCGGCGCGCTCAAGAACGTCATTGCGGTTGCCTGCGGCATTGGCGATGGCCTTGCGCTGGGCACCAATGCCCGCGCGGCCCTGATCACCCGCGGCCTGGCCGAGATGACCCGCTTTGGCGTCGCGCTGGGCGCACAGGCCGAAACCTTCGCCGGGCTAACCGGCCTGGGCGATCTGGTGCTGACCGCCACCGGCGAGCTGTCGCGCAACCGGCGCGTGGGCCTGGAGATCGGCGCGGGCCGCAAGCTGGCCGACATCCTGGCCAGCGGCATCACCGCCGAAGGCGTGCGCTGCGCCCGCGCCGCGCTGGACCGCGCCCGCGCCATCAATGTCGAATTGCCGATCACCGAAGCGGTGTGCGCCGTGCTGTTCGAAGGCGTTGCGCCCATGACCGCCGTCTCGGCCCTGCTGGCGCGGGATGCGCGCTATGAAGGACTGGGCGCCGGCTCCGGCGAGGCCATCGGCGCCGCCTAGATCGCGCCCGTCCAACCCGCTTCCACAACAAGACACGACACCCACCCCGAGGAGACATCCTTCATGACGCAAACCCGCAAGTTCCGGGTCGGCCCGCTGCTGCGTGGCCTTTGCCTGAGCCTGGCCGCCATCCTGCCCGTTGCCGCCCACGCCGACTGGCCCGAGCGCCCGATCCACATGGTCGTGCCCTTCCCGCCCGGCTCGTCGCCCGACATCCTGGCGCGCACGATTTCCGAGCCGCTGTCCCAGGCCCTGGGCCAGCCCATCGTGATCGACAACAAGCCGGGCGCCGGCGGCAACATCGGCACGCGCATGGTGTCGCAGGCCAAGCCCGACGGCTACACCCTGCTCTACACGATCAACGGCCCGCTGGTCACGGCGCCCACGCTCTATAAGAAGACGCTGGGCTACGACCCGCTGACCGACCTGGAGCCGGTATCGCTGGTCGGCACCAGCCCCAACGTGCTGGTGGTGCCGGGCAACCTCAAGGTCGACAACGTCCAGGACTTCGTCAAGCTGGTCATGGGCCGCGGCAACTCGCTGAACTACGGATCGGTCGGTCCGGGCAGTTCAGCCCACCTGGCCATGGAGATGTTCAAGGAACGCGCGGGCGTGGACCTGGCCCACATCCCGTATTCCGGCTTTCCGCAGGTCATCACCGCCATCATCGGCGGCGACGTGCAAGCCGGCTTCATGGTGCCGGCGATCGCCGTGCCGCAGGCGCGCGACGGCAAGGTCAAGCTGCTGGCCGTGACCAGCCTGCAGCCCAGCGACGCCCTGCCCGGCGTGCCCACCATGGCCTCGCAGGGCTATCCGGACTTTGAAGCCATCTCGTGGAATGCGATCCTGGCGCCGGCCGGCACGCCCACGCCGATCATTGAACGGCTCAACAGCGAACTGGCGCGCATCATCAATAGCGAGGCCGTGCGCAAGCAGCTGGCGCTGCAATACTTCACGCCGGCCCCATCGACGCCGGAAGCGCTGACCAACCGCATCAAGAATGAAAAGGCGCGCTGGGACCAGGTGATCGACAAGCTGAAGCTGTCGCTGGACTGATCTTCAGACCGAGGGGCGGCGTCTATGCGCCCCCTTCGTAGCCCTGCTGGCGCCAGGCCTCGAACACCGTGACCGCCACGGCGTTCGACAGATTCAGGCTGCGCTGGCCGGTGCGCATCGGCAGCCGCAGGCGCTGCTGCGGCGGAAACATCGCCTGATGCTCGTCCGACAGGCCCGCGCTTTCGCGGCCAAACACGAACACATCTCCCGGCTTGAAACTGACATCGGCCACGCTGCGCTGCGCGTGCGTGGTCAGCGCATAGATGCTGGACGCGACGGCGCCGGTGTCGTCCAGCGCCTCCTGCAGCGTGTCGTGCACGCGCACAGGCTGCCACTCGTGATAGTCCAGCCCCGCGCGCCGCATGCGGGCGTCATCCAGCTCGAACCCCAAGGGACGCACCAGATGCAGTTGCGCGCCGGTATTGGCGCACAAGCGGATGGCGTTGCCAGTGTTGGGAGGGATCTCCGGGCAGACGAGAATGACGTGGAACATGGTGCGGGCAAAGGGGGAAAGGTCCGCGGCCGGGAAGCGGCCGCGCGAGCGTGATTGTCGCCGATTTGGCGGCGGGGCCAGGAACCGCGACCCGACGGCGGTCCGGTGAAGGCGCGGATGCGGGCGCGGTTGCAAACGGCGGATGCAGGCCAGGATGCATGCGGGGGCACGGGCGGGGATGCGGGCGGGAAGCCAGGCACGATCCAGACGGCGATGCAGGCAGATCATGGCGTACGCGCGGCCACCAATACCGTCACGCTGGCCGCGCCTGCCGCCATCAGGGCAGTGGCCGCCGCGCCCACGGTACTGCCGGTGGTCATCACGTCGTCCACCACCGCCACATGACGCCCGCGAACCGGGCCGGTGCAGACAAAGAGACCCGCCGCCCCCCGCTGCCGCGCCCGCCGGCCTAGCGTGGCCTGGCGGGGCGTTTCGCGCCGCCGTGCAAGCAGGAGAAGCGGCGCCGGCAGCGCCAGTTCGGCGGCCAGACTGCGCGCGATCTCGGCCGCCGGGTTCATGCCCCGCTGCCGCAGCGACGCCCGGCTGGCGGGAATGGGGACCAGGAGAAGATCGGGCGGCAGGAACCCGGTGCAGCGCCCGCAGTCGGCGGCGGTGTCAGAACCGCTTGATCCGGAGATGCCGACGGCTTGCGCGCCGGACTGCGCCGCCGCCTCCCGCACCGCCTGCGCCATCATTCGCGCCAGCACCGGCGCCATGCTGAGCCGCAACTGCGTCTTCAACATCAGCACCAGCGCATCGCCGGGCGGCGCATAGTCAAACGCCGTGATCGTGCGGCTGAACGCCTGCGGCTGCGCCAGACACGCCGCGCAATGCTGTCCGCCCCCTTGAAGGCGCAGCGCGCATCGCGGGCACCTTGCCAAGCCCCCCGGCGGTCCGGCCATGATGTCCGCCTGACACCCGGCGCACAGCCGCGCGCCCGCAACCCGTGCCCCGCACAACGGACAATCGCATCCCAGGCGCGACAACAACCGTCGCCCCATGTTCAGTAGGGACAATCGGAGCCTGCCGCCGGGATGGGCAATAATGTGAGCCATCCCAGATCAAACCATGCTCCGCCCCGGGAGATCCCGTGAGCGCGACCGAAATGTCCCTGCCAGAAACCGCAACGCCCCCCTCCCTGCCCCTCGTCAGCGCCGACGTGCCGCGCCAGTTCGCGCGCCGCGGCGACCTGGCGGACGCCCAATTCCTCTATGGCGAAGTGGCGCGCCGCATGCTCGGCCGCCTGCAGTACATCCGCGTGCAACCGCAGGCCATGCTGGACGCCGGTTGCGGCGCCGGCGACAACCTGCCGTTGCTGCGCGAACGCTATCCCGACGCGGCCTACATCGGGCTGGACAACTGTGAGCCCTTGCTGGCGCAAGCGCGCCAGCGTCACGCGCCAGCCGGCCTGTCGGCCTGGATCGGCAAGCTGGCGCGGCGCGGCCCGGCCGCCCCCGCGTTCGTGAACGCCGATCTGGCCAACACGGGCCTGCCGCCCGAATCGCTGGAACTGGTGTGGTCGAACATGGCCATGCACTGGCACCGCGAACCGCACGCCGTGCTGGCCGAATGGCGCCGCATCCTGAAAGTGGGCGGCCTGGCGATGTTTTCCTGTCTGGGACCGGCCACGCTGCGCGAATTGCGGCAGGCGCTGGCGGATGCCGGCCTGCGCACGGCCACGCCGTCCTTCGTGGACATGCACGACTTCGGCGACCTGCTGGTGGAAAACGGCTTTGCGGATCCGGTGATGGACCAGGAGATCCTGACGCTGACCTACCGCAGCCCCGAAAAGCTGCTGCAGGATGTGCGCGCCCTGGGCGGCAACCCCGCCGAAGGCCGCCGCGGCGGACTCGTGGGACGCGGCTGGCGCGACCGCCTTTGCGCGGCGCTGGAAGCGCAACGCAATGCGGACGGCCTGATCGTCTTGAGTATCGAAGTAGCCTACGGCCACGCCTGGCGCGCCGCCGCGCATCGGACCGTGGCGGGCGAAACCCGCCTGTCCATCAGCGCGATCGGCGGCCGGCAGCGCGGAACCCTTTGACGACAGGGCCTGCAAAGCCGCCCTGAAAGTTCGGTCTCCGAAAGCAGGCCTGCATGCCGCGCCTGTGAAAAAGGCCCGCCAAGCGGGCCTCGCAAGCACCCCTGCCGCAGCCTAGTGCAAGCGTTCCGGCACGGTCACGCCCGGCTCGGACGCGGACAGACCTTGCATGGGTTCGGACGTTGCCCGGATGCGGCGGCGAAGCACCGCGGTCGGCTCTGCCGGCGGCGCAACGGGCGCCGCCGTACCGCGCCACGCGTTCGACATGGCTTCCACCACCAGCGGCAAGTCGCGCAGGCGATGGTATTGGCTGCGCAGCCAGCGGGCGTCGTTGCCGGCGCGCATGGCGTCGTCGCGCAAAACGGCGATCATGTCGCCCGTACCCAGTTCCTCGGCCACCGGCATCAGACGCTGGAACAGCGCACGCATATGGTCGATCAGGCGCACGCGCTGCCCGTCGGGCGTGACGTAGCTGCCCTGCAGGCCAAAGCGGCAGGCCTGGAAGTGGTTGCTGCGATAGGACAGCCAGGCGTTGTCGCTGGGATCTTCCTCGCGCATCAGCAGCACGGACAGCGCTTGGGCAAACGCCGCCACCTGGCAGGCGCGCTCCACCGTCAGCGGCGTGTCGCAGACCCGGATTTCGACCGTGCCGAACTCGGGCTTGGGACGGATATCCCAGTACAAGTCCTTGATGCTCTCGGCCAGGCCAAAAGCGCGAAGCTGGGACAGGTGGGCTTCAAACTGGTACCAGTCCTTGACCTCGGGCGGCATATGGCCGGCCAGCGGGAAGCTGTTGACCGCATTCAGGCGCGAGCACGAGAACAGGGTGTCCACCCCCTCGCAGTACGGCGACGACGCCGTCAGCGCGATGAAGTGCGGCACGTAGGGCGAGAGTCGGCGCAGCAGCTTGATGGAATCGTCGCCGCTTTTCACGCCCAGATGGATGTGTTGGCCGAACACCGTAAATTGACGCGCCAGGTAACCGTACATTTCGGCCAAGTACTGGAAGCGCGGGGTATCCGAGATGGAGCGCTCTTGCCAGCGCATGAAGGGATGGGCGCCTCCGCCCGCCACCGACACGCCGACCGCATCCGCGGCTTCAACCAGGGCGTCGCGCATCTCGCGCATCTCGGCCAAGAGGCCCATGGGGTGCTCATGCACCGAGGAGTTCAGTTCGATCATGGACCGCGTGATTTCGGGTTTTACGCGGTCGGCAATAGGATGGTTGGCCATTTGGGCCAACAGTTCGTCAGACGCTGCAGCAAGGTCAAAACTGCGGGGGTCGATCAGTTGCAGCTCGAGTTCGATGCCCAGGGTGTTGGGGGCCGACGAAATGAACGGGATTTGTTCCATCTCGGACTCCTTTGAATGTTTGATGAGGGTATGCGCCGTTCGACCTTGAAGCCCGGCAACCTCCCGGGGGGCACTAGACGGCGGCTTGTGAACGCATGATAGCCGCAGGTTTGTGGCAAAACGATTGAAAATCGTGACATTTGTGTGCAACATCGCGAATCATCCGGTTTTTCCCTCTAAGGAAAAGTAAGCAAGCGCTTACCGCCCAGGATTGGCGCGGGTTCTGGGCGAGCGCCCGCCGCGGAGCCAGAAAAGACGGGGATTTCCAAAGGGGGCGGGATAACCCTAATCAGGGTTATCCCTGATGATTCCGAGGCGTGGCGGCGCCTATTTGCGCCAGAAGATCGGCGTGAAGAGCACCAGCACCGTCAGCAGTTCCAGCCGGCCGATCAGCATGGCAAAGGTGCAGACCCAGATCTGGAAGTCCGACAGCACCGCAAAGGTGCCCATGGGGCCCACCGGCCCCAGGCCGGGCCCGGTGTTGTTCACGCTGGCGAAAACGGCCGAGAACGCCGTGATCGGGTCCAGGCCCGAGAGCAGCAGCAGGCTGGTGAACACCGCGATGGACAGGCCGTAGAACAGCATGAAGGCCAGCACGGACGACATGGTGCGCGTCTCAACCGCCCGGCCGTTGATCCGGACCGGGCTGACGGCATGCGGATGCAACATGGTGACCAGCTCATTGCGGGCCTGCTTGATCAGCAGGATGGCGCGGATCATCTTGATCCCGCCCCCCGTCGACCCCGCCGACGTCGCAAAGCCCGACAGCAGCAGCATCGTCAGCGGCGCAAACAGCGGCCATTGGGCGAAATCGGTATTGGCATAGCCGGTCGTGGTAGCCATGGAGATGGTGTTGAACATCCCGTAGCGCAGCGCTTCCAGCGGGTCGGTGTAGACGTCCTTGATGAAGAGGTACACCGAGATGACCAGTCCGACCCCCAGCACGACGACCAGGTACGGGATGGCCTCCGGACAGCGCCAATAGGCGCGCGGACTGCGCTGGCGGAAGGCATTGAAGTGCGTGGCGAAGTTGATGCCCGCGATCAGCATGAACACCATCGCCACCATTTCGACCGCGACGGAGTCAAAGTGCGCGAAGCCGTCGTCCCAGGTGGAAAAGCCGCCCAGCCCCATGGTGGTGGCCATGTGGCACCAGGCCTCGAACCAAGACAGCCCGGCCAGCCGGTACGCAATGAAGCAGAGGATGGAGAACACGAAATAGACCGCGTACAGCGCCTTGGCCGTGCTGGCGATGCGGGGCGTCAGGCGCTCGTCTTTCATGGGCCCCGGAGTCTCGGCCCGCACCACCTGATGCCCGCCGACGCCCAGCAGCGGCAGAATGGCGACGGCCAGCACCAGGATGCCCATGCCGCCGATCCAGATCAGCGTCGCCCGCCACAGGTTGATCGATGGCGGCAAGGTGTCCAGGTTGGTCAGGACTGTGGCGCCGGTGGTGGTCAGCCCGGACATCGCCTCGAAATAGGCGCCCGTGAAGGACAGCGGCAGCCCCGCGCCATGGAAGTACAGCAGCAGCGGAATGGCCGCCAGCAGCGGCAGACCTGCCCAGACGGCCGACACCAGCACGAAGCCGTCGCGCGCCCGCAATTCGCTGCGATTGCGCCGGGTCAGCGCGGCCAGGCCGCCGCCGATGCCGACGGAAATCAGGAAGCCATCGCGGAAGGCGTCGCGCGCCGCGTCGCCGCCCACATAGGCGATGAACAGCGGGATCAGCATGGTGAGGGCGAACATCACCATGGTGAGGCCCAGGATGTACAGGGTGGCCAGGACGCGCTTCATGGAGGCTTATCCGGCCGCTCGCGGCCCACGCAAGGGGTGAACGGGGCGGCGCATCAGAAAAACGAGGCCGAAACCTGGAACAGCTTTTCCACGCGCGGCATCTGCTGGCGCGAGGGCACGAAGACGATGACGTGGTCGTCGGTTTCGATGACGGTGTCGGCGTCCGGCAGGATGATTTCTTCGCCGCGCACCAGCGCGCCGATGCTGGCGCCCTTGGGCAGGCTGATCTTGCCCACCGCGCGCCCCACCACCTTGGACGTGGAGCGGTCGCCGTGGGCAATGGCCTCCAGCGCCTCGGCCACGCCCTGGCGCAGCCGGTGCACGGCCACCACGTCGCCGCGGCGCACGTGGCGCAGCAGTTCGCTCATGGTGGCCTGCGACGGCGACACGGCGATGTCGATATGACTGCCCTGCATGAGTTCGCCGTACGCGTGGCGGTTGATCAGCGCGATCACCTTGCGCGCGCCCAACCGCTTGGCCAGCAGCGACGACATGATGTTGTCTTCGTCGTCGCTGGTCAGGGCCAGCCACGTGTCCATGTCCTCGATGTTCTCGCGCTCGAGCAGCGCCTCGTCGGTGCCGCTGCCGTGCAGGATCAGCACGCTGTCCGGAAGCTGGGTCGCCAGGTATTCGCAGCGCTTCAGGTCGTGCTCGATGATGCGGACGCTGTACTTTTCCTCGGCAAGCTGGCGCGCCAGGCGCAGGCCGATGTTGCCGCCGCCCGCAATCATGACGCGGCGCACCGCGCGCTCGGCGTCGCGCAGCTTGCGCACGGCGCGCCGCGCGTGGTCGGAATCGACGACCAGCACGACTTCATCGCCCGGGGCGATGACGGTGCCGCTGCCCGCCCGCAGGGGACGGCCGTCGCGCAGGACGTCGATGACGCGCGCCTTCACGTCCGGCCAGACGTCGCGCAGCTTGTCCACGGACGAATGCGCCATCGGGCTGCCATGCCCCACGCGTACGGTCACGACGCTGACGCGGCCTTCGGCGAATTCCACGACCTGCAGGGCCTCAGGGAATTCGATGAGGCTTTGCAGGTAGGTGGTGACGCTGCGTTCGGGGCTGATGAGCGCGTCGATGCAAAAGCCTTCTTCGCTCATGAGTTCCGGATACTCGGGAAACTCAGCGGAGCGGATACGGGCGATGCGGCGGGGGATGTTGAACAGCTGGCGCGCGACCTTGCACGCCACCATGTTGGCGGTGTCGGAGGCCGCACAGGCGATGAAGAGATCGGTGTCGGCGGCGCCGGCATTTTCCAAAACAGAAACCTGCGAGCCGTCACCCAGGACGACACGCAGGTCAAAGTGTTCTTGCAGGTATTGCAACTGGGCGGGGTCGGAATCGATGACCGTGATGTCGTTTTGCTCGGACACCAGGTTTTCCGCCACGCTGGTGCCTACGCGACCAGCGCCCATGATCAGGATCTTCATGTGCTGCGCTTGCGCGCGGACTCGATGCCCAATTGCTTGAGCTTGCGGTAGAGGTGGGTGCGTTCCAGCCCGGTACGTTCGGACACGCGCGTCATGCTGTGGCTTTCCCTGACCAGGTGGTATTCAAAGTAGATGCGCTCGAATTCGTCGCGCGCTTCGCGCAGCGGCTGGTCCAGCGAGATGCTGCCCAGCTGGCCGTTGGACGTGGCCGGCACATCGTTGGCGGACACGGCGGACAGCGCGGCGGGCGGATCCAGTTCGTCTTCCAGCGCCACGATCGGGCTGGCGACGGCCGGATTGGCGGCGGCGGGCGCCGCATGCGGCACGCGGCCACGCGCCAGGCCCGCGGCAACGGTCTTGAGCAGACGCTGCAGCGTAATGGGCTTTTCGAGGAAATCCATGGCGCCGATGCGCGTGGCTTCGACCGCCGTGTCGATGGTGGCGTGGCCGCTCATCATGATGACAGGCATGTCCAGCAAGCCTTGCGAGCCCCACTCCTTGAGCAGGCTGACGCCGTCGGTGTCGGGCATCCAGATGTCCAGCAACACCAGATCGGGACGCATGCGAAGACGGGCAGCGCGCGCTTGCGCCGCGTTTTCGGCCAGCTCGACCGTGTGTCCCTCGTCGTAAAGGATTTCCGACAACAGTTCGCGTATACCGACTTCGTCGTCAACCACCAGAATTCTGGCCATAAAGCATCCACCTATTGCGTAGCCGCATTATCCTTTTCTTGCGCGGTGGCGTCCATAGTGTCGGACCCGGGCGCGAGCCGGGTCAACAGGATGGAAATCCGCGCCCCTCCTTCCTTGCGGTTGGCAAGGTCGATACGTCCGCCATGCTCTTCCACGATCTTGCGGACGATTGCCAATCCTAACCCAGTCCCGTGGGACTTTGTGGTTACGTAGGGCTCAAATGCGCGTTGCATGACCTGCGGCGGGAAGCCGGGACCCGTGTCCGCCACCGTGAAACGCAGCGCCTGATGCGCCACACGATCAGGCTGTTCGCTGCGCATGAGCTGGGTCGTCACGCTGACGCGGCCCTGCCCGCCCAGTTCCGCGATCGCATCGCGCGCATTGGAAAGCAGGTTGTGGATCACCTGCCGGAGCTGGGTCGGATCGCCTTCGATATCGGGCAGGTCGGCGCCAAGGTTGACGTCCAGATTCAAGGCCTTTTCCGTCAGGCGCGACGGGGCGCCCTCGGGTTCCCAGCCATAGAGCGACAGCACGTCCGCCACCAGCGCGTTGAAATTGATGCGCTGCATGACGGCCGGCGGCGTACGCGCATACTCGCGGAAGTCGTCCACCATCTGCTTGAGCGACGCCACCTGGTTCACGATCGTGTTGGTGGAGCGCGCCACGATCTGCGCCTCGGCGGGCGGCAGCTTGCCTTCCAGCTTCATGGCCAGGCGCTCGGCCGAGAGCTGGATCGGGGTCAGCGGATTCTTGATTTCGTGGGCCAGGCGGCGCGCCACCTCGCCCCACGCCACGGTCCGGTTGGCGGAAATCACTTCGGTGATGTCGTCGAACACCACCAGATAACCGTTGCCGCGCCCATCGACGCGCAGGTGCGTGCCCCGCGCCAGCAAGGTCAGCGGCTGGGATGCGGTCTCGCCTTCGGTCTGGGCGGGCGCAATTTCAAATTGCTGTTGCCAGTGCTGGCGCTCGGAGCCGACCGCCGCGTGTGTGGAAAACGCCTGGCGCACGATATTCGCAAATTCCAGCATGCCGTCCGCGGTTTCGAGCGGGCGGCCGATGACCGAGCGCAGGTCCGCGCCCAGGATGGTCTGGGCGCCCTGGTTCACGGTGGTGACGCGGAACGCTTCGTCGAACACCAGCACGCCGGAAGACAGGTTGGACAGCACGCTTTCCAGATAGACGTTGGAGCGTTCGAGCTGCTGGCGGTTGCTTTCGACCATGCGGCGCGCTTCGTCGAGCTGGCGGGTCATGGCGTTGAACGACCGCGTGAGCTGGCCGACTTCGTCGCGTTCCGGCGGCTCGGGCAGGGGCCGGTAGTCGCCCACGCCCACCGCCTGCGTGCCGCCCGCCAGGCTGAGCAGCGGGCGCACCAGCCGCTTGGACAGGGACAGCGCCACCGCGATGGCGCCAAACGCGGCCAGTAGCAGGGCCAGCGTCAGCGTGATGCCATAGAGCTTGCGCAGGCCCAGCCGCGACAGCGCCAGTTCCTGGTAATCCCGGAAGCCCTGCTGCACCAGGTTGGCGTTGTGCGCGATCTGCTCGGGCACCGGCTGCAGCAGTTGCAGCCAGCGCGGCTCGGAGGCCGGACCCAGCAGGTTGTCGTAGCGGTCCGGACCGTTCAGCGGAATCACCACGCGCAGATGCAGGCCGCCTTCGGCGCCCGCGGTAACCGGATCGTCGGCTTCGGCCGCGGAATAACCGCGCGCCAACCGCAGCTGGTTCATCACCGTGGAAGGCGGCATCGCCGGCAGCAACTGGCCGTACTGGCTGGTCGAAAACGCCACCATGCGGCCGCTGCCCGTGAACACCATGGCTTCCTGCACGCCGTTGGCCTCGCGCAGCCGGGTCAGCGCCAGCGTCACGCCGCTGTCGGTGCTGCGGTTCAGTTCCACGGCCATTGAGCGGGCCCGGGCGTCCAGGTCGGCCAGCAGCGAGTCCAGGGCGGCGCGGCCCAGGTTCAGGCCGGCTTCCAGCGCCGTGTCCACGCGCACGTTGAACCAGGATTCGATCGAGCGCGACATGAACTGCACCGACACGGTGTAGATGAGCGCGCCGGGCACCACGCCGATCAGGGCGAAAGCCAGGGAAAAGCGCGCGGTGAGCCGCGCGCCGAACTGCCGGCGCCGGATCTGCCGGGCCAGCCGCACCGTCAGCGCGACAACCCAGACAAAGAGCGCCAGCGCAAAGATGCCGTTCAGGACCAGCAGCGTGTCGTAGTAGCGCGCAAAACGCGAGGCGTTTCCGGTGGACCAGGCCAGAAGGCCCAGCAGCGCCAGGCCGCTCACGGCGCCGACCATCAGCGCCAGCCGAAGCAAAAGCCTCATGAGGGATCTTTCTCCTTGTCGCCCAACATGAACGAGAAGTCCATCCACGGCGTCGCCTGCGCCCACGAGCTGCTGTTCAGGGCGTTGACCTGAAACGGCCTGGGCAACAGCGACGTATCCAGCCGGAGGCGCAACTGCCCGTTGTATTGCGACCCCGCATCAAACTCGCCGGCCTTCGCAACCCGCCAATTGCGGATATGCCGGATGGCGCTCATGGCGTCGTCCAGCGAGGCCACCGGAAAGGACAGCTCGCCCACGCCCGCCCGCCACTGGCGGGTCAACGCGTTATAGACCACACGCCAGGTGCGCGATGTGTCCACCAGCGACTCGTCGAACCAGTACCAGCGCTCTCGGGTGATGGTCAGGTCAGCCGTGAAATACAGCGCGACGCCGCGCTGGGCGGCGTCGCGCAACTGCTGGTTCAGCTCGAATTCGATGTCCGCGTCGATTTCCAGGTTGCCGTCGCGCACCACCGGCTCCACGCGCGTCACGCGCGGCTCGGACGCGTGAGCCACACCACCCGGCGCAGTCAAAAGCACGGCAGATACCAGCAACAACCCAAGAATTACGCGCGAAATAATGGACATACGGCACCGGAACTACGTCACGCCCCTATTCTTCGGGATTCAGGACTGCTTGGCAAACAAGGCGTAGAAAAACCCGTCGTGTTGCGCCGCGGGTGTTGCATCGACCGCAACTGGCAGCAATTGGCCGGGCGCGTCCAGGCGGGTCGCGTCGGGATGGCGCTGCAGGAATTCCAGGGCCTGGCGCGTGCCTTCGATCGGGAACACCGAGCACGTCACATAGAGCAGCCGGCCGCCGGGGGCCACGGTGGACCACAGCGCGTCCAGGATCCGGGTCTGCAGGCTGGCGGTGCGGCGCAGGTCGTTTTCGCGGCGCAGCCAGCGGATGTCAGGGTGGCGCCGGACAATGCCCGATGCCGTGCACGGCACGTCCGCCAGCACGGCGTCAAAGGGCTTGCCGTCCCACCACGCGTCCAGGTCGGCGGCGTCGGCCGCCTTCAGCCGGACATGGCCGCCGCCCAGGCCCAGCCGTTCCAGGTTCTGTTCGACGCGGCCAAGACGGTCGGCGTCGGCATCCAGGGCGAGCAGGTCGATATCGGCAATTTCAAGCAGGTGTGCCGTCTTGCCCCCGGGCGCCGCGCAGGCGTCCAGCACGCGCATGCCGTCGGCAGGGGCCAGCAGTTCGGCCGCGAGCTGGGCGCCCGCATCCTGCACCGACCACCAGCCCTCGGCAAACCCCGGCAACTGCGTCACCGGTTTGGGCGTGGCCAGCACCACGCCCGACTGGCCCACGGCTTCTGCCGCCAAGCCCGCCTCTTCAAAGGCGGCCAGCACCTGCTCGCGGGTGGCGCGGCGGCGGTTGACCCGCAAGGTCAGCGGGGCCGGCAGATTGGACGCCGCCAGGATCTCGCGCCATTGCTTCGGATAGGCCACGGTAAGTTGCTTGACCCACCAGCCTGGATGATTGAATTGCGCCTCGGGGCTGTCGGCCACCGCGGCCGCCAGCGCGGCGCGTTCACGCAAGAAACGGCGCAAGCAGGCGTTGAGCATCCCCTTGTAGGACGCCAGGGCGCGCGACCCGGCGGCCGCGGTCACCGCCTGGTCGACGACCGTGTGCGGGGCGTAGACCGGCATGCCGGGCAGGGCGACGGCCGCATCGCCCTCTTCCTTGAGCAGCGTCAGCGACACCAGCAGCAGGGATTCGAACAGCACGCTGGGGTAACGCTGCACCATCTCGCGGCCGACGGCGTCGGCCCAGCCCAGGTAGCGCATCGCGTGGAACGACACCGCCTGCGTGGCCGGACGCAGCGCGCCATCGACCTCGGCCAGCGCCTCCGTGAGCGAGCGCCCGTCGAGCACGTCCTCCACCACCCCCGCGCTGCCAAGAAGTACGGAAGAAAGCGGGGGGGCCAGATTGGGGGAGTCAGGACGGGTGGACATGGTGCGAAATCAAAGAGTAAGACCGCTATGGTAGCCCGGACCTGGACGGACGGCGGCCCGCGCGGCACACTGGCTCCCTGCCCTGGAGCCCCGTCATGACCCTCGCCACGCTGCTGCTGTTTGTCCTGGCCTCTGCCGTCGCCATCGTCACGCCCGGACCCACCACGCTGCTCGCCATGAGCAACGGTTCGCGCCACGGCGTGCGCGCCGCCTGCTGGGGCATGGGCGGCGCGGTGCTGGCGGATCTGGTCCTGATCGGCGCCGTGGCCTGCGGCCTGGGGGTGCTGCTGGCCGCCTCCGAGGTCGCCTTCCAGATCGTCAAATGGGTGGGCGCCGCGTACCTGGCCTGGCTGGGCTGGAAGCTCCTGCGCTCGGACGCGGCGCTGACGCTGCCGTCCGAACACGCCCGCGATAGCCGCCCCGCCGGTCTGTCGCTGGGCCTGCGCAGCTTCGTCGTGGCCCTGACCAATCCCAAGGCCCTGCTGTTCATGTCGGCCTTCCTACCCCAATTCATCAACCCCGCCGCTCCCCTGCCCGCCCAATACACCATCCTGGCGGCCGTCCTGGCGCTGCTGAACGTGGCGACAATGCTGGCTTATGCGGCGCTGGGCGCACAGATGGTGCGCGCCTTCCAGGCAGGCGGCCTGCGCTGGCTGAACCGGATCTGCGGCGGCATGCTGATCGGACTGGCGGGCACACTGGCGCTGTATCGCCGCACTGCGGCCTGATACGCGGATCCCGGTTCCACGCGGCTTTCCGTCCCCCGTTGCCGGACGGGCCCCACCATCCCGTGCTATCCCCGCCTACGGCAATGCCGTATAATCCTGCGCTGCCCCGCTATCCCCATCGGTGCGGCCGCCGGCCGAATGCCCGCCGGCGCGAATGAATGCCGCACCGCCCCCTCCCAGTGATTGAGTTATGAAGAAGGCTGTACCGCCTGCCCGGTCCGTCCGGTGGCAGGCGTCGCATATCAGCGAAGCGCGCAATCGCGTGGGCCTGCCGCAGGCGGATTTCGCGGAGTTGTTGGGCGTAAGCGTGCGCACCTTGCAGGATTGGGAGCAAGGCCGGCGCAACCCCTCCGGCGCCGCGCAGACCTTGCTGCGCGTCGCCATGCTTCATCCGGAAACGCTGCGCCACCTGTCCTCCCAGGACGCTCCGGCCTGGCCCTGAATCTTTGACGATGACCCCGCCGCACGCCGAATGCCCGTGCGCGAACCTACGGTGAATTAGATTGGAAGCTATTGAACATTCCCGCCCCGGCAAAGGCGCCGGCGCTGCCCCCAGCAACGGCAACAACGCCACGCTCGATGCCATCACGGCCGCCGCGCAAGAGGCCAACCCCGGCCGCGCGCCGCGCGTGGGCTTCGTATCGCTGGGCTGTCCGAAGGCACTGGTCGACTCCGAACGCATCCTGACCCAGTTGCGCACCGAAGGCTACGAAGTCACGCCCGAGTACAACGATGCGGACGTGGTCGTCGTCAACACCTGTGGCTTCATCGACAGCGCCAAAGCCGAATCGCTGGAAGCCATCGGCGAGGCCCTTGCCGAAAACGGCAAGGTCATCGTGACCGGCTGCATGGGCGTCGAAGAATCGGTGATCCGCGACGTGCACCCCAGCGTACTGTCGGTGACCGGCCCTCAGCAATATGAAGAGGTCGTACGCGCCGTGCACAGCGCGGCGCCCCCGCGCGCGGACCACAACCCCTACGTGGACCTGGTGCCGCCGCAGGGCGTCAAGCTCACGCCGCGCCACTACGCCTACCTGAAGATCTCCGAAGGCTGCAATCATCGCTGCAGCTTCTGCATCATCCCCTCGATGCGCGGCGACCTGGTCAGCCGTCCCGTGGGCGACGTGCTGAACGAAGCCGAGCGTCTGGTGAAGGCGGGCGTCAAAGAGCTGCTGGTGATCTCGCAGGACACCAGCGCGTACGGCGTGGACATGAAGTACCGCAGCGGCTTCTGGAACGGCCGCCCGGTCAGGACGCGCATGACCGAGCTCTGTATGGCCTTGTCTGAAATGGGCGTCTGGACGCGCCTGCACTACGTGTATCCGTACCCGCACGTGGACGAAGTGATTCCGCTGATGGCGGAGGGCAAGATCCTGCCGTACCTGGATATTCCGTTCCAGCACGCCAGCCCGCGCATCCTGAAGCTGATGAAGCGCCCGGCCTTCGAGGACAAGACGCTGGCGCGCATCAAGCGCTGGCGCGAGATCTGTCCGGACCTGACGATCCGCTCGACCTTCATCGTGGGCTTTCCCGGCGAAACCGAGGAAGACTTCCAATACCTGCTGGACTGGATGCAGGAAGCGCAGCTCGACCGCGTGGGCTGTTTCCAGTATTCGCCCGTCGAAGGCGCGCCCGCCAACCTGCTGGACGATCCGGTGCCGGACGACGTCAAGCAGGACCGCTGGGAACGTTTCATGGCGCTGCAGCAAACCATTTCAGCTGAGCGCCTGGCGCTCAAGGTGGGCCGCGAGATCGACGTGCTGATCGACGAGGTCGACGAAGACGGCGCCGTGGGCCGCAGCGCCGCCGACGCGCCTGAAATCGACGGCTGCGTCTACGTCAGTTCGGACAAGGCTCTGCAGCCGGGCGACATGGTGCGCGTGCGCGTCACCGACTCCGACGAATACGATCTCTGGGCCGACGTGGTCTGATCCAGGGCGTCTTCAGAACATACGCCGTCCGGCGCATCGCGCGCCGGACGGCGTTTTGCTTTGGCGGATCAGCGCCGCGTCACTTTTCCAGGAAGTCCGACAGATCGTCGGCGTGTTCCTCTTCAACCGCCAGGATTTCTTCCAGCAGACGGCGCGTGGTCGTGTCCTGTTCGCCGATGTACTCGATCATCTGGCGATAGCTGTCGATGGCGATCCGCTCGGCGATCAGGTTTTCCTTGATCATCTCTTCCAGCGTGTTGCCTTCGACGTATTCCGAGTGGCTGCGCTCCAGCAGCCCCTTGGGCGACAGATCCGGCTCGCCGCCCAACTGCACGATACGCTCGGCCAGCTTGTCGGCATGCTCCTGTTCCTGCGTTGCATGCTCGGCGAACTCGGCGGCGACGGGTTCGGCATTCAGGCCACGGGCCATGAAGTAGTGGCGCTTGTAGCGCAGCACACAGACGATTTCCGTGGCCAGCGCTTCATTCAGCAGCTTCAGCACGGTTTCGCGGTCTGCACGGTAGGTGTCCGTGATGGCGCCGGATTCGATGTCCTTGCGCGCCTTGGCGCGAATCGCCTGCACATCCATGTCGAAGGGACGTTTGGTTTGCTGCGGGGTGCGGGTTGCTTGTTCCATATCGTTAGCTCCTCTAGTCAGTGAAAGCAGCACGACGCTGGACTTCCAGTCGTTTTCGCAATATTCAGTCTACCGGCCATGCCGGAACATGCTGTGTCCAAACATTGCCCGTGCAGCGCGGCCGGACCGCCCCCGCCGCAAAAAGGCTCCTGCGCAACCTTGCGTAAACTATCGGCTTCGCGAAAGGCATCGTGACGCAATCTGTAACGCGGCCGGCAATTTCCCACCGTTTTTATGACCCTGAAGAATATCTGCGTGTATTGCGGCTCCAACCCGGGCACGCGCCCGGACTACATCGAGCAGGCCCGCGTGCTGGCGCGCGAACTCGTCAAGCGCGACCTGGGCCTGGTGTACGGCGGATCGATCGTCGGCATCATGGGTGTGGTGGCCAATGAAGTGCTGGCCGGCGGCGGCCGCGTGATCGGTGTGATTCCCGAACTGCTTCTGAAAAAGGAGCAGGCGCACCTGGGGCTGACGGAACTGCACATGGTGCAGAACATGCACGAGCGCAAGGCCATGATGATGGAGAAGTCAGATGGCTTCATCGCCTTGCCCGGCGGCGCCGGCACGCTGGAAGAGTTCTTCGAGGTATGGACCTGGGCGCAGCTGGGCATGCACCAGAAGCCCTGCGGACTGCTGAACGTCGCCGGGTACTACGATGCCCTGATGCAATTCATCGACCACACCGTGGAAGAAGCATTCATCCGTCCCCAGCATCGCGACATGCTGGTGGTGGAAGAAGACCCCGCCTTGCTGCTGGATCGCTACGCCATCTACGAGCCGCCCAACGTCTCGAAATGGTTCGATCCGGTCAGAAAGCCCTGACACCGACGCTTGAGACCTGAACGGAAGCCCCCCGCAATGCCCACCGATTCGTTGTTCCCCGCCTGCACCGAGTCCGTATTGCGCGACTATTTTCACGCGAAGGACGAGAACCGCCCGCATTACATGGCCCGTGCCTTTGCGCCCGACGCCGTGCTGAAGATGGCCCTGCGCACGCAGGCCATCGCCTTTCCGCCCGAATCGCATGGCCTGGCCGCCATCACCGACACGCTGGTGCGCAAGTTCGGCCAGACCTACGACAACGTCTACACCTTTTACCTGTCGCGCCCGGACGCCGATGCGCGCCTGTCCGAATACCACTGCGACTGGCTGGTCGGCATGACGGAAAAAGCCACCGGCAACGTGCGCGTGGGCTGTGGCCGCTACGACTGGGCGTTTCAGCCCGACCCGTATCGCGCCAAACGCCTGACCATCACGATCGAAACCATGGTCAGCCTGCCGCCCGCCAATTCGGCCGCGGTGTTCGGCTGGCTGCTGGCCCTGGACTATCCCTGGACCAGCGCGGCGCGCGTGGTCGCCGGCGCCCCGCCGCTTGAAGACCTGGCGCCGGTCGTGCACTATCTTCTTCACCCGCACGGCGTGTAGGGCTCGCGCAAGGCGCCTGTGAAACGGGCGTCCTTGACCGGCCTGCCGGCACTGGATTCAAGAATTGAAATACGACATCGCAGCCTTCGACTTTGACGGAACCCTGGCAGACACCATGCCGTGGTTCAACTCCATCCTCAACACCGTCGCGGACAAGTACAACTTCCGCCAGATCGACGCGGCCGAGCGCGAGCAACTGCGCAGCCGCGACGCGATGGAGATCCTGAAGTACCTGAACATCCCGCTGTGGAAGCTGCCCGCGATCATGACGCACGTGCGCACGCTGATGCAGGACATCGACCCCAGCGTCCAGTTGTTCGACGGCATCCCCGACGCGCTGGCCCGCCTGAAGGCGAGCGGCCTGCGCCTGGCGGTGGTCAGTTCCAACTCCGTCGAGAACGTGCAGCGCGTGCTGGGCGAAGAAACCGCCGCGCTCTTTGACGACTACGAATGCGGCACCGACCTGTTCGGCAAGGCCGCCAAGATCGACCGCCTGCTCAAGCAGCACGGCACCGCGCCGGAGCGCTTCCTGCTGGTGGGCGACGAAATGCGCGACATCGACGCGGCCCGCAAGGCGGGCGTGCGCGTCGGGTCGGTCGCCTGGGGCTATAACCACCCGGACGCCCTGCGCGGCCGCGGCCCCGATGAACTCTTCCTGACGGTCGAAGACCTTCCCAACGCACTGGCGTAACGCCCAGATCCCATGCACACCGATCCCGCCCACCTGATTACCGACGCCGACGCCCTGCAAGCGCTTTACGGTTCGCCCGGCGAAGCCTCACTGAAAAAGGAGGTTGACCACGTGCATCCGCACTACCGCGCGTTCATCGAAGCCGCGCCCTTTGCGCTGCTGGCGACCGCGGGACCGGACGGGCTGGACGCCTCGCCGCGCGGCGACCCCGCCGGGTTCGTCGTGGTGGAAGACGAAAAGACGCTCTTGTTGCCCGACCGCCGTGGCAACAACCGCGTGGACAGCCTGCTCAACGTCATCGCCGATCCGAGGGTGGCCCTGCTGTTCCTGGTGCCGGGCGTGGGCGAGACGCTGCGCGTGAACGGCACGGCGCGCATCAGCGTCGACCCCGCACTGCTGGCGCGCTTCGAGATGGACGGCAAGCTGCCGCGCTCCGTGCTGATCGTCGACGTGCACAAGGTCTACTTCCAGTGCTCGCGCGCGCTGCTGCGCTCGCGCCTGTGGGATCCAGAAACGCAGATTCCCCGCACCGCGCTGCCCAGCGTCGGCCGGATACTTTCCGACCTGACGTCCGGCACGTTTGACGGCGTGGCCTACGACCGCGACCTGCCCGCGCGCGTGGCCAGCTCGCTTTACTGAACTCCGAGGCGCCCATGGCACGCAACGTCGAAATCAAGGCGCGGGTCGACAGCCTGGACGCCATCGAACACCTGGCCGCGGCGCTGTCCGGCCAGGAACCGGCGTTCATCGACCAGGACGACACCTTCTTCACGTGCGCCAATGGCCGCTTGAAACTGCGCGCCTTCGCAGATGGCTCGGGCGAGCTGATCTTCTATCAGCGCGCCGACGACAGCGGTCCCAAGGAGAGCTTCTACGTCATTTCGCCCACGGACGAACCCGACACGCTGCGCGAGGCGTTATCGCACGCCTACGGCGTGATCGGCCGCGTGAAAAAGCACCGTACGGTCTTCGTGGCCGGACGCACCCGCATCCATCTGGACCGGGTGGAAGGCCTGGGCGAATTCCTGGAACTGGAAGTGGTGCTGCGCGAGGGCGAGACCGTCGAGGCGGGAATGGAAGAAGCCCGCACGCTGATGGCCGGGCTGGGCGTCGCGCCCGAGCAGTTGCTATCGGGCGCCTACCTGGATCTGCTGGCGGCGCGCCACAAGGGCTGATGCCTCGCGTGCCGCCGGGCGTGATCCGTCTTGGGGCAGGTTCAGGCCGGCTGCCAGCCGCGCACGAACACATCCACGGGTTGGCGCTTGCCGCCCGCCTTTTGCAGTTCAAGCAAACGCAGCACGCCCTGACCGGTGGCAATGTCGATGCCCGCCGCGTCGGCGCGCAATACGCTGCCCGGCGCGGCCGTGGTGGCCTCGTCCAGCGCCTGCGCACGCCAGACCTTCACCGCATCGGGCAGTCCCGGCAGGCGGATGCTGGCGCCGGGCACCGGATTGAAGGCGCGCACGCGGCGCGCCAGCAATTCGGCCGGCTGAGTGCAATCGAGCGCGGCTTCGGCCTTGTCCAGCTTGGCCGCGTAAGTCACGCCGTCTTCCGGCTGCTTGCGCGCGGTCAGGCCGCCCTTGGCCAGCGCGTCCAGCGCCTCGACGATGGCTTCGCCACCGGCCTCGGCCAGCGCGTCGTGCAACTGCGCCGCATTGGTATCGTCCGAAATCGGCACGATGCGTTCGAGCAGCATGTCGCCCGTATCCAGGCCCTCGTCCATCTGCATGATGGTGACGCCGGTGCGCGCATCGCCCGCTTCGATCGCGCGCTGGATCGGCGCCGCGCCGCGCCAGCGCGGCAAGAGGCTGGCGTGGATGTTCAGGCAGCCCAGACGCGGCAACTCCAGCACCCATTGCGGCAGGATCAATCCATACGCCGCCACCACCATGACATCGGGCGCCACGCTTTCCAGCAGGGCGCGCGCTTCGGCGGCCTCGTCGGGATAGCGGCCATCCAGGCGCAGGCTGCGCGGCTGAGCGACGGCGATGCCGGCGTCCAGCGCGGCCTGCTTGACGGGGCTGGGCGTGAGCTTCAGGCCCCGCCCCGCCGGCCGGTCCGGCTGCGTCATGACCAAGGGGATGTCGTGGCCGGCGGCCCGCAGGGCGTCGAACGCGATACGGGCGAATTCCGGGGTGCCGGCAAAAACGATGCGCATGAGGTGGACTGCTGAAGAGGTGAACGAAGGCGCGAGGGCGGGAATGGGCCGAAGTCAGGCCCCGGGATCAGGCGCGCAGCGCTTCCCGCTCCGCCTTCTTGAGCCTCGTTTTGATGCGGTTCTGCTTGAGGTTCGACAGGTATTCCACGAACACCTTGCCTTCAAGATGATCCAGCTCGTGCTGCACGCACACGGCCAGGAGGCCGTCGGCTTCGAACTCGAACGGCTTGCCGTCGATGTCCAGCGCCTTGCAGCGGATGCGCGACGCGCGTTCCACGTCGTCGTACACGCCGGGAACGGACAGACAGCCTTCTTCGTAGATCTTGTAGTCGTCGCTGCGCCAGGTGATCTCGGGATTGATCAGCGTCAGCAACTGATTGCTGTCTTCGGACACGTCGATCACGACCACGCGCTCATGCACGTCGACCTGGGTCGCGGCCAGACCCACACCCGGCGCGTCGTACATGGTTTCGGCCATGTCGCGCACGAGTTGGCGGATGCGGTCGTCGACCTCGGCAACCGGCTTGGCCTTTTTGTGCAAGCGCGGATCCGGGTAGCGAAGGATGGGAAGTAAAGCCATTGAATGGGGATGCCAGTAGGAATGCTTGTCCGAGAGTTTAATTCATTAGAGTCTTGATTTCTAATAGTTTTCGGCTAATTCCGGCATTGCGGACATTGCTACGGCACCCTTTTTTCGAGCATTCCGGCGACAGCTCGCTGCGCGCGTATCGATCCACCCGTCGCCCGCCGCGGCACACGACGCATGCGACACTCTCGGACCCCCGACGCGTTTTCCGCGTCCTTTTCCGCCCGTTTCATGCCGCTGACGCAATCCTCCGACGAACTCGCCGCCTGGCTGCGGTTGTCCATCGAACCCAACATCGGATCGGCCACCGCCTGCATGCTACTTAGCGCGCTGGGTCTGCCCGACCAGATCTACGCGCAGCGCGCCACTGCGCTGTCGCGGCACGTGCCCGAAGCGCTGGCGCGCCAGCTGGCCGCGCCCATGCCGGCCGACATGGCGGAACAGGTCGAGCGCGCGCTGGAATGGGTGCAGGCGCCCGGCCGCCACATCCTCACGCTGGCCGATCCCACCTATCCGCAAAGCCTGCTGACCATCGCCGATCCGCCGATCCTGCTCTACGTCGCGGGCGACCCGGCCTATCTGCAGGGACCATCGCTGGCGGTCGTTGGCGCGCGCAACGCCACGCCCGGCGGCCAGGAAAACGCGCGTGCTTTTGCGCGGCACCTTGCCGGCGCGGGCTGGCGCGTCGTCAGCGGCCTGGCGCTGGGCATCGATGCCGCGGCGCATGAAGGCGCGCTGGACGCGGGTCCCAAGGGCGCAGGCACCGTGGCGGTCATGGGAACGGGTATCGACCGCATCTATCCGGCCAGCCACCGCGATCTGGCGCATCGCATTGCGGCGCACGGCGCGCTGGTGTCCGAGCTGCCGCTGGGCACGGGCGCGCGGCCGCAACACTTTCCCAAGCGCAATCGCATCGTGGCGGGCCTGGCGCGCGGCGTGCTGGTGGTAGAGGCCGCCAAGCAGAGCGGATCGCTGATCACAGCGCGGCTTGCCGGGGAATGCGGACGCGAGGTCTTCGCCATTCCGGGCTCCATCCATTCGCCGCTGTCGCGCGGCTGCCATGCCCTGATCCGCCAGGGCGCCAAGCTGGTCGAGACGGCCATGGACATCACGGATGAATTGGGCGGCGGACCCACGCCGCCGCAGCCCGCCCGCAAGGACGCGCCCGCCGCGCTCCCAGCGCATCCCGTGCTGGACGCATTGGGCTTTGACCCGCTGCACCTGGATGCCATCCAGGCGCGCTGCGGGCTGGAAACCGCCGCCCTGCAGACGCAACTGGTTGAACTGGAATTGCAGGGCCGCATCGCCCGCCTGGATGACGGCCGCTACCAGCGTTTGCACTAGCACCGCAACGGGGCCGGATGCGATGGCGCTAATATGTTCGGCAGCGCCGCAGCCTTGTAGCGCCGGTCACCCAATACCGATACAGGAAGAGACATGGCATTGCCCTCCCGCGTGAAGATCGTCGAGGTATCGCCCCGCGACGGTCTGCAGAACGAAAAGGAATTCGTCGCCACCGACATCAAGGTGGAACTGGTCAACCGCCTGACTGCCGCAGGCTTCCCCAATGTGGAAGCCGCGTCGTTCGTGTCGCCCAAATGGGTGCCGCAGATGGCCGACGGCGCCGACGTGATGGCGCGCATCGAACGCCGGCCCGGCACCATCTACTCCGTGCTGACGCCGAACATGAAGGGCTTTGAAGGGGCGCTGGCCGCCCGCGCGGACGAGATCGTGATCTTCGGCGCCGCCAGCGAGGCCTTTTCCCAGAAGAACATCAATTGCTCGATCGCCGAATCCATCGCGCGCTTCGAACCCGTGGTGCAGGCGGCGCGCGAAGCCGGCATTCGCGTGCGCGGCAGCATCAGCTGCGCGCTGGGCTGTCCCTACCAGGGCGAAGTCCCCGTCGAAGCGGTGGTCGACGTCGCGCAACGCTACCTGGCGATGCAGGTCGACGAGATCGACGTGGCCGACACCATCGGCGTGGGCACGCCCAAACGCGTGCGCGAAGTCATGGCCGCCGTCACGCGCGTCGTGGACCCGGCGCGCATCTCCGGCCATTTCCACGACACCTATGGTCAGGCGCTGGCCAACATCCTGGCGGCGCTGGAAACCGGCATCTCCATCTTCCACACCTCGGTGGCCGGCCTGGGGGGCTGCCCTTATGCCAAGGGCGCCACCGGCAATGTCGCGACAGAAGACGTGCTGTACATGCTGCGGGGTCTGGACATCGATACCGGCGTGGACTTCGACGCCGTGGTCGACATCGGTCAATGGATGTCGGCGCATCTGAACCGCAAGGGCTCCAGCCGCGCCGGCAACGCCATCGCCGCCAAGCGCGCGGCTTGATCTGCGCCGCGTGACCCGCACCGCATGACCACGCAGAATGCCCCCTCCGCGCCCGAAGACCTCGCGGCGCTGCTCCGCGCCATCGGCCCGTTGCCCCTGGCGGGCCAGGCCTGGCCGGACTGGGTGCGCATTCTGACGTGGGTGTTGCTTGCCGTGCTGGGCGTGCAGGTCGTCACCACCGCGATCCGCGCGCCCTCGCAGCCTTTCGACACGCTCTTGGCGGTGGCCGTGGTGCTGTGCTTCGTGGCGCTGCTGTTCGTGTCGTGGCACATGCAGACGTCCATCACCACGATCGACGACCGCGGCATCCGCCAGACCTGGTTCACCCGGCGCGAAGTCGCCTGGGAAGACGTGCGCTTTGCGCGGTTTGTCCCCATGGTGTTTTCAAAGCGGCTCGTCGTGTTCACGCACCGTGGAAAGCCGGTGATTTTTCAGGGCGGCACGCGGGAACTGCGCGTGGCGTTCGTGAAGATCGCCCAGGTGTATCGGCGCGGTTAACCAACGCGGTCAAGCAGAAAAAACGCCCCGAGTCCGGGGCGTTAGGTCATACAGGGCGATCAGGCTACGCGCCGCACTGGGCGGGTAGCCGATGCCGCCAAATCATCGAATCGGCAACGCGTACATCAACCCGCCCTGCGTCCACTGCGCATTCAGGCCACGCTTAATCTTCAGCGGGCTGCCCTCGCCCACATTCCGCTCAAAACTCTCGCCGTAGTTGCCCACCTGCTTGACGATGTTGTACGCCCACTTCTCGTCCAACCCCAGGTTGGCGCCGCCACCCGGCGTCACCCCCAGGATGCGCTTGATGTTGGGGTTGGCGCTCTTGGCCTGTTCGTCCACGTTCTTGGACGTCACGCCGTATTCCTCGGCTTCGATCATGGCTGACAGCGACCAGCGCACGATGTTCAGCCACGCGTCGTCGCCCTGGCGAACGAACGGGCCCAGCGGCTCTTTGGAGATGATCTCAGGCAGCACGACGTAGTCGTCGGGATTCTGCAGCTTGGAGATGCGGATCGACGCCAGACCCGACGCATCGGTCGAGAACACGTCGCAGCGGCCAGACGCGAACGCGTTGACGACCTCGTTGAAGGTCTCGATGACGACCGGCTTGTACGTCACGTTGTTGGCGCGCGCCCAGTCGGCCAGCGTGTTTTCGTTGGACGTGCCGGTCTGCAGGCAGATGGTAGCGCCGTTGATTTCCTTGGCGCTTTTCACGCCCAGCGACTTGTGCACCAGGAAGCCCTGGCCGTCGTAGAAGTTGATGCCGGCGTGGATGATGCCCAGCGCCGTGTCGCGCTGCTGCGTCACGGTGGTGTTGCGCGTCAGCACGTCGACTTCGCCGGATTGCAGCGCGGTGAAGCGTTGCTGCGAATTGAGCGGCACCACCTTGATCTTGTTCGCGTCGCCGAACACCGCAGCGGCGATGGCGCGGCACAGGTCCACGTCCAGGCCCTGCCATTTGCCTTGCGCGTCAGGGGCGGAAAAGCCTGCAAAGCCCGTGGTCGTGCCGCACGCCACGGCGCCGCGCTGTTTCACGACGTCCAGCGTCGCCGCCTGCGCGCCCTGCGCGGCCGCCATCAAGAGCGCCGCGCCCACCAACCCTTTTGCAATGTTCATGACCTGGATTCCTTTCTGCTACCGGGCGCGAAAGCGCGCCAAGGCAAGAAGCTTATAGACATGAAGCGCCCCCGCCAAATAACGAGCGCTTATTTAGGTATGCCGCCGGCGGATGCCGGCGGCCTGCGCAGAAAGGATAGCAATGCGGGGCGGGCGTGGCGCTGCGCGCCGTCAAGCCGCCAGCGAGATCGACACCGGTTCGTTGGCCTGGCACGCGTCCAGCGCGCGGCCGAGGCGGACCATGCCCTGCGCGATCTGGCTTTCGTTCATGGTGGCAAACGACATGCGCATGGCGAAAAGATCGGCCTTCGCCGGGTCGGCGTAAAACGCCTTGCCCGGCACGTAGACCACCTCGTGCTCGATCGCGTAGGGCAACAGGCGCGTGGCATCCACGTCGCCCGTCAGCCGCGCCCAGAAGAACATGCCGCCCTCGGGCTTGCTGAAGGTGATGCGCCCGTCCAGTTCCCGTGCCAGCGAGTCAGCCATGGCCGCGCAGCGCAGGCCATAGGCAGCGCGGATGCGCGGCACGTGTTCGTCGTAGCGGCCGTTTGCCAGGTACTGCGCAACGATTTCCTGGATCCAGGCCGAGGACGCCATGTCGTCGGCCGCCTTGGCGCCGACGCAGCGGCGGCGGATCTCAGGCGGCGCGACCAGCCAGCCGATACGCAGCGCGGGCGCCATCGTCTTGGACATGCTGGCCATGTACACCGCCCAGTGGCGGGCCTCGCCCTCTGCCAATGCCGCGATGGGCGGCACGGCTTCGCCGGCGAAGCGCAGTTCGCTGTAGGGATCGTCCTCGACGATCAGGAACCGGTGCTTGACCGCCAGTTCAAGCAAGCGCAGCCGGCGCTCACGCGTCAGGGTGGCGCCGCAGGGATTCGAGAACGAGGCGACGACGCAGACCATCTTCGGTTTCACGCGCGCGGCCAGTTCGTCCAGTGCGTCCACGTCGATGCCATCAGGGCCCGACGGCACGGTGTGCACCGTGGCGCCCGTGTAGCGCAGGGCCTGCACGGAATTCGGAAAGGCCGGCGACTCGATGATGGCGTGATCGCCCGGCTGCAGCATCACGCGGGTCAGAAGCGCCAGCGCCTGCTGCGAGCCGCCCGTCACGACAAGTTCGGTGTCGGCATTGCAGTGCAGGCCGCGCGCCGCGGACAGGCGCGCCAGCTCATGCCGCAGGCTGGCCTGGCCGTCGATGTTGGAATACTGCAGGCAGGCGCCCAGCCGGGCCGTGACCTGCGACGACGCGATCGACAGGCCGTCGACGTCGAACAATTCCTGGGCCGGATAGCCGCCGGCCAGCGAAATGGTTCCCGGACGCATGGCGTAGGGCATGAGCGATCGGATGGGCGAGGCGGGGGGATTCAGGAAAGGCGTGGCGAAGACGTATTCGGGCGCTGCACTGGACATGGCGTGGGGGCTGATTAAGAGGGAAACGTGTCGCCCGAATGGGCGGCGCCGGACGGCATAGAACTTTGAAATATAAACAAATCTCCGCAAATTCTAAGCCTGCCGATCAGACAGGGTCAACGGCGGGATTCGGGGCGGCGGATACCCGCGCGGCGGCGGGCCCGAAACCCGTCCTACACTATGGGACTTCCTGTTTTTGCCAGAGAGCTGCATGACCGCCGAAGACACCATGGCCGGGCGCCTCGCCCAGATCCAGCAACGCATCCACGAGGCCTGCGAGCGCGCGGGCCGCGCACCGGGCAGCGTGACTTTGCTGCCCGTCAGCAAGACGTTCGGCGAGGACGCCATCCGCGAGGCGATGGCGCTGGGCCTGACGCGCTTTGGCGAAAACAAGACGCAGGAGATCCGCCAGAAGGCCGCCGCGTTCGAAGGCGACGGGCTGCAATGGGTGCTGATCGGCCACCTGCAGACCAACAAGGCCAAGGATGCCGCGCGCGACGCCGCGGAAGTGCAATCCCTGGACCGCGTGGAGCTGGCCGATGCCCTGCACCGCCGTCTGCAAAATGAGGGCCGCACGCTGGACGTGCTGGTGCAGGTCAAGACCTCGTCCGAGCCCAGCAAGTTCGGCATGGAGCCCGAGGAGGTCGGCCCCTTCCTGCGCCGCATTGCCTCGGAATACCCGACGCTGCGTGTGCAGGGCCTCATGACCCTGGCGGTCCACTCGCCCGATGCCGACGAAGTCCGCGCGTGCTTTCGCGCGCTGCGCGAGCTGCGTGATGGTCTGGTGCAGGAGAACATTCCCGGCGTGGCGCTGGACCGTCTGTCGATGGGCATGAGCGGCGACTTCGAACTGGCCATCGAGGAAGGCTCGACGGAGGTGCGCATCGGTTCGGCCATCTTTGGCACGCGGCACTATCCGGATCCGCAATAACGCGGACCCACGCGCACTTGTCGCAGCGGCAATAGGCTGGCGCGCGACGATTTGAGGGGGCCCAGATCACGGGCCCCTTTTTGCGTAGGCGCAAGGCATAATAGCCACGCAAAAAATATGCGGCGCAAGTTGACGTCGATCAACACGCGGACGCCGCGCTCACGATACCCCGCACGAGGAGACACTCCATGCACAAGCACGCAAAGCGCCTGCTGGCGCTTGCCGCCCTATCGCTGGCCGCCACCGCGGCCGCCGCCCAGTCCTGGCCCACGCAACCGGTCCGCTGGATCGTTCCCTACCCCGCCGGCGGCGGCACCGACGTGGTCGCACGCACGGTGGCCAGCAGCCTGGAAAAGACGCTGGGCCAGACCATCGTGGTCGAGAACCGTCCGGGCGCCGGCACCATCATTGGCGCCACGGCCATCGCCCAGGCGGAACCGAACGGCTACCTGGTGGGCACCGCCGACTCGGGCACGCTGGCCTTCAATTCGTCGCTGTACGCCAAGCTCTCGTACGACCCCGCCAAGTTCACCTACATCGGCGGCATCGCCAAGTTCCCGCTGCTGCTGGCCGTGAACGTCAACTCGCCGTACAAGACGGTCGAAGACGTGCTCGCCGCGGCCAGGAAGGAACCCGGCAAGCTGACGTCGGCCTCCGCCGGCGCTGGCTCGCCGCATCACCTGGCGCTGGAACTGTTCAAGCAGCGCACCGGCGCCAACGTGCTGCACGTTCCGTACAAGGGCGCCGCGCCCGCCATCCAGGATCTGCTGGGCGGCCAGGTGGACATGATGTTCATCGATCTGGGTTCGGGCCTGCCCAACGTCAAGGCCGGCAAGCTGCGCGTGCTCGCCGCCGCCACGCCCGAACGCGTGACGGTGCTGCCGGATGTCCCGACGATGGCCGAACAGGGCGTGGCCGATTTCACGGCCTACGCTTGGCAAGGCCTGGTCGGCCCGGCCGGTCTGCCTGACGCGGTGGTGAAGAAGCTGTCCGCGGATCTGGACGCCACGCTCAAGTCGCCCGCAGTGTCGCAGAAGATGCTGGACATGGGCGTCATCCCCATGCCGATGTCGGCGCAGGACTTCAAGACGTATGCCGATCAGGAGCGCAGCGCCTGGGCGGACGTCATCAAGAAGGCGAACATCAAGCTGGAGTGATCGCCCTCGGCATCATCCGTCAAGGCAAAAAGCCGCGGTCGACTGACCGCGGCTTTTTTTCATGGCGTAGACGGGGTCCTTACTAGAATCCGTTGAACAGCTTGTTCATATCGACACTGTTTTGCATGCTGCGCAACTGGGCCTCCCGCTCGCGTTGAGCGGCTTCGTGTCGCTGCGCTTCAGTGGGCGGGGCCAGGGTCACCGGCTTGCCCGTGCCTCGATAGACACGACGATAGCGCAGGTATCCCTGCGGCTCCCAACTGCCGGGCACCGGATCCACGCAGCCAGCCCAGCCTTGGGGATGGTCAAAGGGCCGAAAGCCCGCATAGGAATCGTGCGTATAGTTGGCAAACAGGTACGCTTGCGGCGTCAGATGCTCAGGGTTTTCAGGCGTGCCCAACACCGGGTGTGCCTTCAGGTGCGCCAATACGTTTTTGGCTTCGCTGGCCAGGGTGGAGCGACGCAAGAGATTGCCAAGCGCCACGCTGGCGTATAGCGAAGGACTGATCATGGCAGCCCTTTCGTAGCGTTGGACTTGCTCTTCGGTCTGGCCATCCAGCGCGGCGATGTCGCCCAGCAGTGTCTGGTTGGCGCCTTCCAAGTCCTGGAAGTCCTTGGGAAAGTTCGCTTGGGTACGCGATACCCAGGATAGTGCGGACGCATAGACGTCGCGTACCTGATAGCGCCAAGCCAGGTAGGGCAACAGCGATTGGGCAGTCGTCGCTGCGGCTGGGGTTGCCTTCATAAAGGCGGTGTAAGCGTTGAGGACATTGGGGTGGATGGCGAAAGGGTCGTAGTCCGCACGCCGGGCTAGAGCCTTGTCCAGCGGGACTTGCGCCTGCCTCGCCGCTTCGTACATCAGCGCCAAGGGTATTTGCGACAACATATCGTCATGCTGCCCACTGGGACCACGCCCCTGGCTACCCGGCAGGTAGCCCCCTCCCACATCGGAATGCATGCCAGGCAACGCGTATTGCTTGTGCTTTTCCGCAAGAATGCCATCGGAGCCGCGCACGCTTTCCAATGGGAACGAAGCGCGATTCTCGTGCATTGCGGTGTAGTGCACACATTGCACATGGCTTGGTACGCGCAATGCCGTGGCGCTGGCCCAGGCAAAGTGTCCATCGCCGCCGGCGCTATTAGGCAGGCCCACGGAAGCGACTGTGTCGAACAGCCCTAGAAAGCGAATGCGCGTGGGCACGCCACATAAGCGGTCGCCGTCCATCATCGCCAGCAACCAGTTGCAGAACACGCGGGCTTGCGCGGCGCCACGCGAAAAGCCGAATACATCCAACGTGATGTCCACCAGCTTCGGTTTGCTGGTGTTGGCTATCTTGTCCGCCAACGCCTGAGTCTCGCGCTGAAAAAAAGCTTCCGCATGAGCACGGGCGCCATTGCTGTCGCACAGCAAGCCGCCTTCGGTGCGCATGCCTACTGCATCCAGCGCCTGAACGTCCTGTACGCCTCCTTTCAGCGGCGCGTACATGCTGTGTCGTCGGTGGTATCCGCGTTTGCCGTTGCGACACAGGGCGAGGATGACTCCGTCGACATATCGATTGCGGCCGCTGCTGATCGACGCATGGATCACGTTCAGCACGCCAAGCAGCGCATAGTTCATGCGCCCATCGCCGCCCCGCCCCATCGCTGGGCCGAAAGAGGCGTAGACGTCCTCACCAATGTCTGGAAAGGGCGTGCCCACACCCGGAACATAGAGCCGGTACTTACCCTCGTATTCACGTTCCGGGTAAGCCCGGAACAGCCTGGCCACGTTACTGTCCTTGCGCGCCATGCGTTGAGTCACTCCTGGCCCGAGTCCCGGCTCGCATCCATCCGCTTCATTCCAATCCTGATTGTTGCCTGTGCCGTCGAAAAAGATGCCAATTTGCAGGTCTATCTCGCAGTTCTCCGAAGCCGGAATGCATTGCGGAAACATCGGCTCGATCCTCGGGGTTTGCCAGATTGGATGTGTTCCAAAAACCTCGTTCATAAATCATTCCCGTTATTACTCGTGATTTTTCGAGGGCACTCTCACTCGTCCAAGGATTCGATCAATATGGGTTCCGCGCCCACAGGACAGCGCGGCGACCACGCTCCGTAGATCCTGGATGGTCTTATTCTGGATATAGGGTCATGAGGGCCGGGGTAATCTACATTCCCATAGCCCGGACTGATATTCGAAGAGATGGCACGAACGCTTCCATCGGACAGGAAGTGGATATACAGACGTCCCGCCTGCTCGTAACGCTCCACGGGCACGCGACGTTCACGGCTTTCCCAGGTGCAGTCGCGCCAGTTGGTCACACCCCAGCTCACTCGCACGGTCAGGTCAGGCCGCCATTTCCGGGGCAGCTTCGCGCAGCAAACGATGCTGCCTCCTGTACCAGCCTGGTGCCCACTGACACCATTGACCCAAAAGTCCTGAACGCTCAGGTGATCGGCCAAGTGGTCGATGCCCGATAGGGATGCGGGCACCATGGCTTCCTTAGGTTGAACAACGTCGCAACCGGCCAAACCCAGTAGCAACACCAATCTCATCGTCAACCGCGTGGCGCAGTTCATATCAATTTGCCTCCTCCATCACAACGGGACCGCCGCGGGAAGGACATCGTTCGCCATAGTCGCCGTAGGCATGCCAGGGATTCTTGTCGGGGATGGGGTCTTGCGGGCCAAGGTATTCCTCGTTCCCGTACCCGGGACTGATGTTCGAGGAAATGGCGCGGACGCTTCCGTCGGACAGGAAGTGGATATACAAACGTCCCACCTGCTCATACCGCTCCACCGGCACCCGGCGCTCACGGCGCTCGCCACCACAGTCCCTCCAATTGAGGACATCCCACCCCACCAGCACCGTCAAATCAGCGCGCCATCGTCGAGGCAGCTTCGCACAGCACACGATGCTGCCTCCGGAGCCCGCCTGATGGCCGCTGGCGCCATCGACCCAGAAATCGGGAACGCTCAGATGGTCGGGCAGATGGTCGATTCCCGTCAGAGATGCTGGCACCACGTCTTCCTTGGGTCGAACGCCGTCGCATCCAGTCAATCCAAGCAGAACAAGCAATGCCATCGTCAGTCGTGCAGCGGCGTTCATATCAACTGGCCCCTTGAGTCGAAGACGCAGGGCCAAATGCCAGGATGCCGCGGACATCTCCGCTTCGGCTTGCCTGCCTTAACGCCGCCTCGAATCGGTCATCGTGCAACACTTGCGCCGCCGTCTGCCATACCACCAATACCGCTGACATCTTTACGGCCACGTCGTGCACCTGCAGTCGCCGGAGCCGTTCATGGACTTGTGCAGCCCAGTCAAGGCGTTGTCCGCTCGTGCCTTGCGCGGCTATGCGGTGGTTGGCGCGCGATGCGGCTAGAAAAAGCTCGCCGACTCGAGTGGCCTTTAGCATCCGGTGCCATTGTTCGGGCTGCAGATGCAGCGGCAGCGAATCGCCAGAATGCGCTGCCCGTACTGGATCTTGTCGCGCGCAACATTCCCTGCCTGCCATATCGTGGTGATGCCACGCCTGCACCGGACCCAGTACGGCCCGGCGTTGTTCGGAAGATAGCGTCTGCCAGACATTGGAAAACGCGCGGCCGTCGGCGAAGCGGAAGTAGTAGCGCTTGCCGCTACTGGCATGGATGAACCGCAGTTGTCGCAAGTGCTGCAAGACTTGCTCCATCGGGACCGAGCCGCGCAACACGCCATAGCCAAACATCACTTCCGGATTGCCGGCCGAAAGCTGATTCATCATCTGAACCACGGACTGACACGCGGGCAATAGCAGCGGACCAACACGGGCAGCCTGGGGGCCTTCGTCCTCGTAAAGCAGACGGATATCCGGTGCTTCCAGGATGCGATCGCGAAGCGCAATGTCATGCAGCAACGCGCCATCGAAGAGCAAATAGCTGTGCGTGGAGATGCTCATACGGGCACCACCGGGCCACCCGTTCGCGCGGCGCGCAGGAAGCAATCCAGGCAGAAGTCACTTTCCTCGCCGGCATTCGGTTTCCCTTCGATGGCAAAGGGATTGCCGTGGCCTGTTGCCACGCATTGCAGCGGTCCTTTCATCTGGACTTGCACCCCATTCAGCGTGATGCCGTCGGCATGCAAAGTGATGGCTCCGCCGGGGCCCTTTAGGCTGAACACCTCGCCGGCTTGCAACTCGATCACACACGAACGCCGGCGGATCGCCTGGCCCGCTTGCAGGTCCGCGTGGCCCTCGACAGTGTGTTCCTGGTGTCCGCCGATGCGCACCCAATGATTCGCCGCGGTCTTATCGCGGCGGTTATTGCCCACTTCCTCGGTACGGTCCTTGGTGGTGTAGATCGTGCGATTGCGCCCCACGGTCAAAAAGTCATCCCGCCCGATATCGTGCCGCCGGTCCTGGCCGACGGTGACCTGTTCGTCGTTGCCCACCGTCTCCTTGCGGTCGTGGCCGATCGTGATGGTTTCATCGTTCTCGACCTGCTCGCTGCGGTCGTGACCCACAAACGTCGACTCGTCGTTGTTGACATGGATGTTCTGGTCCTTCTGCGCGTGGACGTAGATTTCTTCCTGGTCCTTCTCATCCTCAAAACGCAGTTCGTTGAACCCCTCGCCCTTGTGGGTCTTGCTCTTGATCGTCATCCTGGTCTTGTGGCGCGGCAGTTCGTAGGGCGGCAATTGCAGGCGGTTGTAGACGCGGCCGGTGATCACGGGCTGGTCGGGGTCGCCGTCGAAGTAAGAGACGATGACTTCCTGACCGATGCGCGGGATGGCCATGTGGCCCCAGGTGGCGCCGGCGATGTTCTGCGAGACGCGAATCCAGCAGGAGCTGTATTCGTCCTCCGTGCCTAGCCGGTCCCAGGGGAACTGGACCTTCACCCGGCCGTATTCGTCGGTATAGATCTCTTCATTGGGCGGGCCGACCACCACAGCGTTCTGTGGACCGTCGATGCTCGGCCTGGGTAGCGGTTCCGCGCGCCATTCGGCGTCGTCCGGGACCAGCTCCGCCTCGTAGCTGTAGTGCGTTCCCAACTGGGCTTGTGCACTTTCCTCGGCCTGACTTGTATGTTGGATGCCACGGTGGACGATGCGCACCGGGCGCCAGCCGCGGTTCAGGTCTTCGCGCGGATGCCCAGCAAGGGTGAACGAAATGCCCGGCTGCAGCCGCGGGTCATCGCCTTCAACAAAAGCGACGCGCGAATCGCGGCGATGGCCGCGCAGGCGGTTCTCGGCGAACGGTCTGCCGGCTTCGTCGAATTTTGCGCGGGCCGGGTAGTCATAGCGTTCGTAGCGGCGGCCCTGATGGTCCAGATCTCGTCCGTCACGGCTGTGCTGGTGGGTGTAGCGCGGATGGTGGAAGGTGTAGTCGCGCTGGGTCTGGCGCGCGGTGCGCACGTTCTCGGTGTAGGAGAATCGCCGCAGCGCTGGCTGCGGCTGGTCGCCGCCGGGTGTGGGGTTGTACTGCACCAGCTCGTCGCCGACGCGGCCTTGAATGAACAGGCGGTCACTGTGGATAAGTTGATGGCCTTCGGCACCATGACGGAAGGAATAGAAAAATCCTTCCTCGCGCATGATGCGTTCGACGAAGTGATAGTCAGTGTCGCCCGCTTGCACGCAGTATTCGCGCGCCTGATGTTCGGTGGTGCCGCGCAGCTCGTAATCCTGGGTAAGACCATGCGCCTTGAGCACCTCCTCGGTGATTTGCGGCACGCTCTGGCGTTGGAAGATGCGCCAGTCGGAACTGAGCTTTAGCCGCGCCAGGCGCGGCTCGACAATCGCCGAGTAGCGCGTACGCCGAAAACCCGTGTCGCCCTGAACAAAGGAGGACACCACACCGTGAACATGGCGCACGGGGGTGCCGCCCTGCCAGATCGTCAGACACGCGGGACGGTCAAGCACTTGGCCAAAATCCACGGCGGGGTTGGCGCTGGACAGATCGACCGTAAGCAGAAACGTCTCGGAAAGCGCTTCGTGCAGATCGAACCGAACCACCTCGAACGCATCTGTCGCCGTACTGCCGATGAGATCGAAGGTGAATCGCAAATCAGATTGGACGGGCATGGCAAGCTCGGGGATGACCAGGGCCGTTGCCCGGTGTCAAGGTTGAGGAAACTGACCGGCGATTCGGGGCCTGCAATAGCCTGGTGCAGCGGCAAGCGCTTTTGTGCCGTGACCCGCGTCTGAACATGCCGCTGCGTCATCGGTGAACACAGGGCAACTATGCAAACTTCATGCCAGAATTTTCCGATCCTCCCTTAGCTTTAATAATCAGTGGGTTACGCAAGGGACGCGCAGAATCGGGCTTGTCCGAAGTTGCAGAAGCCGCGAGAACTGTTTTTCTGAAAGGATTTTCGAGCCAAGCTAGACCCGATTTTTTTTAAGTCTTTGAGATTCAACGAAAAAATAACGGGCCAGGATTGGCCCGCCCGGGCCAATCCTGGCCCGGTCAATTGCGCGTTTGCCCAACCGTCCCCAGGGCGACCCTGCGTCAAGCATCAACGCAAGGCCGCAGTCGCAGGATCGCGGCTTTCCTGATCGGCATGCTCGGGCACGGTGTCAGACACCCGGCAGAAAGGGTCGTCAGCTTACGGCGGCACCTCAACAGGTGTCCGACACCTTGGTCGCGAATCGCGCCCGGAGGCGCAAATCACCCCGCCACGACAGGAATCTGCCGCGGCTGCGCCTCGCGCACGCGCGGAATGCGCAGCGTCAGAAGGCCCTGCTTCAGGCTCGCGCTGATCTGCGCGCGGTCGAACTCCTGTCCCAACCGGAACGACCGGCGAAAGAGCGGCGCGCGCATTTCGCCCAGCACCAGCCGCAGGTCGCTGGGGGTCTCGACGGCAGCTTCGCCTTCGATCTGCAGCACGTCGGCCTCGACGTTGATGCGCAAACGTTCCTTGGACACGCCCGGCAGATCCGCAAGCAGCGTGATGCCTTCCTTGTCCTCGTAGATGTCCACGGCCGGCACGGTCACGCCGCGCCCGTCGCGCTTGTCAGACACGGCCGCTTCGGCGGGCACGGTCAGGTCTTTGCGTTCATTCATGATCGATACTCCTATGCGGTTGCGTTGGCGGGTCACTGCACGGTCACGGTGCGCGGCTTGGCCGATTCCTTACGCTTGATGGAAATGGCGAGGCAGCCGTCCGTATATCGCGCCTGCACGTTATCGGGATCCGCGTCTGCAGGCAGCTCGATGATGCGCGTGTAGCGGCCCTGCGTGCGTTCGCGCGCGTAATAGCGGGCGCCTTCGGGAAGTTCTTGCGGCTTGCGTTCACCGCTGATGGTCAGCAGGCTCTTCTCGATCGACACGTTCAGGCCTTCGGGGTCCATGCCGGGCACGAAGGCGACGACTTCGATGGAATCGCCTGACACGCCGACGTTGACGGGTGGGAAGTACGCCTGCGGCGTCGCCCGCAAGGCCGCAGGTACGCCGGCATTGCGCAGCACGCGGCCCATGTGTTCCTGGATCGCGTCGAACGCGCTGGCAAAGCCGTTATCGTTGAAAGGAAAGTTGCTCATGAAGGTCTCCTCGAACGAAAAAAGGGACCGATGCAGACGCATCACAGCCGCGACTTGCGCGACCGCAGGTCTGATCGCTTCAGTCCGAGTATGGGATCGGTTTTTGGAGTTTCAAGAGGGCTTTTCAGTCCGGCAAAACACGCGCGGCCCCCAGTCCGGCAGCGCAAAAAAAACCGCAGCCATCGCTGGCCGCGGTTTCCGTTTGGCGCGTGCTGAGGCCTACACCAGGACGCGTTCGATCCCGCCTGCGTTCGCCCGGCGCACGTAGTCTTCCATCCAGCCTTCGCCCAGGATGTGGCGGGCCATCTCGACCACGATGTAGTCGGCTTCCATCTTGGTGTCGCCCTCGTAACGCGACAAGCCCTGCAGGCACGACGGGCACGAGGTCAGGACCTTCACGTCGCCCGTGAAGCCGTCGCTGCGCATCGCGGCATCGCCCTTGAGCAGTTCTTCCTGCTTGCGGAAGCGCACCTGCGTCGAGATGTCCGGACGGCTGACCGCCAACGTGCCCGACTCGCCACAGCAGCGGTCGCTCTTGACCGCGCCATCGCCCACCAGCGCCCGCACCGTCTTCATGGGTTCCTGCAGTTTCATCGGCGTGTGGCAGGGGTCGTGATACATGTAGCGCACGCCCTTGGCGCCTTCCAGCTTGATGCCTTTTTCCAGCAGGTATTCGTGGATGTCGATCAGCCGGCAGCCCGGGAAGATCTTTTCGAATTCATACCCGGCAAGCTGGTCGTAGCAGGTGCCGCAGCTGACCACCACGGTCTTGATGTCCAGGTAGTTCAGCGTGTTGGCCACGCGGTGGAACAGCACCCGGTTGTCGGTGATGATCTGCTCGGCCTTGTCCGTCATGCCGTTGCCGCGCTGGGGATAGCCGCAGCACAGGTAACCCGGCGGCAGCACGGTCTGCACGCCCGCATGCCACAGCATCGCCTGCGTGGCCAGGCCCACTTGCGAGAACAGGCGCTCGGAACCGCAGCCCGGGAAGTAGAACACCGCTTCCGTGTCGGCCGTGGTGGCCTTGGGATCGCGGATGATCGGCACGTAGTTGGCGTCTTCGATGTCGAGCAGCTTGCGCGCGGCCTGCTTGGGCAGTCCGCCGGGCATCTTCTTGTTCACGAAGTGCACCACCTGCTCGCGCAGCGGCGGCTTGCCCACCGTGGCCGGCGGCTTGGCGGTCTGCTTCTTGACCAGGCCCGAGAACAGGTCGTGCGCGGCGCGCTGGACCTTGTAGCCCACGCCCACCATCGCCTTGCGGGTGGCGTTGATGGTGGCCGGATCCTTGGCGTTCAGGAAGAACATGGCGCTGGCCGTGCCCGGATTGAACGACTTGCGGCCCATGCGGCGCAGCACGGCGCGCATGTTCATCGACACGTCGCCGAAGTCGATATCGACCGGACAGGGGTTGTAGCACTTGTGGCAGACGGTGCAGTGGTCGGCCACGTCCTCGAATTCTTCCCAGTGCTTGAGACTCACGCCGCGACGGGTCTGTTCTTCGTACAGGAAGGCCTCGACCAGCAGCGACGTCGCCAGGATCTTGTTGCGGGGCGAATACAACAGGTTCGCGCGCGGCACGTGCGTGGCGCACACCGGCTTGCACTTGCCGCAGCGCAGGCAGTCCTTGATGGATTCCGAGATGGCGCCGATGTCGCTCTGCTGCATGATCAGCGACTCGTGGCCCATCAGGTTGAAGCTGGGCGTCCAGGCGTGGCGCAGGTCCGCGCCGGGCATGAGCTTGCCGGCATTGAAGTGGCCGTTGGGGTCCACGCGCCGCTTGTAGTCCTGGAACGGGGCCAGTTCGGCTTCGGTCAGGAACTCGTACTTGGTCAGGCCGATGCCGTGCTCGCCCGAAATCACGCCATCCAGGTCGCGCGCGATCTGCATGATGCGCTCGACGGCCGCGTGGGCCTCGCGCAGCATTTCGTAGTCGTCCGAGTTGACCGGGATGTTGGTGTGCACGTTACCGTCGCCGGCGTGCATATGCAGCGCGACGAACACGCGGCTCTTGAGCACGCGGGCATGGATGGCAACGAGCTCGTCGACGATTTTCTTGTACGCGGCGCCCGAGAAGGCGCGCTGCAGGCCGGCCAGCACTTCGGTCTTCCAGGAGACGCGGATGGTGCGGTCCTGCACCACGTCGAAGACGCGGGCGCCGGGCTGAGCCGCAAGGCGGGCGGTCAGCGTGGCGTGAAGCTCGCCCAGGCCCAGGCCTTGGAGTTGCGGCAGCGCGTCGCCCAGCGGCAGGTCCAGGTTGTCCAGCAGCCACTGCCAGCGCTGGCGCGTGGCGGCGATCAGTTCGATGGCCTGTCGGGTACGTTCGGCCAGCACCTCGGCGCGCGTGGTCTCGATGTCGGCGTCGTCGATCTTGCCGACCGGCAGCGGCGTGCACAGGTACGCGTCAAGCTCGCCCAGCAGCTTGAGCTTGTTGCTGGTCGACAATTCGATGTTGATGCGCTCGATGTGATCCGTGTATTCGCCCATGCGGGGCAGCGGGATCACGACGTCTTCGTTGATCTTGAAGGCGTTGGTGTGACGTGCGATCGCGGCGGTGCGCGAGCGGTCCAGCCAGAATTTCTTGCGCGCCTCGGCGCTGACGGCGACAAAGCCCTCGCCGTGACGCGTGTTGGCCAGGCGTACGACTTCGCTGGCGGCCGCGGCCACTGCGTCGTCATCGTCGCCGACGATGTCGCCGATCAGGACCATCTTGGGCAGCACGCCGCGCTTGCTCTTGGTGGCGTAGCCGACCGCGCGCAGGTAGCGCTCGTCCAGATGCTCCAGGCCGGCCAGGATGGCGCCGCGCGCCTTGCCTTCGCCGTCCAGGTAGCCCTTGACCTCGACGATCGACGGGATGGCGTCGCGCGCCTGCCCGAAGAACTCCATACAGACGGTGCGCGTATGGCGCGGCATGCGGTGCAGCACCCAGCGCGCCGACGTGATGAGACCGTCGCAGCCTTCCTTCTGGATGCCGGGCAGCCCCGCCAGGAACTTGTCCGTCACGTCCTTGCCCAGGCCTTCCTTGCGGAACACGCGGCCCTGGATCTCGAGCGTTTCGGTTTTGAGCAGGCGCTCGCCGGGCTTGCCCTTGCCGTCGAACCACTTGAGCTCGAAGCGGGCCACTTCCACGTCATGGATCTTGCCCATGTTGTGGTCCAGGCGCGTGACTTCCAGCCAGTTACCGTCCGGATCGACCATGCGCCACCACGCCAGGTTATCCAGCGCGGTGCCCCACAGCACGGCCTTCTTGCCGCCGGCGTTCATGGCGATGTTGCCACCCACGCAGGAGGCTTCGGCGGACGTCGGGTCCACGGCGAACACGAAGCCGGCGGCCTCGGCCGCTTCGGAAACGCGCTTGGTGACCACGCCGGCGCCGGCATGGATGACCGCGACGGGCTCGGTGAGGCCGGGCAGGATACAGGACTCGACCTTGCCCAGCTTGTCGAATTTTTCGGTGTTGATGACCGCCGACTTCCAGGTCAGCGGAATGGCGCCGCCGGTGTAGCCGGTGCCGCCGCCGCGCGGCACGATGGTCAGGCCCAGTTCAATACAGGCGGTGACCAGCGCGGCGATCTCGTCCTCGGTGTCCGGCGTCAGCACCACGAAGGGGTACTCCACGCGCCAGTCGGTCGCGTCCGTGACGTGCGACACGCGCGACAGGCCGTCGAACTTGATGTTGTCGCGCGCCGTGATGCGGCCCAGCACCTTCTGCGCCTGCTTGCGCATCATGGCGGTCTGGTCGAATTCGCCCTCAAACGCCGCAATGGCGGAACGCGCCCGGGCCAGCAGACCGACGACCTTTTCGTCGCGATGCGGATCGTGGCCGGCTTCAGCGGGCGCGCTCGGGTCGCGGCGCTTGTCGATTTCGCCCAGGCGGTGATGCAGCGCTTCGATGAGCTGCTTGCGGCGCTTGGGATTGTCGAGCAGGTCGTCCTGCAGATAGGGATTGCGGCGCACGACCCAGATGTCGCCCAGCACTTCGTAGAGCATCCGGGCGGAACGGCCGGTGCGGCGCTCGCCGCGCAGGTCGCTCAGCAGGCTCCAGGCGTCTTCACCCAATAACCGGCCCACGATTTCGCGGTCGGAAAACGACGTGTAGTTATAGGGGATTTCGCGCAATCGCGCGGGTGCGGCGGGCGGCATCGCCCCGTTCAAGATGTGGCTGGCGAGTGGGGCGTTCATGGCGGCAAGAGGGGGCCCTTAAAAAAGTATTTTATGCCATTGTCCCGACTTGACCCCTAATAAGTCTGGCAAGGCGTCCAAAAGCGCGCCGGGGACGGCATGTACCGTCCCCGTTTAAGTCCGGCGTCAGGGCTAGATTTTCCCAGGAAAGAACCAGAGCAGCCCGGCGGTCATGAACAGATAGCGCATGAATTTGCCGATGGCCATGTAGAACACGCAGGGCCAGAACGACAGGCGCAGCCAGCCGGCAACCGCGCACAGGGGATCGCCCACCGCCGGCAACCAGGACAACAGCAGCGCGGGCGGTCCCATCCGGTGCAGCCAGTCATGGGCACGCTCGTTCCAGCGGCCACGCATGCGGCCACCCTCGGTCGCCTTGGGATGCGGATGCGGGTGCTTTTCCTTCCAGCGCTCGACCGCCTTTTCGGCGCCCAGGCCCATCGCGTAGCTGATGGCCCCACCCACGGTGTTGCCTGCGGTGGCCACCAGGATGGCGGGCCAGAACATGTCCGGCGAAAGCTTGATGTAGCCGAACACCGCCGGCTCGGAGCCCAGGGGCAGCAGGGTCGCGGACACGAGCGAAACGGTGAAGATGGCCGACAGGCCGACTGAGGGCAATGCCAGCACGCCCAGGAGCCAATGAACTGCGGATAAGAGACTTTCTTCCATGGTTGCGGCAGTGTAGCCGCGGGAATCCCGGAAGGCGACACGCATTTCCCTGCAATAATCTTGGCCAGTCCTCACTCTTGCCTGTTGCGCGGTCCATGTCCACTGATTATCTGAAACGCATCCTGACTTCCAAGGTTTACGACGTCGCGGTCGAATCCCCGCTCGAGGCGGCGCCGCTGCTGTCGCAGCGGATGTCGAACACGATGTTGCTCAAGCGCGAAGATACCCAGGCGGTGTTCAGCTTCAAGCTGCGCGGCGCGTACAACAAGATGGCTAATCTCACGCCGGCGGCGCGCAATCGCGGCGTGATCGCGGCCTCGGCCGGCAACCACGCCCAGGGCGTTGCGTTGGCGGCAAGCCGGCTTGGCTGCCGCGCCGTCATCGTCATGCCCACGACCAGTCCGCAGGTCAAGATCGACGCCGTGCGCCGCCTGGGCGGCGAGGTCGTGTTGGCCGGGGAGAGCTTTTCGGACGCCTACGCGCATGCGCAGGTGCTGGAAAAGAAAGAGAAGCTGACCTTTGTCCATCCGTTCGACGATCCCGACGTGATCGCCGGCCAGGGCACCGTGGGCATGGAAATCCTGCGCCAGCATCCCGGCCACATCGACGCGATCTTCGTGGCGATCGGCGGCGGCGGCCTCATCGCCGGGGTGGCGGCCTATATCAAGCAGCTGCGCCCCGAAATCAAGATCATCGGCGTGCAGACCGAGGACTCAGACGCCATGCTGCGCAGCGTGCGCGCGGGCCGGCGCGTTCAGTTGAACGACGTGGGCCTGTTCTCGGACGGCACGGCGGTCAAGATGGTGGGCGCCGAGACCTTCAAGCTGGCGCGCAAATATGTGGACGACTACGTGGTGGTCAACACCGATGCGATCTGCGCCGCCATCAAGGATGTCTTCCAGGACACGCGCAGCGTGCTGGAGCCGGCCGGCGCGATGGCCGTGGCCGGCGCCAAGCAGTACGCGGCCGAACACAATCTGAAAAACAAGACGCTGGTGGCGATTGCCTGCGGCGCCAACATGAACTTCGACCGGCTGCGCTTCGTGTCCGAACGCGCCGAGGTCGGCGAAATGCGCGAGGCCGTCTTCGCGGTCACCATGCCCGAGCAGCGCGGAAGCTTTCGCCGCTTCTGCGAACTGGTGGGCGAACGCAGCGTCACCGAATTCAACTACCGCATCTCGGACGCGGACCGCGCCCACGTGTTCGTCGGCATCCAGGTGTCTTCGGCCGCAGAACCCGACAAGATCGCGGCGAATTTCCGCCGCCACGGCTTCGACACGCTGGACCTGACCCACGACGAAATGGCCAAGACCCACTTGCGCCACATGGTGGGCGGCCGTTCGGCGCTGGCGCGCAACGAACTCTTGTACCGCTTTGAATTCCCCGAGCGGCCGGGCGCGCTGATGCGCTTTTTGAATGCGATGAATCCCGACTGGAACATCAGCCTGTTCCATTACCGCAACCAGGGTGCCGACTATGGCCGCATCCTGATCGGCATCCAGGTGCCGCCGGCGGACAAGAAGCAGTTCCGCAACTTCGTGGCGGAACTGGGCTATCCGCATTGGAACGAAACCGACAACCCGGCGTACAAGCTCTTCCTGTAGCCGCTGCGATTCAGGTGTCCTGAATGCGAGAGGGCCTCCTTGCGGAGGCCCTTCCCTTCTGTGCGCAAGGCGCGCCCGGCTGAACCCGATCTAGGGGGGGTTCGCTGTCACTCAGCGGTCCACGGAGAATGGCCCGCACATTCAGCAAGGTCCAGCCGGACGTGCTGACGCTTAGAAACGGTGGCGCAGGCCGACGGCGACAGCCGTGTCGGTCGCGTCGTGCTGGAACGCGTAGTTGTCGCCATACGAGGCATACGCGTACAGGTTCGTGCGCTTGGTGAAGTCGTACGTGTAGCCAAGGCTGTACACGTTGAACGTTGCGTCGTCGCCCGTCAGCTTGTCGTTGCTGGCGGTGGCGCGCTGCCACGAGCCGAACACGGCGTGGCGGCCCATCGGCACGGTGGCGCCGATCATGTACGAATTGGCGCGGAAGCCATCAGCCAGCTTGAACGAACCCAGCTTGTTCATGCCGTCGGGCGTCGTGCCCATGTTCTGGCCGACGAACCAGCCGTCACGCGTCTGGCCGAAAGCCGCCGCGATCTTCACGACTTCAAAGTCGTACGAACCGCCAACGATGTATTCCTGGATGCGCGCTGCGTCCTTGCCGCCGACGCGGTCGTTGGACGGATTGAAGCGGTCATAGGCGGCCGCCAGATTCAGCGGGCCGTTGACGTATTGCACACCGGCGGTGATCACACGGTTGTTGTTGCCCGTGGCGAAGCCCTTCTGCGTCGTGTCCGTGACGGTGTCGTCCGCGCTGAACGCGTAGCCGAGGCCGACCTTCAAACCGCCCAGGCTGGGGGTTTGATACAGGACCATGTTGTCCAGGCGCATCGTGTTGGCGCTGCCGAACGTCGTACCCATGTTGGCGTTGTTGTAGCTGATCGAGAACGGGTCGATCGAACCGAAGTACTTCGACGCCAGGTTCGTCTGACGGCCGAATTCCAGACGGCCCCACGAATCGCTGTCCAGGCCAACCGTCGCTTGGCGGCCGAACAAACGGTCGTTCTGCAGCGACTTGCCGTTCAGGGGACCGAAGCCGCCTTCCAACGTGAACACGGCGCGCAGGCCGTCGCCCAGGTCTTCCGTGCCGCGCAGGCCAAAGCGCGAACCACTGCTCACGCCCTGAACTGCACCGATGCGGCTTTGCGAGTTGCCCTTGAACTTCACTTTTTCGTAACCGAGGCCAGCATCGATCAAGCCGTACAGCGTCACGGAATCGGCGGCCTGCGCGGCGCCGGCAAAGCCGGTCAGCAACGCGACGGCCAGAAACGTCTTCTTCATTTGAATCCCCAAAATGGCGAGATGAAAGGCGCATTGCGGGGCGCCGCCGAACACCGCGGGCCCTCGCATGCCGCAACGTTGAATCGAGCGGCGATGCACTGGGCGTAGTGTCCGGCTTGTAGCAGTTCGTAGTAACCCGGATTTCGACGAACTACTTTCCATGGCTGGGATAATGACGCGAAACTGAAGGCTCGCCTTGTTCCAAAAAGCTCGGTAAGGCCTTGATCTCAAATATGAATCATTGCTCGCATCAGAATATCGCGAGATCAGATGCGGCTTTCCTTGCCCTTCCGGCCGGCAACATATGTAGTGCAGGCGGAATAGTTGTGCGGCGTAAACGCCACACTGTTTCCGCACAGATAAAAACGCGAGGCGCAAAAAAACCCCTCGGCGTCACAAGGGGTTCTTTCGGTGACCTGCGGGGCGGCGCGGCGCGCCAGCGCTGGAAATCAGCGGCCCTTGGGCGGGTAGTCCAGTTCGCCAAACGTGTATTCGCCGCGCGCCTTGGCGTCGGCCAATTCCTGGCGGACTTCTGCACGGCTCTTGCCGGCGGTCTGCGCCACTGTCTTGGGCGGGTAATCCAGTTCAGCGCTCGTCACCTGGCCTGCTGCCTTGGCGCTTTGCAATTCCTGCTGAACCTGTTCGCGCGACAGGCTGGTGGTCTGTGCGACGGCGGGCGGATAGTCCAGTTCACCAAAGGTGACGGTGCCTGCGGCCTTGGCGGCTTGCAGTTCCTGTTGAACCTGTTCACGCGTCTTGCCATCGGCGTGAGCGGCGGACATGCCGACCAGGGTAGCGGTAACCATGAGTGCGGTTGCTAGGGCTTTCATTGAGATGACTCCATCCTAAACGTTGCACATCGTCTTGCGCCGGGTTGGCGGCATTCGATATGACAATTTGATTGCTGGGACGAAGTATCTGGTTATTAAGCCCTAGTAAAAACCCTTAATTTGGTGAACATATTTGCACGGATGGGACAATTGCAAGTCGTATCCGTGCGGAGCACGGCATGTGAACCTGCTCGCCAGACTGATGCACCATGCGCGCAGGCGTTGAGTTCATTCAGTTTCGCGCAAGCTAGGTAACGCAATTTGAACGCGGCGCGCGATGGAACTGTTGTGCAATCCGGAGAAATAGACATTTCTACTGGCGGGACAATAATTCCATTTATCATACGAATCTGCCAGAAATGGAAATTTGAGTCTCGAGGGCATTCATGGACATTCAGCTTAACGACATCGCGCTATTCGTCGAGGTCGCCAAGCGCAAGAACTTCAGCCACGCCGCCGAAGCCCTGAATATCCCGACCTCCACGCTGTCGCGCCGGGTCAGCGAACTGGAACGCAGCGTCGGCATGCGGCTGCTCAATCGCAGCACCCGCAAGATCGACCTGACCGAAGCGGGCGCAATCTATTTCGAACGCTGCCGTCACATCGTCGAAGAGGCGCGCATCGCGCACGATCAGTTGCTGGACATGGCGGTGCAGCCCAAGGGCCGCCTGCGGATCTCGCTGCCCACCAGTCTTGCGCAGTTGTTCCTGCCCGCCGTGATCCGCGAGTTCCGCGAACAGCATCCGGATATCGAGTGCGACTTCGACTTGAGCATGCGCCCGATCGATCCCATCAGCAATCCGTTCGACCTGATCCTGCGCTTTGGGCAGCAGCCCGATTCCAGCCTCATCTCGCGCAAGATCGTGCTGATGGCGCACCAGCTCTATGCGTCGCCCGAATACCTGGCGCGCCATGGAGAACCACGCGTACCGGCGGACCTGACGCACCACGAATGCCTGCGCCCGACCATGCGCGAGGAGTCGTCCTTCTGGATGCTCCATTCGGGCGACAAGGTGGAACGCGTTCAGGTGTCTGGCCGCCTGTCGGCCAATAACGTGGGGATGTTGGGGCGATTGGCCGGCCAGGGGTTGGGCATCACGCCGCTGCTGGTGTTTGATGCGATGGAGCGCGCCATCAAGCAGACGGGCCTGGTGCGCGTGTTGCCGGAATGGAGCCTGACTCCCCTGCCCTTGTTTGCGCTGCTGCCTTCGCGCATGCTGCCCGCCAAGACGAAGGCGTTCCTGGACTTCATCCAGCCGCGCTTGTCGGAGGCGTGACAAGCAAATGGTGCTGAAGGATGGTGCTGAAGGATGGTGCTGAAGGACGGTGCCGAAGGAAAGCACCGAAGGGCGGCGCCGAGCTGCGGCGCCACCACGACAACACGGACTACGGCGTCGTGTCCGCGCCGTACTGACAGACCGTGTAAAGCGGCGTGCCGGTCGCGGCCACCTTGGCCGAGCCGCCGAGATCCGGCAGGTCGATGATGGCGGCGGCTTCCACCACGTTGGCGCCCAGGCGCTGCAGCAGCTTGATGGCCGCGAGCATGGTGCCCCCGGTGGCGATCAGATCGTCCACCAGCAGGACGCGCTGGCCCGTGCGGACCGAATCGGTATGCATCTCGACGGCGGCATTGCCGTATTCCAGCGAGTATTCCTCGGCCACCGTGCGATAGGGCAGCTTGCCCTTCTTGCGCACGGGCACGAACCCCAGATTCAGTTCATAAGCCAGCACGCTGCCCACGATGAAGCCGCGCGCGTCCACACCCGCCACCAGATCCAGGCGCTGGCGCATGTAGCGATAGACGAAGAGATCGATCAGGACACGGAACGCACGAGGGTCCTGCAGCACCGGCGTGATGTCGCGGAACGTGACACCGGGTTGGGGCCAGTCCGGAACGCTGCGGATGGTGCGCCGGATGAACTCGGCGTTGTCGGTCTGCATGGAATCGGCCCTGAAGAATTGAAGCAAGGCGAACTATAACCGCGCCGCTGCGCTTAAGCCAGGATTGCCGCGCGCGATGACATGTCATGCAGTTGCCCATCGCGCAACACATGGCAACGATGCACCGCCCCCTCGGGCAATGCCGCATGCGTGGCCAGCACCACGGTGCGCCCGCGTACCGCCTGCGCCAGATCCGCGAAGAACGCGGTTTCGGCCGCGGCGTCCAGTCCCGCGGTCGGTTCGTCCAGCACGATGACGGCGGCAGGCGCCAGCAAGGCTCTGGCCAGACACAGGCGCCGTGCCTGCCCGGCCGACAACTGCGAGCCCGTCTCGCCGGCCCACGTGTCCAGGCCATCGGGCAGGCCGCGCACGAAATCGCCAAGCCGTGCCGCATCCAGGGCGCGCCACAACGCGGCATCGTCGGCATCGGGATCGCCGATCAACAGATTGGTGCGAAGCGTACCCAGAAACACCGGCGCGTCCTGCGACAGCAGGACGATCCGCCGATGCCAGTCCGCCTGTGCACATTCGCGCGCATCGCGACCGCCGAACCGGACCTGCCCGCCCTGCGGATCCTCGAGCCTGAGGATCAGATGCAGCAGCGTGGACTTGCCCGCGCCGCTTGCGCCCACGATCGCCACGCGTTCGCCCGGCTCGATCCGCAGGTTGACGCCCTGCAGCACCGGCGCACTGTCGCCTGCTGCGCGGGCCGGGTACGCAAAGCGCACACCCGCCAGCTCCAACGCGCCGTGAGTGGGCAGCGGGCGCGGCATCGCCGGATCCTGCATGTCGGGTTCGCTTTGCGTGATCTCGCGGATGCGCGCCGCCGCCGACATCGCGGAACCCATCCGGGATGCGCCCCGCATGATCGGGCCGGCAACCTCGAAGATGCCGATGACGGCCAGCAGCAGACCGGCCAGGAGAGGGCCTTCGATCCGTCCCGACTCAAGCCCGGCCAGACCGAACCACAGCAGCGCCAACACCGCCACACCTGCGGCCACCTGCAGGAACCATTGTCCGCGCACCGCCACCCGTGCCTGGCTGCGTCGCGCCAGAGCGCTTGCCTCGCACAGACGCTCGAAGTGCGCCAGCGTCTGCTCCTGCGCATGCAGGGCAACCATGTCCGCGTGCCCCTCCACGGCGTCCAGCGTGGCCGCGCGCAATCCTGCCGCACTTTCCTGCGCCGACACGCCCGGTTTGCGCGCCGCGCGCAATAGCCACAATGGCACCACCACGCACGCGGTCAACAGGGCCAATGCAAAAATCAGCGCCGCGGCCGGCACCCATTGCCCCAGCACGGCGGTGAGCACCGCCCCGGCAAGTATTGCGGTGGCCAGTGGCGCCAGCACAAACAGAAATACCGTATCCAGCGCATCGACGTCGTTCGTCATGCGGGCGACCAGGTCGCCGCTGCGATAACGCGAAAGCTGGCGCGGCGTCAGCCGGGTCAGCGCCGCAAACACCATGGCGCGCAGATCCGCCAGCAGACGCAAGGTGGCGGCATGCCCGACCACGCGGTCGGCGTAGCGCGACACGATGCGCAGGAACGACAGCCCGCGCACCAGCGCGGAGGGCGCGAACAGGTTGAATACGCTGCCGGCGCCGGCCAGGAACGCGCCGGTCAGAAACCACCCCGATACGCCCAGCAACCCGACGCCGGCCGCGACGGTCGCCAGCGCGCAGAACAATGCGAGTAAAAGCCCGCCTTTGCGGCGCGCGTACAAGGGCAGGAGCAACAACAGATTCTTCATGCGTCTTTCACCGTGCCGTTGGCGACATGCGCCACCCGGCCAAATCGCGCGGCCACCGCCGGCGAATGCGTCGCCAGCACCAGGGTGCGGCCAGCGGAGAATTGCAGGATCTCGTCCAGCACCCGAGCCTGCGTCGCTTCATCCAGATGCGCGGTAGGTTCGTCCAGCAGGATCAGGCCAGGGTCCCGCAGAAACAGACGGGCCAGCGCCACGCGCTGCGCCTGTCCGCCGGACAAGCCATGGCCGCGGCTGCCCAGCGCGGTGTCCAGGCCGTGCGGCAGGTCTTGCGTAAATTCCAGCACGCAGGCGCGGCGCGCGGCGTCCTGCACCTGTGCATCCGTGGCGCCGGGCTGGCCCAGCCGGATGTTGTCGGCGATCGATCCGGCCAGCAACTGCGGCCGCTGGCCGATCAGCGCCACGCGCTGACGCAAGGCGGCTTCATCCCATTGCGCCAGCGGCAAGCCATCGATGCGGATTTCGCCGCTGGCCGGCCGCAGACGGGCGATGGCCTCGATGAGCGTGGATTTGCCGACGCCGCTCGGTCCCATCAGCGCCACGTGCTCACCCGGCGCCAAGACCAGGGCAGCATTTGCGAGCACCGGCTGGCCACGGCCCGGCGCCTCGGCGCGCAGACCTTCCACGGTGACCACCGCGCCCTTGCCCGCATGCGCGGGTTGACCGCGCAGTGCGGACGTGTCTTCGGCATCGGCTTGCGGCAGGCCATCGAACAGGACGGCGATCTGCGTCACGGCAGCCAGCGCCGTCGCGCGGTCGTGATAGTGGGCGGCAAACTGGCGCAGCGGCGCATAGACCTCGGGCGCCATCAACAGGCAGAACAGTCCGGCCTGCAGCGTCAGCGGGGACCAGCGCACGTCCAGAAATCCCAGGTACGTCAGGCCGATGTACACCGCCACACCCGCCACGCCCAGCGCGGCGAAGAATTCCAGTACGGCCGACGACAGGAACGCGATGCGCAGCACCGACATCGTCCGCTGGCGCAGCGCATCGCTAGCCGCCACGACGGACTGCGCCTCGGCCTGCGCGCGCCCATACAGTTTCAGGGTCGACAGCCCTCGCAGGCGGTCCGCGAAAAAGCCCGACAGGCGGGCGAAGGCACGCAGGTGACGGCGGCTGGCGCCTTGCGCCCCCCAACCCACCAGCGCCATGAACAGCGGAATCAGCGGCGCGGTAATCAATAGCACCAAACCGGCGATCACATCCACCGGCAACAGCACAACCGAGAAGGCCACCGGCAGCATTGCCGCCGCGGCCATCGCGGGCAGGTACTTGGCAAAGAAGCCATCCAGCGCCTCTACCTGGTCTACCACGGCGCTCGCCAGTTCACCCGACGCCTTGCCGCGGCTCCAGTAAGGGCCCTTCTGCACCACGCGTTGGAACAGGGACTGGCGCACGTGGCGCTTGATGCGTTCGGACGCATCCGCGCCGGCGCGCTCGCCCGCCCACGTGATGCATGCGCGCACCAGCATCAGCCCTGCGATGGCGGCGATGCCGCCAATCAGTTCATGCCGGGGCACATGTCCCACGATGGCCGAATCGAGCACCCTGGCCAGCAGCCAGGCCTGCACGACCAGCAAAGCGCCGCTCACCAGCGGCGCGGCGGCCGCCAGCATCAGCGGAAACCGTGCCGACCGGGCCAGCCCCATCAGCCACCGCGACTGCTCGCGCGGCGGCTTCTGCAAGGACGCCGACGGGTCGTGCTCGAGGCTGCTTGCGCCGTTACTCACTCGACGTCGCGGCTGGCTTTCGGGTCATGCGTCTGACCTTCGCGCAGCTCGAACCACATCGCATTGAGAATGGCGAATGCGCACGCCAGGCCGAGGCCGAGGATCCACGAGAAATACCACATGGTGGAGGCTCCTTTATCAGTACGAGTTGGGCGTGTCGCCCACCGATTCATGGGTGACCTTGCCGCGCATGACGCGATACACCCAGCCGGTGTAGAGGGTCACGATGGGCAGGAAGATAGCCACGGCGATCACCATGATCCACAGCGTCAGGTGGCTGGACGAACCGTCCCAGACCGTCAGCCCGGCCTTCGGATTCGACGACGACGGCATGATGAACGGGAAGAGCGAGAAGCCCACCGTCAGGATCACGCCGGCGATGGAGGTCGAGGACGCCAGGAACGCCAGCATGTTGGCGCGCACGGTAAGCAGCAGCGCCGCGAGCACGGCGCCGGCCACGCCCAGCGCGGGCGCGATCCACATCCACGGCCACTTCGCGTAGTTGGCCATCCAGGCCCCGGTCTGCACCGAGACAGACTTGAGCATCGGATCAGACGGCGCAGCCATGTCGACCGCGCTGGTGATCGTGTGCCCCGCCACGCCGCCCGCGACCCAGAAGCCACCGGCCACGAACAGCGCCGCCGTCAGCACCGCGCACAGGCGGCCCCAGTTGCGCGCCCGCGAGGACACGGGATCGTCCGTACGCCAGGCCAGCAGCACCGCGCCGTGCATGGCAAGCATCACCACGCTCAGCACGCCCGCCAGCAAGGCAAAAGGCATGAACAGCTGAAAGAAGTGCCCTTCGTACATCGGACGCAGCGTCATCGCGTCATACGTGAACGGAACGCCCAGGATGATGTTGCCCATGGCCACACCGAACACCAGCGACGCCAGCACACCGGAGAAGCACAGCACGGCGTCCCAACGGTTGCGCCAGCGCGTGCCTTCCATCTTGCTGCGGTACTTGAAGCCGACCGGCCGCAGGATCAGCGCCAGCAGCACCAGCATCATCGCCAGGTAAAAGCCCGAGAACGAGGCGGCATACAGCAACGGCCATGCGGCAAAGATGGCGCCGCCCGCCGTGATGAGCCAGACCTGGTTGCCTTCCCAGACCGGCCCCACCACGTTGATCACGATGCGGCGCTCAGTGTCGGTCTTGGCGACCACCGGCAACAGCGCGGCCACGCCCAGGTCGAAGCCGTCCATGACGGCAAAGCCGATGAGCAATGCGCCCAGCAGCACCCACCACACCACGCGCAGCGTGCCGTAGTCGAAAGGAATAAGGGTATCCATTTGCGTTCTCCCCTTAGGCGCGCACGGCGGCGTGGACGGGATCGGCGGCGGCATCACCCGGCGCCGGCCCATCGGATTTCGGTCCGGCCTTGATGGCATGCAGCATGACCTTCACGCCGATGATGAGCAGGATCGTGTACAGCACCAGGAAGATCGTCAAACTGATGACCAGGTCGGTGATCGTGAGGCCCGATGCCGCGTAGTACGTGGGCAGCACGCCTTCGATCACCCAGGGCTGGCGGCCGTACTCGGCGACGAACCAGCCGCTTTCGATGGCGATCCACGGCAGCGGCAGGCTCCACAGCGCCACCTTGAGCAGACGGGGACTGCTGTCCAGGCGGCCGCGAGACGCAAGCCAGAACGCCACGCCGAAGAACACGATCAGGTACATGCCCACCGCGACCATGATGCGGAACGCCCAGAACAGCGGCGCCACCGTCGGCACGGTATCGATGGCGGCCTGCTTGATGTCCGCCTCGGTGACCTTGCTGACGTCTGGTTGATAGCGCTTGACCAGCAGCGCATAGCCCAGGTCCGGCCAGGTCTTGTCGAACACCATGCGGGCATCGACGTCCTTGGGATTGGCGCGGATCTTCTGCAAGGCCTCATACGCCACGAGGCCGTCGCGGATGCGGTTCTCGGCGCGCAGGATCAGGTCGTTGATGCCCAGCAGCGGCGTGGTCAGCGACCGCGTGCCGATGATGCCCATGACATAGGGAATCTCGATCGCGAAATCGTTGCGGCGCTCGGCCTGATTCGGGATGGCGAACAGATTGAACGAAGCAGGCGCGGGCTCGGTGTGCCACATGGACTCCATGGCCGCGATCTTCATCTTCTGGTGTTCGGTGGTGAGGTAGCCGCTTTCGTCGCCCAGCACGACCACCGACAGGGCGCCGGCCAGACCGAAGCTTGCCGCCACCGCCATCGAGCGCTTGGCCAGATCGATATGGCGGCCGCGCAGCAGATACCAGGCGCTGATCGACATAACGAACATGGCGCCCGCCACATAACCGGCGCTAACGGTGTGCACGAACTTGGCTTGCGCGACCGGGTTGAAGATGACCGCGGCGAAGTCGGTCATTTCCATGCGCATCGTGTCGGGGTTGAAGATCGCGCCGACCGGATTCTGCATCCAGCCGTTGGCGATCAGGATCCACAACGCAGAGAAGTTGGTGCCGAAGGCCACCAGCCAGGTCACGGCCAGGTGGCTGACCTTGGACATGCGGTTCCAGCCGAAGAAGAACAGGCCGACGAAGGTGGCTTCCAGGAAGAACGCCATCAGCCCTTCGAGCGCCAGCGGCGCGCCGAAGATGTCACCTACGTAGTGACTGTAGTAGGACCAGTTCATGCCGAACTGGAACTCCATCACCACGCCGGTCGCCACGCCCAGCGCAAAGTTGATGCCGAACAGCGTGCCCCAGAACATCGTCATCTTTTTCCAGATGGGGCGGCCGGTCATGACGTACACGCTTTCCATGATGGCCAGGATGAACGACAGGCCAAGCGTGAGCGGAACAAAGATGAAATGGTAGAGCACGGTCGCGGCGAACTGGAACCGCGAGAGATTCACGACATCGAGATCAATCATGAGGCTGCTCCCAAGGCGTCGACGCGCTGCGGCAACCAGCATGGTTCCCAGGCCGTCTACCGCGCCATGTTAGGGGCGATGCATACAACTTCATAGAGGTTTCCTGAAAAATCGAGGCATGAAGGATCAGCCCTTGCCCCGCAATTTGCCGGCGAATCCCAGCACCTTCTGCACCTTGGAACCAAGTTTCATGAGGCTTTGGAGGGTTTCGGGCGGCAGCCGTTGAACCTCATCGAACCACCCCGTGGATAGTTCGATGAGCTCCAGCATTTCGGTCATTCGTTGTTGCGCGTAAGCCTCGTCCGCGCCGGACGGCGACTCCAGCAGCGTGTCGCGCAGGAGCGTGAGGGTGGGATCGACTTCGCGCTTGCGCTTTTCTTCCATGAGGATGCGGAAGATTTCCCAGACGTCCTTGGGAGTCTCGAAGTAGTCGCGGCGGTCGCCCACCTGATGGATCAGCTTGACCAGGCGCCAGGACTGCAGCTCTTTCAGGCCCAGGCTGACGTTCGAGCGCGAAAAGCCCAGGGCTTCGGCGATGTCGTCGGCATTGAGCGGCTGCGGCGCGAGAAAAAGCAGGGCGTAGATCTGGCCGACCGTGCGATTCACGCCCCAGCGGCTGCCCATTTCACCGAAGTGCAGGACAAAACGTTCAATCTGGGGGGAAAGCGCCATGAGGATCAGCCGGTAACACAACGACGCGCTGCACGACATATGCAGTTACGTTGATTTCAGAAATTTCTGAAATTATCGAACAAACGATGAGAAAGCGCAAACCACACTTGCCGCAGGGGCAAGGGCGCAAACCCACGTCATTCAGAGGACGCGCAGGGCAAATTAGCCGCCGAACGTGACAGCCATACAACACCTGGCGGGCGGCGGCGGACAACAAAAAAGCCACCGGCCGGGTGGCGGGTGGCTTTCTTCGGGGGAAAAAGCGGCGGGAACGGCGGGCGCTATTCCGTCAGCGACGCAGGTTCGGGGCGGTCAGCCGGCCTTGACGGTCACGGCGGCCGACACGCGCTTGGCCTTGGCGCGGGCGGCGGCAACGTCCTCGGCCACGGCCAACCCCACGCCCATGCGGCGCTTGACGAAGGATTCGGGCTTGCCGAAGAGACGGATGTCCGTGCCGGGCTCGGCCAACGCCTCGGCCACGCCGTGGAAAGTCACGGCCTTGGCTTCCACGCCGCCATAGATGACGCTGCTGGCGCCCGGCTGGCGCAGGCTGGGGTCGACGGGCAGCCCCAGAAGCGCGCGGGCGTGCAGTTCGAATTCGTTCTGCACCTGCGTAATCATGGTGACCATGCCGGTGTCGTGCGGACGCGGACTGACTTCCGAGAACCAAACCTGATCGCCCGCCACGAAGAGCTCAACGCCAAAGATACCCAGGCCGCCCAGTTCGGACGTAACGGCCAGTGCGATGTCGCGAGCGCGCTGCAGCGCTGCGGGCGACATGGGGTGCGGCTGCCAGCTTTCGACGTAGTCGCCGTCGACCTGCTTGTGGCCGATGGGCTCGCAGTACCGGGTCTCGACCTGGCCGTCGGCGCCGCGGGCGCGCACGGTCAGGAGCGTGATTTCGTAGTCGAAGCGGATGAACCCCTCGACGATGGCGCGGCCGCCCCCGACCCGGCCCCCTTCCTGGGCGTAGCGCCAGGCGGTAGCGACGTCGTCGGCGCTCTTGATGACCGACTGGCCCTTGCCCGAGGACGACATGACCGGCTTGATGACGCACGGATAGCCGATGCCGCCGTCGATGGCCTGGCGCAGTTCTTCCTCGGTGTCGACGAAGCTGTACGGCGAGGTCGGCAAACCCAGGGTCTCGGCCGCCAGGCGGCGGATACCCTCGCGATTCATGGTGAGCTGGGCCGCGCGGGCCGTTGGGGTGACCCGCGCCACGCCGGCCGCTTCCAGTTCCACCAGCAGGCTGGTGGCAATGGCCTCGATTTCGGGGACAATAACGTGCGGCAGCTCCTGCTCGATGATCTGCCGCAGGGCTTGCGGGTCTGTCATCGAGACCACATGCGCCCGGTGCGCCACCTGATGGCCCGGGGCGTCGGCATACCGATCCACCGCAATGACTTCGACGCCCAGGCGCTGCAGGGCGATGATGACCTCTTTGCCCAGCTCACCGGAACCCAGCAGCATGACGCGGGTGGCCAAGGGGGACAGTGGCGTGCCAAGGACGGGACTGGAAATGCTGGACATGGAGCGGGCCTGGAAGGAAAGTTTGAAAGCCGTTGAAAGACTCGCCAGCATGCCATACGCCCCTGCGCGGGGCAAACTAGCATACTGCGATTAAAATCCGCCCATGACCGACCATCCCACCTCATCGTCCGGCACCGCGCTGGCATCCGCGCGCAGAACGCTACAGATCGAAAGCCAGGGCCTGCTGGACCTGTCCGCCCGGCTGGATGACAGCTTCACGCGGGTCGTCGACCTGCTGCTCGCCTGCCGCGGCCGAGTGGTCGTCAGCGGCATCGGAAAAACGGGACACATTGCCCGCAAGATCGCCGCAACGCTGGCCTCGACCGGCACGCCTGCCTTCTTCGTGCATGCCGCCGAGGCCGTCCATGGCGACTTGGGCATGATCACCCGCGACGACGTCCTCATCGCCATCTCCTATTCGGGCTCGGGCGAGGAACTGCTGACCATCCTCCCCGTGGTGCGCCGCATGGGCGCCGGCCTGGTGGCGATCACCGGCAACCCGCAATCCGAACTGGCCCGCCAGGCCGACATCCACCTGGATGCCAGCGTGGCGCAAGAGGCCTGCCCGCTGAACCTGGCGCCCACCGCCAGCACCACGGCCGCGCTGGCACTGGGCGATGCCCTGGCCGTCGCCTGCCTGGAAGCGCGCGGATTCGGGCCGCAGGATTTTGCCCGCTCGCATCCGGGCGGCGCGCTGGGCCGCCGGCTGCTCACCCATGTGCGCGACGTCATGCGCGAGGGAACGGCCCTGCCCATCGTCACGGCGGGCACCTCGGTGTCGCAGGCCCTGGAGGTCATGTCGGCCAAGGGCATGGGCATGACGGTCGTGACCGACACGCAGCACCGCCCGCTGGGCATCTTTACCGACGGCGACTTGCGCCGTCTCATCGCGCGGCACGGCGACATCCGCAGCCTGACCGTCGAGGCCGGGATGACGCGATCGCCGCGCAGCATCAACCCCGAGGCGCTGGCCGTCGAGGCCGCCCGGCAGATGGACGAACTACGGCTCAATCACATGCTGGTGATGGACAATGACGGCGCGCTGGTCGGCGCATTGCACATGCACGATCTGATGGCCGCTAAAGTGGTATGACTATGAACCTCTCTGCTTCCCTGAATCACCCGGCCGAAGCGCTGGTGCTTGCCCGTATCCCCGCCATCGTGCGCGAACGCGCCGCGGCTGTGCGCCTGATGGTCTTTGACGTGGACGGCGTGCTGACCGACGGCAGCCTCTATTACGGCGAAGGCGGCGAACTGCAAAAGCGCTTCCACGCGCTGGACGGCCACGGGCTGCGGCTGCTGATGGAAGGCGGACTGAAAGTCGCGCTGATCACGGGCCGTTCCGGCCCCATCGTCGCGCGCCGCGCGGCCGAACTCGGTATCGCCGAAGTCATCCAGGGCGTACGCGACAAGGGCGCCGCCCTGACCGAACTTGCGCAGCGCTGCGGTGTCCAACTGAATCAAACCGGCTACATGGGCGATGACATCATCGACCTGCCGGCCTTGCAGCGCGCGGGCTTTGCCGCCAGCGTGCCCAACGCCCCCGGCTACGTCAGCCAGGCCGCGCATTGGGTTTCGACCCTGCCCGGCGGAAGCGGGGCCGTGCGCGAATGCTGCGATCTCCTGTTGGCCTCGCAAGGCCGCCTGGGCGCCTTCCTGGCTGCGCCGGGCCTGCTTGGCCCCGGGGCGATCCAGTGATTCCGCCCGTAACGAATACGCCTTCGCGGCGCACCCGATGAAAGAACGCTTTCCCTCACTGATCGCGCTGTTCCTGCTGCTGGTGCTGGTCACCAGTTCTTGGTGGGCGGCCGATTACGCGCAACGCGCCATCCAGGTGGACCCGCCGCGCCGCGTCACCCATGAAATGGATGCGTGGTCGCGCAATTTCGTGATGTTGCGCACAGATCCCACGGGCAAGCCCATCAACCGCCTGGAAGGCGAGTACATGGAACACTTCCCCGACGACGACTCGTATCACGTCACGGCGCCCCGCGCCGTGGGCCAGCGCGAATCCAATCCGATCACGGTGGCGGTGTCCAAGACGGCCGTGATGGAACAGGGCGGCAAGCGCATCGTCATGCAGGGCGATGCCCATGTGCTGCGGCAGCCGGACCCCGAGAACGACATGCTGGACGTGCGCAGCCAGCAGCTCATCATCCTGCCCGATGAAGACGTGGTCTTCACCGACCTGCCTGCCACCGTCCTCAAGGGCCGCTCGCGCATGCAGGGCACGGGCATGCACTACAACAACAAGACTCGCCAATTGCAGGTTTCGGCATCGACCGACGTGGAAATTGCCGGTTCGGAAGGCAGACAGCAACGCCGCACCGAAATTCCAGCCAACAACACTGACCAGAAAAAACCATGACCGACCTTCGGACCCTCCTCGCCCCGACGACCCGCCTGATGGGCGCCGTGCTGTTGACGGCCTGCGCGCTTGCGCCGGCCCACGCGGCGGAACCGAAAGCGGCCGCGCCGGCCGAAGAGCCCAGCACGCTGATCCTGTCGGACACGCTGCACTACGACGACGTGAAGAAACAAAGCGTGTTCACCGGCAACGTCAACATGACGCGCGGCTTGATGACGCTGACCTCCGACACCCTGCAGATGAACGAGGATGCCAAGGGCAACCAGTACGGCACGGCCACGGCCAATAAGGGCAAGGTCGTCACCATCCGCCAGGAGCGCCCCGAAAACTTCGAACTCATTGAAGGCAAGGGCCTGCGCGCCGAATACGACGGTACCAATAGCACGTTCGACCTGATCGGCCAGGCCATCGTGACCCGCTACGTCTGTGGGAAACCGTTCGATACCATTCGCGGCGAACGGGTACGCTACAACGAGAAGTCCGGCACTTACGAAGCGCAAGGCGGCCCGAACTCCGCCGCGGCCGGTGGACGCGTGCGTTCCTTGGCCGAACCGCGCGCCAAGCTGGACGCCGCCGTCGCCGAATGCCGCAAGCAGCAGGCAGCCAAGAAAGGGCGCTGAAGCGCTTCTCCCGCAACACCAATCGCAGCCACGATGAATCAACCTTCAGTGCCGACCCCCGTGACCTCCGCCCCTTCGGGCGTCAAGCAGGGCAGCCTGCGCGCAACCGGACTGCGCAAGACCTACAACGGCCGCACCGTCGTGCAGGACGTGTCCCTGTCCGTGGTCAGCGGCGAAGTCGTCGGCCTGCTGGGCCCCAACGGCGCAGGCAAGACCACCAGCTTCTACATGATCGTCGGCCTGGTGCCGGCGGACGCGGGCCGCATTGAAATCGACGGCTCCGTCATCACCGCGATGCCCATCCACAAGCGCGCGCGCATGGGCCTGTCGTACCTGCCGCAGGACGCCTCCGTGTTTCGCCGCCTGACGGTGGAGCAGAACATCCGCGCGGTGCTTGAACTGCAAGTGGGTGCGGATGGCCGTCCGCTGTCGACCCCCAAGATCAACGAACAGATGGAATCGCTGCTCGAAGAACTGCAGATCGGGCACATCCGCAGCAACGCCGCCATCTCGCTGTCGGGCGGTGAACGCCGCCGCGTGGAAATCGCGCGCGCGCTGGCCACCAGTCCGCGTTTCATCCTGCTGGACGAACCGTTCGCCGGCGTGGATCCCATTGCGGTCATCGAAATCCAGCGCATCGTGCGCTTCCTGAAGGGCCGGGGGATCGGGGTGCTGATCACCGACCACAACGTGCGCGAAACCCTGGGCATCTGCGACCGCGCCTACATCATCAGCGAAGGCAAGGTGCTGACCGACGGCCACCCCGACGAAATCGTGGGCGACCCCGCCGTTCGCCGGGTGTACCTGGGCGAACACTTCCGTATGTAACCACTGCCTGAAAGACCCCGTAACGCATAAAAATAGACCGCCATACGCCCTCGGGCTCAGCCATAAAAATGCCATGAAGTTGCGGTAGGTCAGCTTGTTTTATCGGCCCGAGTCTATACACTAGAGCTAAACGAACCCTGCTTATTGAAGGAGAACGCCTACGACCCCACCGCGCCTTTTGCGCAATTTTTTCCTCTTTTAGAAGGAGAGCACACTATGAACCTGAGCATCTGCGGTCGTCACCTCGACGTCACCCCGGCCATCCGGGAATATGTCATGAACAAACTGGCGCGAGTGCTGCGGCATTTCGATCACGTCATCGATACCCAGGTCATGCTCTCAGTAGAGCCCCTGCGGCATAGAGCCGAAATCACCATGCGTCTGAGCGGCAAGGACATTCATTGTGAAGCAACCGATGAAAACCTCTATGCAGCCATAGACCTTCTTGCTGACAAAGTCGACCGTCAGGTCATCAAGCACAAGGACAAGGTAAGGAGTCATTCAGCAGAGTCCGTGAAGCGGCAAGCGGCGACACTCTCGCCACCCCAGCAGTAACGCGCTTCATGACCGCTCACCTGAGCGACTAGCAGTACAGCGATCCCTGGATCCTGCCTAAGTCCCGGTGTCCCGCTAGACCTTGCGTCCAGCCGGGGCATCGGCAAACTCCCCTCCTGCACTACCCACTCCCGTTTGTTTCATCCGCTGCCGCCTGACGGCCTCTTCGCGTTTTCCCTGGCTTTGTCCGATACGTGCCTCTGCGGGAACCCTCGGAGGCCCAGGAATGTCCACAAGGTATCGCGATCAGACTATGCTGTCGCTCTTGTGGTCCCGCTGGCATCTCGGTCTTCCGAGGCCCGGGTCGGTTGATTGTTGCAGTGCGTCATATAACCCTATAATGCCCTGATGAATCATTTGTCGCGCATCCTCCCCGCCGGCAACGTCGTGCTCGATATGCTCGCCACGAGCAAGAAACGTGCGTTCGAACAGGCCGGTCTGCTTTTTGAAAACAACAACGGCTTGGCACGCGCCCTCGTGTTCGACAGCCTTTTTGCCCGCGAGCGCCTGGGGTCCACCGCCCTGGGTCAGGGCGTGGCCGTACCGCATGGCCGTGTGAAGGGTCTGGAGCAGGCACTGGCGGCGTTCATCCGCCTTGCCCAGCCCATCACCTTCGACGCGCCCGACGGACAGCCTGTGTCGATGCTGCTGTGCCTGCTGGTGCCTGAAAACGCCACGCAGCAGCACCTGGACATCCTGGCCGAACTTGCCCAGCTGATGTCCAACAAGGCATTGCGCGAGGCCCTGGCCACCGAGCCCGATCCGGCCATCGTCCACAAAATGCTCACGACCGGCCAACTCTGATCCCACGCGGAATCGCTGCCATGCTCACGGTGCAGGAACTCGTCGACGACAACGCCGACAAAATCCCCTTTAACTGGATCTCGGGCCAGGGCGCCGCAGACCGCGCGATTCCCGACGACGGCATGGCAGCCGCCGACCTCGTCGGCCACTTGAACCTGATCCACCCGTCGCGCATCCAGGTGTTCGGCCAGGAAGAGCTGGCGTACTACACGCGCTTCGACCTGCGCCGCCGCATGCACCACATGGACGAGCTGCTGATCGGCGGCGTGCCGGCGATTCTGCTGGCCGATGGCCTGACGCCGCCGCAAGATCTGGTCGACCAGTGCGACCAGCACCAGGTGCCGCTGCTGTCCACGCCGGTGGCCGCCGCGCAGCTCATCGACCTGTTGCGCATCTATCTCGGCAAGAAGCTCGCGCCCACCACCACGGTGCACGGCGTGTTCCTCGACGTGCTGGGACTGGGCGTGCTGATCACCGGCGAATCGGGTCTGGGCAAGAGCGAACTGGCCCTTGAACTGATTTCGCGCGGCCACGGGCTGGTGGCCGATGACGCGGTCGAGTTCTCGCGCACCGCACCCAACATGATCGAAGGCCACTGTCCGCAACTGCTGCAGAACCTGCTCGAAGTCCGCGGCCTGGGTCTGCTCGACATCCGCACGATCTTTGGCGAAACGTCGGTGCGCCGCAAGATGCGGCTCAAGCTCATCGTGCACCTGGTGCGCGCCACGGCGCAGGACAAGTTCGAACGCCTGCCGCTGCAGGACATCACGCAGGACATGCTGGGACTGCCCGTGCGCAAGGTGATGCTGCAGGTGGCCGCGGGTCGCAACCTGGCCGTGCTGGTCGAGGCTGCAGTGCGCAACACGATCCTCAAACTGCGCGGCATCGACACGCTGGGCGAGTTCATGGAGCGCCAGGCCATGGCGATCCTCCAAAGCAGCAAATGAGCCCGCAACGTCGCCCTGCGGCATCGTGAGCCTTTACGAAACCCTGGCCGACGAGATCGCCGCGTCGATCGCAAGCGGCGTCCTGCGGGCCGGCGACAAGCTGCCTTCGGTGCGCGACGCGTGCGCCGCGCGCGGCGTCAGCCCTTCCACCGTCTTTCAGGCGTATTACCTGCTAGAAGCGCGCGGCCTGATTCGTGCGCAGCCGCGCTCGGGTTACTACGTCAACGCCCCCGCCGAATCGCTGCCGCCCGAACCGGGCGCCTCGTGTCCCGACGGCGAATCCACCGAACTGGCGATCAGCGAGCGGATCTTCGACATCCTCGGCTCGGTGCGCAACCGTGACGTCACGCCGCTCGGTTCGGCCTTCCCCTCTCCGCTTCTGTTTCCGTTGCCGCGATTGGCGCAGGCCATGGCCGCGCATCTGAAGCGCCAGGATCCGCGCGACACCGTCGAAGACCTGGCGCCCGGCAATCCGCGCCTGCGCCGGCAGATCGCGCTGCGCTACCTGATCGGCGGCATCAACCTGCCCGCCACCGATATCGTCGTCACCAACGGCGCCCTGGAGGCGCTGAACCTCTGTCTGCAAGCGGTTACGCAGCCGGGCGACACCGTCATGGTCGAGGCGCCCACCTTCTACGGTGCGCTGCAGGCGCTGGAACGACTTGGCCTGAAAGCGCTGGAAGTCCCTACCCATCCGCGCACGGGCATCGACCTGGACGCGATGCAGGCTGCCATCCTGCGTCACGCACCGCGCGCCTGCTGGCTGATGACGCAATTCCAGAATCCGCTGGGCTGCCTGATGCCCGACGACCGAAAGCGGCAACTGGTCGAACTGCTTGCGCGGCACGACATTCCGCTGATCGAAGACGACGTCTATGGCGAGCTGTACTTCGGCACGACACGGCCCGTACCCGCAAAGGCGTACGACACGCGCGGACTGGTGCTGCATTGCTCGTCGTTTTCGAAATGCCTGGCGCCCGGCTATCGCATCGGATGGGCCAGCGCCGGACGCTACGCCCAACAGGTGCAACGCCTGAAATTGTCATCGACGCTGTCAGCGTCGAGCCCCGCGCAAGGCGCGATTGCCGAATACCTGGAACAGGGTGGTTACGACCGCCACCTGCGTCGCCTGCGCCAGACCTTGCAGGCGCAGCAGGAGCGCATGGCCGACGCCATCGCACAGGCCTTTCCCGCCGGCACGCGCGTGACGCGCCCACAGGGCGGATTCTTCCTGTGGCTGGAATTGCCCGCCGCCGTGGATGCATTGTCGCTGCACCGCCAGGCGCTTGCGCGCGGCATCAGCGTGGCGCCCGGCCCGATCTTCTCGGCCAGTGGCCAGTTTGGCAGCGCGCTGCGCCTGAACTACGGACATCCTTGGGAAGCCGGCATCGAGGCCGCGATCCGCACGCTGGGCGATCTGGCGCACGAAGCCTGCCGTGCGGCGACCGCAGCGCGCTAGCGCGCCTGCCCGGTTACCGGCCGCGCGCGGGGCATGCGCGCGCGGCCTTCATCAGCGCTAATTCAACGTCGACGACGCCCGCGCACGCTTGACCTCCAGCGCGCTGACCCCGCCCGCCTCGTTGCCCCAGCTATTGCGGATGTATGTCACGAGCATCGCAATGTCGTTGTCGTTCAGCACCTGGCCGAACGGCGGCATGCCGTGAGGACGCGGGTTTGCAGCCGTGGCGGGCGCGTACCCGCCGTCCAGCACCATGCGGATGGCGTTGACTGGCGACGGCGCAGCCACCGTCGGATTGCCGGCCAGCGCGGGCCACGCGGTGCCGCTGCCCTTGCCGTCGGCCTGGTGGCATTGCGCGCATTGCTGGCTGTACAGCTTGCCGCCCAACTCCATGGCCGCAGGCGCGGGCGCGGCGGCACGCGCATCGGTTGCGGGCGGCGTGGCGGGCAACGACTTCAGATACACGCCGATGGCCAGCGCGTCATCCTCTGTCAGGTGCTGCGTGCTGCCCAGGACGACTTCCGCCATCGGCCCGCTGACCGTCGAATGCGCCGCAATGCCGGTCTTGAGCAGCGTGGCGATGTCCTGCGCCGTCCAGCGCCCCATGCCGGTTTGCATGTCGTTCGTGAGCGGCGGCGCGTACCAGTCCAGCACGGGAATCACGCCACCGGCCAGCGCGTTGCCGCTGCGCGTGGCGCCAAGGCTGTTGCGCGGTGTGTGGCAGGCCGCGCAATGGCCCAGCCCTTCGACCAGATAGCGGCCGCGATTCCATTGGACCGATTGACCGGGATCGGCTTCTTGCACTCCCGGCTTGAAATACAGCGCGCGCCATGCCGCCAGCAGCATCCGCTGGTCGTACGGAAAGGCCATCTCGGGCGGTCGGTTGGCCTGCCTGATGGGCGAAATGCTGCGCAGATAGGCATACAGCGCATCCGAATCGCTGCGCGTAACGCGTGTGTATTCGGTGTAGGGGAACGCCGGATACAGCAGCGTGCCGTCCTTCGATTTGCCGTTGTGCAGCGCCTGCCAGAAGTCGTCGGCCGTCCACGCGCCGATGCCGGTCTCCGCGTCGGGCGTGATGTTCGGGCCGTACACCGTGCCGAACGGCGTGGGTACAGGCGTGCCGCCGGCAAACGCCTTGCCCCCTCGGCTGGTGTGGCAGGCCATGCAGTTGCCAGCCAGCGCCAGGTAGCGGCCACGCTCGATCTGCGCCGCGCCGTCGGCCGCCGCCACGGCGGGGCCGGTGCTGGCATCGTCACGCGTGCCGAGCCAATACAACGTGCCTGCGGCCACTACGACCACCAGCAGCAGAACAACCAGGATTCTTTTCATCAGCGTCATTCGCGGCCCCGTTCAGCGTTGCGCCTGGCTGCCGCATTCCGCGGGGAGCCGGACCGAATTCGCGGCGACGGGCACGTAGGGCTCGACGACGGGCTGCGACGACAGCCACGCCGCCAGGGCGCCGATGTCGTTAGGGGTGAGCTTGTTGGAGATGTCGGCCATGCAATCCGGCGCGGCGGCGCGGCGCAGGCCGTTCTTCCAGCCGCCGATCTGCGCGCCGATGTAGTCGCGCGGCAGACCCAGCAGGCCTGGGATCGCGGGCAACATGCCGGACAGGGCCGCGCCGTGACAGGACGCACAGGCCGGCAGGCCGCGCGCCGCATCGCCCTCCTTGGCAAGCCGGCGACCGGCCTCCAGCGTGGCGGCGGACACGTCCGCGCGAACAGGAGCCGGATACGGCACATGCTGCTCGGAAAAGTACGCGGCCATCTCGCGCAGGTAGTCGTCGGGCAAGCCGGCCAGCAGGTGCGTCATGGGCCGGTACTGCCGCCGCCCGTCGCGAAAGTTCAGAAGCTGGTGATAGAGGTAGTCCTGCGGCTTGCCGGCCAGCCGCGGATAGTAGCCGTCGGCGCCCGCCCTGCCCTGTGCGCCGTGACAGGCGGTACAGGCCGCGACCCGGGCCGCCATGGTGTCGGGCTGCAGCGTAGGCGGCGCCGTCTGCTGCGCCAGGGTCGGCGCGGACATAAACACAACAGCCGCAGCCGCCAAAGCGCTGCGGAAGGCCCAAAACCGCGGCAGTGAAACACTACAAGAGGAAATGAGGGCTAACATCTAGGTCAAATTCCAACCCCCCGAATCGTGATGGCGGGGCGCGTAAAAGTGGAACTGCGATGGAACTGCGGCGTCTGCGGCCCCTAGCTTACGTCAGGGCACGCAGCGGGGAACAGGCGCAGATCCTGAGTTTATGGCCATATCAGATGCTATCCCGCCGGCATCGTCCTGGAAAAGCGTGCCACAATCATGTCCATGTTGAAAGTCGTCCTCGTCACCGGCATTTCCGGTTCCGGCAAATCCGTCGCGCTGCGCATGCTCGAGGACGCGAGCTACACCTGTGTCGACAATCTTCCCGTCCGTTTCCTGACCGAGTTCATTGCGCAGGCGCGCGACGACGGCATGGAACGCGTCGCCGTCGCAATCGACGTGCGCTCACCGGGTGAACTGGCCGAACTGCCCGACGTGGTCACCGCGCTGCGCGCCATGGGCACCAGCCTGCGCGTGGTCTTCCTGGATGCCAACACGGCCACCCTGGTGCAGCGCTATTCCGAATCGCGCCGCCGCCATCCGCTGACCGACCGCCTGCAACGCGGCGGCACGGCGCCGTCGCTGACCGAATGCATCGCGCTGGAAAGAGAGCTGCTGGCGCCGCTGCGCGAGCAGGAGCACGTCATCGACACGTCAGAACTGACGCCCGGCCAGCTTCGTGCCTGGATTCGCGACCTGATCAAGGCGGACCGCGCGCCGCTGGTGCTGACGTTCGAATCCTTCGCCTACAAGCGCGGCGTACCGGGCGACGCGGACCTGGTGTTCGACGTGCGCTGCTTGCCCAATCCCCATTACGACCGCAACCTGCGTCCGCTGACCGGCCGCGACGAACCCGTGGCCACGTGGCTCGCGGGGTACGAGCAGGTGGGCCTGATGATCGACGACATCGCGGGCTTCCTGAAACGCTGGCTGCCGCTGTACACCCAGGACACCCGCAACTATCTGACCGTGGCCATCGGCTGCACCGGCGGCCAGCACCGCTCGGTGTATGTCGTGGAGCAACTGGCGCTGCGCTTTGCCGACCACGACCCGCTGCTGGTGCGCCATCGCACGCAACTGCCTGACGAAACCGCATGACGCTTTCCCGCCCGCTACATTTCCTTTTCATGCTGCTGCTGGCGATCGCCGTGGCAGGCTGCTCCACCAGCGGCGGACGCAAGAAGGGCGGCTACTACAAGGACGACGGGCCGGACGCCAATCCGCCGTCGAACCTGGACCAGATCCCCGACGCGGTGCCCAAGCTGGAACCTTACGCCAGCGGCGCGAACCGGCCTTACGTCGTATTCGGCCAGCGCTACGTACCCGACACCAGCGGCCAGGCCTACAAGAAGCGCGGCATCGCCTCGTGGTACGGCAAGAAATTCCATGGCAACTCCACGTCGATCGGCGAGACCTACGACATGTATGCCATGACCGCCGCGCACACGACGCTGCCGATCCCCAGCTACGCGCGGGTGACCAGCATGGTCAACGGCAAGACGATCATCGTGCGGGTGAACGACCGCGGCCCCTTCCATAGCGACCGCATCATGGACTTGTCCTACGTCGCGGCCTACAAGCTGGGCATCATCGGCCCGGGCAGCGGACAAGTGGTCGTGGAAGCCATCCAGGCCGAGGAGATCCGTCGTCTGGCCTCGCAAGGCGCGCCTGCAGCCCCCGCGCCGGAACCGGAATCGGCCACGGGCTCCACGCCGGTCATGGCGCCGGTGACGTCCACCCCCGTGGCGCTCGCGCCCGAGCCCCTGGCGCCTGCCGCGCCCAGCCCCGCCCCGATGCGTCCGGCTGTCGGCGCCGCCACGGGCAGCGTCTACCTGCAGGTGGGCGCGTTCAGCCAGCCCGGCAACGCGCAGTCGCTGGTCAGCCGCATCAATACGCAGCTCGGCGCCGAAGGCGCGCCGCCGGCGTCGGTGGAACAGGCCAATAATCTGTACCGCGTGCGGATCGGTCCGTATCCCGATCGCCAAAGCGCGCTCAATGCCGTGCCGCTGGTGTCCGACCGGATCGGCATCCTGCCGACGATCGCGTCGCAGTAAGCGGAACGACGGCTACCAGGGCAGCTCTGCCTGCCCGTCGCACACCCGGCGCGCGTGCGCGCTGCGGCTCACATAGCGGTTGCCTTCATGCGCCAGCAGCGCCTGCTTGCGCGGCAATCCACCGCCAAAGCCCGTCAGCGAGGTGTCCGCGCCGATCACGCGGTGACACGGAATGATGATGCTGATGGGATTGCGGCCGACCGCGCCGCCGACTGCCTGCGCGCCCTCGGGCCGGTTCACCGTGCGGGCCAGTTCGCCATAGCTGGTGAGCGTGCCGAATTCCAGCGCGCACAACGCATGCCAGACCTGGTGCTGAAAGGTCGTCCCCACCGGGTCGAGCGTCACGTCGAACAGGCGGCGCTCGCCGGCAAACCATTCGTCAAGCTCGCGCCGCGCCTGCTCCAGGAACGGATCGCTATCGGTCAGCGTCCATCCATCCGGCGGCGGCAGCAGCGCCTGATCGGTGAACCACGCGCCGCGCAATCCCTTCGGGCTGGCCACCAGGCGCAGATCACCGAGCGGCGTGGGCATGTCGCGATAGGTCAGCCGCTCTTGCGGGTCGGCAGGCTTGTTGGACACGATGGTCGAATACACCATGGCTTACTCCTGCCCCTTCTTGCGGGTCAGGGCCCGGTTGTAGAGCACGTCGCGCGGCTGGCCAGTGACCTTGGCCGCGACCCGCGCGGCGTCGCGCACGGACAGCGACTCCAGCAAGGCGTCCAGCAGAACGTCGTGGGCGGGATCGACGTCGTCGGATTCAGGCGCGTCCGCCTCGGCATGGACGATCAGCACGAACTCGCCCTGTTCGCGATGCGCATCGGCGGCCAGCCATGCCGCGGCCTCGCCCAGCTTGACGGTGCCGATCTCTTCGAAGCGTTTGGTCAGTTCGCGCGCGACGGTCAGTTCACGTTCCGGACCGCAGACCTCGAGCAGGTCCGCAACGGTGGCCGCCAGCCGATGCGGCGATTCGAACATCACGACGGGCGCGGGCAACGCGCACCATTGGCGCAGCCAGCGCTGCCGGGCCACCGCCTTGGACGGCGCAAAGCCCGCGAAGGCGTAGGCAGGGTTCTCGTCCGTGGTGACGCCGCTGCCCATCAGGGCGGCGATCACGGCGCTAGGGCCGGGTACAGGCACCACCGCATAGCCGGCGGCACGCACGGCGCGGACCACGCGGGCGCCGGGGTCGCTGACCGCGGGCGCGCCGGCATCGGACACCAAGGCCACGCGCTGGCCTTGCGCCAGTCGCTCGCAAATGGCTTGCGCCGCGGCGGCCTCGTTGTGGCGATGCGCCGCCATGAGCGGCGTGCTGACGCCCCAGGCGTCCAGCAGCGTGCGGCTGGCGCGCGTGTCCTCGGCAGCGATCACGTCAGCCCGTTGCAGGGCGTGCCAGGCGCGCAGGCCCAGATCGCCGAGATTGCCGATGGGCGTGGCCACGACATACAGCGTCGAGGCGGGCCAATGCTGGCCCGCCACGCGTTCCGACACGCGGGACCAGGCATCGCCGGCAATGGGAGGTGAGACGTTTTGATTCATTGCTGCCTGCTGACACGAAAAACCATGTCAGTGTAGCCGCCTATGCCCGCTGCTTTCGGAATCCCATGACGGACGACACCCTCCGCCTGGCCTGCGAACTTGCCCTGGCGGCACGCCGCCGCGCCGCAAAACGCCGGCGGTGCACCAGGCGCACGCCTGCCGACCGCCCGCCCCCGCGCCGCTCGCCCACCCAGCGGCGCGGCGACCATCATGAAGCGGCGGCGTTGCGCCTGCTGGCGGCCCAGGGTCTGACGCTGCTGGCGCGCAACCTGGCCTGCCGCGCCGGGGAAATCGACCTCGTCATGCGCGAGGGCGACACGCTGGTCTTCGTCGAGGTCCGGGCGCGCGCCGCCAGCCGCTTCGGCGGCGCCGCCGCCAGCATCGGCCCCGAAAAACAAACGCGCCTTGCCCGCGCGGCGGCGTATTGGCTGCCCGAACTGGCCCGCCGGCACTGGGGCGGCCTGGTCCCGCCCGCCCGCTTCGACGCCGTGGTTTTCGACAGCGGCGACCCCGCCTGGCTGCGCGGCGCATTCTGGCTGCCATGACCTGGCTGGTCTGGCGTGACATCCCCCCTCGCCCACGTTGCGCATGGACGGAACCGCGGCCCTGCCCCGTGAGATAATCGCGCCCATGGATATGACCTCTCGTATGACGTCGCACTTTCGCGACGCCATGGCCGCTCACGAACAAAGCATGAACGTCCTGGCCGAACCGCTGGCAGTGGCCGTGGACGTGCTGTTCGGCGCCCTGGCGAACAACGGCAAGATTCTGGCTTGCGGCAATGGCGGCTCGGCTGCCGACGCGCAGCATTTCATCGCGGAACTGGTGGGCCGCTTCGAACGCGAACGCCTGCCGCTCGCGGGCATTGCGCTCAACACCGACACCTCGATTCTCACGGCAGTCGGCAACGACTACGGCTTTGACGAAATCTACGAACGGCAGGTCAACGCCTTCGGACAGGCCGGCGACGTGCTCGTGGCCATCTCGACCAGCGGCAATTCGCCCAACGTGGTCCGCGCCATGGAAGCCGCCAGCGCGCGCGAGATGCACGTCCTGGCCCTGACCGGCAAGGGCGGCGGCGTCATGGGGGAACTCATTACCCCGATGGACGTCCATCTATGTGTTCCCAGCGATCGCACCATGCGCATCCAGGAAGTCCATATTCTGCTGCTGCACGCGCTGTGCGACGGCATCGACGCTCTTCTGCTTGGAGACACCGAATGATTCTTGACGTCAGACCCGCAGTCCGCCCGCTGATGCTTGCCGCCGCGCTATCGACCGCGGCGCTTTCGCTGACGGCCTGCGCGCCCTTGATCGTGGGCGGCGCCGCCGCCACCACGGCGGTCGTGGTCACCGACCGCCGCACGTCCGGCGTCCAGCTCGAAGACCAGAACATGGCGTTCAAGGCCCAGAGCCAGATCGCCCAGAAGCTGGGCGACACGGCCCGCGTCAACGCCATGGCCTACGGCGGCCACCTGCTGCTGACCGGCGACGTGCCCTCCGAAGAAGCCAAGAACCAGGCCACGGCCATCGCGCAAAGCGTGGAAAACGTGAAGCAGGTCATCAACCAGCTCAACGTCGGCCCCATCGCCTCGTTCGGCCAGCGCTCCAACGACACCTGGCTGACCTCCAAGGTCAAGACCGCGCTGCTCAACACCAAGTACGTGCCCTCGGGCACCATCGCGGTCACCACCGATCGCGGCGTCGTCTACCTGATGGGCAAAGTCACCCAGGCAGAAGGCGAATACGCCGCCAATGCCACCGCCGACGTCGGCGGCGTGACCAAAGTCGTCAAGCTCTTTGAAATCATCAGCCGCGAAGAAGCCATCCGTCTGTCTGGCAGCGGCTCCAAACCCGCCACCACCGAAAGCAAGGCGCCCATCGAAACCGGAACCGGTCCGGCCACCGACAACGCGGCTGGCACGGGCGGCACGAGCAGCGGCGTTGAAGCAATGCCCATCAAATGAAAAAAGCCATCGTAGCCCTCGCAGTTCTCGTGGCCGTCGGCATTGGCGCCTGGTTCGCCATGCGCCCGGCCCAGACCGCGCCCGACGTCACCTTCACCACGCTGGAAGGCAAGACCTTCTCCATGCAGGACCTGCGCGGCAAGGTCGTGCTGGTCAAATTCTGGGCAACCAGCTGTGTGACTTGCGTGAAGCAGATGCCCGACACCATCTCCGCCTACAACGAGTATGCGGACAAGGGATATGAAGCCATCGCGGTCGCCATGAACTACGACCCGCCCAACTTCGTGCTCAACTTCGCCGAAACCCGCAAGCTGCCGTTCCCGGTCGCGCTGGACACCAAGGGCGAGATCGCGCGCGCCTTCGGCGACATCCGCCTGACGCCCACGGCGTTCCTCATCGACAAAGAGGGACATATCATCAAGCGGTACCTGGGCGAATACGACAAGGCCGAGTTCCACGCCACCGTCGAAAAGGCCCTGGCCGCCGGCTGATCCGCCGCATCAGCGCAGCCCCAAGGAATCGCCCGCTGCAAGCGGGCGATTTTTTTTGGGCTTGAAGATGGCTGAAGGTGTCTGACACCCATCGGGCAAGATCGCCGAATGGATGAGCCGCCACAAGGGTGTCTGGCACCTTCCAATAAAAAGCCGCCCGTTGTTGAACGGGCGGCCAGTTTCTTACATGAAGCGCACGGATCGCAGGGTGCGGGCGGTTGCAGCCGCCCGCGCGCCGCGCATCAGAAGGCGGGAACCACTGCGCCCTTGTACTTTTCCTGGATGAAGGTCTTGACCTCCGGCGAGTGCAGCGCGTCGACCAGCTTCTTGATGCCGGGCGCGTCCTTGTTGTCGCTGCGGGTGACCAGCACGTTGGCGTACGGCGAATCGGCGCCTTCGATGAACAGGGCATCCTTGGTCGGCACCAGGCCGGCTTCCAGCGCGTAGTTGGTGTTGATCAGCGCCAGATCAACGTCGTCCAGCGCGCGCGGCAGCATGGCGGCTTCGAGTTCGCGGAACTTCAGCTTCTTGGGGTTCTCGACGACATCGGCGGCGGTCGCCAGGATGTTGGCCGGATCCTTGAGTTTGATGACGCCCTGCTTCTGCAGCAGCACCAGGGCGCGGCCGCCGTTGGACGGGTCATTGGGGATGGCGACCGTGGCGCCGTCCTTCAGGTCGGACAGGCTCTTGATCTTCTTGGAATAGCCGCCGAAGGGCTCGACGTGGACCAGCGCCACCGGCACGAGCGTCGCCTTGCGATCCTTGTTGAAGCTCTCCAGGTACGGCTTGTGCTGGAAGAAGTTGGCGTCCAGTTGCTTGTCCGCCAGTTGCAGGTTGGGCTGCACGTAGTCGCTGAACACCTTGATGTCGAGCTCCACGCCTTCCTTGGCCAGCTTGGGCTTGACCACTTCCAGGATCTCGGCGTGCGGCACCTGCGTGGCGCCCACGACCACCTTTTCGGCGTGAGCCGCGTTGGCGGCAACCAGGAGGACCGACGCCGCCAGGGCGGAACGGACAAAGTTCAAACGCATGTGTTGCCTCTTTTATGGTGAAAACCGGGATCGATGTCCCGCAGGTTCGGGCAGGCCCCCTTTTGCGGGGCGTGCCGTTGTGAAAACGCCCCCAATTTACCTGAATGCCGGTTATTTGTCGGGCATATGGACATGGGTTTGCAGCATAAGAAACCTGTGGGGACTACAATCCGTCGTATGCTTGCGCTAGGCGCGTTCCAACCGCGTTCTTGTGCAGGCATTTTTTTAACGCCCATCAACTTTTTTGTTATTTATCTGCCGACTTAGCTGCCATGACCGACACCCCCGACCCTGCTGCCGTTTCGTCTCCCGCCGTCAAAGCCGCCGTGCTGTCCGAGGCTCTGCCGTATATCCGACGATTTCACGGCAAGACCATCGTGGTCAAGTACGGCGGCAACGCCATGACGGAAGAGCGATTGCAGCGCAGCTTCGCGCACGATGTCGTGCTGCTCAAGCTGGTGGGTCTGAACCCGGTGGTGGTCCACGGTGGTGGTCCGCAGATCGATGACGCCCTGCGCCGCATCGGCAAGCAAGGCACCTTCATCCAGGGCATGCGCGTCACCGACGCCGAGACCATGGAAGTCGTGGAATGGGTGCTGGGCGGCCAGGTCCAGCAGGACATCGTCATGATGATCAACGAGGTCGGCGGCAAGGCCGTCGGCCTGACCGGCAAGGACGGTGGTCTGATCCAGGCCCAGAAGAAGCTGATGGCCAACAAGGACAACCCGTCCGAGCCCATCGACATCGGTTTCGTCGGCGACATCACGATGGTCGAGCCGGCCGTCGTGAAGGCCCTGCAGGACGACCAGTTCATTCCCGTCATCTCGCCCATCGGCTATGGCGAAGACGGCACTGCGTACAACATCAACGCGGACGTGGTCGCCGGCAAGATGGCCGAAGTGCTGGGCGCCGAAAAGCTCCTCATGCTGACCAATACCCCGGGCGTACTGGACAAGGGCGGCAAGCTGCTGCGCAGCCTGTCGGCCCAGACTATCGACGAGCTCTTTGCCGATGGCACGATCTCCGGCGGCATGCTGCCCAAGATCTCGTCCGCGCTGGACGCCGCCAAGAACGGCGTCAATTCGGTGCACATCGTCGACGGCCGCGTGCCGCACTGCCTGCTGCTCGAAATCCTGACCGACCAGGGCGTCGGCACGATGATCAGCTCGCACTGATGACGCACACCCCCGCAGCACGGCGCGCCGCGCGATCGTCATGATGCAAGTGCGACGCCAGTTGCTGCGGCCCGCGGTGCGGATGCGCCGCTCCCGCGGGATTGCCACAGGCGCGCCCGAGCGCCTGTGGCTGTTCGATCTGGACAATACGCTCCACGACACCTCGCACGCCATCTTCTCCAAGATCGACCACGGCATGACGATGGCGGTGGCCGAGGCGCTGAACGTGGACGTGGATGCCGCCAACCTCGTGCGCAAGCAGTACTGGAAACGCTACGGCGCGACCATGATCGGCATGGTGCGCCACCACGGCGTGGATGCCCACGAATTCCTGCATCGCAGCCACGACTTCGACGTCGCGCCGTTGATGCGCTCGGAAAAGGCGCTTGCCTACAAGCTGCGCCGCCTGCCCGGCCGCAAGGTCCTGCTGACCAACGCGCCGCTGCACTATGCGCGGTCCGTCCTGTCGCATCTGGGCATCCTGCGCCACTTCGACAGCCTGTGGGCCATCGAGCACATGCGGTTGCATGGCGAGTTCCGGCCCAAGCCCTCCGCGGCGCTGTTGCGCTACGTGCTGGCGCGCGAAGGCGTTCCCGCCCACCGCGCCGTGCTGGTCGAAGATACGTTGGCCAACCTGCGGGGCGCCCGTCTGGCTGGCCTGAAGACGGTCCACGTGTATCACCCCGGCACGCCCTTCGGCCGCGGACGCTCGCACCGCCCGGCCTACGTCGACTTGCGGGTAAACTGCGTCAGTGATTTATTGTTACGCCGACGCCCCCTGCGGGGCTGACGGCTCGCAGCATCCCCTCCACCCGTCATCCTGCGCGAAGCAGTCCCTCCCATGGCGAGCAAACCCGGCGAGCGCAAGACCCAGATTCTGCAGACTCTGGCCGAAATGCTGGAACAGCCGCACGCGTCCCGCATCACCACGGCCGCTCTGGCCGCGCGTCTGGAGGTCTCCGAAGCCGCCCTCTACCGGCACTTCGCAAGCAAGGCGCAGATGTTCGAAGGACTGATCGAGTTCATCGAAACCAGCATCTTCACGCTGGTGAACCAGATCGCCACCGCCGAGCCCTACGGATTGCCTCAAGCCCACAAGACGGTCTCCATGCTGCTGACGTTCTCGGAGCGCAACAAGGGCATGACCCGCGTGCTGACCGGCGATGCACTGGTCACGGAAGACAATCGGCTGCAGGAACGTATCAACCACATCAACGACCGCATCGAGGCGTCGTTGAAGCAATCGCTGCGCATCGCCATCACCGACGGCGGCCTGCCGCAGGAAGCCAACGTTGCCGCGCATGCCAGCCTGCTGACGCATCTGGTGCTGGGCCGCTGGCTGCGCTACGCGCAAAGTGGATGGCGCGTCACGCCCACGCTGCATCTGGACGAACAGCTGCGTCTGGCCTTGGGCTGATGCGCCCGAATTAGCGCCATTTCAGGTACCAATCCCGGTTCTTTTCGCGGGTCGGCCGCACGCATCGTGATCCGATTGGTTCGCGCCGATGCAACACTCGCATGCTTGCCCCGCGCGGGGGGCGACGAGCATAATGCCCAGGACGAGTTTTCCACAAGCGCTGTTCTCCACCTTCTTGACGTTCATCAATACGGGTTTTCCACAATGCCGTCACGATCATCCTGTAGCGTCGACACACCGATTTGATTGACCCCGTGCTCGCGGGCGGTGTTTCGTCAGTTTGACCTCAACCGGAGAAGGATATGGCCGCGGAAACCGCAGTCCCCGCCTCGCAAGCCCCCAAGAAAACCAAAATTCCAATCGGGCTCATCGCCGGCATCCTCGTGATGATCGGCGTTTTAATGATGCCCCTGCCCGCAGACCTGCCCGTTGCAGGCCACCGCATGCTGGCAATCCTGGCGTTCGCCGTGGTCGTGTGGATCACCGAAGCCGTGTCGTACGAAGCCAGCGCCATCATGATCACGACGCTGATGGCTTTCCTTCTGGGCACCGCGCCCACCATCAAAGACCCCAACGTTCTCTACGGCACATCCGCCGCCATCAGCATGGCGTTGACCGGCTTTGCGAACTCGGCGCTGGCGCTCGTCACCGGCGCCTTGTTCATTGCCGCCGCCATGACATTCACCGGACTGGACCGGCGCATCGCGCTGGTAACACTGTCCAAGGTGGGCACCAGCACGCGCCGCATCCTCATCGGATGTATCGCCGTGACGATCGTGCTAAGCCTGGTCGTGCCCAGCGCCACCGCGCGCAGCGCCGCCGTGGTGCCGATCATGATGGGCGTCATCGCGGCCTTTGGCGTGGACAAGCGCTCGAACATCGCGGCCGGCATCATGATCATCGTGGCCCAGGCCACCAGCATCTGGAACGTCGGCATCCAGACCGCCGCCGCGCAGAACCTGCTGACGGTCGGCTTCATGGAAAAGATGCTGGGCGAACGCGTGGCGTGGTCGGACTGGCTGATCGCCGGCGCCCCCTGGTCGTTGATCATGTCGGCCGTGCTGATCGTCATCGTGCTCAAGCTGCTGCCGCCTGAAAGCAACAGCATCGCCGGCGGCAAGGAAGCCGTCGAGAAATCGCTGCTCGACCTGGGTCCCATGACCGGTGCGCAAAAGCGCCTGATGGCCGTGTCGGTCATGCTGCTGCTGTTCTGGTCCACCGAAGGCAAGCTGCACAAGTTCGACACCACCTCGACCACCTACTTCGGCCTCGTGCTGCTGATGCTGCCGCGCTTTGGCGTGATGACGTGGAAAGACGTGCAATCGCGTATCCCATGGGGCACGGTGATCGTGTTCGGCGTCGGCATCAGCCTGGGCACGGCGCTGCTCACGACGCAGGCTGGCCAGTGGCTGGGCAACCAGGTGGTGCTGCACACCGGCCTGGACCATCTTGGCCCCCTCGCCATCTTCGCCATCCTGGCAGCCTTCCTGATCGTCATCCACCTGGGCTTTGCCAGCGCCACCGCGCTGACCTCGGCCATGCTGCCCATCCTGATCTCGGTGCTGGCAACGCTGCCGGGCGACTTCAGCCGCCTGGGCATGACGATGCTGCTGGGCTTCGTGGTCAGCTACGGCTTCATCCTGCCCATCAACGCACCGCAGAACATGGTGTGCCTGGGCACCGAGACCTTCAACGCCAAGCAGTTCGCCAAGGTCGGCATCATTGTGACCATCGTCGGCTACCTCTTGATGCTGCTGATGGGCATGACGTACTGGCGCTGGCTGGGCTGGCTGTAAGGAGTCGTCATGAAAATCACGCTAGCCCAAGCCAACGAATACGGCCGCCGGGTGCTGATGGCACAAGGCGTGCCGGAAGACATCGCCCGCGACGTGGCCGAACATCTGGTGGAGTCCGACCGTGTCGGCTACACGAGCCACGGCCTGTCGATCCTGACGAACTACCGCCGCGTGCTGTCCGAGGGCCTGGCTCAGCCCGACGGCCGCCCCGAACTCCTCAACGACCGCGGCGCCATGCTGGCCTACGATGGCCACCACGGACTGGGTCAATACGTGGGCAAGGTGGTCATCGAAAAGGCGATAGAGCGCACGCAGGAACACGGCCAGTGCATTCTGACCCTGCGCCACAGCCATCACCTTGGCCGCATGGGCCATTTCGGTGAAATGGTGGCGGCCAAGGGGCTGATCCTGCTGGCCTTCACCAACGTAATCAACCGCTCGCCCACCGTCGCCCCGTTCGGCGGTGCGCAAGCGTGCCTGACCACGAATCCGCTGTGCTTCGCGGGCCCGTTGCCTGGCGGCCGCCCGCCGTTCATTGTGGACATGGCGACCAGCTCGATCGCGGTGAACAAGGCGCGCGTGCTGGCTGCCAAGGGTGAACAGGCGCCGCCAGGGTCGCTGATCGATGCAGAGGGCAATCCGACGACTGACCCGGGTGCACTCTTTACCGATCCGCCTGGCGCCCTGCTGCCCTTCGGCGGCCACAAGGGCTATGCGCTGGGACTGGTGGCGGAACTGCTCGCGGGTGTGCTGTCCGGCGGCGGCACGATCCAGCCTGAACATCCGCGCATCGGCGTGGCGACCAACAACATGTTCGCGCTGCTGCTGGATCCGCAGGTGGACTTCAATACTGACTGGCGGTCGATGGAGGTCGGCGCGTTCATCGACTACCTGCATGCGTGCAAGCCGCAGCCGGGGGTTGAGTCGGTGCAGTATCCGGGTGAATACGAAGCTCGGAATCGGGCGGTCAATGCGGATTCGGTGGAATTTGATAGCCGGATCTGGGATGGGTTGACGAAGTTGGCTGTGGAGCTTGGGGTGCCTGAGGCGTTGCCGTGAGGGAGGGTTTGGGCTGGCATTGTGCGGGGTTCTTTAGACGCCCGCCGTAGCGGGGGCTTGGTCATAATCGCGCGCAAACTCCTGCGGATCGCGTACGGGGTATGGCGAACAGGTCAACCCTTTGATCCAGAGAAATTGCGACCTACGACTGCTTGACCGAGACCATAGAATCTCGTCCGCCTTCGGCTCCCTTCGGTTTCCGTCGGGCGCATCTACACGCCCCGCGCTCCCCAGCCCCCGCTACGACGTGCTCCGGTTGCTTCAGCTTTGCTGGCCGCGGGGCGAGTTGGGTTCTTTAGGTTCTTGCCCACGGTGGGGGGAGAGAGAAAGATCTTGCGGGGCCCGCCCCCGGCCGGCCGCGCGGGCGGCCTTTGGGGGCTTACGCGGCGTCTTGCGTCGTGGCGATGACGCTTCGCGTGTGGCTGCGATTGCTCCAGGTGTCTGACACCGGCAGAAGATCGAAACCCGTCGCTCATTCCGGTGCCTAGAACCAGCTGCAAATCGCGCTAGCCTGGCCATTGATCGTCACTTGAACTCAAGTATCCGATGGGCGGCGCGCGTACGGGTCGGGAAGCTGTGGCAGGCGGCCGACGCGCGCCGCCCATCACCGCCCCTCCCTCCTGATCGTGATGCCATCAGCACACCGATCTCCACCAGCGCGAAGCGAACATCGCGACGACGTCCCACCACCCCGATGCCGATTGCCGCCGCCCGGGCGGCAGCAATTCGGCGGCCCCGCAGATCTCCTACCCTGACCACAGGTCTTGCAGCGCCCCATACCAAAGACCCTGGCAGCACGGCGTCGCGGTCACCGTGGGTGCGAGCGCCGTCGATGCGCCCGACGGAATCCGTAGGAGTCGCCGCAGGCGAGGACGAGGATGAGGATGGGGCAGTCCGGAGCGAAGGCTCCGGACCGCAATCGTGGGCGATCGCACCCACGGTGACCGCGGCGTCGGGCGACCTACGAAGAACTTCGCGGCGCCAAGATCACCGACCCACGAAGAACTTCGTGGCGCCAAATTCACCGACCTTCGAAGCCCCCAGGCAACAAGAGTCAACGAATGTAGGAGATAAGAACTAAGCCACGTCCAGACAGCAAAAGCCGCGACAAACCATCAAGACCAGCAAACCGCCATCAAGTCTTCACAGACCGATGCCGACTAATACTCATCATGATCCCAAACGCAATCCCCATCGTGAACAACGCCGTCCCCCCATAACTCATGAACGGCAACGGCACCCCCACCACGGGCAAGATCCCCGTCACCATGCCTACGTTCACGAATACGTAGATGAACAGCATCATCGTCAGCGCGCCCGCCAGCAGCCGGCCGAATTGCGACGCGGCCCGCGACGCGATCGTCAGGCCGCGCGCCATCATCAGGCCGTACAACACCAGGATTGCAATGCCGCCGTACAAGCCGAATTCCTCGGCGTACACGGCAAAGATGAAGTCAGTCGTGCGTTCCGGGATGAAGTCCAGGTGCGTCTGCGTTCCCTTCATGTAGCCCTTGCCGTACACGCCGCCCGAGCCCACCGCGATCATTGACTGGATCGTGTGAAAGCCCTTGCCCAGCGGATCGGAGCTGGGATTGAGCAGTGTGCAAACCCGGTGCTTCTGGTATTCATGCAGCACCACCCAGTCCACGTCCGGCTCGCAGAGCTGATCTTCGTAATAGACCAGTGTGCCGATGGCAATGACGCCGGCCAGCATGACCGGCACCAGCAGTTTGAACGACAGTCCCGCGAAATAGATCACGAAAAAGCCCGCGCCGAAGACCAGCAGCGCGGTGCCCAGGTCGGGCTGCAGCACGATCAGGCCAAATGGTGCGGCCAGCATCGCGGCGGCGGCAAGGAAGTCGCGCACGCGGACCGCGCCTTCGTGGCGCTGGAAATACCAGGCCAGCATCATCGGCACCGCGATCTTCATCATCTCGGACGGCTGGATGCGGGTCACGCCCAGGTTCAGCCAGCGGGTTGCGCCCTTGCTGGTTTCGCCGAAGAACTCGACGCCCAGCAGCAGCACCACGCCCACTACATAGAACGGCAACGCCAGCTTCATCAGCAGCTTTGGCGGAATCAGCGCCATTGTCCACATCGCAAAGAACGCGATGATGAAGTTGCGCGACTGTTCCGCGAAGCGCCAATCCGTGCCACCGACGGCCGAGTGCATCACCGTCAGGCCCAGCGCCGCGAACATCATCAGGATCGCGAGCAGCGGCCAGTCGAAGGCCGTGAACACGCGCAGCAGAATCAGGCCAAGACGTTTCATTGTTGGCGCACCAGGTCGGAGGCGATGTCATCGACGGTCGCCATGGTGTCGGCGGGTTGGGGACGCGCGATCTTGTCCTGGCGCTCCTTGGCCAGCCAGTAATCGAAGACCTTGCGCGCGACCGGAGCCGCCACGCTGGCGCCCCAGCCGGCGTTTTCGACGATCAGCGCCACGGCGATGCGCGGTTGCTCGAGCGGCGCGAAGCCCATGAACAGCGCGTGATCGCGCAGGCGTTCGTCGATCGCGCTGGCCCGGTAGTGGCCGCCACGCAGACTGAACACCTGCGCCGTGCCAGTCTTGCCGGCCGCCTGGTACGGTGTGTTGGCGAACGCGCGCCGCGCCGTGCCGGCGCGCACCACGTCGGCCATGGCGTTCTTGATGACGTCCACGTTGGCCTGCTTGAGGGGTATGCGGTAGTCCGGCGGCGCCTCGGTGGGCTTGGCCACGCCCGAGCGCGAATCGCGTACCGCGTGCACCAGGTGCGGGCGGCGGTACAGGCCGTTGTTGGCCAGCGTGGACGTGCCCTGCGCCAATTGCAGCAGCGTAAAGGCGTTGTAGCCCTGACCCACCGCCACGGAAATCGTTTCGCCCGCGTACCAGCGCTGGCGCTCCTTGTCCTTGTAGGCCGAGCGCTTCCAGTCGGTGGACGGCAGCACGCCGCGCTTCTCGCCTTCCAGGTCGATGCCGGTGATCTGGCCGAACCCGAACTGCTTGGTGAAATCGTGCAGGGCGTTCACGCCGATTTCAGGGCCGAGCGAATAGAAATAAGTGTCGGACGACACGACGATGGCCTTGTGCATGTCCGTCATGCCGTAGGCCGCGCCGCCCGCGTTGCGGAACTTCTGCCCGCCGAATTCGTAATAGCCCGGGTCCGAAACCCGGTCGGTCGCGCGGCGTTTGCCCAGTTCCAGCGCGGCCAGGGCCACGAAAGGCTTGTAAGTGGAGCCGATGGGATACGTGCCGTACAGGGGACGGTTGATCAGCGGATGGTCCGGCGATTCGTTCAGCATGCGCCAGTTGTCGACGTCGATGCCATCCACGAACAGGTTCGGGTCGAACGACGGCTGCGACACGAACGCCAGGACCTCGCCCGTATCCGGGTCGATGGCGACGAGGGCGCCGCGCTGGCCCTCGAAGGCCTCTTCGGCCACCTTCTGCAGGCCCATGTCGATGGACAGCATGATGTCCGAGCCCGGCACCGGATCGATGCGGCGCAGCGTGCGCATGGGCCGGCCGCCGGCGGTGACCTCGACTTCTTCGAGGCCCGTGCGGCCGTGCAGCTGCTCTTCCCAGGTCTTTTCGATGCCCTTCTTGCCGATGACCTCGGTGCCGCGGTAGTTGCCGAGCTGCCCGGCCCGGTCCAGCTCTTCGATGTCGTTGTCGGCGATGCGGCCGATGTAGCCGACCACGTGCGCAGCCGACACGCCCTGCGGGTACTCGCGCACCCAACGGGCGCGCAGTTCGACACCGGGGAACTGGAAGGCGTGCGCGGCAAACCACGCGGCTTCGGTTTCGTTCAGGTTGTTGCGCAGTTGCAGGCTGGCGTAGCGGCTGGATTCGGCCGCGCGGCGCTTGAAGCGGCGCTGGTCGGACGGGCTGATGTAGACGACTTCGGTCAGGCGCTCGAAGAGTTCGTTCATGTTGCCCGCGTGGGCCGGTACGACTTCGAGCGTGTAGGTGCGGTAATTGCGGGCCAGGACTTCGCCGTTGCGGTCCAGGATCTCGCCGCGGCGCGGCGGAATCGGCACGACCGCGATGCGGTTGCGGTCGGCGCGTTCGGACAGGCCCTCGTAGCGGTCGACCTGCAGATACCAGAAACGGCCGACCAGCACGCCGAAGCAGACCAGGGCAAAGGCGCCGCCCACCCAGGCGCGCAGGCGAAAGCGCTGCTTCTGCTGCTGGCCGGTTTTCTTGAATTCAAACATGACGCAACGCCGCCGTCAGGCGGATGAGGATTCGGCGTCGTCGACACCGCGTTGCGGCAGGTGCAGCACCCAACCCGCCAGCGGCCACAACGCAGCCGTCAGCAGCACGCTGATGCCCCAGTCCCAGCCCGGCCATTTTCCGGCCAGCCACGCGTGGATGATCTGGGTGACGAAGCGCGCAATGAAGAACACAGGCAGCATGTGCATCGCCTGGCTCCAGAGGTCGAACCGTTGCAGCCGGCGATGCAGGACCACCGCGCCGTAGGCGACGAGCGTGTACGACAGCGCGTGCTCACCCAAGAGGCCGGCGTCGTGCACGTCCATCAGCACGCCGAAGAAGAAGGCCGTGAACAGACCCACGCGGCGCGGCTCGTGCACGCACCAGAAAGCGATGATGAGCAGTAGCACGTCGGGCGCGCCCTGCCACAGACGCCACGGCAGCAGCGACACCAGCCAGGCGAGCAGGACGGTGCCCCACACGAAAAAGGCATGCGCGGGACCCGACAGCCGGTCGGGATGCACGTTGCTGGGCGTGCCAAGGCGGCGCGGGGACTGCCCCGCAGCGTGTTGGTTAGTCCGATCCACCGGAATCGACCTCCTGACGGTTGGACTCGGCGCGATCCACATCCACCTGCAGAACCAGGAAATGGCGATAGCGTTCGGGATGGGCCAGCGGTTCACATACGGCGCGCGCGAAACCGGAGGCGGTATCGCGTTCCACCGAGGTCACCTTGGCCACGGGCAGGCCGGCGGGAAAGAGGCCGCCGACGCCGCTGGTGACAATAGTATCGCCTTCCTTGATGTCGGCATTGGCCGCCAGGTAACGCACTTCCATCTTGCCGGGCGAGTTGCCGCCGAACGCAATCAGACGAAGTCCGTTGCGCAGGAGTTGCACGGGGATGGAAACCTGCTCGTCGGTGACGAGCGCCGCTTCAGCGGTCATGGGCGTCACGCGAACGATCTGGCCAACCACACCGCCTTCGTCGATGACCGGCATGCCGGGCGCCAAGCCAGCCTTGCTGCCCTTGTTGAAGACCAGGCGCTGCGTGAACGCGTTGGTGGGTTCGTACATGACTTCAACGACCACGGCGGACTGCGCCACGGTGTCGGTCACGCCAAGCAGGCGGCGAAGCTGGGAGTTTTCGGCGGCAAGCTGCGCCGCGTGGGATGCGACCTGGGCGAGTTCGATGCGCTGACGCTGCAAGGCTTCGTTTTCGCTGCGGATGAGGTTGGCCGCGTTAACCCATTCGTTGACTTGCTGGACGAGATCGCGCGGCGCCATGACGGCACGCTGGAACGGATAAAGCCCTACGGCAATCGCGCGGCGCGCCGGTTCCAGCATGCGCCATTGGGAATCCATGACGATCAGGGCCAGGGCAAGGACGACCAGAACGACCAGCCGCACCTCTGCCGGTGGGCCGCGCCTGAATAGGGGGGGAGTCCCTTGTCGTTGCATGAATCTCAGCCCGGGCGCCCGCGTCCGAGGCCCCCGCAGCGGCCGGAGCCAGAAAAAAGCGGGGCTCCGGGCTGGCGGGCAATATTAGTCGTTGATGAAGATGGCGCCCAGTTTCTCAAGGTGTTCCAGCGCCTCGCCGCAACCGCGCACGACGCAGGTCAGGGGATCGTCGGCCACCACGACCGGCAGGCCGGTTTCTTCTTGCAGCAGGCGGTCCAGGTCACGCAGGAGCGCGCCGCCACCAGTCAGGGCGATGCCCTTGTCGGTGATGTCGGCGCCCAGTTCGGGCGGCGTCTGTTCGAGCGCGATCTTGACGGCGGAAACGATCTGGTTGAGCGGATCGGTCAGCGATTCGAGGATCTCGTTGGACGAGACCGTGAAGCTGCGCGGCACGCCTTCGGCCAGATTGCGGCCCTTGACTTCGATTTCGCGGACTTCGGAACCCGGGAACGCCGAGCCGATTTCCTTCTTGATCAGTTCGGCCGTGGGTTCGCCGATCAGCATGCCGTAGTTGCGGCGGATGTAGTTGACGATGGCTTCGTCGAACTTGTCGCCGCCGACGCGCACGGAACCCTTGTAGACCATGCCGCCCAGCGAGATGACGGCCACTTCAGTGGTGCCGCCGCCGATGTCGACGACCATCGAGCCGCTGGCGTCGGACACGGCCAGGCCGGCGCCGATGGCGGCGGCCATGGGTTCTTCGATCAGGAAGACGTGGGAAGCGCCGGCGCCGAGCGCCGATTCACGGATGGCGCGGCGTTCAACCTGGGTGGAGCCGCAGGGCACGCAGACGATGATCCGCGGGCTGGGCGCCAGCATGTTGCGAGGGTGCACCATGCGGATGAACTGCTTGAGCATCTGTTCGGTGACCGTGAAGTCGGCAATCACGCCGTCTTTCATGGGCCGAATGGCCTCGATGTTGCCGGGAACGCGACCGAGCATTTGCTTGGCTTCGTGCCCGACGGCCTGAATGATCTTCTTGCCGTGGGGGCCGCCTTCATGACGGATTGCGACCACGGAAGGCTCATCGAGAACGATGCCCTTGCCGCGGACGTAAATCAGCGTATTGGCGGTACCTAGGTCAATCGCCATATCGCTGGAAAAATAACTGCGCAGGAATCCGAACATGGGAGCTCAGCTAAATTCTGGGGGGAATTGGGGTCAAGCCGCGGGGCGTTTGGCCCGTGAAACAACGGGTCCGCCTGTCATCACGGCGATTAAACCGTGAATCATAACTTATAATTTCCCCGGAAATAGCGCATAAATGCAGGCTATTCAAGCTTTGTAACGGGTTTGGCGTATGCATACTGCCCACTCCCGCCCCGCGGCCTTCGCTTACCGATTTTTGCAATCCCCCATGGCGCTCAACGACAAAGATGTGGCCCGCATTGCCCGGCTGGCCAGAATCGAACTGACCCCCGACCAGCGCACTGTCGCGCAGGCCGAACTCAACGGCATCCTCCACCTGATCGAACGGCTTCAGTCCGTCGATACCCAAGGCGTCGAACCCCTGGCTCATCCCCTGTCCGCGCACGAGGACATCGTATTGCGCCTGCGTGAAGACGCCGTGACCGAAGCCGGATCGGAAGCCCGCCGCCAGGAACTGCTGGCCAACGCGCCCGATGCCCAGGACGGCCTGTTCCTGGTTCCCAAGGTCCTGGATTAAGTCATGACGAAACCTGCCCTGCATACCCAATTCGAGGGGATCGCCGCGTTGCGCGCGGCCCTCGCGCAACGCGAAGTCAGCGCGGTAGACCTGGCGCAAAGCGCCCTGTCGGCCGCCGAAGCGGCCAGCGGCCTGAATTCCTTTTTACATATTGACGCCGAATTGACGCTGGCCCAGGCCCGCGCGGCCGACGCTGCACTGGCAGCCGGCACCGCGGGTCCGCTGGCCGGCATCCCGATCGCCCACAAGGACGCGTTCGTGACGCGCGGCTGGCGCACTACCGCGGGCAGCAAGATGCTCGACGGTTACGTCAGCCCGTTCGACGCGACCGTCGTGGAACGCCTGGGCGCGGCCGGCGCGGTGTCGCTGGGCAAGCTGAACTGCGACGAATTCGCCATGGGCTCGGGCAACGAGAACTCGGCATACGGCGCCGTGAAGAACCCCTGGGATCACGCCGCCGTACCCGGCGGTTCGTCGGGCGGTTCGGCCGCCGCCGTGGCCGCCCGCCTGGTCGCCGCCGCCACCGGCACCGACACCGGCGGCTCGGTCCGCCAACCCGCCGCGCTGTGCGGTGTCAGCGGCATCAAGCCCACTTACGGCACCGTGTCGCGTTACGGCATGGTGGCCTTCGGCTCCAGCCTGGACCAGGCCGGCCCGCTGGCCCCCAGCAGCCGCGACCTGCTTGAAATCCTGGATGTCATCAGCGGCTTCGATCCGCGCGACGCCACCAGCCTCGAAAAATGCGATGGCGCGGTCAACGAACCCGGCCGCGTGCGCCGCGACTTCGACGCCGCGCAGGCCCGTTTCGACGCCGCCGGCAGCCAGCCGCTCAAAGGCCTGCGCATCGGTGTGCCCGAAGAGTATTTCGGCGCCGGTCTGGCCCCCGATGTGGCCGCCGCCGTGCAGGCCGCGCTTGAGCAGTTCGAAGCGCTGGGCGCCGTGCGCGTGCCGGTGTCGCTGCCGCGCACCGAGCTGGCCATTCCGGCTTACTACGTAATCGCCCCCGCCGAAGCGTCCAGCAACCTGGCCCGCTACGACGGCGTGCGCTACGGCCACCGCGCCAAGCAGTATGGCGACCTGAACGAGATGATCAGCCGCTCGCGCGCCGAAGGCTTCGGCGACGAGGTCAAGCGCCGCATCCTGATCGGCACCTACGTGCTGTCGCACGGCTATTACGATGCTTACTACTTGCAGGCGCAGCGCCTGCGCCGCCTGATCGCGCAGGACTTCCAGCGCGCCTATGCCGACCAGTGCGACGTCATCATGGGACCGGTGACGCCGTCGGTCGCCAAGAACATCGGCGACAACCGCGACGACCCGACCGCCGACTGGCTGGCCGACGTCTACACGCTGGGCGTCAGCCTGGCGGGCCTGCCCGCCATGTCGATCCCCTGCGGCTTCGGTGGCGAAAAACAGAATCGCCCCATCGGCCTGCAGATCATCGGCAACTACTTCGACGAAGGCCGCCTGCTGGCCATCGCCGACCGCTACCAACACGTGACGGACTGGCATCAGCGTGCCCCTGTCCAGCAAGGCTGAGAACATGAACTGGGAAATCGTCATCGGCCTGGAAACGCACACGCAGCTTTCCACGGACTCCAAGATCTTTTCGGGCAGCAGCACGCAATTCGGCGCCGCACCCAACACGCAGGCGAACGAGGTTGACCTGGCCCTGCCGGGCAGCCTGCCGGTCATGAACCGCGGCGCGGCCGAACGCGCCATCCGCTTCGGCCTGGCCGTGGGCGCCAAGATCGCCCCGCGCTCGGTTTTTGCGCGCAAGAACTACTTCTACCCTGACCTGCCCAAGGGCTACCAGATCAGCCAGTACGAGCTGCCGGTGGTGGTGGGCGGCTCGCTGTCGTTCTTCGTCGGCGAAGAAGAAAAGACCGTCAACCTGACGCGCGCCCACCTTGAAGAAGACGCCGGCAAGTCCCTGCACGACGACTTCAACCTGGGCAATGGCAGCCCGGCCAGCGGCATCGACCTGAACCGCGCCGGCACCCCGCTGCTGGAAATCGTGACCGAGCCCGAAATGCGCTCGGCTGCGGAGGCCGTGGCCTACGCGCGCGCGCTGCACAGCCTGGTCGTGTGGCTCGGCATTTGCGATGGCAACATGCAGGAAGGCTCCTTCCGCTGCGATGCCAACGTGTCGGTCCGCCCCGTGGGCCAGAAAGAATTCGGCACCCGCACCGAGATCAAGAACGTCAACTCGTTCCGCTTCCTGGAACGCGCCATCACCTATGAAGCGCGCCGCCAGATCGAGCTGATCGAGGACGGCGGCACCGTCGTCCAGGAAACGCGTCTGTACGACGCCGACCGCGACGAAACGCGCAGCATGCGCAGCAAGGAAGACGCGCACGACTACCGCTACTTCCCCGATCCCGATCTGCCCACGCTGGTGATCTCCAGCGCGTGGGTGGACGAGGTCCGCGCCGCCATGCCCGAACTGCCGGCCGCCCAGCGCGCCCGCTTCGAAACGGAATACGGCCTGCCCGCGTACGACGCCGCGCAACTGACCATCAGCCGCGATCTGGCCGCGTACTTCCAGGCGGTCGCCAACGCGCTGCCGGCCGGCCAGGCCAAGCTCGCGTCCAACTGGGTCATGGGCGAAGTCGCCGCCGTGCTCAACAAGGAAGAAAAGACCATCGCCGAATCGCCCGTCGCGGCGCCGGCGCTGGCGGCCCTGATCGGCCGCATCATCGACGGCACCATCTCCAACAAGATCGCCCGTGAAGTCTTCGGCGCCATGTGGGCTGGCGAAAACGGCGGCGATGCCGACGCCATCATCGAATCGCGCGGCCTGAAGCAGATCAGCGACACGGGCGCCATCGGCGCGATGATCGACGAAGTGCTGGCCGCCAACCCGGCCATCGTCGAGGAGTACCGCGCCGGCAAGCAGAAGGCGTTCAACTCCCTGGTCGGCCAGATCATGAAGGCCGCCCGCGGCAAGGCCAATCCGCAGCAGGTGAATGATCTGCTGAAGCAGAAGCTGGATAGTTGATGGACCGCCGGTTCTCCCCACGGAGAACCGGCGCAATATCAGACTGAATCAGGGGCCGCGGCATATTGCCGCGGCCTTTTGTTTGGCCAAGAATGATCTGGTCGATTTCGCCGGAGGCTTGGCCATGAACTACACCGAGGTCAGCAGCAACGACTTGCTGCACCGATTCACCGATTACCTGCAGGCCCTCAGCCAGGGGCAGCACTTCATCATCTCTGTCGACGGCGTGCGCCGTGCAAGGCTGACGCCCGTCCTGCCCGATACCTCACTGAACGCGCACGATGCCCTGGAGGCCATGAAGCGCCTGCATACCGCGGCTCCGGTCTCCCACGACATCATCCGCGCCTGGATCGAAGAAGGCCGGGAATGAACACCATCCGTCTGGTGCCGGACGCGTCGGTCGCCCTTGCCTGGCTGCTGTACCGCGTGGATGTCCACGAATCGCTGCTTGCCCAGCATCTGCTCGACGTCGCGCACGGCTCGCAAAACACCGTGCCTCACATCTGGCGCGTGGAAGTTGCCAATGGCGTTTTGCGTGCAGAGCGCAGCCAGCGCATTTCGCGGGCCCAGGTCGCTGCGTTCAATCAACTTCTCGACAACCTGCCCATCGCCGCCGACAACGACGATGCGGCTTCCAGCATCGCGCGCACCTGCCAGCTTGCCCGCGCCCATGGGTTGACTGCCTACGACGCCAGTTATCTCGAACTCTCGCTGCGGCAGCGCGCGTGCCTGGCCACCTTTGACCGCAAGCTGGCGGACGCGGCGCGGGCCAGCGGCGTCACCGTGTTCGGGCAACCGCACGGCGTCGCCGAACCCGTTGCGCCCTATCTATGGCAATGACGTTTTGGCAATTGCATCTTTGCAATGACAAAGGGCGGCCCATGGCCGCCCTTTGTCATTGCTTTCAGCAACGAGACGCTTACTTCACCCCGTACTTCGTCCGATACGCCAGCACGGCATCCCGGTTCTCCGCAAACGACGCATCATCCTGCAGCAGGGCCAGGATGTCGGTCAGCGAGGCAATCGCCACCACGGGGATGCCGTAGGTCTTGGCCACGTCCTGCACGGCCGAATGCGGCGACAGGTCGTCGTCCGGGCCGGCGCGCTCCATGCGGTCCATCGCGATCAGCACGGCGGCCGGTTCGGCGCCGGCGGCGCGGATGATTTCCACGGACTCGCGCACCGACGTGCCGGCCGTGATGACGTCGTCAATGATGACGACCTTGCCTTTGAGCGGAGCGCCAACCAGCGTGCCGCCTTCGCCGTGATCCTTGGCTTCCTTGCGGTTGTAGGCGAACGGCACGTCGCTGCGGCCCTGCATGTCCGGGTGGCCGGCCAGCGCCACGGCGGTGGCGGTGGACAGCGGGATGCCCTTGTACGCGGGGCCGAACAGCATGTCGAACTCGACGCCGGAATCCAGCAGCGCCTGTGCGTAGAACTGCGCCAGCTTGCCGACCGAGCGGCCATTGTTGAACAGGCCTGCGTTGAAGAAATAGGGGCTGATGCGGCCCGACTTGACCTTGAAGCTGCCAAAGCGCAGAACGCCCTCGTTCAAGGCGAAACGGACGAAATCCAGGGCGGTGACGGAGGACGGGGCGGCGGGCATGCAGGGTGATCCGGAAGGTGGCAGACCCCGCATTTTATCCGCTGTCGGGGCTGTTCCAGGTGGCCGCGGCGGAGTCGGTTAAATTCCTGGCATTGTCCGCCCCCCTGCGGCCGCATCACAGGAGTTTCGCTTTGCTGCGCATCACGTCGATCAACCTCAATGGCATCCGGTCCGCCTTCAAAAAGGGCCTGCAACCGTGGATGGAAAAGCACGCCGCCGACGTGCTGTGCCTGCAGGAAATCAAGGTATCCCACGAGGACCTGACCGACGAACTGCGCCATCCGCCCGGCTACACCGGCCACTTCCACCACGCCGTGAAGAAGGGCTACAGCGGCGTGGGCATCTACCTGCGAGATGCCGCGGAGCGCGTGAACAACGGCTTTGATTGTGAAGAGTTCGATAGCGAAGGCCGCATCATCCGCGCCGACTGGAAGGATCTGTCGGTCATCAGCGCCTACCTGCCATCTGGCTCCAGTGGCGACGAACGCCAGCAGGCGAAGTACCGCTTCCTGGACAGTTTCGGCCCGTGGATCGATGCCTTGATGCACGAGCACAAGACGACCGGCCGTGAATTCGTCATTTGCGGCGACTGGAACATCGCGCACAAGGAAATCGACCTGAAGAACTGGAAGGGCAACATGAAGAATTCGGGCTTTCTGCCCGAAGAGCGCGCGTGGCTGACGGACGTCTTCGACAAGCGCGGCTTTGTGGACGTGTTCCGCACCATCGACGACCGCCCCGACCAGTACACCTGGTGGAGCAATCGCGGCCAAGCCTGGGCCAAGAACGTCGGGTGGCGCATCGACTACCAGATCGCGACCCCCGGCATCGCGGCCAAGGCGCGCAGCGTCGCCATATACAAGGACGAACGCTTCTCGGATCACGCGCCGTTGACGATCGATTACGACTTCACTTTGCGCGCGTGATTTTTCTCAAAATAAATATAGGGACGCATTAAGGGCGCCGGGCGGGCGGCGGCGTCTTTGCGACGCTGCCGGATGCCCCGCAGCGGCGTATCAGAAGGCGCCCTGCCCTATGCCGCATCGGCGAAATTAAACGGGGGCACTTCAAAAATCCCTGAATTTTCAAGCGCCCCCGTTTGATCAGCCCGGTTTCCATCCACAGCCGATCAACACTCCGCTTTTATACGTCCCCGTTTATCGTCTGGAAAAATCTGTTTGTTATCAAGGTGATGGCGCGGTTTTTCGCTTTGCGCAGGGCAACATTTTGCCCCTACAATCCCCGCACCATACAGGTGCAGCCATGCACCAAAACAAACTGATCGCGCCCCAATTTGGCGCAATTTCCGCACCTATTCGAAGCACCCCCGAGGAGATCATGGTGAAAGTGCAGAGTCTGGACGACTTCCTGCGTGGCGTCGCCGCGCGCGACCCGCAGCAACCCGAATTCATGCAAGCCGTCCAGGAGGTGATGCTCAGCTTGTGGCCCTTCGTCGAGAAGCATCCCCACTACGCCGAGCACGCTCTGCTGGAACGCCTGGTCGAACCGGAACGCGTCATCCAGTTCCGCATCTGCTGGACCGACGATCAGGGCCGCGCCCAGGTCAACCGCGGCTTCCGCATCCAGCACAGCTCCGCAATCGGCCCCTTCAAGGGCGGCATGCGCTTTCACCCGTCGGTGAACCTGTCGATCCTGAAGTTCCTTGCCTTCGAACAGACCCTGAAGAACTCGCTGACCACGCTGCCCATGGGCGGCGGCAAGGGCGGTTCCGACTTCGATCCCAAGGGCAAGTCCGACGCCGAAGTCATGCGCTTCTGCCAGGCGCTGATGATCGAGTTGTATCGCCACCTGGGTCCGGACACCGACGTGCCCGCCGGCGATATCGGCGTGGGCGCGCGTGAAGTCGGCTTCATGGCCGGCATGATGAAAAAGCTGTCCAACTCCACCGCCAGCGTCTTCACCGGCAAGGGCCTGACCTTCGGCGGCAGCCTGATCCGCCCCGAAGCCACCGGCTACGGCACCGTCTACTTCGCCGAAGAAATGCTCAAGCGCGTCGGCAAGTCCTTCGACGGCATGCGCGTGTCCGTGTCGGGCTCGGGCAACGTGGCGCAGTACGCCATCGAGAAGGCCATGGCGCTGGGCGCGCGCGTCATCACCGTGTCGGATTCGAACGGCACCGTGGTCGACGAAGCCGGCTTCAACCACGAGAAGCTTGTGGCGCTGATGCACATCAAGAACGACCTGCGCGGCCGCCTGGACTCCTACGCCCGCCAGTTCGGCCTGCAGTACGAAGCCGGCAAGCGCCCGTGGCACGTGCCCGTCGACGTCGCCCTGCCCTGCGCCACGCAGAATGAGTTGGAGCTGTCGGACGCCCAGACGCTGATCAAGAACGGCGTGCTGGCGGTTGCCGAAGGCGCCAACATGCCCGCCACGCTGGACGCCGCCAAGGCCTTCATCGCCGCGCGCGTGCTGTACGCGCCGGGCAAGGCCAGCAACGCCGGCGGCGTCGCCGTGTCGGGCCTGGAAATGGCCCAGAACTCGGCCCGCCTGTCGTGGACCCGCGAGGAAGTGGACACCCGCCTGCATGCCATCATGCGCGACATCCACGAAAACTGCGTGCGCCACGGCCATTCGGAGCGCGAGTACGTGAACTACCTGGACGGCGCCAACATTGCCGGCTTCGTCAAGGTCGCGGACGCCATGCGTCAGCAAGGGCTGTATTGATCGCCGCCCGCTGAAGCGCGCGCGACAACGCGCGGGCCCGGCATGCAAAAGGCCGACTCGGATGAGTCGGCCTTTTGCATTGCGGCGATGGCGGGCCGCCGATGGGGCCGCGGATTGGCCCGCGCCTGCACCGCTAAAAAGCGCGCAGCCTGGCGGGGTGGCGCAAAGATCAGTGCTTCATCGCGCCGTGATCGTGGCTCATGCCGGGATTATGCGAAGCCGGCTTGACCTTGAATTCCACCGCCACTTCGCCTGCCTTTTCAAACTTGAGCGTGGCGGGCACGGTGGCGCCATCCTTGAACGGCGCCTTCAGCTTGATGAACATGACGTGATAGCCGCCCGGGCTGAGCTTGACCTCGGTGTCGGCGGGCAGCGCGATGCCGCCTTCGACCTGACGCATCTTGGAGACGCCGTTTTCGGTCTGCACGGTGTGCAGTTCGACGCGTTCGGCGGCATCCGACGAGACCGACAGCAGACGGTCCGGCGCCTTGGCGTCATTGTCGATATCCATGTACCCCGCACCGTTGGCCTGTCCGGGCGCCGAGGCGCGGACCCAGAGATCGTCGACTTCGACCTGGCCGACCTTGTAGTCCTTGGCCCACGCCGAACCGGCGGTGCACAGGCCGATCGCGGCAACAACGGCAAACTTGCGGATGTTCATGGGTGTCCTCCTGAGACGTTAGCGGCGCCTGACCAGGCTGCGGGCGGCTGAAAGCACCGAGTCGGTCAAGGCTTCCATGGCCTCGGAGTTTACCCGCCAATGCTGCCAGTAGAGCGGCACGTCCTCCCACGCCCGGCCGCGCAGCAGAACGAGTTGACCGGCATCAAGATGTTCCTGCACGAGCGGCAGCGGGTTCATGGTCCAGCCCAATCCGCCCAGCGTGGCCTGCACGAAGGCGCGCGTGGACGGCACCCACCAGACCGGCGGCTCCCACGGCGCGGGGTCGGCGATCTTGTGCGCAAAGCGCGCCTGCAGCGCGTCCTTGCGGTTGAAGACCAGAACGGGCGCCTGAGCCAGCGTCTGCGCGTTGACGCCCGAGGCGAAGTAGCGCTTGTGGAAGTCCGGCGTGCAGGTGGCCACGTAGCGCATGCTGCCCAACGCGTGGATGCGGCAGCCCTGCACCGGATCGGCCAGCGTGGTCACGGCGCCCAGCACGGAGCCGTTGCGCAGCAGCGCGGCCGTGTGATCCTGGTCTTCGGACAGCATATCCAGCGTGGCGCGGGTGCGCGCCGCGAATTGCAGGGCGGCGTCGACGAACCAGGTTTCCAGGCTGTCGTGGTTGACCGCGATGGGGATGCTGGCGTGGGGCACGTCGTCGTCGGCCACGCCCAGCCGGTTCAGCGCGTCGTGTTCCAGCAAGGCGGTCTGCTCGGCCAGTTGCACCAGCACCTGGCCGTCTGCCGTGGCGGCGGCCGGCACCGTGCGTTGGACCAGCAGCCGGCCCATCCGGTCTTCCAACGCCTTGATCCGTTGCGACACCGCCGACGGCGTAACGCTGAGCGACAGCGCCGCGCGCTCGAAACTCCCTTCGCGCACCACTGCGGCCAGGGCGCGCAGGTTACCGTGATCGATTTTCATGAGATTAGAAATACTTAATATAGTGAAGGAAAATTAGCTGTATTTCATATACATGGCAAGGGAAAATGGCGCATTGCCGATCGCTCTCAGCAATTCGGCCACCCATCAAAGCGCCGCTACAGGCGTTGCAGTCACAGGTACTTTTTCCATGTTTGCCACCTTGTCATCCCCCACCTTTCTTACCGCCTGGGCCAGCGGCACGGCCACGGGCCTGGGCCTCTTTGCCGTCGTGGGCGCGCAAAGCGCGTTCATCCTGCGCCAGGGCCTCATGCGCGCGCATCTCTTGAGCGTCGTCGCCATCTGCGCGCTGATCGACGCGGTCTTCATCTTTGCCAGCGTGTCCGGCCTGCAGGCGCTGACCGCGTGGTTCCCCTGGCTGACGACCGCCGTGCTGTGGTTCGGCGTGGCGTTCCTGACCTGGTACGCCGCGCAATCCGCGCGCCGCGCCTGGACCGCCACGGGGGGTCTGGCCGCCGCCCGCGACGTGGTGCCGTCGCGCCGCGCCGCCATGCTGGGCGCGCTGGGTTTCTCGCTGCTGAACCCGCACTTCTGGCTGGACATGGTGGTGGTCGGCTCACTGGCGCACGGCTTCGAAGACGCCCGCATGGCCTTCGCCGCCGGCGCTTTCACCGCCAGCCTGCTGTGGCTGGCGGTACTGGGCATCGGATCGCGGCTCTTCGCTCCCTTCTTTGCCAGCGCGTCGGCCTGGCGCGCGCTGGACGGCATCATCGCCGTGGTCATGGCTGGTTTGGCGATCAGCCTGGCGCTGAAGGGCGTCTGACACCGTTGCTGCACGGCGTGCCCGCGCCGGCACTTTTATAATCGGCGCCTCACCACTTTCTGTCGGGCGCCGGGCCGGCCCGCCAACGCGCCATGCGTGGACCTTCGCCTTCCAAAGACGTGCGCCTGCCGCCGCTTGCCGCCATCCAGGCGTTCGAAGCGGCCGCGCGGCTGGGTTCCTTCGAGCGTGCGAGCGAAGAGCTCTTCGTCACCGCCAGCGCCATCGGCAAGCGCATCGCCTCGCTGGAAACCTTGCTGGATGTCACGCTGTTCATTCGAAGCAGCCGCGGTGCGACGCTGAGCGCGGCCGGACGCGAGTACCTGGAACAGGTGCGCACGGCGCTCGATCTGCTGTCCGACGCCTCGCTGCACAAGCGCAACGAACCCAAGCTGGAAACGCTGCGCGTCGTGTCCACGCCGACATTCGCCCGGCAGGTGCTGATTCCGGCCCTGCCCGGTTTCACCGCGGCAAACCCCGGCGTCGAACTTGAAATCATGCTGTCCATTCCCTACCTGGACATCATGCCCCCCAACGCCGACGTCTGGATCCGCTTTGGCAGCGGCAAATATCCCGGCCTTCATGCGCATCCGCTCACGCAAGATCCGGTGTTCGCGGTGTGCGCACCGAGTTATCAAGCGGCGCGCGGCCCGTTCAAGCGGCCCGCCGATCTGGCGCGCGCCGACCTGTTGCGTTGCCCCATGGAACCCTGGCGTCCGTGGCTGGCAGCGGCTGGCCTGGACTGGCCCGAGCCGTCGCGCGGCGTGTGGCTGGTAGACCTGGGCATGATGCTCGCCGCGGCGCGCGCCGGCCAGGGCGTGGCGCTGACTCGCCGATCGCTGGCCGCCGAGTGGCTGGACGAAGGCAAGCTTGTTCGCGTGCTGGATGTGGAGATCCCCGGCGAGTCGCAGTACTACCTGTGTACCGAAGCCACACGCATACCGGGCGGCGCGGCCCAGGCGTTTTCCCTATGGCTCGCCGAGGTCTGCAAACGCGCAGCCCAATGGCCATGCGGGCCGCAGGCCGGTCAGGAATAAATTTCCAGTTATCTGCGGAATGAATTTCCGCACGACGCCGCACCCTGATCGCTAGGATGCGGCCAGCGTGACTGCGCCCGTCCCGGAGACACGCTGTGTGGACAAGCGGAAGCGGACGCATTGCGAACGCAACACCGACGCACGCCCATCTCACCGCCCATTCCACTCACAGCATTCAGCAAGCTGAAAGGAACCTTGCATCCGCACTAGGTATTTACGCGGAAAAGCACCGCCGGGTCAGATTCGCGTAAGCGATTAAGCAGACAGTCACGACACGCAACAAAGGAGCGCGCCAACAAAACACCATCCCGCCGATTGGCGCCGGCACACGGCTTTCCACGCAGTTCACCCAATTACAACGGAGACATCCATGGATTTTCGTTTGAAGCTGCTTGCAGGAACCCTTGCATTTGCCGTATCGGCCGCGTCCCACGCCGCCGACCCCATCAAGATCGGCGTGGCCGGCCCCTACACGGGCGGATCGTCCTCGATGGGCGTCAGCATGCGCGACGGCGTTCGCCTTGCCATTGAAGAGATCAACAAGAACGGCGGCGTGATGGGCCGCCAGCTCGTCGCGGTCGAACGCGATGACGAAGCCAAGAACGAGCGCGGCGTACAGATCGCGCAGGAACTGATCAACAAGGAACAGGTGACCGCCACCGTCGGCTACATCAACACCGGCGTCGCATTGGCCTCCCAACGTTTCTACCAGGACGCCAAGATCCCGGTTTTCAACAACGTGGCCACCGGCAGCGTGATCACGCATCAGTTCAAGGCGCCTGAATACCCCGACAACTACGTGTTCCGCAATGCGGCCCACGACAGCATCCAGGCCCCGATGATCGTGGAAGAAGCGATCACGCGCCGCGGCTTCAAGAAGGTCGCGATCCTGGCCGACTCCACCAACTACGGCCAGCTCGGCCGCGAGGACCTGGAAAAGGCCCTGGACGCCAAGGGCATCAAGCCGGTCGCCGTCGAGAAGTTCAACATCAAGGACGTCGACATGACGGCCCAGCTGCTCAAGGCCAAGGCCGCGGGCGCCGAAGCCGTGCTGACCTACGGTATCGGCCCGGAGCTGGCCCAGGTCGCCAACGGCATGACCAAGCTGGGCTGGAAGGTGCCGATCATCGGCAGCTGGACGCTGTCCATGGCCAACTACATCGACAACTCCGGCGCCAACGGTGAAGGCGCGCGCATGCCGCAGACCTTCATCCAGGACCCGGACACGCCCAAGCGCAAGGCGTTCATCGACGCCTACCTGGCCAAGTTCAAGCCCAAGAACAACCGCATCGATTCGCCGGTGTCGGCGGCGCAGGGCTATGACTCCATCTTCCTCTTGGCCGCGGCCATCAAGCAGGCGAACTCGACCGACGGTCCCAAGGTGCGCGAAGCACTGGAGAACCTGCAGACCCCGGTCGAGGGCGTGGTGATGACCTACAACAAGCCCTTCTCGCACGACAACCACGACGCGATCACCGCGAAGGAAGTGGTCATCGGCGAGGTCAAGGGCGGCCGGGTCATCAAGGCCAACTAAATCCCGACAAGCAGGAAGGCGGCGGCTGCCCGGCCGCCGCCGCCCGCGCCCCAAGCTTCGGGCGCGGGGCATGCAGCCGCCTGAAAACAGCGTTCTGCCCAAGGGGGTTGGGACGGAACACAGCGCCTCAAGACACACACCATGATTCTTCTACAGCTCATCTATAGCGGTATCGCGCTAGGCATGATCTATGCGGTCATTGCGTTCGGCTACCAGCTCACCTTCGCCACATCGGGCACCTTGAACTTCGGCCAGGGCGAAGCCCTGATGCTGGGTGCGCTCGTCGGCCTCACGCTCGTCGGACTGGGCGTGAACTACTGGGTCATGATTCCCATCGTCTGCATCTTCGGCTTCGCGCAGGGCGCGCTGGTCGAACGCGTGGGCGTGCGGCCCGCCATCAAGACGCGATCGGAATTCGGCTGGATCATGGCCACCATTGCGCTGGGCATCATCTTCAAGAACGTGGCCGAAAACATCTGGGGCCGCGACGACCTGCGCTTTCCCTCGCCGCTGCCCGAGGCGCCGATTCAGGTGCTGGGCGCCAACGTGCTGCCGATGGAGCTGCTGGTGGTGTTCGGCGCGCTGGGCATGATGATTCTGGTGGAAATCTTCAACCGCAAGTCCATTTACGGCAAAGCCTTCGTCGCCACGTCCAACGACCGCGACGCGGCCGGCCTGATGGGCATCAACACCGGCATGGTCATCACGTTCTCGTACGCACTGTCGTCGCTGACCGCGGCGTTTGCCGGCGTGCTGGTCGCGCCGCTGACGCTGACCGGCGCCACGATGGGCGCCGTGCTGGGCCTGAAGGCATTTGCCGTCGCGATCATTGGCGGCCTGTCCAGCGGGATGGGTGTCGTGGTGGGCGGGCTGATCCTGGGGATCGCCGAAACGACCACCGGTTTCTATCTATCAACGGGATACAAAGACGTGCCGGGATTGGTATTGCTGCTGCTCGTTCTGACCTTCAAGCCCGCCGGCCTGTTCGGCAAGACCGCGATCAAGAAGGTGTAAGCGATGAAACCCCTGCATCTTCTCCTATCCATCGTGGCCGTGGCCTGCCTGGCCGCCGTGCCGCTGGGCGTGACCAACACGTATTACCTGCACCTGATTGAAACCATCATGATCTATTCGATCCTGCTGTTCGGGCTCGATATCGTGGTGGGCTACACCGGCCAGGTGTCGCTGGGCCACGCCGGCTTGTTCGGCATCGGCTCGTACGTGGCCGGCGTGTTGGTCTTTCACCTGCAGATTCCCATCTGGCTGACACTGCCCGCCGCCATCGTCATCGCCGCCGCCTTTGGCGCAGTGCTGGCGCTGCCGGCGCTGCGCGTCACCGGCCCCTATCTGGCGATGGTGACGCTGGCCTTCGGCACGATCATCCAGATCCTGATCAACGAGATGACCTTCCTGACCGAAGGCCCGCTGGGCATCAAGGTCACCAAGCCGTCCATCGCCGGCCACGTGCTGACCAAGGCCGAGTACTTCTGGCTGGTCGCCGCGCTGCTGGTGATCTCACTGATCGTGGTGCACCGGATCTTGAAGTCGCACCTGGGCCGCTCGTTCGAAGCCTTGCGCGACAGCCCGATCGCATCCGATTGCATGGGCGTGTCGGTGTACCGGCACAAGGTGATCGCCTTCGTCATCAGCGCCGGCTTTGCCGGCCTGGCGGGCGCGCTGTACTCGTATTCGGAACAGTACATTTCGCCGAACACGTACAACTTCGAACTGACGATCCTGTTCCTGCTGGCCATCATCATGGGCGGCCGCAAGAGCCGCACCGGCGCGCTGCTGGGCGCCTCGATCATCGTGCTGCTGCCCAAGATGCTGGACGACATCGACACCTTCCGCCTGATCGCGCTGGCGGTGGCGATCCTGGTGACGGTGGGCAGCGTCGTGGCCATCTCCAAGGGCCGCACCGAGCCGCGCAAGGTCGCGGTGCCGGTGATCGGCACGATCGTGCTGGCCATCTTCTCGTACTGGCTGGACGCCGTCACCGACTGGCGCCTGACCATCTTCGGCGCGATGATCCTGTTCGTCGTGTACTACCTGCCAGACGGCATCGTGGGCTTCGTTCGCAACCTGTTCTTCTCCACGCGCCGCGCGGCGCTGGCCGTCAAGAAAGACCTGGTGAAGGAACAGGACGCCGTGCCGGACGCGGTGGCGGGCAAGGGCGAGACCCTGCTCGCAGCCAAGAACGTGCTGATGCAGTTCGGCGGCCTGAAAGCCCTGAACGAGGTGGACCTGACCGTCAAGCGCGGCACCATCCACGGGCTCATCGGACCCAACGGTTCCGGCAAGAGCACGATGATGAACGTGCTGACCGGCATCTACGTGCCCACGGCCGGCGCGGTGGAGTTCGGGGGCAAGTCGCTCGTCGGCCTTCCGCCCGCGGACATCGCCGAAGCCGGCATCGCGCGCACGTTCCAGAACGTGCAACTCTTCGGCGAAATGACCGCGCTGGAGAACGTGCTGGTGGGCCTGCATCACACCTTCACGACGGGTCTGGCCGGCATCGCGCTGCGCACACCCAAGTGGAAGACCGAGGAACAGGGCGCACGGGCACGGGCCATGGCGCTGTTGGAATTCGTCGGCCTGGAATCGCTGGCCAGCGAAGAGGCGCGCAACCTGCCCTACGGCAAGCAGCGCCTCCTGGAGATCGCCCGCGCACTGGCGCTGGATCCGCAACTGCTGCTGCTGGACGAACCGGCGGCAGGCCTGACGGCGCCTGACATCGTGGAACTGCTGGCGATCATCCGCAAGGTGCGCGACCACGGCATCACGCTGATCCTCATCGAGCACCACATGGACGTGGTGATGGGGGTGTGCGACACGGTGTCGGTGCTGGACTTCGGCCAGAAGATCGCCGAGGGCCTGCCTAATGAAGTGCAAAGCAACGCCAAGGTGATCGAGGCGTATCTGGGCGGCGCGCCCGCCTGACGCCAAGGGGACAAGAAGATGCTATCGATCAAGAATCTGGAAGCAGGCTACGGGAAGGTGAAGGTGCTGCACGGCATCAGCATGGAGGTGCCGAAAGCCAAAGTGGTGACGCTGATCGGCTCGAACGGGGCTGGGAAGACGACGACGATGCGGGCGCTGTCGGGGATGATCCGGCCGACGGCGGGGGAGATCACGCTGGGTAGCAAGCGGATTGATGGGATGGAGTCACATCGCATCGCGCGGCTGGGACTGGCGCATTCGCCGGAGGGGCGCCGGGTGTTTCCTACGCTGTCAGTGACCGACAATCTGCTGCTGGGTGCGTTTCCGCGTCTGACGGGTAGCCGGCCTAAGGGTGACGTTCAAGCTGATCTGGGACGGGCGATGGATCTGTTCCCGCGCTTGAAGGAACGGCGGGATCAGCTGGCTGGGACGCTGTCGGGCGGTGAACAGCAGATGCTGGCGATGGCGCGTGCGGTGATGTTGAATCCGGAACTGGTGCTGCTGGACGAGCCTTCGATGGGATTGGCGCCGATTCTGGTGGAAGAAGTGTTCCGGATCATTGCGCGGCTCAAGGAAGAAGGCGTGACGATGCTGCTGGTGGAGCAGTTCGCGGCGGCGGCGTTGAATGTGGCGGATTATGGGTATGTGCTGGAAAACGGGCGGATTTCTGTGCATGGGAGTGCGGAGAAGTTGAAGCATGATCCGGCTGTTGTGGCGGCTTATTTGGGTGGGGGGCATTGAGGGTGACGATTGGTCGGCTGGCGGTGAGGCGGGTTCTTGAGACGCCCGTCGCAGCGGGGGCCTGGGTGCGCGGGGCTACGATTGCGGTCCGGAGCCTTCGCTCCGGACTGCCCCGTCCTCATCCTCGTTGCCGCCTACGGCGGCTGCCTTCGGATTCCGTCGGGCGCATCTACACGCCCCGCGCACCCAGGCCCCCGCTGCGACGGGCTCTTGTGGTTTCAGCTTTACCGGTGGCGGGGCGAGTTGGGTTCTTTAGGTTCTTGCCTACGGTGGGGGGAGAGAGAAAGATCTTGCGGGGCCCGCCCGCGGCGGCCGCGCGGGCGGCCTTCGGGGGCTTACGCGGCGTCTTGCGTCGCGGCGATGACGCTTCGCGTGTGGCTGCAGTGTGGTTGAGTTCTTGCCTATGGCAACGTTGAGTGTCTGACACTGACGAGCACCATTCGCAAGCCGCTCTCCGCACGCGCGCAAGCGCTTACCGCACCGACGACCCACAGGTCCGATGCCGATTGCCGCCGCCCGGGCGGCAGCAATTCGGCGGCCCCGCAGCTCTCCTGCCCTGAACACAGGTCTTGAAGCGCCGCATACCAAAGACCCTCGTAGCACGGCGTCGCGGTCACCGTGAGCGCGAGCGCCGTCGATGCGCCCGACGGAATCCGTAGGAGTCGCCGCAGGCGAGGACGAGGATGAGGATGGGGCAGTCCGGAGCGAAGGCTCCGGACCGCAATCGTGGGCGATCGTGCCCACGGTGACCGCGGCGTCGGGCGACCTACGAAGAGCTTCGTGGCGCGCCAAAAGAAAATGGGCCTCCGCAGGCAACCGACCAAATCAGTCTTCACCTGCAAGGCCCACTCTCACGTCGCATCAAACTCGATGCGACGTCACCCTCAAACGATCGTCAGCGTCACATCAATGTTGCCGCGCGTGGCGTTCGAATACGGGCACACGATGTGTGCGGCCGCGACCAGCTTTTCAGCTTCTGCACGGTCCAGGCCCGGCAGCGAGATCTTCAGTTCGGCTTCGATGCCGAAACCCGTCGGGATGGCGCCGATGCCGACGATGCCGTTTACCGACACGTCCGCCGGGATCGCGATCTTGTCGCGGTTCGCGACGAACTTCATCGCGCCCAGGAAGCAAGCCGAGTAGCCGACGGCGAACAGTTGTTCCGGGTTCGTGCCTGCTGCGCCGGCGCCGCCCAGTTCGCGGGGGGTGGTCAGCTTGACGTCCAGGTTGCCGTCGTCGCTGACGCCACGGCCTTCACGGCCTCCGGTGGCGGTGGCGTTGGCGCGGTAGAGGACTTTTTCGATCGACATGGTGTGGTTCCTTTGAATGAAAGTTTGTACTGCTTGCCTTGCGGGACCCTTCCCGTGTTGGCGGTCAACGATGAACTTGCGACTTGCTCAAGACTTTAAATAGTGAACAACAATATCGTGCGCTATTTATAAAACCGGATGATGACAGTCATCACCCACAACCTCAAAGACTTCCGGCCAGCTTCTCCCGCAGCGCGTGCAGCATCTTCGTCATGCCCTGCGCTTCGTCCAGCGAACACTGCGCTGCCGCGCCAACCGCGTGCGGCACCGCTTCGGCCTTTTCGCGCAGATCGCGGCCCTGTTTCGTCAGGCCCACGATCACCTGGCGCTCGTCGCTCATGGCGCGCTTGCGCGTCACCAGTCCCGCGGCCTCCAGGCGCTTGAGCAGCGGCGTCAGCGTGGCCGAATCCAGAAACAGGCGGCTGCCGATATCCGTCACCGTAATTTCGTCGCCTTCCCACAGCACCAGCATCACCAGGTATTGCGGGTAGGTCAGGTCCAGCCCGCTCAGCAGCTTGCGGTACACCTTGTTCATCGCCAGCGAGGTCGAGTACAAGGCGAAGCACAACTGGCTGTCCAGCAGCAGCGGGTTGAATGCGGCTTTGGTCTTGTTTCTGGATTTCATGGTGCGATATTAAATAGCGCGCGATTTATCGTCAACACTTTTTTTGTGCGACACAACGATTACGCCGCCTGCTCCGCTTCCACTGCGCCGCGGTCCGAGCCGTATTGCTTCAGCCCGCCCAGATCCAGCACCCGCACTGCGCCGTATTCCACATTCAACAGACCCGCCTCCTCCAGCTTGCGCAGCGCCTGGTTCGCGCGCTGACGTGACACCCGGGCCAGATAGCCAACTTCTTCCTGCGTAATCGTCAGACGCATCCCCATGCCCGGATACAGCAAAGGATTGAACAACTCGGCCAGACAGCGGGCCACGCGCGCATCGGGATCGAGCAGACGGTCGTACTCCGCCTTGCCGATGAACTGCGCCACGCGCTCGTTCAATTGATGCAGCAGGTACCGGTTGAACGGAATACTGGTATCCAGCAACCAGTCGAACGTCGTGCCCGGCAGGCGCGCCACCACCGAATCGCGCAGCGCCACGATGTCGTACTTGCGGACTTCGCGTTTCAGCAGCGAGCCCTCGCCGATCCAGCCGCCGGCGGGCACGCCCGTCAGCGATGCGACCTTGCCTTCCGAATTGCCCACCGACACCTTCACCAGTCCCGCCAGCACGCCGATCCAAGCCTGGGCGAGTTCGCCTTTGCGCTCTATGATCGATCCGGCAACGACCTGCTGCACGGAAAGGTCCCGCTCCACGCGCGCTTGCTGTTCGGCGTTGAGCACGCGGAACCAGGCGGCGGCGAGTTGCAGGGAGTCGGATAGCTGCATCGGGAATACCCTAAAAGGTCCTTGAATGTCGCGATGGTGACAGTTGGTAGCAACCCAACCTTATACCTTAACTCCTGCCGTAAATCTAAAACCAACTGGTCAAGCACACCGCCGCAACCGCCGCTTCCATTGCAGGCACTGCGCGCGATACGCCCAAACCGGAGGAGACAACGTGGCACATTCATCGCCCGCATCTGCACAGGTGCCGGCGGCGCCGGACACCTTTCCGGCGCTGCTGCTCGCGCATGCCAACGTTCGTGGGTCGCGGCCCGCGATACGAGAGAAAGACCTGGGGATCTGGCAAACCCTGACCTGGTCCGAAGTGGCGGAGCATGTCCGTCACGTCGCGCAGGGTCTTGCATCGCTCGGCATTCAGCCCGGCATGCACGTCGCCGTCATCGGTGAAAACCGCCCGCGCCTCTACATGGCCATGATGGCCGCGCAATCGCTCGGCGCTATCCCTGTTCCGCTCTATCAGGACGCGGTCGCGCAGGAAATGGTTTACGTGCTGCAGGATGCGGAGATCAGCGTTGCGATCGTCGAGGACCAGGAGCAGGTCGACAAGATGATCGAAGTGCGCGAACAGTGCCCTGCGCTCAAGCATGTCGTGTTCGACGACCCGCGCGGCCTGCGCCATTACGCCGATCCCATGCTGCTGTCGTATGAGCAACTGGAAGCGCTGGGCAGCGAATATGCCGCCAAGCATCCCGACTTCTACGCGCGCGCCGTCGCTGCCGTGCAGCCGCATGACCCCGCGGCCATGTTCTATACGTCCGGCACGACGGGCAAACCGAAGGGCGTGGTGCTGACGCACCATGCGCTCATCGACCGCGCGCGCGCCGTGTCGGAAATGGAAAAGCTGACCGACCAGGAAGACGTGCTGGCGTACCTGCCGCCCGCCTGGATCGGCCAGAACATGTTCTCGTACACGCAGTTGCTGGTCACGGGCTTTACGGTGAATCATCCCGAGTCGCCCGACACCGTGTCGATCGATATGCGCGACATCGGCCCCACCTATTACTTCGCGCCGCCGCGCGTGCTGGAAGGTCTGCTGACCCATGTGATGATCCGCATGGAGGACGCGGGCTATCTCAAGCGCAAGCTGTTCGCGGCGTGCATGAAGCTGGCGCGCCGCGTTGGCACGAAGATCCTGGACGGTGAATCCGTCAACGCCTGGGACCGCATGCGCTACGCGGTGGGCAACGTGCTGATCTACGGTCCGCTGCGCAACGCGCTGGGCATGAGCCGCGTGCGCGTGGCGTACACGGCCGGCGAAGCCATCGGTCCGGACCTTTTTGTGTTCTACCGCTCCATCGGGATCAACTTGAAGCAGCTGTACGGCTCCACCGAAACCTCGGTGTTCGTCTGCGTGCAGCCCGATGGCCAGGTTCGCGACGACACCGTCGGACCGCCGGTGGCGGGCGTGGAGATTCGCGTGGCCGACAACGGCGAGATCCTGGTCAAGAGCCCGGGGCTCTTCAAGGAGTACTACCGCAATCCCGACGCCACGGCCGAGGCGCGCAGCGCCGACGGCTGGTTCCACACGGGCGACGCCGGCTATCTGGATACCGACGGGCAGCTCAAGATCATCGATCGTGCCAAGGACGTGGGCAAGCTGGCCAACGGCAGCCTGTTTGCGCCGAAGTACATCGAGAACAAGCTCAAGTTCTTCCAGCACATCAAGGAAGCGGTGGCGTTCGGCGCCAACCGAGAAGACGTGTGCGCGTTCATCAACATCGATCTGGAAGCCGTGGGCAACTGGGCCGAACGCCGCGGCCTGCCGTACGCCGGCTACACCGACCTAGCGGGCAAGGACGAGGTCTACCAGCTGATCGCCGAGTGCGTGGAGCAGGTCAACGCGGATCTCGCGACGGATCCCAAGCTGGCGGCGTCGCAGGTCAGCCGTTTCCTGATCCTGCACAAGGAACTGGACCCGGACGACGACGAGCTGACCCGCACGCGCAAGGTGCGCCGCGCCTTCATCGCGCAGAAGTACGGCGTGCTGATCGACGCGCTCTTTGGCGGCAAGCAGTCGCAGTTCATCGAGACCGAAGTGAAATTCGAAGACGGACGCACCGGCAAGATTTCGGCGGATCTGCGGATCCATCCGGTCAAGACGTTTCCCGCCATCACCGCCCGAGCCGCGTAAAGAACATGAGCACTAACGACCGCGACCAGCGTATCGGCGATGTCATGCTGGACATGCAGAACATCTCCCTGTCTTTCGGCGGCGTGAAAGCGCTGACCGATATTTCCTTCAACGTGCGCGAGCACGAGATCCGCGCCATCATCGGGCCCAACGGCGCGGGCAAGAGCTCGATGCTCAACGTCATCAATGGCGTGTACACGCCGCAGCAAGGCGGCATCGCGTTCCGCGGCGAGCGGTTTTCGCGCATGAACCCGCGCCGCGCAGCCGAAATGGGGATTGCGCGCACGTTCCAGAACCTGGCGCTGTTCAAGGGCATGAGCGTTCTGGACAACATCATGACCGGGCGCAACCTGCGCATGAAGAGCGGCCTGCTGGCGCAGGCGTTCCGCCTGGGGCCGGCCGAGCGCGAAGAGATGCAGCACCGCGAGTTTGTCGAGAACATCATCGACTTCCTGGAAATCCAGGCCTATCGCAAGACGCCGGTGGGCCGTCTGCCTTACGGCCTGCAAAAGCGCGTCGACCTGGGTCGCGCGCTGGCGATGGAGCCGCGCCTGTTGTTGCTGGACGAGCCGATGGCCGGCATGAACATCGAGGAAAAGCAGGACATGAGCCGCTTCATCCTGGATGTGAACGATGAGTTCGGCACGACCATCGTGCTGATCGAGCACGACATGGGCGTGGTCATGGACATCTCGGATCGCGTCGTGGTCCTGGACTACGGCAAGAAGATCGGCGACGGCAAGCCCGATGAGGTCCGCGCCAATGAAGACGTCATCCGCGCCTATCTCGGCGTGTCGCACTAAGCCGGACAACCAAGGCGGAAAGACATGGGATTTTTTCTAGAGACCTTATTCGGCGGCCTGATGAGCGGCATGTTGTACGCGCTGATCGGCCTGGGCTTTGTGCTGATCTTCAAGGCGTCGGGCGTCTTCAACTTCGCGCAGGGCGCGATGGTGCTGGTGGCGGCGCTGTCGATGGCGCGCTTCTCGGAATGGCTGCCGCGCTGGCTGGGCTTTGACAACATGATCCTGGCCAACGTGCTGGCGTTCATTGTCAGCGCGATCGTGATGTTCCTGCTGGCAGTGGCGATCGAACGCTTCGTGCTGCGCCACCTGGTCAACCAGGAAGCCACGACGCTGCTGATGGCCACGCTTGGCATCAGCTATTTCCTGGACGGCCTCGGCCAGATCACGTTCGGCAGCTCGGTCTACTCCATCAACGTCGGCATGCCCAAGGATCCGCTGATGATCCTGGACTCGGTGTTCGAAGGGGGGCTGCTCATCAACCTTGAAGACCTGACCGCGGCGGTCATTGCCGCGCTGCTGGTGGCGACGCTGGCGCTGTTCTTCCAGTACACCTCGACGGGCCGCGCGCTGCGTGCCGTGGCCGACGACCACCAGGCCGCGCAGTCGATCGGCATTCCGCTGAACCGCATCTGGGTCATCGTGTGGAGCGTGGCCGGGCTGGTGGCGCTGGTGGCGGGGATCATCTGGGGATCGAAGTTCGGTGTGCAGTTCACGCTATCAACCGCCGCGCTGCGCGCGCTGCCGGTGGTGATCCTGGGGGGTTTGACGTCGGTGCCTGGCGCCATTCTGGGCGGCCTCATCATCGGCGTGGGGGAAAAGCTGTCCGAGGTCTATCTGGGGTCGCTGGTGGGAGGCGGCATCGAAATCTGGTTCGCCTACGTGCTGGCGCTGGTGTTCCTGCTGTTCCGTCCGCAAGGACTGTTCGGCGAGAAGATCATCGACCGCGTCTAAGCCTGCGTCACCGAGGATAAAAAATGTTCTATCGCGAAAACGGCCAATTCAAGACCAGCTATCGCGCTGACCAGCAGATCTTCCCGATCCGCCAGGACCGCGTCTTCATCTGGCTGCTGATGGCGGTGGCGTTCATCGTCGTTCCGGCCATGGCCAGCGACTACCTGCTGCGCGCCATCCTGATTCCGTTCCTGATCCTGGCGCTGGCCGCCGTGGGCCTGAACATCCTGGTCGGGTACTGCGGACAGATCTCGCTGGGCACGGGCGCTTTCATGGCGGTGGGTGCGTATGCGGCCTGGAACTTCGGCGTGCGCTTTCCCGGCATGCCGCTCGTGGTGCAAATCTTGTTGGGCGGCTGCTTTGCCACCATCGTCGGCGTGATCTTCGGCATCCCCAGTTTGCGCATTCGCGGCCTGTATCTGGCGGTGGCGACGCTGGCGGCGCAGTTCTTCGTGGACTGGGCGTTCCTGCGCATCCCCTTCTTCACCAACTATTCGTCCTCGGGCAGCGTGTCGGTGCCGCCGCTTACGGCCTTTGGCCTGCCGGTGCAAAGCGCCATGGAGAAGTACCTGTTCGTGCTGATCCTGGTTGTCATCTTCAGCTTGCTGGCCAAGAACCTGGTGCGCGGCGCCATCGGCCGCCAGTGGATGGCGATCCGCGACATGGACGTGGCGGCATCGGTCATCGGCATCCGGCCCATGTACGCCAAGCTGACGGCGTTCGCGGTCAGTTCGTTCATCGTGGGCGTGGCCGGCGCGCTGTGGGGCTATATCCACCTGGGCTCCTGGGAGCCGCTGGCGTTCGACCTGGGCCGCTCGTTCCAGCTGCTGTTCATGGTCATCATCGGCGGGCTGGGCTCGATCATCGGCAGCTTCTTTGGCGCGGCGTTCATCGTGCTGGTGCCCGTGGCACTGGCGAACATCCCGCACATGCTGGGACTGCCGCTGTCGGTGGACACCGCCGCACACATCGAGCACATGGTGTTCGGCGCGCTGATCGTTTTCTTCCTGATCGCCGAGCCGCACGGCCTGGCGCGGCTGTGGAGCATCGGCAAGGAGAAGCTGCGGATCTGGCCGTTCCCCCACTGATCTTTTTTCGTTTTGATTTCCGCGGGTCCATCGCGGCACGACCGCGCTGGACCACCGCCCCGAATACCCGGCTCAAGACCGGGCCAATCCCGGTGTCCCAGGGTTAACCGACCCAAGCACCACGCAGGAGGTAAATGGAGATGAAGCGTCTTAACCTGAAGTTGGCGGCAGCCTTGATGGCCGCAGCCGGCGCCGCGGGCGCCGTGGCCACGCCGGCAATGGCGGCCGAAGAGCAGTTCGTTCCGTTGCTGGTGTATCGCACGGGATCGTTCGCGCCGCTGGGCATTCCCTGGGCCGACGGCAAGCTGGATTACCTGAAGCTCGTCAACGAGCGCGATGGCGGCGTGAACGGCGTCAAGATCACGTACGAAGAATGCGAGACCGCCTACGCCACGGACCGCGGCGTGGAATGCTACGAGCGCCTGAAGGGCAAGGGTACGGGCGCCTCGGGCTTCGATACCCAGTCCACCGGCATCACCTTCGCGGTCAGCGACAAAGCCATCATCGACAAGGTGCCCGTGGAAACCATGGGCTACGGCCTGTCGCAATCGGTGGACGGCAGTGTGTTCGAGTGGAACTTCCCGCTCCTGGGCACGTACTGGACTGCCGCCGACGTGATGATCCAGGACATCGCCAAGAAAGAAGGCGGCATGGACAAGCTCAAGGGCAAGAAGATCGCCCTGGTCTACCACGACTCGCCGTACGGCAAGGAGCCGATCCCGCTCTTGCAGAAGCGCGCGGCCAAGGAAGGCTTTGAGCTGCTGCTGTATCCGGTGACGGCGCCGGGCGTGGAGCAGAAGTCCACCTGGCTGCAGATCCGCCAGGCGCGTCCGAACTATGTGCTGCTGTGGAGCGCGGGCATCATGACGCCCACCGCCATCCGCGAAGCGCAGGCCAGCGGCTATCCGCGCGACAAGATGTACGCGATCTGGTGGGCAGGGTCGGAAGGCGACGTGAAGGACCTGGGCGATGTCGCCAAGGGCTACAACGCCATCACGATCCACAACAGCGGCGCCGACAGCGACAAGGTCTACGACGATCTGAAGAAGTACGTCTACGACAAGGGCCAGGGCGCGGACAAGACCGGCAAGACCACGCTGGGCACCATCGCCCACACGCGCGGCATGATGATCTCGATGCTGCAGGTGGAAGCGATCCGCGCCGCGCAGGAGAAGTACGGCAAGGGCAAGGCGCTGACGCCGGAGCAAGTGCGCTGGGGCTTCGAGAACCTGGATCTGACGCAGGAAAAGCTCGACAAGCTGGGCTTTGGCCAGATCATGCGTCCGGTCAAGACCTCGTGCGCCAACCACAAGGGCGACGACTGGGCCCGCATCGTGCAGTGGGACGGCTCCAAGTTCAAGGTCGTTTCCGACTGGTATCAGGCCGACAAGGCGATCCTGGACCCGATGGTCAAGGAATCGGCGGCCAAGTACGCCAAGGAAAAGAACATCACGCCGCGCAAGTGCGAGTGATGCTTCTGGAGCACCCGCGGCCCCGCGCCGCGGGTGCGCAACGCAAGTTGATATGAACCGGCGGCCGGCTTTCCGGCCGGCCGCCGCCACGCCGCAGGAAGGTTTATGAACGACGCCAATATTGCCGCCGCCGACGCCCCCCAGGTGCTGCTCGATGTGAACGGCATCGAGGTGATCTACAACCACGTGATCCTGGTGCTCAAGGGCGTGTCCCTGCAGGTGCCGGAAGGCAGGATCGTGGCGCTGCTGGGCGCGAACGGCGCCGGCAAGACCACGACGCTGCGCGCGATCTCGAACCTGCTCAAGGGCGAGCGCGGCGACGTCACGAAGGGCCACATCCAGTACCGCGGCCAGCGTATCGAACGCCTGACGCCCGCCGAACTGGTCAAGCGCGGCGTCGTGCAGGTGATGGAAGGCCGGCATTGCTTTGCCCACCTCACCATCGAGGAAAACCTGCTGACGGGCGCCTATACGCGCAGCATGAGCCGGGGCGACACCACCGCCGCGCTGGAGCGGGTCTACCAGTATTTCCCGCGCCTGAAACAGCGCCGCACCAGCCAGTCCGGCTACACCTCGGGCGGCGAGCAGCAGATGACCGCGATCGGCCGCGCGCTGATGGCCAACCCCAACATGATCCTGCTCGATGAGCCGTCGATGGGTCTGGCGCCGCAGATCGTCGAAGAGATCTTCGAGATCGTGCGCGACCTGAACCAGCGCGAGCGCGTGAGCTTCCTGCTTGCCGAGCAGAACACCAACATCGCGCTGCGCTACGCCGACTACGGCTACATCCTGGAAAACGGGCGCGTGATGATGGACGGCGCGGCCGCCGACCTGGCGCAGAACGAGGACGTAAAGGAGTTCTACCTGGGCATTTCTAGCGGCGAACGCAAGAGTTTCCGAGACAACAAGTTCTACCGCCGCCGCAAACGCTGGCTGGCCTGATTCCCGACGCGGGCAAGCCAGCGCTTGCCGCATGGCGCCGGCAACGGCGCCGCCAACCGGCACACGAGAAGGTGCGATTCCATGTCCGAGTTTTTCGATGACCGCGAAACCCGCGCGCCCGAGCAACGCGAGCGCGATCTGATGGCCGCCCTGCCTGGGGCGATTGCGCGGGCCATCGCGCGCGCGCCGGCCATTGCCGAGCAACTGCGCGGCGTGGACCCCGCCACGATCACCTCGCGCGAGGCGCTGGCCCGGCTGCCGGTCCTGCGCAAGCATGAACTGCTGGAACGCCAGCAACATAGCCGCGACGACGGCGCGCGGCCCGCCGGTCCCGAAAAGGCCTTCGGCGGGTTCTCGGCCATCGGCTGGGGCGAAGCGATGCGCGTGTTCGCCTCGCCCGGTCCGATCTATGAACCGGAGAGCGCACGGTCGGATTACTGGCGCTTCGCGCGCGCCCTGTACGCGGCGGGCTTTCGCGCCGGCGAACTGGCCTACAACTGCTTTTCGTACCACTTCACGCCGGCCGGCTCGATGATGGAAACGGCCGCCCACGCCGTGGGCTGCACCGTGTTTCCCGGCGGCACCGGGCAGACCGAGCAGCAGGTTCGCGCGATTCAGGACCTGGCGCCCAGCGGCTACACCGGCACGCCGAGCTTCCTGAAGATCATTCTTGAGAAATCAGACGAACTGGGCGTGAAGCTCGATTCGCTGCGGCGCGCACTGGTCTCCGGCGAAGCCTTTCCGCCGTCGCTGCGCGACTGGCTGGCGGCGCGCGGCATCGACGGCTACCAGGCCTACGGCAGCGCCGACCTGGGCATGATCGCGTTCGAGACGCCCGCCCGCGAAGGGCTGGTGGTGGGTGAGGACATCATTGTCGAGATCGTGCGTCCCGGCACCGGTGAACCCGTGCCGGCAGGCGAAGTCGGCGAGGTCGTGGTGACCACACTGAATCCCGACTACCCGCTGGTGCGATTTGGCACCGGCGATCTGTCGGCGGTGATGTCCGGCATCTCGCCGTGCGGACGCACCAACACGCGCATCAAGGGCTGGATGGGACGCGCCGACCAGACCACCAAGGTGCGCGGCATGTTCGTGCATCCGTCGCAGGTGGCGGACGTGGCGCGGCGGCATCCGGAGATCCTGCGCGCGCGGCTGGTCATCAGCGGCAGCACCGGGTCGGACCGCATGGTGCTGAAGGTGGAGTCGCGCGAGCAGAACGACGCGCTGGCCCGCCGGATCGCCGATTCGGCGCGAGACGTGACGAAGTTGCGGGCCGATGTCGAATGGGTGGCCGAGGGCGGTCTGCCGAACGACGGCAAGGTCATCGACGACATCCGGACGTACGAATAGGCGATTCGACGCGAGTGCGAGCGCGAGGGCAGGCGCGCGGGCAAGCGGCCGCTACGCGCGCGGTCCGGTTGCGTCGCCGTCGCGGCGCCCAGCCCGCGTGATGTACGCGTGGATGCCCATGCCAGCGAGCATCGCCCCCGCAAACACCGCTGCGTCGCCGATGCCGCCCGCGGCGGCGACGAGCGCCGGGCCGGGGCAGAAGCCCGCCAGCCCCCACCCCACGCCAAACGCCAGGCTGCCGGCGGCCAGACGCGCGTCGAGCCGGGTGGCTTGCGGCCAGCGCATGAGCTCGCCGGACAAGCTGGCCCGGCGATGCCGCAACAGCGCATAACCGACACTGGTCGCCAGCACGGCGCCGCCCATCACGAATGCCAGCGTCGGATTCCACAACCCGGCCAGATCCAGAAAGCCCAGCACACGCGCCGGGTCCGCCAGGCCCGATATGAGCAGGCCCAGTCCGAAGACGAGCCCGGCGGCGAAGGCGTAGAGCGCGGCCATGATCAGACGCCCGCCACGTGCCGCAGCACGTAGACCGTGGCAAAGCCCGCGGCCATGAAGATCAGCGTCGCCACGAGCGACCGGCGCGAGCCGCGCGACAGGCCGCATACGCCGTGTCCGCTGGTGCAGCCAGACGCATAGCGCGTGCCGATGCCGACCAGCAGGCCGGCGACGATAAGACGCGGCGTGCTGGCCTCCACCGTGATGGAAGGCAGGTCGGAAAACAGGCGGAACAGCCAGGGCGCGGCGCACAGCCCCAGCAGGAAAGCGAGGCGCCAGCCGCCGCCGCGCTCGGGCGCAAGCAGTCCGCCCACGATGCCGCTGATGCCCGCGATGCGCCCCGCGCCCAGCATCAGCAGCACCGCGCCGGCGCCGATCAGCAGGCCGCCCGCCGTGCCGGCGGCCGGGGTGAAGGCGGACCAGTCCACGTTCACTTGAGTGACTCCATGGCGCGTCCGCAGTACAAACTGGATAGCGTTTTCATCACCTGGCTGACCTCGAAGCTGGCCATCTGGTAATAGACGTATTTGCCCTCGCGGCGGGTCGCGACCAGGCCTTCGTCGCGCAGCACGCCAAGTTGTTGCGAGAGCGTCGGCTGGCGGATGCCGGTCAGCGACTCCAGTTCGCCGACGTTGCGTTCATTCTGGACCAGCTGGCACAAGAGCAGCAAGCGGTCTTCGTTGGCCAGCGCCTTGAGCAGTGCGCAGGCCTGGGTGGCGGACTCGCGCAGGACGGCGACTTCGCAATCGGTAAGGGGAGCGTTCATGACGAGGTGTGGGACACGTGGGGGATAGCGGCGTCATTATATTTATGAATAAACTATGCGCAAATATTATTTATTTTCGTAAATCGACCTGATCGGGCCGCCCGTGCGGCCTTCACGCGAGCCCTCATGACCCCGCACATCCAGGCCTTCTTCGACACCGTTACTGCGACCATCACCTACGTCGTCCACGAACCCGCGCCCGGCGGCGCGTGCGCCATCATCGACTCGGTGCTGGACTACGATCCCAAGTCCGGCCGCAGCAGCACCGCCAGCGCCGATCGCGTGGCCAATTACGTGCGCGAACGCAGCCTGCGGACCGTCTGGCTGCTGGAAACCCATGCCCATGCCGATCATCTGTCGGCGGCGCCCTACCTGCAACGGCAGCTCGGCGGCGTCATCGCCATCGGCCAGAGCATCCGCACCGTGCAGGGCGTCTTCAAGACCATCCTGAACCTGGAACCGGAGTTCCAGCTCGACGGCTCGCAGTTCGGCCATCTGTTCGCCGATGGCGAGACCTTTCAGATCGGTTCGCTGACCGCCACGGCCATCCACGTGCCCGGCCATACGCCGGCCGACATGGCGTACCTGATTGGCGATGCGGCATTCGTGGGCGACACGCTTTTCATGCCGGACGTGGGCACGGCGCGCTGCGATTTTCCCGGTGGCGACGCGCATCTGCTGTACCAGTCGATCCGGCGACTGCTGAGCCTGCCAGACGACACGCGGCTTTACATGTGCCACGACTATCCGCCCGCGGGACGCGAGGCCTCCTGGCAAACCACCGTGGCCGAACAGCGCCGCGGCAACATCCACGTGCGCGACGGCATTACCGAGGACGAATTCGTCGCCATGCGCACGCGGCGCGATGCCACGCTGTCGATGCCCACGCTGATCCTGCCGGCGATTCAGGTGAACATCCGCGCGGGCCACTTCCCGCCCCCCGAAGACAACGGCGTGCGCTATCTCAAGATTCCCGTCAACGCGCTCTGACCCCCGGCCGCGGCGCACTTGCGCCGCGCGGCCTTATCCCGCAAGATCGCCCGATCGCAGCCACCCGATCCGACGCGCATCCATGTTTGCCGAAGCCGAAGCCGACCCCATCCTGTCCAAAGACGAATTCAAGGCGCTCGAAACGCGGCTGCGCGTCGCGTTGCTCAATGCGCAGTACGAACGGCTGCGGCAGGCCGACAAGACGCTTCTGATCGTCGTGGCCGGCATCGATGGCGCCGGCAAGGGCGCCACGATCAACCTGCTGAACGAATGGATGGACCCGCGCCACATTCGCACCCTGGCCTACGGGCCGCGCGAAGGCGACGAGCTCGAACGCCCGCCGTTGTGGCGCTACTGGCGCGATCTGCCGCCCAAGGGCAGCACGGGCATCGTGTTCGGGTCCTGGTATACGCCGCTCTTGATTGAAGCTGTGCGCAAGAAGCCCAACGCGGACGCGATCGAGGCGCACTCTGCGGCGATCATGCGCTTTGAGACCATGCTGGCCGCCGAAGGCGTGCAGATCATCAAGCTGTGGTTCCACCTGTCCGCCAAGGCGCAGAAGACGCGCGCGCAGCGCCTGCTGGCCAACCCCGATACGGCCTGGCAGGTCAGTCCGGTCGACATGAAGGTCAACAAGCGGTTCGACCGCATCCGGGCCGGCGCCCAAGTCGTCCTCAATCACACGGACTGCGGCCATGCGCCGTGGGTGGTGATTCCCAGCGCCGACGAAAACATGCGCGCCGCCCGCACGGCCGAGGCGGTGCTCGGCGCGCTGCGCCGGCGCGGGGTGCCCCGCCTGCCGCCCGCTTTCGTGGCGCACTCCAGCACGACGCGCATCGCGGACCGGCTGGGCAAGCTGGACTACGACGCCAAGGTGGACAAGGAAGACTACGAGACCGAACTCGGCCTGCTGCAAGGCCGGCTGGCGCGCGCCGCCCGGTCCGACAAGTTCAGGAATCGCTCCCTGATCCTGGTGTTCGAGGGGCAGGACGCCGCCGGCAAGGGTGGCGCCATCCGCCGCGTCACACACGCGCTGGATATCCGGCAAGTCGACATCACGCCGATATCCGCGCCCACGACCGAAGAGTTGGCCCGGCCCTATCTATGGCGTTTCTGGCGCTGCATTCCCAGCCATGGCCGCATCGGCATCTTCGACCGCTCGTGGTACGGCCGCGTGCTGGTCGAGCGCGTCGAAAAGCTGATACCGCCCGCCCGGTGGCGCCGCGCGTATGCCGAGATCAACGACTTCGAGGAACAGCTTGCCGCCAGCGGCGCGCTGGTGCTGAAGTTCTGGCTGGCCGTCACGCCCGACGAGCAGCTCAAGCGTTTTCACGAGCGCGAGAAATCGCCGTTCAAGAATTTCAAGATCACGCCCGACGACTGGCGCAACCGCGACAAGTGGAAAGAATACGCGGCGGCAGCCAACGAGATGATGACGCGCACCGACGTGGCCCACGCGCCGTGGCATCTGGTGTCGGCCAACGACAAGCGTTACGCTCGCCTGCAGGTGCTGCGGCATATCGTCGACGCCATGGAAACCCAACTCTGAAGACCCCAGGAGGCCTTGCGCCATGAGTACCGCAGAAATCCGTCCCATCGTCGCCACCGACTTCGACGCCTGGCTGCCCCTGTGGAAGGGCTACCAGGACTTCTACCGCGTCAGCATCGACGACGCCGTCACGCGCAACACCTGGGCGCGCTTCCTGGACCCCGCCGAGCCCATGCACGCGGCGCTGGTCTATGAAAGCGGCCGCGCTGTCGGCATGGTGCACTGGATCTTCCATCGCTCCACCTGGACCGCCGGCGACTACTGCTACCTGCAGGACCTTTATGTGGACCAGGACGCGCGCGGCACGGGCGCGGGCCGCAAGCTGATCGAACACGTCTACGCCGAAGCCGCCGCGGCCAACTGCGCCCGCGTCTATTGGCTGACACACGAAACCAACGCGACCGCCATGCAGCTCTACGACCGGATTGCCGACCGTTCCGGCTTCATCCAGTACCGCAAGGTGATGGCTTGAGCGCGCGCGATCCCAACTGTCCGCTGTGCCAGGAAGACGGCGGCACGCTGCTGTGGCGCGGGCCGCACCTGCGCATCATCGAGGTCGACGACGCCGACTATCCGGGATTCACGCGCGTGATCTGGAACGGTCACCTGGCCGAGATGACCAGCCTGTCGACGCATGGCCGCGACCTGCTGATGCGGGCGGTGTATGTGGTGGAGGAAACGCAGCAGGCGATCCTGACGCCGGACAAGATCAACCTGGCGTCGCTGGGCAACATGGTGCCGCACCTGCATTGGCACGTGATCCCGCGCTGGCGCGGCGACCGGCATTTTCCGGATTCGATCTGGGCGGCGCCGCGCATCGCGCCGGGCGCTGAGCCGGATTCCTGGAAGGACCGGCAGGCGCAGGTGCAAGCGCTGCTGCCTCGCTACCGCGACCGGCTGGTGGAAGCCATGAATGCGTTGCTATGGCATTGAGCCTGCGTGGGCGTTGAGGCTGTCAGGGCAATGAGCCGCCAGGCGCCACGGCCGCAGTCCCGCGCCGCTCCCCCAGCCAGCGTGCGTACGCCGATTCGACCAATTGCGCGGTGCGATCCGCGCTGAACAGCCCCTGCCCGCGGATGAATTCGCGGCCCGCCTCGCCCATGCGGCGTCTGCGTTCGGGATCGGCCAGCAGGCTTTCCAGCGCCGCGGCCAGCGCAGCAGGGTCCCGCGGCGGCACCAGTAGCCCGGTCACGCCGGCCTGCATGGTTTCCGGCACGCCGCCCACGTCGGTGCCGATCACCGGCACCCCCATGGCGGCGGCCTCGACGAACGCCGTGCCAAAGGCTTCGCGGTGGGTCGGCAACGCAAACACGTCGAACGCCTGCAATACGTTGCCGATGTCATGACGCCGGCCCAGGAAATGCACGCGCGATGCGAGGCCCAGGGATTGCACCTGCGCCTTCAGGCGCTCGAACACCGGCATGCCATCTCCGGCCAGCACCAGGTGGGCATGCGGAAACGTGGCCAGAACCTGGTGGAAGGCGTCGATCAGGTCCGCGTGCCCCTTTTCCGCACGCATCACGGCCACGCAACCCACCACGAGCGCGTCGTCAGGCAGCCCGAGTTCTTGCCGGACAGAGCCCTGGCCATCGCTTTCGGGCAGGACGATCGGGGAATGGATAGTGGCGATGGACTGCGGCGCCGCGCCGCCATCCAGCAGCTGGCGGTGCACGTGCCGGCTCACCGCGATGACGCGGTGGGCCAGCCACGTGTAGGCGTATAGCGAGTTGATCGGCTTGGCCAGGTGGCGGGTGCGCACAATGAGCGGCGTGCGCGCCAGGCGCGCGCCCATCGCGGCCCGCACCGTGTCGCTGCGGCTGTGGGTGTTGACTACGTCGAACCGGCCACGAGCCGCCACGCGCCGCACGAATGCCACGCTGCGCATGAAATTCACAGGGCCGTCCATGTTGATGGTGTGCACGGTGAACCCGGCGTCGCGCAGGCGCTGCGTCAGTTCGGCGTGCGGCTGGCACACGGCTTCCAGGTGATGGCCGCGCTCGCGCATGGCGACCATCTCCTTATAGATGCAGAATTCCTGTCCGCCGAACGCCGTAGCCGCCTCCGTATGCAGAATGCGCAGGCGGCCGGTGGTAACGGGCGAGGGATGCAGGTCTGAAGGGTTGCGTGGCGGCATGACGGCGAAGGGCGCCAGGCGGCCTGGCGAAGCCACGACAGGATCGTGGGTTCAAAAAAGGCCGACGGTGTCGGCCTGTAATAGGGTTGTTACGTAGAGGTTAAGTGAATGTAATCGACAAACCGCTGGCGCGACAAGCCGGTCGGATTCGCGGTGCTTTGCGCTGCCGGTGCGCAGCGTCAAACTTCCGGTACGCCGTGATCCGGCGCGTCGCGGGCGTTGCAGTAGACTGGCCGCACCGTCAGTTGCAGGAGCCGGCATGAAATCGTCCAACATCATCGTGCAGCGTGTCTATGAAGGCACCGGTCCGGAAGGTCACTACCTTGCCCTGGTCGACCGCATGTGGCCACGCGGACTGCGCCGCGCAGACCTGGGCCTGGACGAATGGGCCCGCGACATCGCCCCCAGCGCCGAACTGTGCAAATGGTTCAGCCACATCGAGGACCGCTGGGATGACTTCCGCGCCAAGTATCTGGCTGAACTTGCCACCCCAGCGCAGCAATCGCGCATGGCGGCGTTGCTGGACGCGGCGGGGGATCGCCCCCTGACCTTGCTTTTCGGTGCGCGCAATACCGAGCACAACCAGGCGGTAGTGTTGCGCGACGCGCTTCTCGACTACGCCCGACATCACCGCAAACGCGCAGCCTGAACCAGCCGTCCCCGCGCCGCGATCCGCCTGCGCTTCCGCCTTTACCCCCTTTACCCTTATGCCCCACCGATGGCGCGCGCCCTGCGCGCCCGAGCCTATCCCAGAGGAATTCCATGTCTTTCAGTTCCGATGCCTGGACCCGCAACGCCGCGCTCTATGAGAAGACGCGCGACATGCCGTTCAACCGCGAGTTGGCCAGCGGCCAGCCCGCCGAGGACGCGTTCAAGCACTACATGATCCAGGACGCGCACTATCTGGTGGCATTCGGACGCGCGCTCGCCATCGCCGCCGCCAAGGCCGGCGATGCCGATGGCGTGGTGCAGTTTGCCGAGGCCGCCAAGGGCGCCGTCGTCGCCGAGCGCAGCCTGCACGCCGGGTTCATGCAGCAGTTTGGTATCGACGCCGCTACCTTCGAAGCCACGCCACTGACGCCGGCGAGCCATCACTACACCAGCTTCCTGATTGCCACCGCCTGGAGCGCGCCCTATCCGGTCGTCCTGGCCGCCCTGCTGCCCTGCTTCTGGATCTACGCCGAGATCGGGCGCGACATCCACGCACGCGCCGTGCGGCCCAATCCGTATGCGGCCTGGATCGACACCTACGCCGGCGACGATTTCCACGCGCTGGTCCGCGCCGTGATCGCCACCGTGGATCGTGCGGCGGATACGGCGTCGCCGCAGACCCTGGCCGCGATGCACCAGGCCTACACGCACGCCGCCCAGCTTGAATGGATGTTTTGGGATTCGGCGCACCGTCAGGCTGGCTGGCCAGTCTGATTGGGAGGGCGGTCTGATCGCACAAGCGGGCCAATCCGGCTGACCGGGCTGTGCCAAAATCGCGCCCATGCCGATCGACAACCGCCTCACATCCAACGCCCTGGCCGCCCAGGCCGCGCAACTGCCTGCCGCGTGGCAGGCCGCCCTGTCCGCCGACCCCGCCGTCGCCGCCGCGCTGGCTGCCGCCACCGCCCATGTGGAGGCGCGCCTCGCACAAGGCGCCGTGGTGTACCCCGCCACGCCCTTCCGCGCGCTGCATGGCCTGGCGCCGTCGGACGTGCGCGTCGTGATCCTGGGCCAGGATCCCTACCATGGCCCCGGCCAGGCGCAGGGCCTGGCGTTTTCGGTGCCGGACGATTGCAAGCGCCCGCCCAGCCTGCGCAATATCTTCAACGAGATTGCGCGCGACTATCCGGCGCTGAGCGTCCCGGCGGGCAACGATCTGAGCCCCTGGGCCGACCAAGGTGTGCTGCTGCTCAACACGGCACTCACGGTCGAAGACGGCCAGCCCGCCTCGCACGCGAAGCGCGGCTGGGAAACGGTGACGGATGCGCTGATCGCGCACGTGGCACGCGATCCCTCGCCCAAGGTCTTCATGCTGTGGGGCGCCCACGCGCAGGCCAAGCGGCTGTTGCTTCCGCCCGACAGTGGTCATCTCGTCCTGATGTCCAACCATCCGTCTCCGCTATCCGCCCGCCGGCCGCCCGTGCCCTTCCTCGGGTGCGGCCATTTCCGGGCCACCAACACCTGGCTGCAGGACCAAGGGAAAAACCCTATTGATTGGGGGCTGGACAAAAAAATAATTCCATTGCAGGGCGAATTCGGGTTATGATCGCCGCACTGCACAAAACGAGTTCGGCATTTACCGCCTTGATTTAGCGGAATTTTTTGCAGACTGCCGGGAAGCCTATCCCCGGCCTCATGCCGAACTATCATCGATTCCTGACCCCTTTCCTTTCGCCCTGCGTTCCATCAGTACAAGAGAACGCGCCACGCGCATGGTTGATCCGGTCGGCACGATGCTCCATCAACCGTCGCCTGGATCCGGCCGCCTAATCCCCTGGCCCGACCAAGCACTGCGTCGCATTGATTGCGGCAAGGGAAAGTAATGTCTTTCGATACCCTGGGTCTCGCGCCCGCCCTGTTGTCGGCCGTTCAAGAAGCTGGCTTCACCACCCCCACCTCCGTTCAAGCCGCCGCCATTCCCCAAGCACTGGCCGGCCATGACCTGATGGTGTCCTCGCAGACCGGCAGCGGCAAGACCGCCGCCTTCATGCTGCCCGCCCTGCACCGCATCGCCCAGATGCCCGCCAACAAGGGCGTCGGCGTGCAAGTGCTGGTGCTGACCCCGACCCGCGAACTGGCCCTGCAAGTCACGGAAGCCACCGCCACCTACGGCCGCAAGCTGGCCGACCTGCGCACCGCGACCGTCGTGGGCGGCATGCCCTACGGCGCGCAACTGAAGGCGCTGTCGCGCCGCGTTGACGTGCTGGTCGCCACCCCGGGCCGCCTGATCGACCACCTGCAATCGGGCCGCGTCAAGCTGAACACCGTGCACACGCTGGTGCTGGACGAAGCCGATCGCATGCTGGACATGGGCTTCATTGAAGATATCGAGACCATCGTCGAGCGCCTGCCCGAAGGCCGCCAGACGCTGCTGTTCTCGGCCACGCTGGACGGCACCGTCGCCAAGCTGGCCTCGCGCATGATGCGCGAGCCGCAGCGCATCGAGATCGCCGGCGCCAAGGAAAAGCACACCAACATCACGCAAAGCCTGCTGTACGCGGACGATGCCAGCCACAAGATGCAACTGCTGGATCACGTGCTGCGCGACGCCTCGCTGGATCAAGCCATCGTCTTCACGTCGACCAAGCGCGGCGCGGACGACCTGGCCGACCGCCTGGCCGACCAAGGCTTTGCCGCCGCTGCCCTGCACGGCGACATGAACCAGCGCCAACGCACCCGCACGTTGTCGCAACTGCAACGCGGCCAACTGCGCATCCTGGTCGCCACCGACGTGGCTGCCCGCGGCATCGACGTGCAAGGCATCAGCCACGCCGTCAACTTCGACCTGCCGATGCAGGCCGAAGACTACGTGCACCGCATCGGCCGCACGGGCCGCGCTGGCCGCAACGGTCTGGCCTTCACGCTGGCCACGCACTCCGAGCGCCACAAGGTCCGCCGCATCGAGCACTACATCGGCCAGTCCATCACCCCTGAAGTGATCGCCGGCCTGGAACCCAAGCGCACCCCGCGTCCGTCCACCGGTGGCGGCGGCGGCAAGCCGTATGGCAAGCCTTTCGGCAAGCGTCCCGGCGGTTTCGGCGGTTCGCGCCATGCGGGCGGCTTTGCAGGTAACCGCGACGGCGCGCCGCGCGATGGCGCACCGCGTGAAGGCCGTTCGTTCGGCGGCCCGCGTGGCGAGTTCAAGCCGCGCGACGGCGGCTACCAAGGCAACCGTTCGTTCGACGACCGCCCGTTTGGCGACCGCCCGCAGCGTTCCTTCGGTGACCGTCCCAGCTTCGGCGATCGTCCCCAGCGCGAAGGCGGCTACCAGGGCAATCGTCCCTTCGGCGACCGTCCTCAGCGTGAAGGCGGCTTCCGCGGCGGCGACCGCGATTCGCGTCCCAGCTTCGGCGACCGTCCCAGCTATGGCGACCGTCCGCAGCGCGATGCCCGCCCGTTCAGCGAGCGTGCCCCGCGTGAAGGCGGCTTCCGTGGTGGCGATCGCGACGCGCGCCCCAGCTTTGGCGACCGTCCCAGCTTCGGCGACCGTCCGCAGCGCGAAGGCGGCTTCCGCGGCGGTGATCGCCCCGAAGGCGGTTTCCGTGGCAAGCCCTCGTTCGACAAGCGTCCTGGCGCGCCCGCCAAGCGCTTCGGCAAGTCGAACGATCGCCGCGGCTGATCCCACGCCTGATTCAAAAAAGCCCCGCGGCCATGCCGTGGGGTTTTTTTTTGGGAAAATGCCGGTTTACCCACGTCTCTGCCGCCCATGCAACGCCCCGCCCCCGCCAATCTGCCCCCCCTTTCCCCCGTCGCGCGTGAGCACAGCGACGCTACCGCCGCCCACCTGCGCGCCGCGATCGCGTCCAACGGCGGCTGGCTGCCGTTCGATCACTGGATGGCGGAAGCCTTGTATGCCCCCGGGCTGGGTTATTACGCGGCAGGCAACGTCAAGCTGGCCGATGCTGACGACGGCGGCAAGACGCCAGCCGGCGACTTCGTGACCGCGCCGCAGCTCACGCCGCTGTTTGCGCGCACGCTCGCGCGCCAGGCGGCCGAGGTGCTGCGCCAGACCGGCACGCACGACGTGCTGGAGTTCGGCGCCGGCACCGGCGCGCTGGCCGAAGGCGTGCTGCATGAACTGGATGCGCTGGGCCTGGCCGACACGCGCTATTGGGTCCTGGAAGTGTCGGCGGACCTGCGCGCCCGCCAGGCCGAACGGCTGGCGCCTTTCGGCGACAGGGTGCAGTGGCTGGATGCGCTACCGAACGCGTTTTCGGGCTGCGTGCTGGCCAACGAGGTGCTGGACGCGATGCCCGTGTCGCTCTTTGCCTGGAGCGAAGCGGGTCAGGTGCAGGAACGCGGCGTGACGGTGGATGCGAACGGCGGGTTCACGTGGGAAGATCGGCCGGCCCCGGCGGCCCTGGCCACCGCCGTTGCGGCGCGCATGCCCGCGCTGCCCGGCTATGTGTCCGAAATCAATCTGCAGGGCGAGGCGTGGATCGCCGCGATGGGCAGTTGGCTCGAGCGCGGCGCGGCCTTGCTGGTGGACTATGGCTTTCCGCGCAGCGAGTACTACCATCCGCAGCGCGCGGGCGGCACGCTGATGTGCCACCTGCGCCACCATGCGCATGGCGACCCCTTCACCGCGCCGGGCCTGCAGGACATCACTGCGCACGTGGACTTCACCGCGATGGCGGAAGCCGCCCTTGAGGCGGGCATGCAGGTGCTGGGCTACACCTCGCAGGCCCGCTTTCTGATGAACGCCGGATTGATGGATCTGCTGGCCGGGCTGGACCCGTCCGATGCCCAGGCCTACGCGCAGGCGGTCGCGCCCGTGCAGAAGCTGCTGTCGGAGGCCGAGATGGGCGAGTTGTTCAAGGTGCTGGCCATCGGCCGCGGCATGACGGCGCCGCTGTCCGGGTTTTCACGCGGCGACCGGCTGGGCAAGCTGTAAGCGACGGGTAGTGGCCGACTGCGCTGAGCGGCTGCGGCGAGTAACTGCGGGGAGTAACTGCGACGAGTACTGCAGCAAGCGGCTGCGATGTGCAATTGCGGCAAGCGCCGCAGCCGCCGGCCGAATCAGCCCGCCTGCAGATCCACCAATCGTGCCAGTCGCGCCTGGCGCACGCTTTCCTTGATGCGCGCCGGCTCGCCCGCGCACGCCTTGGCGATGGCGCCCGCGTCCACGCCGCGCACCGCCGCCACCCGTTCCTGCCAGGCGGGCAGATCCACCGCGCGCAACACGGCCGCGGCATCCAGCAATTCAAAAAAGCGTTCCGGTTTGCGCAAGGCATCGGCGCGCTCCATCAGCGCAAGTTGCGCGTCGGCGCCGTCCGGCATGCCGTCCAATGCATCGAGCGCGTCCAGCACATCAGGCAGCAACCGCGCATAGTCGTTGCATTCCGTGGGCACGCGCATCCGGCGACCAAGCGCCTCGCGATCGGGCGTCAGGCGGCACATCAGCGCGTAGCGGCTTGCCAGCGGCAAGCCCTGCTGCGCGGCGCGGTCGACCTGCGGCCCCACTTCCTCCACGCTCTGCAGTTCGGGCATCACGCGCGCCAGCGCGCCGGATTCGGCTAGCACGCCCAGCATGCGCGAAGGCGTTTGCGCCATCAGGCCGCGCGACAGTTCCTTCCAGACGCGCTCGGCCACCAGCGCATCGGCCTCGCCAGCCGCCACCATGCGCCGGCACAGCGTCATCGTTTCCGGCGCCACGCTGAAATCGCCAAAGCGCGCCGCAAAGCGGGCGAGGCGCAGGATGCGCACGGGGTCTTCCTCGAACGCCTCGCCCACGTGCCGAAAGACGCGGGCGCGCAGGTCGTCGGCGCCGTTCAGCGGGTCGACGAGCTGTCCGTTCTCGTCCTGCGCAATCGCGTTGACCGTGAGGTCGCGGCGGCGCAGATCTTCCTCCAGCGTGACGTCCGTGCCCGTATAAAAAGTGAAGCCCTTGTAGCCCCGCCCCGACTTGCGTTCGGTGCGCGCCAGCGCGTATTCCTCTTTCGTGCGGGGATGCAGGAAGACGGGAAAATCGCCGCCGACCGGAATGAAGCCGCGGCGCGTCATGTCCTCGGGCGTGGCGCCCACCACGACCCAATCGTGATCGCCAGCCGGCAGGCCCAGCAGCGCGTCGCGCACGGCGCCGCCGACGATGTAGGCGCGCAGGCCCTCGGTGGCCGGGTCCCGCGTCATTGCGCCGCGGCGGTTTCAGTGCCGACCGGCACGATGTTGCCCAGGCGTTCCTTCAGCGATTGCGGCTGGCCGGTGAACATCGCCGCGTAGTACGTGGCGTTGGACATCACGTTCTTGACGTACGTGCGCGTTTCGGTGAATGGGATGGTCTCGGCAAAGATGGCGCCTTCAACCGGATGCGTGAACGTCGAGCGCCAGTTGCGCGGCCGGCCCGGACCGGCGTTGTAACCTGCGCTGGCCAGCATCTGCGAACCGTTCAGGTCGCGCAGCACGATGTTCAGGTAGTTGGTGCCCAATTCGGTATTGGTGTCGAAATCATTGACGCTGCCAGGGGTGAAGTCGCTCATGCCGATCTTGCCGGCGACCCACTTGGCCGTGGCGGGCATGAGCTGCATCAGGCCCGAGGCGCCCACATGCGAGCGCGCATCCATGATGAAGCGCGATTCCTGGCGGATCAGCCCGTACACCCACGCCGGATCGAGCGCGATGGCGTTGGCCTTGGCGGTGACGCGGCCCTCGAACGGCGCGATGAAGCGCTGGCTGAAGTCGAATTCCTTTTCCGTGCGGTCCGACGTGTTGACCACGCGGTCGTAGATGTTTTCGGCGCGGGCCAGTTCGGCGGCCGCCATGAGCTGACGATCGTTCATGCCGCGCAGCGTGAAATTCCATTCAGGCACGGCCTCGGCACGCCAGCCCAGACGGAACAGCAGCACGGCGCGCTGCAGGCCCGGATTGGCGCGCGCCTCGGCGATCTCGCGGTCGCTGATGGGCGCCGGACGCGGCGGCACGTTGATGCGCCGGCCCAGTTCTTCGGCCGCGAGCTGGCCATAGAAATCGAAGCGGTCGGAGATGCTGGCATAGGCGGCCTGGGCCTTTTCCTTGTGGCCCTGCGCGGCCTGGCCGCGGGCCTTCCAGTACACCCACGCGGTCTCGGCCTGCTGCGAGGCCGGCATCTCGTCGATGGATTCGATGACCCACTTCCAGTCGATCTTGGGCTGGCGCAGCGCCGCGCGCACCTTCCAGGCGGCGTTGTATTCCGTCATGCGGATATGGCCGGCCTCGCGGTACCAGTCGTTGGCGCGGCTGTCCAAGCCCAGCGCGGCGGCCAGCGCGTACTGCCCCCGCACCCAGGCCAGATTCTGCTTGGACATCGACCTGGCCCATTCGCGGCGCAGATAGGAATCGGCGACGCTGACGTCCGACCGCGCCAGGCGGGCCAGCGCGATCGTGACCAGTTCCTTTTCGTTGCGGCCCACCGGCATGCGGTCCTGGCGCGTGAGCCACTTCATGGGGTCCTTCATCAGGACGTCGTAGGTCTTCACGTCGCGCGGCTCGAACATGTACTGCACGAACTTGCGCGCGTCGGTGGTCTTGTTGGCCTCGATGGCGTCGCGCAGCTGCGGTTCAAGCTGCTCCCAGCCCAGGATGCCGTCGGCCACGAGCTGGTCGTACAGCGCCCAGCACGCGCTGCCGGGCGCGAAGACGGCCATCGCCTGCGCGGCGGTGGCGCGCTGGCCGGTCATGTGTTTGGCGTCAAGAATGGCGCATTCGATCTGCGCGTTGCTGTTCTTCACGGGCGCCAGCTTGCGCACGGTTTCGAAGTCGCCGCTGCGCGCGGCAGCCAGCAGCCAGTCGCCGCGCAGGCGGTCGGCCAGATAGGCGTCGCCATTGCTGTTGATGAACTGCTGCAGGGCCGCGACGGGACGGCCCGAGGCGGGCGGCGTCCAGAGCTGGTAGCGCAGCAGCCAGTACTCGGGGTACATACCCAGCGGATCGCCCTTGGCCTGCGGCACGAGCACGCCCAGAACGGACCACTGCTTGCGGCTCATGGCCTCGCGGGCGGCGACCACGGCGGCCAGCGCGGGAGTTTCGGCAGTAGGCGGCAGGCCTGCCAGCGCCACGGGCGGCACCGCGATCATCGGCTGGGCGGCCTGCACGGCGGGCTGGGGCTGAGGATTGACGGCGGCGCTGCGCTGCTGCGCATCAACGGGCGCACAGGCGGCGGTGAACAGCGCCACCAGCGGGAGAAAGCGGTGCAACCCGCGGTACAGCCCGGAGCGGGCGTCGGCGGCTTGGGACGAGGATTTCTGATACCGTGGTGGCTGCTGGGCGCCTGTCTCTCGACGCACCCGCATGCTGAGCCTACGCAAGTTCGTCTTCAGCATGTTTGCCTTCATCTTCAACCCCCCGGTTACAGCCACAGCATGACTACGCAAAATACTCAAGAGGATACCGCAGTCCAGGAGCGCACGCGATTGCGAAAATTGCGCGCCGACCTGCCGGAAGACCAGCGCAGCCGGGGCGCTTTGCTCATGCGCGCGCGCCTGTTCACATGGCTGAACGTCGCCCGCGACCAGGCCGTGCAGGCGGGCAATCCGGCCCCCACAACCGTCGCCGCGTTCTGGCCCATGGCCGACGAACCCGATCTGCGCCCCCTGTTGACGCAATGGAGCGAGGCCGGCATGACCGTCGCCCTGCCCGTGGTGCGCGAGCGCAACGCGCCGCTCGCGTTCCTGCCCTGGACCCCCGAGGCCGAGCTGCGCGCCGGCCCCTACGGCATCCAGGAGCCCGTGGCCGGTCCCGAACTGCTGCCTGATGTCGTTCTGGTGCCCACCCTCGGTTACACCGAACAGGGCGACCGCCTGGGCTACGGCGGCGGCTACTACGACCGCACGCTCGCCGCCCTGCGCGAACGTGGCCACGCGTTCACCGCCATCGGCATCGCCTGGAGCTGCGGCGAGCTGGATCCGGGATACGTCCCCGCTGCGCACGACGTCCGGCTGGACGCGGTGCTGACCCAGGACGGCTGGGTGCCGCACGCCCCGCTCGAGGAAGGCAAGACAGGCGGATCGGTCCTGCATTCGTATCGGATGAACTGACACGCCGATCTGCGGTGCAACCAACGCACCTGTCCGATGCACCCCTCTGACGCACCCGTCGACGCACCCGGCGACGCACCAGCCTGACGCATCAGCAGCTTCGCGGGGGCGCACCAGCGTGGTGCGCCTTCCAACGCCCCCGCGCCCGCCGTGGCGCGGCCTGTCCCCCGATCTCCGCGTCGTCCGCCGTGGGGATGGCAATTCCCCCGTCCGCAGCGCATATTGACTCCGTGGCGCCCGCCTGCCGCCAAACCTGGCATGCGGGTTGCTTGTAGATATGCATCTGCACCGGAGGAGCCATGATGGACAGACCCGCCCGCCCATCCGCCTATGACGAAATGCGCGACGGCGAAAACCGCATCCGCGCCCACTATCAGGCATTCGAGCGCTGGCACAACGAGCAGTCGGCCGAGGCCATGTCCGTGCGCCGGCTCGAGGCCGACCTGAGCTTTCGCCGGGTCGGCATCACGTTCTCGGTGGCGGGCGACGCCGCCGGCACCGAACGCCTCATCCCTTTCGACCTGATCCCCCGCATCATCCCCGCCGACGAATGGCGGCTCCTGGAGGCGGGCCTGAAGCAGCGCGTGCGTGCGCTGAACCTGTTCATCCGCGACATCTATCACGGCCACGACATCGTGCGCGCCGGCATCGTGCCAGCTGAGCAGGTCTTCCTGAACGCGCAATACCGCCCCGAGATGCAGGACGTCGACGTGGCCGAAGACATCTACTGCCACATCGCCGGCGTGGACATCGTGCGGGCGGGCGCCGGCGAGTTCTATGTGCTGGAGGACAACCTGCGCGTGCCGTCGGGCGTGTCCTACATGCTGGAGAACCGCAAGATGTCGATGCGACTGATGCCCGACGCCTTCGGCCGCATCAAGGTCGAGCCGGTTGCCCACTACCCCGACCTGCTGCTGGACAACCTGCGCGAGGTCGCGCCGCACGGCGGCGACGACCCCACCGTGGTGGTGCTGACGCCGGGCATGTACAACTCGGCGTACTTCGAGCACGCGTTCCTGGCGCAGCAGATGGGCGTGGAACTGGTCGAAGGCCAGGACCTGTTCGTCGAACAGAACACCGTCTACATGCGCACCACGCGCGGGCCGCGCAAGGTGGACGTGATCTACCGCCGGCTGGACGACGATTTTCTGGATCCGCTGGCGTTTCGCGCCGATTCCGCGCTGGGCGTGCCGGGCCTCTTGTCGGTGTATCGCGCCGGCCGCGTCACGCTGGCCAACGCCATCGGCACCGGCATCGCCGACGACAAATCCACGTACCTGTACGTGCCCGACATGATCCGCTTCTACCTGGGCGAAGAACCCATCCTGTCGAATGTGCCCACCTGGCGCTGCGGCCGGCCGGACGAGCTGTCGCACGTGCTGGCCAACATGCACGAACTGGTGGTCAAGGAAGTGCACGGCGCGGGCGGCTACGGCATGCTGGTCGGGCCGTCCGCCTCGCGCGCCCACGTGGACGCGTTCAGGGACCGCGTACGCGCCAACCCCGGCAACTACATCGCGCAGCCCACGCTGGCGCTGTCGACCACGCCGACCTACGTGGAATCAGGCGTCGCGCCGCGCCACGTGGACCTGCGTCCGTACGTGCTGTGCGGCAAGGAGATCCGCACCGTGCCGGGCGGCCTGTGCCGCGTGGCGCTGACCGAGGGCTCGCTGGTGGTCAACAGCAGCCAGGGCGGCGGCACGAAGGACACCTGGGTGCTGGAGGACTGACCATGCTGAGCCGAACCGCCGACAACCTGTTCTGGATGTGCCGCTACACCGAGCGCGCCGAAAACACCGCCCGCATGCTGGACGTGAACCTGCAGATGTCGCTGCTGCCGCAGGACACGCACACGCGCGAAGGCTCGTGGCTGGGCGTGCTGCGCATTTCCGAGCTGCAGGGCCTGTACCAAAGCAAATACGCCTCTATATCGCCGCACGACGTGCTGCAGTACATGGTGCGCGATCCGGAGAATCCGTCATCGATCTATGCCTGCATGCGCGCCGCTCGCGAAAACGCGCGCGCGGTGCGCGGCAGCCTGACGACCGAAGTCTGGGAAACCTACAACACCACCTGGCTTGAACTCCTCAAGCACCTGCACACCGGCCTGCTGGAGCGCAATCCGGGCGAGTTCTTCGAGTGGGTGAAGTTCCGCTCGCATCTGGCGCGCGGCGTCACGATCGCCACCATGCTGGAAGACGAGGCGCTGTACTTCATGCGCATCGGCATGCATCTGGAACGCGCCGACAACACCGCGCGCATGCTGGACGTGAAGTTCCATGAACGCGGCGGCGCGGGCGCGCAGGACAGCCGTGCGGAACCGGCCGGCGCGGCCGCCGTGCAAAGCGAGTTCTATCGCTGGTCGGCGCTGCTCAGCTCCGTGTCCGGCCTGGAGATCTACCGCAAGGTGTACCGTGATGTCATCACGCCCGACCGCGTGGCCGAACTGCTGATCCTGCATGGCGACATGCCGCGATCGCTGCTGGCCGCGATGCGGGCGGTGGCCGGCGACCTGGCGCGCGTCTCGAATCAGCGCTCCACGGAAACCGAGCGCCGCGCGGGCATGCTATGTGCGGAGCTGCAGTACGGGCGCGTCGAAGACATACTGGCGAGCGGACTGCACCGCTACCTGGATCGCTTCCTGGACCGCATCAACGACCTGGGCAACCGGATCAGCCAGGACTTCCTGGTGCCGCTGTCGGCCTAACACGGGAGAGGCAATGAAGCAGATCATCACGCACGTCACGCATTACCGCTACACGGCGCCGGTCAACTACAGCATCCAGACCCTGCGCCTGACGCCGCGCGACGACGAACACCAGCGCGTGCTGCGCTGGCACATCGAGGCCCCCGGCGAACTGGACAAGCAGGTCGACGCCTTCGGCAACATCACGCATACCCTGACCCTGAACCAGCCGCACAGCGACATCGAATTGCGCGTCTCCGGCCAGGTGCTGGTGGCGCCGCTGACGCGCGGCGTGCTGGGCAGCGAAGACAGCCGCCTGCCGGTGCACGCCTATTGCGTGCCGACGCGGCTGACGCAGGCGGACGAGACGATTCTGGCCTTTGCGCGGGCAGTGTTGCCGAATGGACTGTCGACGTCGGACGACATCCTGAAACTGGCGACGGCAATCCACGGACGCGTGGCCTACGTGCCCGGCACCACGGACGTCACCACCGCCGCCGATCAGGTGCTGGCCCTGGGCCTCGGCGTGTGCCAGGACCACGCCCACCTCTTCCTGGCCTGCGTGCGCGGCCTGGCGGTGCCGGCGCGGTACGTCAGCGGTTACCTGTACACCACCGCCGAGCATGCGGCCAGCCACGCGTGGGCGGACGTCTGGCTGCCCGACGTGGGGTGGACCAGCGTGGACATCACCAACAACCAGTTCGCCTCGGAGTGCCATTGCCGGCTGGCGGTGGGCCGGGACTACGACTCGGCCTCGCCCGTGCGCGGCGTGCGCACCGGCGGCGGCGAGGAATCGATGGAAATCAGCGTCCAGGTCCAGGTCGGCGCGCAGCAGTAGCCGGCAGCAATAAGCCGCCGCAGTATGCCGTTACATCCGCCCCGCCGCGCCGCAATACAATGCGTGGTGGCTTTTCCCTCTTTCCGATCATGACCTACTGCGTAGCCGCCCGCCTCGACGCCGGCCTGGTGTTTCTCTCCGACTCCCGCACCAATGCGGGCGTCGACCAGATCAGCGTCTTTCGCAAAATGACCGTTTTCGAACTGCCGGGCGAGCGCGTCATGGTCCTGATGACCTCCGGCAATCTGGCGGTCAGCCAGGCCGTGCTGAACGTGCTGACCCGTCAGCGCGAAGAAGGCGCCGACACCCTCTGGAACGCGCCCGACATGTTCGCGGCCACGCGGCTGGTGGGCGCGGCGGTGCGCGAGGTCTACCGCAGCGAGGCCGCCGCCCTGCACGAGCAGGGCGTGGATTTCAACGTCAGCATGATCTTCGGCGGCCAGATCGGCACCGAACAATGCCGCCTGTTCCAGGTGTATTCGGCGGGCAACTTCATCGAGGCCGGCCAGGAATGCCCCTATTTCCAGATCGGCGAGGCCAAGTACGGCAAGCCCATCCTGGATCGCGTGCTGCAGCCGGACACCTCGCTGGACGAGGCCGCCAAGTGCGCGCTGATCTCCATGGATTCCACGCTGCGCTCCAATATCTCGGTCGGCGTGCCACTGGACCTGCTCGTGTATAGCGCCAACTCGTTGCGCGTGACGCACTTTGCCAGCATCGACGAACACAACGAATACTTCCGCATGATCCGCGGCACCTGGGGTGAACGCCTGCGCCAGGTCTTCGCGGAAATCCCGGATCCGTCGTGGACCAATCCCGACGCCCCCGGCTCACTGGTGCCGCCGTCGCGCGTGCACCAGCCGCTGCGCATGGAGCCCGTCAACACCGCCCACGCCCCCTACGTGACGCCGCAGGTGCTGGCCGAAGAGCCGGGCAAGGACCAGCCCAACTGAGGCGGTTCGGGCGCAACATAGGGCGGGCGTCCATCCTTCAGCGGCCCTCACCCTTCAACGACTCCGACACATCAGCGCCGCTCGAACTTCGGCGCGCGCTTTTCTTCAAACGCCTTGCGGCCTTCCTTGGCGTCGGCGGTGGCAAAGCAGATCGCCTGCAGATCGCGCTCGTATTCCACGGCCTTCTCCAGCGGCATCGACAGCGCGGCGCGCAGATTGACGCGGGCCGTCTCGGCGGCGATGGGCGCGCGCGAGGCGATGGTGGCGGCGAGCGCCTGCGCGCGCTCGCGCAGTTGTTCTTGCGGCACCACCTCGCTCACCAGACCCCAGACCAGCGCCTGATCGGCGCGGATGGGGTCGCCGGTCAGCACCATGAGTGCGGCGTTGCTCGGGCCGATCGCATGGACAAGCTGCGCCGTCATGCCGCCGCCGCCGATCCAGCCCAGCTTGATCTCTGGCGCGCCCAGGCGCGCGTTGTCGGCGGCGATGCGGATATCGCAGGCCAATGCCATCTCCAGGCCGCCGCCGAAGGTGTAGCCGTTGATCGCGGCCACCGTGGGCTTTTTCAACATGCGCACGCAGTCGCAGTAGTCGAGCCGGTTGCGAAAATCCCAGGGCGTCGCGTAGCGGTCCAGCTCGGTGATGTCCGAGCCGGCGCAGAAGGCCTTGGGACCCGCACCGGTCAGGATCACCGCGCGCACCTGCGAGTCGGTATTGCATTGCTCCACCGCCGCGATCAGCAAATCGGCCATCTCGGGCGTCATCGCGTTCAGCTTCTCTGGGCGGTTGAGTTCGATGATGGCGACATGGCCATCGATACTGAGATTGACGAGTGCGCTCACGTCGACATCCTTATTGCGGAGTGCTTGGGGTGGCGGCCAGGCTGGCCTCGAAACGCTCGGCCAGGCCGCGCGCCAATGCTTGGGACGATGCGCCGGCGGCGACGCCATCGCGCAGGAACTGCGAGGCCTCGCTCTGAAAGGCGATGTAGCCGTCGTGCCGCGGCCGGATCCAGGCCGCTTCCAGCGTGCGGGCCGTATTGGCGTAGAAGTTGCCGCTCGCCGCATTCACGTTTGCATCGGCCCAGCTGCCCCGATGGCTGGGCTGTCCGTCATGCTGCGGGATGAAGCGGCTTTGGGTCTCGGCTGCCAGCAACCACAACAGATGCGCGCGCAGCTCTGGTCCCACGATGCAGCGCCGCGATATCGCAATGCCGGTGCCGCCGAGGATCGACCCGGGCCGGCCAGCGTCGGCCTGGGGCGCGTCACGGAACGTGAGCGGCTTGGCGACGGCGGCGGTGGCGTAATTCACGTAGCCATAGACCAGCGGGCAGAGCGTGATGTCATCACGCGAGCTCATGTGACCAAGCAAGGCGATCGGGTTGTATGCCAGGGCGTGCGCGGGCGTGCGCCGCGCCAGTTCAGTGAGCACATCGCACGCACCGGCGAGCGTCGCTTCGTCGTGCCAGGCGCCGTGCGGCCGCAGGTCGGTGTCGGGCGCGATGGCCGCGGCGATCGACAGCAGCGACAGAAACGGATGCGGACCACCCCAGCTGAGCGCGACCGAGCCGCTGCGTTGCGACAGCGTCATCACCGCATCCCATGTGCGCGGCACGGGGCCGTCGAGCCGATCCGCGCGCGTGGCCATCACCTGCGTCGCAGCGTCCAGCGGCAGCGCCCATTGACGGTCGGCCATGCGATAGCTGTCGTACGACAGTCCGATGCTGTCGCGTGCGATCCGCGCCAGCTCATCGGGCGCGAACACGGTGTCCAGCGGCTGCAGGCAATCGTGCGCCAGGGCTTCGCCCAGATGCGGATGATCCAGCACCACCAGGTCATAGCGGGCGCAGAGCTCGGCAATCGGCGCCGACTCGAACCCCTCGAGCGACTGCTTGTCCCAGTGCACCAGCGGCGTGTGGGCGGTCGCCGCGTGCAGCGCATTGAAGCCGCGCGGGTGATCCCAGGTCAGGCCACGATAGGGTAGCCCGCTCATTCCGAGGCTCCACGCAAAACCGCACCCGAGGCCGCATGTGCGGCGATTTCGTTGTCGCTGAAGCCAAAATCACGCAGCACTTCGTCGGTGTGCTGACCGGTGAGCGGCGCACCGCGCACCACCTGGCTCGGCGTCTTGGAAAAGCGGATCGGAAAGCCTGGCGTCTTGATCCGGCCTTCGGTCGGATGGTCGTATTCGACGAACGTGCCGTTGTGCGCGATCTGCGGATCGTCGACCAGATCGGCATAGCCATACACGGGGCTGCACCAGATGCCGGCGGCATCCAGTTTGGCGAACCAGTCGGCGGTCGAAGCCTTGGCCAGCGTATCGCGCACCAGCGCGTAGATCTCGTCGCGCTTTTCCCAACCGTCGCGTTCGGTGTACGCCGCCAGGCGTGGCTCTTCGGTCACGCGCGCCAGCACCTTCATGTCGGGCATGGCCAGCGCCAGATAGCCGTCCGTCGTCGCGAAGGTGCCATAGGGCGCGCGGATATACACGTGGGCATGCGGCTCGGCGCTGCGCACCTGCGGCTTGTGCCCCACGGTAAACACCGAGAGCTCCTGCATCTGGATCGTGGTGATCGCATCCAGCATGTTGACCTCGACCTTCTGGCCCTCGCCGGTGCGCTCGCGGTGCAGCAGCGCGGCCAGTACGCCTTCGAAGGCGCAGTACGCGGTGACGGCGTCGACCACATACTGGCCCGCCGCACGCGGCGCTTCGCCGGCCCGGCCCGACGACAGCATCGCACCCGACATCGCCTGCAACAGCAGATCCTGCCCGGGACGCGTGGCATAGGGGCCGTCTTCGCCGAAGCCCGACATCGATACATAGATCAGGCGCGGGTTCAGGGCGGACAGGGTCTCGTAGTCCACGCCCAGACGGCCGGCAACGCCCGGCCGATAGTTCTGGATGAACACATCGGCTTGCGCCGCGAGTTTCTGGATGATCTCCTTGCCGCCGGCGCTCTTCAGATCGATCGCCAGCGAGCGCTTGTTGCGGTTAAGCGAAAGAAACGACACGTTGATCTTGTTGCCCGTGATGCCGCCGGCGGGCGCGTGCCGCTGCCATTCGCCGGTGGGCGGCTCGATCTTGATCACGTCGGCGCCCAGGTCGCCCAGGCGCTGCGCCGCGAACGGCCCCGCCATGGCGATGGAGCAGTCCAGAACCTTGTAGCCAGAAAGAATGCTCATTGCTTCTACCCTTTGCGTGGCGCCGATGCGCCTCAGTGCATGACCCAGCCGCCGTCCACCGCCAGCGTCTGTCCGGAAACGAAACCCGCCTCGTCCGAGGCCAGGAACAAGATGGCCGCGGCGATGTCGCCGGCGTGCCCGCGGCGCTTGACCGACTGGCGTTCGAGCACCATGCGGTTGTAGCCCTCGGGATCGGGATGGATCTTCTCGGCGTCGGTCGGAAACGCGCCCGGCGAAATGGCGTTGACCGTGATGCCCCACTTGCCGAACTCGCGGGCGAAGGCGCGCGTGGCCCCTACCATCGCGCCCTTGGACTGCACGTAGGGCAGCAGGTTTTCCCAACCGCCCGATAGGGTGATCGACGAGATGTTGATCACGCGGCCCCACTGCTGTTCGCGCATGCCCGGCAGTGCCGCGCGCACGATCTGCACGGCGGCCTCCACGTTGACACGGTGTACGCGCGCCAGCTCGGCATCGCTGTATTCCTCGAACGGGCGCGACGGATAGATGGCCGCGTTGTTGATGACGACGTCGATCGTGCCCTCGGCCGTCAGCCGCTCAAGGTGCGATTGCAGCGCGCTGGCGTCGGCAAGGTCGGCCTGCAGGATCTGAAGCTGGCCGGCCAACTGCGCCGGCACGGTGCTGCGCAAGCGATCGATATGCCCGGCGTGGTTGTCCAGCGCAATCACACGTGCGCCCGCTTCCAGCAGCGCAATCGTGGTGTCCACGCCAAAGCCGCCCGCGGCGCCCGTGTACAGCACGCGGCGGCCTTGCAACGAGAAGCGCGCGCTCATGTGCGCCCCGCGATGGGCGCAAAGCGTCCCGACAACGGCGGATAGTCGGTCTCGGGCTGCACCGCGATTGCGCGGATACGAGCTTCGCAGGCCGCGATGTCGGCGGCCGAGCCCAGCACGCTGAACGTGGTGTCGTAGCGGCGCTCGTCGCCATGCTCGAGCCAGATGAGCTCGTTGCGCTCGCGCGCCGCGCCCTGGCCCAGCACATGGTTGGTGGAGGGCTCGATGCCCATTGCATACTGGCCGGATTGCAGGTTCTGCCATTGATACTGGCAGGGGAATTGATGCTTGTAGGTGCTGACCTGCATGCCCAGGCCCAACGCGTCGTTCACCAGGGCGACCGGCACGCTGCCGTCGGCCGCGGCGGCCATCTCGTGCTGCCACACCTGCTCATGAAAGCCCAGCTGCGGCGCCGGCATGCGGCGGTAGCCCACGCCCTGCTTGCGGTAGTCCTGCTCGTGCGCGGCCCACACCACCTCGCGGATCGGCGCCAGATAGCGCGAGTCTACATCCAGCACCGGATAGCCCAGGTTGATGTGATAGCAGAGCATATGGGGCGTGCGGTAGAAGCCACGATTCACGACACGATCCGACAGCTTGATGTCGTTGGTGCCCACCTCGATCTCGATGCGGCGGTGCAGCTCGAGATGCTCGCCGAACACCGTGCCCTGGCTCACCACGCCTTCGGCCCACAGCACGCAGCGATCGCCATCCCAGCGTTCGCCGTAACCGGTCAGCCGCGCGGGAATGGTGCCGACGCGGCCATGGATGGATTGCTTGGCCGTCTTGCGCGGGCCGTACACATAGTTGTCGGCCGGTGCGTCGTACATGAACAGGATGTGATCCAGCCCGCAGGTGATCATGAGCCCGGAAAACGAACGCATCCAGCCCAGTCCGCCCTCGCCTTCGTAGTCGTGCAGCCCGGGGTGGCGAAAGCCCGACGGCGATTGCCATCCCATGGCCATACCGCGATATTCGCAGTCGGCGATGTCCATCGCCCGATCCACCAGCACCGTAAAGCGCAGGCCCGTGCCGCTGCGGAACTCCAGCATGCGGATACCGCGCTCCAGCCCGTCGTCCAGCGTCATCAGGCGTACGCCGGCAAACTGCGCAAGCTGTCCGGTGCGCGCCTCTACGTCGCGGCGCGTCATCCAGGTTCCGTAAATGTCAGGCATGAGTTCTCCCTGGCGGATGCGCGGGCGCGCGTCCACCGGTGTCGGTGTTCGGAATCGTGTTCAAGAGGCGCGCCGCGGACGCTGTTCGTTGATGGCTTCGCGGCGCGCCGGTACTGCTTGGGGCGCCTGCCTACAGACCGTTCGCGCGCAGCCGCTCGTCGAGGAATTGCTTGGCGCGCGGCACGTCGTCTTCGGTCAGGTGTTCGATGATGATGGGAATGTTGGGGTGCTTCTTGGCCAGGCGCTGCAGGTACAGGTCGTAATTGAGCGCGCCCAGGCCCGGCGCCGGCAACTCGATCTCCCCTACCCCACGGAACGTATGGCTTTCCGCCGCGCTGTCGTCACCGATGTCGCTGTGCTTTTCCGACTTGTCATCGCCGGAACGCTTCACGTCCTTGGCATGCGCGATGCAGATCTTGTCGGAGAGCGCGTCAAACACCTGATTGAGCGTGCGGTCCATCTGGTCGATGTTGTGCGCTTCGAAGAAGTTCGTCGGGTCCATCAGAAGGCCCAGGCCCGGGTGGTCTACTTCGGCGAACATGCGCAGCGTTTCCTCGACCGACCCCACCACGTTGTTCACGTAGGTCTCCAGCAGGAACACCGCCCCATGGTCGTAGGCATGCTGCGACAGCTCGGCGATCACCGCGCGGCACTGGTCCCAGCCTTCCTCGGTCTTGTTCTTGGGGTGATGCACCCAGTCGCTTTCGGTGTCGAACGTGCCGGTTTCCGAGATCACGTAAGGCGAGCCCAACTGGCGTGCGTGCGTGAGGATCTCTTTCAGATAACCGTTGCGGCGTTGGCGCTCGGCGGGATCGGGATGCACGATGTTGGTGTAGGCCGAGATGCAGGACACCGGCAGGTTGTAGTTGCGGAAGGTGTCGCGGATCTGCGTGCATTTCTGCGCGGTCAGTTGCCCCGGGCCCAGCTCCATGTCCTTGAAATGCAGGTCCAGCTGCACGGTGTTGAAGCCGTGCGAGCGGATCACCTTGGCGGTGCGCTCCAGCTCATAGGGAAAGTAGCCCGAGAAGATTCCGGTCTGGATCATGATGGTTGTCTCCGTCTGTTTTTCTGTCTGGTTATTCAACAGCCGGCAGCCGTACCGTGCGGCCTTCGGCGATGGACGTGTACGCGGCCTCGACCAGCGCCATCGTGCGTACGTTGTCGGTCACGCTCAACGCAGGCTCGGTGCCGCTGGCCAGCGCGTACTGCAACTGCTCCATCACGCCGATGAAGGCATGCGGAAACCACATCGTGTCCCACGTCGGCGTCACCCAACGCCCGTCGGTATGGCCATTGGCCGCGCGCGAGGCGTAGCTCAGGGTCGACGGCTCGCCGGTGGGCCAGCCGATGGTGCCGCGCGCGACGCCCTCGGTGCCTTCCACGCGCCAGCGGATGTGCTGGTCGTCGGGATATCCCTCGGCCCGCGGACCCGACCACACGTCTTCGAGCGACAGCGCGAGCAGGCCGTTGCCAAAGCGCAGCGTGGTGCTCACCAGCCCATCCTGATGCGCGAACTCGGTGCGCGGATCGGGACGGGTGATGCTGGTGATCTCGGTGGGCTCGCCAAACAGATAGCGCAGGGCATCGAGGTGATGCACGCTCATGTTCGAGAGCGTCAGACGGTCGTAGCCGCGCAGGAAATCCTGCCAGTGCGGCATTGCGTGCATGTCGATCTGCGCAAACACCGGCGTGCCCAGCACGCCCTGGTCGAGCAGCTGCTTGAGCGTGCGCATCGACTGGTCGTAGCGCATGTTCTGGTTCACCGACAGGATCTTGCCGGCGGCCCGGGCCTCGGCGCGCAAGGCGCGGGCTTCATCCAGCGACAGCGCGAGGGGCTTTTGCGCCAGCACGCCGCGCACGTGCGGGGCGCGCAATGCGGCGCGGATCAGCGCGGGCTGCTGGTCGGGCGGATACGCGATGTCCACGATCTCGATCTGCGGATCCGCGATCAGGGCCAGGGGGTCGTCATGCACACACGGGATGCCATAGCGTTCTGCAACCGCGGCCGCTTTGCTGCGGGTGCGTGACGCGATCGCCGCCACGGTGAAGCCGGCCTGCTGATAAGCCGCCAGATGGCACTCGGCCATGATCATGCCGGCGCCGATGCAGCCGATGCGAAAGCGCCGTTCGCGGACGGGGGGGTCGGGCACCAAGGTAGGGTTCGACATGTGCTCCTCCTGCCGGCCTGGTATGCACTGTCGACTGCCTGGCATCGTGCCGTGCTGTGTTTGATGTATTGAGCCGCGATATTCACATCAAAACAATCAGGGGTAAAGACGGTGGGCGCTCATAGGGCCGCGGCGTTACCTTTTTGATCTCGAATGATTGCAAATGATGGCTTATGATGGCCGCGCTGCCATCGTCCTGATGGTGTATTGAGAGCCTGATCCCCCATGCGCCCCACCATTTCCCTCATTGCCCGTGAAGCCGGCATGTCCACCGCGACGGTGGACCGGGTCCTGAACGACCGGGACGGCGTGCGCGGCAAGACGCGCGACCGCGTGTTGGCGATTGCCAATCGCCTGGGCTACTTCGTTCCGGGCGTCGAGTCCGCCAGTCAGGACGTGCGGGTCGATTTCGTCTTGCCCGCCGGCACCAACAGCTTCATGACCGCGCTGGGCCGGCACTTGCTCGAAGAAGCCGCCGCCCGCCCCGACGTGCAGGCCCGCCTGCATCTGATCGAGGGATTCGACGCCAACAAGCTCGCGAAAAAGCTCTACGAACTGCGCGAGCAGACGCAGGCGGTTGGCCTGGTCGGGCTGGACCATCCTCAGGTGCGCGACGCCATCATGGCACTGCGCGACAGCGGCGTGCACGTGAGCACCCTGGTGTCGGACATTCCGATCTCGGCGCGCCTGGGGTACGTGGGCATCGACAACCGCGCCGCAGGCCGCCTGGCCGCGCTATTGCTGGGCCGATTTCTGCCGCATCACACCGAACGCAAGGTCGCGGTGTTCGTGGGGTCATTGGCCTATCGCGGCCACGAAGAGCGCGAGATGGGCTTTCGCTCGCTGCTGAGCGAAGAGTTTCCGCACCTGCGCATCGCCCACACGCTCGAGATCGGCGACGACCGCGACCGCGCCTTTGCCGTCACGCAGGATCTGCTGCGCACAGACCCGCCGCACGCGATCTACAACATCGGCGCGGGCAATCAGGGCATCGCGCGGGCGCTGAAGGAGGCGCGGCCGGCTGAGGCATGGGCGGCCGACGCGTGGCCGGACGCGGCCCGGCCGATCGCGGCCCGGCCGAACGCGGCCCGCCCGGACAATGCGTCCTCCGCCCCTCGCATCGTCTTCGTCGGCCACGACCTCACCGAAGCCACGCGCCGCCTGCTGCTCGATCGCACGATGGACGCCGTGATCGACCAGAACCCGCGCGTCGAGGCACGGGAGATCGTGAAGCTGCTGGTGGCGGCCGTGAAGGGCGCACCGGAACCCAGCTACCTGCCGCGGCTGCAGGTGATCTTCAGGGAAAACATTCCGGAGCCGTGATGGCCCGGCGCGGGCCCGGTCTGGAACCCGTGCGCGCCGTTCGCACCAGCCCGGGCCCAGGCAAAATCCAGCCCATCCGAGGCACTACACGCGCGCTTTTTAGCGCTTCTGCCGGCAAGTCCACGTAAACCCTCCTTTCCGCACGCCGAAGCCCGGCTTGCGAAACCGCGAATTCCCAACCTCGCCCTTGTCGCGCCACACTGCCGATGCCTGCCCGCCATGCGCGGCATCGCGGGCCAAAGACACTACAAGGAGCGAGACATGTCCCACCGATACGCGCGCGCGATCAAGCGCGCAGCCTGGCCCGTGCTGGCCCTGTCCTGCCTGGCTGTTGGCAACGCCGGCGCGCAAGGAGCCTACCCGAATCACCCGATTTCGCTGGTCGTGCCATTTGCCGCGGGCGGTCCCACCGACGTCGTGGCCCGCAGCCTGGGCGCCTCCATGGCCAAGACGCTGGGACAGAGCATCGTCATCGAAAACCGCACCGGCGCCGGCGGCACGCTGGCCTCGCAACACGTGGCGCGCGCCGCACCCGACGGCTACACCTTCCTTATCCACCACAACGGCATGGCGACGGCTCCGGCGCTGTACCGCAAGCTGTCGTTCAATCCGCTGACCGACTTCTCGTATGTCGGCCAGGTCGCCGACGTGCCGATGACCCTGCTTGGCCGAAAGGACCTGCCGGCCGACGGCATGGCCAACTTCATCAAGTACGCCAAGGAAAACGGCAACAAGATCAACCTGGCCAACGCCGGCTTGGGTGCCGTGTCGCAGCTGTGCGGCATGCTGCTGCAGGAGTCGCTGGGCGTGCAGTTCACGACGGTCCCCTACGCGGGCACCGCGCCGGCCATGACCGCGCTGCTGGGCGGACAGGTGGACGTGCTGTGCGACCAGACAACGCAGACCATCCCGCAGATCAAGGCCGAACGCGTCAAGCTGTACGGCGTCACCACGCTGGACCGCATCAAGGCACTCCCGGACGCGCCCACGCTGAAGGAAGGCGGCCTGAAGGACTTCGAGGTGAAGGTGTGGCACGGCGTCTATGCGCCGAAGGGCACCCCGCCCGAGGCGATCGACAAGTTCAACGCCGCGCTGCGCACCGCGCTGAAGGACCCGGCATTCACGCAAAAGATGGCCGAACTGGGCGCCGAAATCGTGCCCGAGGCCAAGCAGACGCCCGAGGGTCTGCAGACGTGGCTGAAGTCTGAAGTGGACAAGTGGGGCGGGGTGATTCGGAAGGCGGGTGTGTACGCGGATTGATGCGGGCTGCGACGTCCCCAGTGCGCCAACGTAAGCCATGACTAGCCCGATTTCTGCCGGCGAAAAAGTGCTGGCGGAAATCGGGCTTTGCTCAAATCAATGGGGAATCGGTTGGGGACACGCCCCGCTCCATCACTAGAGTTGGGACTGGCGCGGGAATCCACACTCATGACGCCCATCGCGTGCAAGTGGTTTTACGGCTGAATGCGGTCGCCGCTGCCAAGGGCCGGCCACCGAGCTTCTTCAAAGCCACACAACTCGTCGATGTCTTTTGGGAACTGCGCGTACGGCACGTTGTATTGAACAAAGGCCTCCACGCTGTCCGGAATAGCGTTGATCAATAGCCAGCCAAGCCAAAGCGGGATAGTGATCGGCGCTTTCAAGGTGCCGTAGGGCTTGGCGAGTCTGCGGCGCAATCCTGCATGCCAGTCTCGGTACGGTTGGAGGGCTTCCTGTCTGCGGCTTAGTCGAGGAGGCAACGGTGCCGGTTTGGGCAAACCGTCGAGACCGTGGGTCATAAAGGCCTGAAGACAGGCCCACAATGCCTTGGTCGATCGGTCGCCGACCGCTACTCCAAGGTTCCCACATGCCACACAGATCTCGGTGGGTGGGGTCATGGCTAAATCCACGCCGAACAGGTACAGCGGATGTCTGGACGTATTGATGGTGCCCGAAAATATCGGTATGTAGCCGGCCAGAGCCTCGACGTGAGCCCAATCGATAGCGTGAAGTCGTTTATCCCTGGGAAAAACGTAATACAGCTTCTGTGTACGCCGATTAATCCGAACATAAGCGCCACGGGTCCGATGCGCTCCGCTGGAAAAGTAAATCAGTGTCGTAACTGCAGGCAACGCCGGCGCGGCCAAGATAATCGAAAGGTAGTTTTCGAGATTCGAATTCTCCTCGTTCAGAATAGCCAGCATCAAGATGACCCCCGTTATCGCTACCACCACACCGAGTCCGATATGTCTGGCGGCTCCACTCTGCGTAAAGTTTGCGTACGTTTCGAGCTCGACACATTGTTCATTGACTCGCCTCACCCCGTCCGGCTGAGGATGCTCTCCCGTGGGCCGGTGGTGGTAAAGAGGCGTACCGCTGAAGCGGAGAGTTCTTGGCAGGCGTTTGGTGTCAGGCATTACTTTGGCGTCCGGACAGATTTGACTTTGACCAATTCGATCGCGTCAAAATGAGGATTTCCGGCAAGAATTTCAATGGCGTAGGCGCATGGGGTTGCCCCAACTCACCGCAAATCGAACCGGCGACCCACGTCATGCTTCGATATCTGGGTAACCCATCACGCCTCAGAGCGTCCACCTTTAACGCGAATGATCGAAGCTCACTTCATCAAACCCGCACAATTGATCGATTTCCTTGGGGAACTTCGTATAAGGAACGTTGTATTGGATGAAGGCTTCAACGCTATCCGGAAAGGCCCCGATTAACAGCCAACCCAGCCACAGTGGAATGGTGATAGGCGCTTTCAGCATGCCTTGGGGTGTGGACAGCCTACGGTGCAGCGCGTCATACCAGTCCCGGTATGGCCTAAGAGTCTCCTGTTTTCGGCTTAGCCGAGGAGGTAGAGGCGGAGGATCAGGTAAACCTTCAGGAGCGTAAGCCATAAAGGCCTGAAGGTAAGCCCAGAGCGACTTCGCAGATCGGTCACCGTCGAACAGGCCGAGGTTTCCGCATGCAACGCAGATCTCGGTCGGCGGGTCCATGGTGTGATCGACACCGATCAAGTAGAGCGGGTGCCGGCTGGCAAAACCATTTGCAGAGACGATGGGGATGTATCCGACCAGTGCCTCAAGTTCATCCCAATCGAGCACGTGTAAGCGCTTATACGTTGAGGAGACGAAGTAGAGCTTGCGGGTTCCCCGATGGATGCGGATAAATGCGCCACGGCTGCGATGACCACCGCCGGCAAAGTAAATAATTGAGATCACCGCCGGCGCCATCGGGACGTAGAGCGCCGTTTCGACAATATCGCGAATAGTGACGCTCTCAATTCCCATAGCAAAGAGCATAAGAGTGCAAATTACGATCGCACCGACGATCGACAGGCCTATAGCACCAGCAGCACCGCTTTGAGTGAAATTGGTAAATGTCTCCAACTCTATCGACTGAGCATTAGTCCTGCGCACACCGTCTGTTTGAGGATGTTCGCCGGTTTGTCGATCGTTTCGCAGCGTCGTGCCCCCGAGGCGAAGATTCTTCGGTAGGCGCTGAACTTTGTCCGTCATCCATGCGCTCCGAACTGCAACCGCTTCTGCAGATCATTCGGGCTACTTGGAAATCGTGTTAATTCGCTCATCTCAGGTTATTCGGTTGTGTGGTTGCCAAGTTGGGTAGCTCGCTTACGCACGTGCGCATTTTTTCTCTTTTGAAGACGGAGATAACCACGGAGAACCGGGCTAACAAAAATGGCAGTTCGCCGCGCTTGTGCCCATAAAAAGGAAAATTTGCTTCGGAAGTGACCGAAGGAGATAGTGGTGCGAATCACGCACGGTTATTTTTCTTGAGCGACGAGGTCTGAGTTTCGGCCTCGGGTGGCCCCCATACGGGATCCAGGTGAGCAGAATCGATTGGGTCAGTAAACCATCCGCCCGCTGAGAATACCAACGGGGTAGGCGCCTTCGGCTGCCGCAGGGCGAGGCTGGGTTCTGACTCAGGGTCAGGAAAGTACAAATACTCCAGCGCGACTTTGGTTTTTTCGTGCATCTGTATGGCCCAACCGCATTCTTCGCCGCTCGCACCCAGTCTGGTGACCAAACATTCTTGGCGATAATCGATAGGGTTTCTCCCGGCGGCATGAGCAATAGGCCCCCTTATCGGAGTTAACTTCTTCCCATGCAAGGTAAACGCGAGCCTCGCCTGGAAGTTTTCTTCTGGCATGTCGTGCATTCCAGGTAGCTGGCAGCTAATGCGGAGATTGCCTACGGAGTAGCCTGTCCGTTGAGCCCAATCGCAAGACATTCGGGGTCGATGGCATAGGCCGTGGAACGCATCCAACTCTTCTTGGTTGGAATAGCGCCGTCTGTCGACGCCCCACGCGCTGTGCTTGAGCCAGATTTCTACCGGCCCATGTTTAGACATATCTATGCCCAAGGAGAAGGCGACCATAGCGAAGCCTGCTACGGTGGCGATGACTATCCAGCCCAGAGGGGTGAGGCCGAGCACTGCGATAGTTCCTCCACCTCCTGCAATGGTGGCTGCAGTTGCCGTACCTCCTGCCCACATGGCGAAGCCCAACAGGCCATTGGCAACGGCTGAGCCGACAAGCATTGCCCCCTGTTCGGGGTTGCTGTTGCGGAACGCGCCAATTGCCCTGAAAGACTCAGCCAGGGCAATGAGGCCGGCGCTACCAGAGCCAAATATAGCGATACCTCTTTTAGCGGCGAATATTTTGGCATTCGTCGCCAGGGCAGTATTGCCTCCAATTCCGGCTCGTACCGCGACCACAGTTGCTCCGATCTCAATGCTGGAGCCAATCAATGCCATGCCTGCACCCAACGCGTTAGTCCGTGCTGCCACGCGGTTTTCACCAGAATGCAAATTCTTTAGCGAACTGCGCATCCCCGCAAGGGCGAGAAACCCACCCAGTCCAGTGAACAAATGTCCGCCTGGCGCGCGCAAGCGATTGAACACTTTGATGAATGGATTGCCTTCCATCTGAATCGACCTGGACGGCGGTAGGGCCGTCTTGTCCGTGGTCGTCTCGCCAAGTTCGCGGTACGTGGTTTCACCAACCTTCACCCAGTCATAGACTGATGTCCTCTTACCCGAAACTGCATGGTCGATCTTGGGCGTTGGCATCTTCCACCCACGCAACCTGTCTTCGCCGAGTGTTTGATACCCTTGGAGCTCATAAGCGGCTCGGTGCAAATCCCCCAGACCGATGTCATAGCGAACAATAGTGAAGCCAGCTCTGACCTCCATTACGTGCCGCAGACGTGGCATCAGTACATCTGCCACCTTGGGCTCCGGCATCGCCTGCAGCAGCCCGATCAGCGCATCGGACGCCGCAGTGAGTTTGTGGTCCTCCAGAAATTTGTCCATAACGCTGAAAAGATTCTTGGCAATCTCTCCAGAGCTCGACTTCAGACGGGCAAGGAGCAACTCACTGCCATATGCCAGCGCGAGCCAATAAGGACTTTTGTCGACGGGCAAACTGACCAGGTCGTTCAGACCCTGTATTCCATCTTTGGAATGCACCAGCCCGCCAATGCACTGAAGAACAGCGTTCTTATAGTCATGCGCGTTGTGAATCACGCTGCGGTCAAAGCAGTGCAGCGCCTTGCCCAATAACCGCGACGGATCGATAAGACGAACCCACGCAAGCGAGTCCATTACCGCTGCTGCAATAGTGCTGTCGAACGCTTTGATTTCCTTGGCGTAACCGTCCGGAAACAACATTGCGCCGGCGTAATTCACCAGGTTTTGCTGCTTCGCCATCGTTTGGCCCAAGGCCGGGTTTTTGCTCGTCTGCTTCTTCATTCCCTGGAAGTAATCGCAGATCAACGTTGCGCTTTGCAGCTTGTGCGCATTTCGACCCGCATATTCCGTCTTGAGCGCCACGGAACGGGTAATCAGGTAATGAAGCTCGCTGGCAATCCCAATCGGATCCTGCAATGCCACCACCAGAGGCGTGAAATCCTTCCGCGGCAGCAACGCGATGTACATGTTGCCCAACACGTTATGGTGGTTTGGCGCCTCTTCTGAGAATTGGATTTCGCTCCACGCGAAAGGCGTGGGCGCACCGTGTCCGTATGGCGAGGCGAGTTCCGGCGCAGCCTGACCCAGCAGCGTCGCGTCGAAGACGTGTTCCTGATAGGGATTGCCGGCAGGCCTGCATTGCGTGCTCAACGCATCGCGAAGCCCGCCCTCGTTGGTCTCGATGGCCCAGAGCTTGCGATGGGACAGCAGCGTGTCACTGACCAGGATGTGTACAGTTTCGGCAGTATTTGCATCTGGCGCGAAAAGATATGTTTGGGCGCCGACCGTATCGGGGCGGCTTAGCCGTCCCGGCGTCGCATCCTGGTCGTCGTCATAACTCCACCAGATGCGGGCGAACTTGACGTCATCAGTAACTTGGTAGTGTTGCGTCCACATGCGTCCATGCTCGAAGTAGCAGAGATAGACGTAGGTGCCCGGGCGCAATGTCCGCAAACCGTACGCTTTGCCCGCCGTGAGTGCGGGATAGCCATCGCTATTCAGGCGGGGAAACACTTCCTTGTCCCACGCGTAATCGGCAATGCCATACCGCAACGGATATAGAGGCACGCCGCGTTCGCAGGGCGGTGGAGAGATGGCTTTGCCAAGGCGTTTCTCGTTCGGGCGGATGGAGCCCAGTGCCTTTTTGAAGTTCACGTGACAGGCTTCCTTTACTAAGCCGCGAGCGCCGAGAGTCGTGCTTGGGCATCCATCAATCGATGCTTTCCGGGAATGTGCCGTTCGCTCAGGATGTCCCGGAGCACGCTATCCTTCGCGAAAAAATCTTGTGGATAGCGAAACCGCAGATCGACGTAGTGGCGAACATCCCGTTCCAGGGTGAGCGCAAGCTGATCAGCGGCCTCGCGAACGAACAGGTCGGTGCGCCGCCACAAGGCCGGTTCATGCTCGGGGTCGTCGTACGCTGGCGTTTGTCGACGAATGCTGCGCACGCAGTCGCGCACGAACCACGCGAGGCTGGCCTGATCGAGTGAGACCTCGTCGGCTTTTGTCAGGGCGATGGGCTCGTCCAGCGCAGGTGCGGCGTGTCCCTGTACGGGAGAGTCGGCACCCAACCATTCGCCCTGATGCTCGTCGCCCGCATACCAGATGAAGCGTTGGATGGGGCCGAACAGCCTGCACAGGGAATGCGCCGTCAAGCCTTCGCAGAACTCTTCGAGCACCCGCGTGCCATTAAGGCTGAACCTGATGGGGAATCCCTCAGTGCCCGTCAGTTGATGCAACTGTTGCAGATGGGCGACGAGGAGGTCGATATCGTCGGGGGCCACCAGGATGATTCCTGCTTGCTGGCGGAGCCAATGTTCAACGGCGTGGTTGAACAAGGCCTTGTCGAGCGGTACCAGCAGGGGTCCGTGTCGATAGCCTGGATTCCGGTATTCCCGAGGCGTGTCGCGCCAGACCCAGCGGTATTCGAAACCACTCTTGATTTGCAGAAGGTCGCTTTCGAGCGTGTCGCTGTGCGCACCGTCCAGAAGAAGCCAGGGGCGAGATCCGTGTTCAAGCGTGGCCCAATCCGGGCATGGCAATGCATTTACTACCCGACGTGTCCATCGGGACGCCTCGGCGATCAAGTCAGTCGCTGCACCCGCCATGTGCGTGTCACTCGTCAGTTGAACGATAAGTCGTTCAATCTAAGGCGGGACCGTCCCCTTGGACATATGAATAGTTCGAAAGCTCAGAAGAGCAGGTCTGATTTGACAGAGGGTTGGGACCGGTTAACAAATCGCCGCTCGTTGGCGAGCTTGCCAACGAACGGTTTCCCAAAAAAGAAAAACCCCCACTCAGCGTATAGCTTCGCGGGGGTTGGGCTAACCGTCTCATGAATTCCGACGGAACCGCCGGCCTATCGCAAGGGGCGGCGGGCGGCAAGCCTGGAGCCGCGCGCAGCTGACGGCTTACACCGTCAGTTCCTTCCAGATCGCCAGCGGCGCTTCAGAACTGTTCAGCGTGTAGAAGTGCACGCCGGGCGCGCCGTTGTCCAGCAGGGTCTGGCACAGCTCGGTCACCACATCCACGCCAAACGCGCGGATGGAGGCCTTGTCGTCGCCGAATTCGGCCAGGCGCAGGCGGATCCAGCGCGGCACTTCTGCGCCGCACATTTCCGAGAACCGCAGCAGCTGCGTGTGGTTCGTGATGGGCATGATGCCCGGCACGATCGGCACGTTCACGCCCTTGGCGCGGGCGCGGTCGACGAAGTCGAAATAGGCGTCGGCGTTGAAGAAATACTGCGTGATGGCGGCATCGGCGCCGGCCTTCACCTTGGTCACGAAATGGTCCAGGTCGGCCGAAGGATTGGCGGCCTGGGGGTGCATTTCGGGATAGGCGGCCACTTCGATATGGAACCAGTCGCCGGTTTCCTCGCGGATGAACGACACCAGTTCATTGGCGTAGCGCAGTTCGCCCGCGTCGCCGCCCATGCCCGAGGGCAGGTCGCCGCGCAGGGCCACCACGCGCCGCACGCCCTCGTTCTTGTAGGCCTGCAGGATGTCGCGCAGATCCTGGCGCGACGCGCCCACGCACGACAAGTGCGGCGCCGCATCGCAGCCCAGATTGCGCAGCGTGCGCACCGCGTCGGCCGTGCCGGCGCGCGTGGAACCGCCCGCGCCGAACGTCACGCTGACGTACTTGGGCTGGATGGCCAGCATCTGCTTGGCCGCACGCACCAGACGCTCCTGGCCGGCCAGATCACGCGGAGGAAAGAATTCCAGACTAAAAGCAGGAGAGTTCGATTCGGACATATCAATCTTTTTATGGCGCCAAGCGCCGCTTAGGGCAGGTGCGGCCCCCGCGGGGTGCCGCGGATCCGGGCTCCGCCGGTCCGCAGGCACGCCCCTGGGGGAAGCGCGCAGCGCTCGGGGGGGCTTTCCCTACGGGATCAGCTTGGTCAGGAGACCGGAAATGATGCTGTAGAGGATGGCGCCGCCCACGGCCCACCAGAACCCGTTGACCTGGAAGCCCTTGAGCACGGAGCCCACGAACCAGAACAGCAAGGCGTTGATGACGATGAGGAAGAGCCCAAGGGTAACGATCGTGATGGGCAGCGTCAGCAGCACCAGGACCGGCTTGACCAGCATGTTCACCAAGCCCAGCACCAGCGCGGCGATCAGCGCCGAACCGAAACTGGCCACCGTGATGCCGGGCAGCAGGTAGGCAACGGCCAGCAAGGCCACTGCGTTCAGGATCCAGACGAGTATCAGTGTCACCATGTTCGAACTCCTGTATTGACGCTCCGCGGACCCGTCGGCGCCGGGCGGCGACGGGCGTGACCCGCAGACCGGAAAACCCGCGCCGACATGGCGCGGAATTTTCCTATTGTGCTACATCCATCAATAGCGGTAGTGGTTGGGCTTGTAGGGGCCTTCGACCGGCACGCTGATGTAGTCGGCCTGGTCCTTGCGCAGGGTCGTCAGCTTGACACCCAGCTTCTTCAGATGCAGGCGGGCGACCTTCTCGTCCAGGTGCTTGGGCAGCACGTAGACTTCGCCGGACTTGTAGGCGTCGTTGCGCGTGAACAGTTCGATCTGGGCGATCGTCTGGTTGGCGAACGAGGACGACATCACGAACGAGGGGTGGCCGGTGGCGCAGCCCAGGTTCACGAGACGGCCCTGCGCCAGCAGGATGATGCGCTTGCCGTCCGGGAAGATGACGTGGTCGACCTGCGGCTTGATCTCTTCCCACTGGCAATCGGCCAGCGCGGCGACGTCGATTTCGTTGTCGAAGTGGCCGATGTTGCAGACGATGGCCTGGTCCTTCATGGCGTTCATGTGCTCACGCGTGATCACATGGTAGTTGCCGGTGGCGGTGACGAAGATGTCGCCGTGGGCGGCGGCTTCTTCCATCGTCACGACCTTGAAGCCTTCCATGGCGGCCTGCAGGGCGCAGATCGGGTCGATTTCGGTGACCCACACTTGCGCGCGCAGCGCGACCAGCGCCTGGGCGCAGCCCTTGCCCACGTCGCCGTAGCCAGCCACAACCGCGATCTTGCCGGCGACCATGACGTCGGTGGCGCGCTTGATGCCGTCGACCAGCGATTCGCGGCAGCCGTACAGGTTGTCGAACTTGGACTTGGTGACCGAGTCGTTGACGTTGATGGCGGCAAAGGCCAGCTCGCCCTTTTGCGACATCTGGTACAGGCGATGCACGCCGGTGGTGGTTTCTTCGGTCACGCCCTTGATCAGCGCCAGGCGGGTCGAATACCACTTGGGATCGCGCTTCAGGGTTTCCTTGATGGCGGCGAACAGGATGCGCTCTTCGTCGCTGCCGGGGTTGGCCAGCACCGAGATGTCCTTTTCAGCCTTGGTGCCCAGATGCAGCATCAACGTGGCGTCGCCGCCGTCGTCGAGGATCATGTTGGCGTTCTGGCCATTGGGCCATTCGAAGATCTTGTGGGTGTACTGCCAGTACTCTTCCAGCGTCTCGCCCTTGACGGCGAAGACCGGGGTGCCGGACGCGGCGATGGCGGCGGCGGCGTGGTCCTGCGTGGAGAAGATGTTGCACGAAGCCCAGCGCACTTCGGCGCCCAGCGCCACCAGCGTTTCGATCAGCACGCCGGTCTGGATGGTCATGTGCAGGCTGCCGGCGATGCGCGCGCCCTTGAGCGGCTGCGATGCGGCGAATTCCTCGCGGATGGCCATCAGGCCGGGCATTTCGGTTTCGGCGATGGCCAGTTCGCGGCGGCCCCAGCCGGCCAGCGACATGTCGGCGACGAGGTAGTCGGAAAAGGATTTATCAGTCACAGCGTTCATGGTGTGTAGGCTCCACGTGAAATACGAACGGCGCACGAGATGGCCGGACAACGCGAATACACCACGACAGTCGAGTGCTCGCCTTTCCCGCCATACGCGACAAAGGTGAGCGCCGTTGCTGTAGCGACGCGCGGGGCGCGGCGCTTGAACAAGGATTCCTGAGCCTGGCGAGCCGGGGTCCGCATGGGTAAGACACATGGGGGACCGCAGGGTCGTCGCAACGCTCCTCAGGATTGCCGGGCATTGTACAAGGTTGGCGCGCCGTGCGGCTAGCAAATCCGGGCGGCGCGTGTGTTTCAGGTGGTGGTCGCCCAGTCGCTGGCCGCGCCGCGCGAATCGCCCTGAGTCAGCGGCACCAGTGCGTCCAGCAGATCCGACGCGACTGAATCCCAGCTGCGGGTCAGCGCCTGCGCGCGCACCGCGTCCCGGTGCAGCGGCAGCGCGGCCAGGCAGGCCCGCTTCAGATCGTCGTCCAGCCGGCCCGTCACGCCCTCCTCGACCACGGCAAGCGGCGCCTCGCTGCGAAAGGCCGCCACCGGCGTGCCGCAGGCCATGGCCTCCAGCATCACCAGCCCGAAGGTGTCGGTCAGGCTGGGAAACACGAACACGTCGGCAGCCGCGTAAAAGCCGGGCAGCGCACCGTCCTGCTGCATGCCCAGGAAGACCGCGTCCGGAAAACGCTTCTTCAGGCGGGCCTCGTCAGGTCCTGCGCCCACCACCACCTTGCTGCCCGGCAGATCCAGGGACAGGAAGGCATCCAGGTTCTTTTCCTTGGCCACGCGGCCCACGCTCAGCCAGACTGGCCGGGGCAGGTCCTGGAACGCCTGGCTGGCCGAGGGCTGGAACTTGCGCGGATCGACCCCGCGCGACCAGACGCGCAGATTCGCCAGGCCACGCCGCACCAGGATGTCGCGCACCGTGGGGGTGGGCACCAGCACGCATTGCGACGGCCGGTGGAACCAGCGCAGGTAGCGCCACGGCAGCGCGGCAGGAATGCCCATGCGCGCCTGCAGGTAGTCCGGAAACATGGTGTGGAACGACGTGGTGAAGCGCCATCCCCGCCGCATCGCCATGCGCCGGGCGGCCAGACCCAGCGGGCCTTCCGTAGCGATGTGCAGCGCGTCGGGGATGGTGTCGCCCAGGATGCGGCGCAGTTGCCGGCCGGGTTGCAGGCACAGCCGCAGATCGGGTTCGGAGGGCGCGGGGATGGTTCGGCTGCCCTCGGGGCTGACCACGATCAACTCGTGGCCCCAGTCGCTGAGGATCTGCCGCATGGTCGACCAGGTGCGGACGACGCCGTTGACTTGCGGATGCCAGGCATCCGTGACGAGAACGATGCGCATGATGGAGCCGGAAGTGGGCAATGGCGCTATTCAGCCTGCGCCATGTGACAAGCCCAAGACGGGGACGCAAGCGCGCGGCTTCGCGACTTTAACGTGGCTTCAATGGGGATGGCGGCGTGGTCATGCCCAGGCGCGGCGGCGCCTCAGTGCGCAGCGCATCAGTTGTTGCGCCGCGGATACCCTTGCGACTTGATGCGGATCCAGACTTCGCGCTTTTCTTCTTCCGACATGAACACCCAGTTGGCGACTTCCATGGCGGTGCGCCCACATCCGCGGCAGATGTCGTCGAACAGCGTGGAGCACACCGCCACGCAGGGTGAATCCGACGCTTTGAAGGCGCGCTGGGCGTCCTCGGCGTCGGGCAATTCGGAAAGATCGGCGAAGTAACGATTCATGGGCCGAAGGTTAACACCAGGGGTGCGTCCCTTTTTGGATAGCCCTATCGCCTGCCGAGGCTTGATTGACAGGCGGTGCGCCCCCGTCCCTTCATCGCCAGCCGAAGAAATTTCCGGCTTCGGCCAGCACCGCGCCCGGCGTTTCCTCGGCCAGATAGTGCGCGCCGGGCAGCGGGCCGCCGGTCACGTCGTCGGCCACCGCGCGCCACAGGGCCAGCACATCGAAGTTCCGGCCCACGGCGCCGCGCTCGCCCCACATCGCGCGCACCGGCATGCGCAGGCGCTCGCCCGCGGCGCGGCCGGCCTTGTCGTGGTCCAGGTCGATCGTGGCGGACGCGCGGTAGTCTTCGCAAATGCCGGTTGCCCAGCCGGGTTGGCGCGCGGCGCGTTCGTATTCGGCCATGGCCTCAGCCGAAAAATGCGCCAGTCCGCCCGGCCGACCGCCCATCACGGACCGCAGATAGAAGACGGGATCGTGCTCGATCATCGTTTCCGGCGCCGGCGCCGGCTGGATCAGCCAGAACCAGTGGAAATAGGCCTGCGCAAAGGCGCGCGTCGTGCCTTCATACATATCCAGCGTGGGCGCGATGTCCAGCAGCATCATGCGCGAGACGGCCTCGGGGTGGTCCAGCGCCAGCCGGTGCGCGACGCGCGCGCCGCGGTCATGCGCCAGGATCTCGAAATGGTCATGGCCCAGACCGCGCATCAGCGCCACCATGTCTGCCGCCATGGTGCGCTTCGAATGCGCGGCGTGATCGGCACTGGCAGCGGGCTTCTCGCTGTCGCCATAGCCGCGCAGGTCGGCAGCCACGCAGGTCCGATGACGCGTCAGTTCGGGCCAGACGCGGTGCCAGATGGCGTGGGTCTGCGGATGGCCGTGCAATAGCAGCAGGGGCGGACCCGAGCCGTCGATGCGCGCGGCGATCTCCACGCCGTTGGCCCGAAAGCGCCGCACCGGCAGGTCGAAAAAGGCGGTCATCTGCGTCATCTCCTTTTGTTGTCGCGCACGTTACGCGCTAGGCGGCGTCCAGCCGGTCGCGCACCTGACGCGCCACGTCCTTCATCCACGGAAAGCGCGCCCAATGGCGGGCTTCAAAACGCTCGACGTCGGGCAGTTGCTGCAGCGTTGCACCCACCATGTCCTGCCCCTGCGCGAACATGTGCCGATGCCGCGCCGGCAGGTCAAAGTGTGCGGTCCAGCCGTCGGCCGCGCGCACCTGCCCGGCCATCACGTCAATGCTGACGCGGTTTGCGCCGGCCGCCGCCGTATTGGACACCTTCGAGAGCAAGGCGTCGACCTCGGCCGGTGGCAACGTCACCAGCAAGAGGCCGTTGTTGAGCGCGTTGAAGTAGAAGATTTCGCCGAAGCTCGACGCGATCACCGCCCGGATGCCGAACTGCTGCAAGCCCCAGACGGCGTGCTCGCGGCTGGAACCGCAGCCGAAGTTCGGGCCCGCCACCAGAATGGACGTGCCCGCGTACGCGGGCTGGTTCAGCACGCAGTCCGGCCGCGGCGCGCCCGCTTCGTCAAAGCGCAAGTCGTACAGCAGTCCCTTGTCCAGTCCCGCCTTGTCGATGATGCGCAGGAACTGCTTGGGCATGATCTGGTCGGTGTCCAGATTGGAGTACGGCAGCGGCGCGGCCACGCCTTCGGTCATGGCATTCATTTGGCGTCTCCCCAGGTGCGCACATCGACGATACGGCCCGCCAGCGCAGCCGCTGCGGCCATCGCGGGACTCATCAGGTGCGTGCGCCCTGCCCGCCCCTGGCGTCCCTCGAAATTGCGGTTCGTGGTGGACGCGCAGCGCTCGCCGGGGCGCAACACGTCGTCGTTCATGGCCAGGCACATCGAGCAGCCGGGCTGGCGCCATTCAAAGCCGGCCGCAATCAGGTCGGCGGCCAACCCTTCGACTTCGGCCTGCGCGCGCACTGCGCCCGAACCGGGCACCACCATCGCCCGCACCCCCGCCGCCACCTTTTTGCCGCGCGCCAGATCGGCCACGACACGCAGGTCTTCGATGCGGCCGTTGGTACAGGAACCGATGAAGACGCGGTCGATCGGCACGCCCGCGATGGGCGCGCCCGCGGCCAGGCCGATGTAGTCCATGGCTTTTTCCAGCGCCAGCCGGGCCAGCGCGTCGGGCTCGTCCCGCGGATCCGGCACGGCGCCATCGACCGGCATTGCCTGATCGGGGCTCGTGCCCCACGTCACAAACGGCGCGATGCGGCCCGCGTCGAACGCGTGTTCCACGTCGAAGCGCGCGTCGTCGTCCGAGCGCAGCGTGGCCCACCAGGCGCGCGCGTCGTCCAGCATGGCGCCGCCCAGCTGCGGCGCGTGCGCCGTGACGTAGGCGTCGGTGACGGCGTCCGGCGCGATCAGCGCGGCGCGCGCGCCGGCTTCGACCGTCATGTTGCACAGGGTCATGCGCGCTTCGGCCGACAGTGCGGCCACCGCCTCGCCGCAGAACTCCACGGCATGGCCGCGCGCGCCCTGCGCGCCGATGCGATGCACGATGTAGATCACCAGATCCTTGGCCGACACATGCGCCGGCAGCACGCCGTCGATGCGGATCCGCATGTTGCGCGCCACGCGGTAGACCAGCGTCTGCGTTGCCAGAATGTGCTCGACCTCGCTGGTGCCGATGCCAAAGCCCAGCGCGCCCAACGCGCCGTACGTGGTGGTGTGGCTGTCGCCGCACAGCACCACCATGCCGGGCAGGATCATGCCGTGTTCCGGCGCGATGACGTGCTCGATGCCTTGCAGCGGATCGGTCGTGTCAAAGAGCGCGATGCGCTGCGTATCGCAATTGCGCTTCAGGTTCAGCGCCTGGCGCGACGACGCATCGTCCGCAATCACGCGCAGCGCGGAAGGCACGGGATGCGTGGGGATGATGTGGTCCACCACCGCCATCTGCTGGCCCGGACGCAATACGTCGCGGCCCCGCGCGGCCAGGCCGCTGAAGGCCTGCGGACTGGTGTACTCGTTCATGATGTGCAGGTCGACGTAAAGCAGCACGTGCTCCGCATCGATCCGGGCCACTTCATGGCTGGCCACCAGTTTGTCGTAAAGCGTCATGCCGGGCATGTCTGTGCTTCCTTGCTTGAAAGAGGCGCCCGCGGTGCACGCGGGCGGGTATTGCGGCCGGCGGTATTGCCGCCGGCTATTGCGGGTGCATCCTGCGCGATCAGTTCGCCTCGATGCCGGCTTCCTTGACGATGCCCGACCAGCGCGTCATCTCGGCGGCCACCATCGCGTCGGTCTTGTCCGGCGTGGTGATCAGCGGTTCAAACCCCTCCCGCTGCATGCGTTGCGTCAGCGCGTCCGTTTTCAACGCCTGCCCCAGCTTCGCGTTCAGCGTGTCGATCACCGCCTGCGGCGTGCCGGCCGGCGCGCTGACGACGAACCAGGTGTTGAATTCATAGCCAGGCAGACCAGACTCGGCGATGGTCGGCACGTCGGGCAGCAGCGGCGAGCGCTTTGTGCCGGTCACCCCGAGCGCGCGCAGCTTCTTGCCGTCGACCTGCGGTTTGGCGGCGGACAGCACCGGAAAACTCATCTGCACCTGGCCGCTGATCGTGTCGAGCATGGCCGGGCCGCCGCCCTTGTACGGCACGTGCATGATCTGCGTCTTGGACACGGACTTGAAGAGCTCCGCGGCCATGTGGAACGTGCTGCCGGTACCGGCCGAGCCAAAGCTCAGTTCGTTCGCGGGACGCGCGCGCACGTACGTCAGCAGCTCGCTCACCGACGCGACGGGCAACGAATTGGTGACCGTCAGCACGTGCTGGGACGTGCCCACCGTTCCCACCGAGCGCAGATCCTTCGCGGTGTCGAATGGCATGTTCTTGAAGAGCGCCGGATTGATCGCCAGCGACATGGTGTTGATGCCCAGCGTGTAGCCGTTGGGTTCGGCGCGCGCCACGGCCGACATGCCGATGTTGCCGGACGCGCCAGCGCGGTTTTCCACGATCACGCTCTGCCCCAGTTCCTTCGCCCACGCGTCGGCGATCAGGCGGGACGCGATATCCACGCTGCCGCCCGGCGCGAACGGCACGATCAGCGTCACCGCGCGTTCAGGAAAGGCATTGTTGGCCGCAGCGCCATGGGCCCAACAGGATGCGGCAACGGCCGCGCACAATGCGCCGGCCAATCTGGCTATCTTCATTTCGGGTCTCCTCGTGTGGCCGCGTGGCGCGGCTCTGTATCGGTGAACCCAGTGTATAGGCCGGTTTCGTTCTTATAATTCGTGGAATTTATAAATCTTTATTAAATTCAATTTATAAATCTCCATGGACGCGCTCTCCGATCTCGCCTTCTTCTCGCTGGTGGTCAAGCACGGCAACCTCTCGGCCACGGCGCGGGAACTGGGGCTGACGCCGCCCGCGATCAGCACCCGGCTGGCCAAGCTGGAGCAGCGGCTGGGCGTGCGTCTGCTGAACCGCACCACGCGACGTGACAGCGTCACGCAGGAGGGCGAGCTGTACTTGGCCGAAGGCGCGCGCATCCTGGCCGATCTGCAGGCCCTGGAACGGTCGGTGTCCAGTGCCCGCGCCCAACCGCAGGGCCTGCTGCGCCTGAACGCGACGTTCGGCTTTGGACGCGCGCACATCGTGCCCGCCGTTTCGGATTTCTGCAGGCAGTTTCCCGACGTGGAAGTGCAGATGCGCCTGACCGACAGGCCGCTAAACCTGATCGAGGAAGGCTTTGACGTGGCGGTGCGCTTCGGCGACCTGCCGGACGCGCGGCTGACGGCGCGCAGGATTGCCTCAAACCGGCGCCTGCTGTGCGCATCGCCGCGCTACCTGGAGATTCATGGCGAGCCGCGCGCCCCCGGCGACCTGCAGCGCCACCGCTGCATCGTCGTGCGCGAGAACGACGTGGCCTACGGCACCTGGCGGCTGGAATCCGGCGCGCGCGCGGAAACAGTGAAGGTGCGCGGCCCGGTCAGTTCAAACGACGGCCAGAGCGCGCTGGAATGGGCGCTGGACGGCCACGGCATCGTCATGCGGTCCGAATGGGAAACGGCGGCGCACCTGCGCGCGGGCCGGTTGCAAGAAGTGCTGACCGACTGGCGCACGCCGCCCGCGGATATTCACGCGCTGTACCCGGACCGCCTGAACCTGCCGGCCAAGACGCTGGCGTTCGTGGACTTCCTGTCGCGACGCTTTGCGCGCCGCCTGCGGGCACCCGGCTCCGACGCCGCCGTGTGGTGAGGCCTCAGATCTCGTCGATGGCCGTGCTGGCCGGCGCGTTCTTTTCCGCGTCGATGGCGTAGCGGTCTCGCGTCCGCACGTAAAAGCTGGCGCCAAACCGGCCCACCGGAAAGTAATCCTGCAGGCGCACGCGCCACGTCTCCGTGTCGATCAGGCCATCGCGCGCATGCAGCCAGCGCACCTGGCCGATGAAGATCTGGCGGCTGGCGGTCTCCATGGTCTCGAACAACGTGCATTCGAAGGCGACGGGCGCCTGAACGATACGCGGCGGCGCGACGCGGTGGCTGGGCGCGGCGTCCAGGCCCGCGTGCGCCAGTTCGCTGACATCGGAGGGCAGGCGGTCGCCGCAGCGGTGCATCTTTTCGGCCATGGCTTCGTCGGTCAGGTGAACGACGAACTCGCGGTCGCGCGCGATGTTGACCGCGGTGTCCTTCAGCCCGCCGTCTTCCAGGCGGTTGATGCTGACCATCACGATGGGCGGGTCCTCGCCCAGCATGTTGAACATGCTGAACGGCGCGGCGTTGACCACGCCGGTCTCGGACAGCGTCGTGATCAGCGCGATCGGACGGGGCACGATCAGGCTGGCCATCAGCTTGTAGCGCTGATATTCGGTGATAGCGTCGAAGTCGATTTCCATGTCAGGCCAGTCCCAGCATCTGGGCAAGGGTTTGCGCGGGCTGCGGGCGCTCAAGGCTGATGCGCCGCTCCAGGTCCGCCAGGTGGTTGTCGTTGGTCCGCACGGCTTCGGCTACGTCGCCGCGCTCCATCATGTCCACGATCAGCACGTGCTCGCCGTGTTCGCAGGCGGCGTTGCCGGGCGGCTCGTACAGCGCCACGATGAGCGAGCAGCGCGAGACCAGCTCGGCCAGGTAGCCGTGCAGGATCGTGTTGCCGGACAGTTCGCCCAGCCGCACGTGAAACGCGCTGGCCTGCCGTGCCCAGGCCGGTTGCCCGGCGCGGTGCAGCAGCGCATGCTCGTCACGCAACTGCTTGCGCAGCGAGGCGTAGTCGGCGCGCGTGGCGCGGGCCGCGGCCAACGGCAGCAAGGCCGCCTCCAGCGCGCGGCGCGCCTGGAAGATCTGGCGGGTGTCCTCGGGCGTGGGTTCGGCCACCACCGCGCCGCGGTTGTGGTGCAGGTCCACGACGTGCTCGTGCGCCAGCCGCTGCAACGCCTTGCGCGCCACCGATCGCGATACGCCGAACAGCTCGCAGATCGCGGCCTCGGGCAGCTTGGTGCCAGGCGTCAGGCGCTGGCTCATCACGCTTTCGTAGACCGCTTCGCAGATGCGGCGTTCCATGTCGGCGTCGGGCAGGACGTCATCGTCCGCGGCGGGCTTGGGGGGCTTGGACCGCGCGGCGGCGGCGCGGCGGGATTGGGTTGGACTTGGCACTGCGGCTCCTAAACGATCACACCCGGCGGCAAGCCGTCCACATGCCGGCAGATCTCGCCTGGCGTGGTGAACCAGATCTCGCCGCGGTCACGGGCGGCGGCCAGTGGCGCCAGCGCGCGCCGCAGGTGACGCAACCGGTATGGCTGGCCGACGATGTAGGGATGCAGCGCAATGCCCATGACCAGCGGCTGGCGCACCGCCTGCGCGCGCATCTCCTCGAACTGGTCAAGGATCATATCGGCAAAATCGCGCGCGTCCATCTTGCGGCCCATGATCATCGGAATGTCGTTGAGCTCCTGCGGATACGGAATGGCCCACAGGTCGCCCGCGCGGGTGCGCATACGCATGGGCTGGTCGTCGTGGCACCAGTTCAGGGTGTAGCGGTAGCCCGCCTCGGCCAGCAGGTCGGGCGTGGCGTGGCTTTCCGAAATCCACGGCGACAGCCAACCCGCCGGCTCGCTGCCCGCGTGCCGCAGGATGCGATCGCGGCAGTGCGCGAGCAGCGCGCGTTCCTCGGCCTCGGGCATTCCGCCCTGCCGGTGCGCGTTGCTGTAGCCGTGTCCGATGAGCTCGTCGCCGCGCGCCAGGAAGGCATCCACCAGATCGGGGCAATGCTCGTACAGCGCGGTGTTGATCAGCACGCCGGCCGGCAGGCGCAGCTCGTCGAAGAGTTCCAGGCAGCGCCACGCGCCCACGCGGTTGCCGTATTCGCGCCAGGCGTAGTTCAAGACGTCCGGATGGGGCGACGCTGGGCCAAGTTCCGCGCCCAGTCCTTCTCCGAACGCAAAGTGCTCGATGTTGAAGCCCAGGTACACGGCCAGGCGCGCGCCGTTCGGCCACGAATAGTCGGCGCGGCCCGCGATGGCGCGGTACGGGAACCGGCCGTGGCAGGCCAGCGGTTGCGGCGTCCAGGCGGCGTTGCCGTCGCGCCCCGGTTTAGTGCTTGGAAGCGAGGATGGATTCATTTTGGTGCAAATCCTGAAGCATGATTGTGAACAAAATCGCTGCGGTTTTGGCGACAAAATCCTGACATCGGTGTGCACATATCCCGTCTGCACTGCCCGCGCCCAGCGGCGGCGGGGCGAAAGCGGCGAGCAGTGATGAACGCGGATCAGGTGGCATGGATCTTGCATAAGGGAACGAAGCAGCACTTAACCCCATGCAAGATTCATTCCACTTTTTCAGGAGTGTCCCGATGACCCCGACCCGTCGTTCCTTCATGCGCCACGCGGCCGCCGCCGCGCTTTTCGCCGCGGGCCTTGCCTCGCAGCCGGCGCGGGCAGCGGACCCGATCAAGATCGGTCTGATCACCGCGCTGTCCGGGGAGTCGGCGCGCGCCGGCGAAGCGCTGACGCGCGGCATCACCATCGCCATTGACGAGATCAACGCGCGCGGCGGCTTGTTGGACGGCCGCCAGGTCGTGCTGGTGCGCCGCGACGACGAAGGCAATCCTGCCAAGGGCATGGCCGCCGCGCGCGAGCTGATCTACAAGGAAAAGGTCGCCGTGCTGTTCGGCGGCCTGGACACGCCGGTCTCGATGGCCATCGTTCCCATCGTGAACCAGGAGAAGGTGCCGTTCATGGGACCGTGGGCCGCGGGCACCGCCATCACGCAGAACAAGGGCAATCCCAACTTCGTGTTCCGCGTGTCGGCGATGGACGAGATCGTCGACAGCGCGATGGTTCAGTACGCGCAGAAGACGTTCCAAAGCGCCAAGCCCGGCATGATCCTGGTGAACAACCCCTGGGGCGAATCCAACGAGAAAGGCCTGAACGCCGCGCTGGCGACCGCCAAGATCACGCCCGCCGGCGTCGAAAAATTCCAGCCCAACGATCTGGACATCGTGCCGCAACTGAGCCGCCTGAAGGCCGCCGGCGCCGACACGCTGTTCCTGGTCGGCAACGTGGGTCCGTCCGCGCAGGTGGTGAAGTCGCTGGACCGCATGGGTTGGAAGGTGCCGATTGTGTCGCACTGGGGCCCGGCCGGCGGCCGCTTCACGGAACTGGCCGGTCCCAACGCCAAGAACGTGCACTTCGTGCAGACCTACAGCTTCTTCGGCAAGCAGGGTCCGGTGGGCGACAAGGTGATGCAGGCGCTCAAGACCAAGTATTCCGACATCAAGGGTCCGCAGGACATCACGCCGGCCGTGGGCGTGGCCAACGCGTACGACGGTATGCAGCTTGCCGCGCTGGCCATCGCGCAGGCCGGCTCGACCGATGGCGACGCGGTGCGCCAGGGCTTCTACAAGATCGGCAAGTACGAAGGCCTGATCAAGACGTATGAGCAGCCCTTCACGCCGACCTCGCACGATGCGCTGCGTGAGGACGACTACGTGTGGACGCAGTTCATCGACAACCGCATCCTGCCCGTCAAGGGCGTGCAGTAAAGCGGCCAGACGCCGCGGGAGACGCGCATGTTGTTGATGTCCGCCATCGTCAGTGGCCTGGGACTGGGAAGCATGTATGGGCTGATGGCCCTGGGCTTTTACCTGACCTATGCCGTGTCCGGCACAGTGAACTTCGCCCAGGGCAGTTCCATGATGCTGGGCGCCGTGCTGACCTACACCTTCGCCCAGACGCTGGGCTGGCCGCTGGCCGTGGCGCTGCTGTTTGCGCTGGCGCTCTGCGCGCTGTACGGCCTGGTCGTGGAGCGGCTGGCGGTGCGGCCGTTTGCCAGCCGCGGCTCCAATGCGTGGCTCATGTCCACGGTGGCACTGGGCATCGTGCTGGACAACGTGGTCATGTTCACGTTCGGCAAGGAGCCGCGCAGCCTGCCCTCTCCGCTGGCGCAATCGCCGCTGGAGATCGGCGGGCTGGGCCTGGGCATCTATCCGCTGCAACTGCTGATCCCGGTGGTGGGTCTGGCGCTGGCGGCTGCACTGCACACCTTGTCGCGCCGCACGCGCTGGGGCGTGGCGCTGCTGGCCGTGGTGCAGAACCCGAACGCCGCGCGGCTGATGGGCATTCCCGTGCGCCACGCCATCATGGCCGCCTTCGCGGTGTCCACGCTGTTCGCGGGCGTGGCCGGCGCGCTGGTCGCGCCGCTCTTTAACGTGCAGGCGGACATGGGAACGCTGTTCGGTTTGAAGGCCTATGTGGTCGCCATCCTGGGCGGCATCACCAGCGCATGGGGCGTGATGATCGCGGGCTTGCTGTTTGGCGTGGTCGAAGCGCTGATCACCGTGGCGCTGGGCTCCGGGTATACGCAGATCATCAGCTTCACGCTGGTGATCGTCATGTTGGCCGTGCTGCCCAATGGCCTGTTCGGGCGCGCCGATGTGAGGAAGGTCTGATGAACAAGCAATCCGCAATGCGCTGGCTGTCGCCGGCGCTGTATGCCCTGCTGGCCGTGGCGGCGCTGATACTGGCCGCCACCGTCAACGGCTACTACGTTTTCGTGCTGGGCAATGTGGCGCTGCTGGCGCTGGCCGGCATCGGCCTGAACGTGCTGCTGGGTCTGACCGGCCAGATGTCGTTCGGCCACGCGGGCTTTTATGCCATCGGCGCGTACACCGTCGCGATCCTGACCGGCCAGGCCGAATGGAGCTTCTGGCTGGCGTGGCCGGCCGCCGCGCTTGTGTGTGGCGCGTTCGGCCTGCTGCTCGCCGTGCCCGCGCTGCGCGTGAAAGGCCCGTATCTGGCGATGATCACCATCGCCTTCGGCTTCATCGTGGAACACGCGCTGATCGAAGGCGGCTCGGTCACGGGCGGGCAGAACGGCCTGATGGGCATTGTGCAGCCGGCCCTCGGCAGCCTGGGCGGCGACCGCGGCGTGGCCATGCTTGCCATCGTGGCGGTGTTTGCCGCGCTGATCGGCTATGCGCTGCTGTCGCGCGGCGCGTGGGGCGCGGCCATGCGCGCGGTCAAGGACAGCGAGACAGCCAGCGAATCCATCGGCATCAATCCGCTGGTGGTCAAAGCGGTGGCCTTCATGGTGTCGGCCGCGGTGGTCGGCCTGGCGGGCGGGCTGTATGCGCCGCTCACGGGCATGATCACGCCGCACAATTTCAACTTCATGCAGTCCATCCTGTTCGTGCTAGCGGTGACCATCGGCGGAGCGGGCTCGCTGGCAGGCCCGCTGCTGGGCGCGGTGGTGGTGGGTCTGCTGCCCGAAGTGCTGTCCAGCCTGGAGGAATACCGCCTGCTGTTCTTCGGCGCCTTCCTGCTGGTGGTGTTGTGGGCCGCGCCCGAAGGCGCCGCTGGGCTGCTGGCGCGCTGGCGGCGGCGCGCGCAGACGCAAGGGCTTGCGCCGCGCCACGGCGCGTTGCCTGCGACCGCGCGCGCGCGCCGCACGCTGCAGGCCGACGCGCTCACGATGACCTTCGGCGGCGTACGCGCCGTGCAAGCCGTGTCGTTCACGGTGCCGCCCGGTGCGGTGACGGCGCTGATCGGCCCCAACGGCGCGGGCAAGTCCACCGTCATCAACATGCTGAGCGGCTATTACCAGCCGACCAGCGGCCGCGTGGCGCTGGGCGATGCGCCGCTGGCCGCGCTGCCCGCGCATCGCGTGGCGCGCAGCGGCATTGCACGCACCTACCAGACCTCGCAGCTCTTCGACACGCTGAGCGTCGAAGACAACGTCGCGCTGGGCATGCTGCGCGGACGGTTGGGCGGGCTGCTGGCGTCGCGCCGCTACCTGGCGCCCGACGTGCGCGAACGCGCACGCGCCCTGCTCGCGTTCTGCGGCTACGAAGGCGCGCTGGACATTCCCGCGGCGGACCTGCCGCACGTGGACCGGCGGCTGGTGGAGATTGCGCGCGCGCTGGCCACCGATGCCGACGTGCTGCTGATGGACGAGCCCGCAGCGGGCCTGTCGCGCGAGGACAAGACGCGGCTTGCCGGGCTGCTGCGACGCATTGCCGAGGCGGGCGCGGGCGTGCTGCTGGTCGAGCACGACATGACGCTGGTGATGGGCGTGTCCGACCACATCGTGGCGATCGACGCCGGACGCGAACTGGCGCAGGGCAGCGTCGCCGAGATCCAGCAATCGCCTGAAGTGCGGCAGGCCTACCTGGGCGACGAGGCCGCGCGCCGGGCGCCCGCCGCGCGGCGCAGGCCGGCGGGCGAGGCGCTGCCGCCCGAGGTGCTGGGCGTAGGCAATCTGACAACCGGCTACGGCGCCAATCCCGTGCTGCACGGCATCGACCTGCAGGTCCGGCAAGGCGAGATGGTGGCGCTGTTGGGCGCGAACGGCGCGGGCAAGTCCACGCTGATGCGCACGCTGGCCGGCCTGCACCGGCCCGCGCAAGGCGGCATGCACCTGCAGGGTCAGGAGCTGCACGGTCTGGCCGCTGATCGCATTGTGGCGCGCGGCCTGGTGCTGGTGCCGGAAGGACGTCAGGTGTTTCCGGGGCTGAGCGTACTCGACAACATCCGCCTGGGCGCCTTCCTGCATCCGCAGGATCGCGAGGCGCGTGTCGAGGAAATGCTGACCCGCTTTCCGCGGCTGCGCGAACGGCTGCACCAGCGCGCGGGGTTGCTGTCGGGTGGTGAACAACAGATGCTGGCGATCGCGCGCGGCCTGATGGCCAAGCCCGTGATCCTGCTGCTGGACGAGCCGTCGCTGGGCCTGGCTCCCAAGATCATCGACGAGTTGTTCGACGCGCTGGACCGGCTGCGCAAGGAGTCGATGACCATCCTGCTGGTGGACCAGATGGCGGCGCTGGCGCTGTCCCTGGCCGATCGCGCGTACGTGCTGGAATCCGGCCGGGTCGCCGCGCACGGCGCCGCGGAAGACATTGCCAAGGACGGCGCGCTGGCGCGCGCTTATCTCGGGGCATAGCGGACCCGGAGAACCTGGGCGGCCGCCTGGAAATGTGGCCGCCGAAAGGGTCTAAAGGGTCTGAAGGGCCGGAAGGGCCGAAGGCGGCCCCGCGTGAACATCACGCGGCGTCCGCCTCCAGCCGCGCACCCGCGCGCACAATGCCGCAACGCTTGTGTGCGCGCATCACCACGCCGACTTCGCTGTTCAGCACGCCGTCCAACTCGCCCAGACGCCGCGTCACCACGTCCCACAGATGCAGGCTGTCGCGGCACAGCACGTGCCAGAAAAGCTGCGAAGCGCCGCTGGTGCCGAACAGGCAGCGGGTATTGGGGTCCAGCGCCAGATGCGCGGCCAGCGCGTCCACCGTTTGCGGACGCACCTGCACCGAGATCACCGCTTCCACCGGAAAGCCGACCAGCGCCGGCTCGACTTCCACGCGAAAGCTCAGCGCGCGGCGCTCCACCAGGTTCTGCAGCAGGCGATGCGCGGTGGGCTCGCTGACGCCGGATCGTTCGGCCAGCTCCGCCAGGCTGGCGCGGCCATCGCGCATCAGGTGCGACACCATGCGCTGCTCGGGATCGGTCAGCGCGGCTGGCGGGGACAGCAGCGGCGCGTCCGCATCGCCTTCAGACGCCGGTTGAATGCGCCACTGACCCGCGCGCCGGAACGGCCGAAGCACCAGCCGCGCCTCCACGTGCTCCACCCCATCGATGGACGGCAGCACGTGGGTCACCACGTCCGGCATATCGGCCGCGTCGGCCAGCGTCAGCTCGGCCATCAGATCGGCGGAACCGGCCAGCGTCACCACGAGCTGGCTGATGTCCAGCTTCGCGAGTTGGTCGGCCACGTCCGGCACCCGGCCAGACCGGCAGCGCACCCAGGCGTGCAGCACCACGCCGCGGCCGGTGGCCAGCGGGTCCGGTTCCGCGATGACGCGCAGCGCGTCCGCGTCCATCAGGCGCTTGATGCGCCGCGCGACGGTTCGCTCGGCGATGCCGGTCGCCGCGCCCAGCTCGCGCCAGGACGCGCGAGGCTGCGCCTGCAGCGCGACGAGGCACGCGAGATCCGTGTCGTCCAACGCGGCGCTTAGGGAATTACCCTTACTTGACGTGACCATATCCATTAATCTAACGTTCGCGCATTGATAAAAACACAAAATTTACTGGTCTATTTGACCAAAAACCAAAACACAATTTGAGGACGTCATGAGCAGCACATCCGCAACCTTGCGCGCGGCGCAAGGCGCAAGCGCCCCGCCCGTTTCGCGCGGCCGCACGATTCTGGCCGGTAGTGTAGGCAATGCGGTGGAATGGTTCGATTGGACCATCTACGCGTCGTTCGCCATTTTCTTTTCCAGCCAGTTCTTCCCGCCCGGCAACGAAACCACTGCCCTGCTTGCGACGTTCGGCATCTTCGCGGTGGGCTTCTTCATGCGTCCGGTGGGCGGATGGGTGCTCGGCATCTTCTCCGACCGCTACGGCCGCAAGGCCGCGCTGGGCCTGACGATCCTGATGATGGCGGGCGGCTCGCTCATCATCGCCATCACGCCGACCTACGCCACCATCGGCATCGCTGCGCCGCTGCTGCTGACCGCCGCGCGCCTGCTGCAAGGCCTGTCGCTGGGCGGAGAGTATGCCTCGGCCACGACCTTCCTGGCGGAAATGGCGCCGCCGAACAAGCGCGGCTTCTATTCCAGCTTCGTCTTCTTCAGCGCCGCGGTCGGCATCCTGGCCGCCTCGGCCGTGGGCTGGATCCTGACCACCGTTCTCACCAAGGCCGACATGGCCGAGTGGGGCTGGCGCATCCCGTTCATGCTGGGCGCGCTGGGCGGCCTGGCCGGCATGTGGATCCGCCGCGCCATCCCGGAAACCGAAGCCTTCTCGCACGCCAAGAAGGCCGGCGTCGAAAAGCAGCCGCTGCGCACGCTGCTGCGCGACCATCCGCGCGAAGTGCTGCGCATCGTCGGCTTCTCGGTCCTGACCACGTTCGCGTTCTACATCTTCGTGGCCTACGTGCCCACCTACGCCATCCGGCAGGTTGGCGCCGACCCCAAGACCGCGTTTGCGGCCAACACCGTCGCGCTGATCGTATTCATGCTGGTGCAGCCGCTGTTCGGGATGCTGTCCGACCGCATCGGCCGCAAGCCCCAACTGATCTTCTTTGCCGCCGGTTACCTGATCTTCTTCTATCCGGTCATGACCACGCTCGGGCCGTCATTCGGTTCGATCCTGGCCGTCGAACTGTTCGGTTTGGTGCTCTACGCGATGTACACCGCGATCGCCCCGGCCATCATGTCCGAGCAGTTTCCCACCAGCGTGCGCGCCGTCGGCATCGGCACGCCGTACAACCTGGTCGTCGCGCTGCTGGGCGGCACCACGCCCTACCTGCTGACCTGGCTGCAAAGCAAGGGCATGGAGAGCTGGTTCTTCTATTACGTGCTGGCCGGCGCCGTGATCACGCTGATCACCTTCATCCGCATGCCTGAGACGAAAGGCCAGGTCCTGAAATAGACCAGCCCCGGTAGGCCATCCCACCCAGCCATCCCGATCAGATCGCTTTCCGGTCCCGCCGAGGACCGGAAGGCTTTTTCCATTTCGACGAGACACATGCCCGCCCAAGACACCACTCTGCATTTCCAGGACGCCCGCCAGCTTGCCCGCGCCATCCGCGAGCGCAAGCTCCGGTCGCGCGACCTTACCCTGCATTTCCTCGACCGCATCGAGCGCGGCGCCGCACTGGCCGCCTACAGCGTGGTCACGGCCGAGCGCGCGCTGGCGCAGGCTGAGGCGGCAGACCGTTTGCTGGACGCCGGCATCACGCTGGGCCCGCTGCATGGCGTGCCGGTCGCGGTGAAGGACAGCGTGCAGTGGGAAGGCACGCCGTGCACCGGCGGCTCGCAGGCTCGCGCCGGCGTCGTCAGCACAGAAACCGCCGCGGCAACGCGCGGGCTGGCGGCGCAAGGCATGGTGATCCTGGGCAAGACGCGCATGACGGAGTTCGCGTTCGGACTGTCGGGGAAGAACCCGACGCAGGGCACCGCCCGCAATCCGTGGGACGCAACGGTGGCGCGCGCGCCGGGCGGCTCGTCCAGCGGCGCGGGCGTCGCGGTCGCGGCCGGTCTGGCGCCGCTGGCGCTGGGCGGTGACACCGGCGGCTCGGTGCGCGCGCCGGCGGCGTTGAATGGCGTGGTCGGCTACAAGCCGTCCTCCGGCCTTATCAGCCGCGCGGGCTGCCTGCCGCTGTCGGACACGTTGGACGTGCTGGGCCCGATTGCGCGCAGCGTTGGCGACGCCCGTCTCCTGACCCAACTGCTGGCCGCCCCGGACGTCGATGACGGCGCCACGCTGGCGCTGCCGGCCGCCCGCTTCACCAGCCTGCGTCACACCGCCGCGCGCCAGCCGGGCGCCGTCGCCGTACTGGCGCCGCAGGCCTGGCCGGCCCCGCTGACCGACGAGGCGCTGCAAACCTGGCACGCGGCGCAGGGACGCCTGGCCGAGGCTGGCTTCACGCCCACCGCCTGGCACCCGCCCGCCTCGCTGTCGTTTGCGCGCATGGCGGAAGACAACTCGCTGGTGCTGGCGTACGAGGCCTTCCGCTATTTCGGCGCTTTGGCCGAAGACGCCTCGCAACCGTTGTGGGACGTGGTGCGCGCGCGCATCGCCGCTGGCGGCCGGATCACGCAGGCCAGCTACGAGGCCGCGCTGCTGCGCCGCCAGGCCGACATGGCGGCTTTCGACAGCGCCATGCAGGGCGTGGACGCACTGCTCATGCCCGCCATCGATCAGGCCGCCCAGGCGCTGGACCCGCAGGACACGCGCCACGCCGGCCTGGGCAAGCTGCTGCGCCCGGCCAACTTCCTCGGCGCGGCGGCGATTGCGCTGCCGGCGGGGCTTGATGCCGGCGGCATGCCCTGCGCCGTGCAACTGCTGGCGCCCGCTGGCGCTGACGCGGGGCTGCTGGACTGCGCGGCGGCACTGGAAACCGTGCTGTCTCCCACGCCCCTGCATCCGGATCTGTCGGCCTGGGGACTTTGACGCCGCGCGCAGCCACGGCAGAAATCCGGCCCGGCCGGCGCGCCCGTGAATCAAGAACGCCGTTCATCGGCGGCACAAAACAAGAACGCCGTCCAGCGGCGGCTCCAAAAAAAAGCGCCCGATCGGGCGCTTTTCGTTATCTGCAACGCAGATCTTCGATCGCGTCAGGCGGACTTCTTCAGTTCCTGGACCTTGTCCGTGGCTTCCCACGAGAACTCGGGCTCGGAGCGGCCGAAGTGGCCGTAGGCGGCGGTCTTGGTGTAGATCGGGCGCAGCAGGTCCAGCATGTTCACGATGCCCTTCGGACGCAGGTCGAAGTGCTCGCGCACCAGCTTGGCGATCTGGTCGTCGGGGATGACGCCGGTGCCTTCCGTGTAGACGGTGATGTTGATGGGTTCGGCCACGCCGATGGCGTAGCTGACCTGCACCTGGCACTGGCGCGCCAGACCGGCGGCCACGATGTTCTTGGCCACGTAACGGGCGGCGTAGGCGGCCGAACGGTCGACCTTGGACGGATCCTTGCCCGAGAACGCGCCGCCGCCGTGCGGGCAAGCGCCGCCGTAGGTGTCGACGATGATCTTGCGGCCGGTCAGGCCGCAATCGCCTTGCGGGCCGCCGATGACGAAGCGGCCGGTCGGGTTGACCAGGAACTTGGTCTTGGGCGTGATCAGGCCTTCAGGGAAGCTGGGCTTGATGATGTCTTCGATGACCGCTTCGCGGATGGTCTCTTGCGAGACATCCGGCGCGTGCTGGGTCGACAGCACCACGGTGTCGACTTCGGCGGGACGGCCGTCGACGTAGCGGAACGTGACCTGCGACTTGGCGTCCGGACGCAGCCAGCCCAGGCGGCCGTCCTTGCGCAATTCGCTCTGGCGCTGCACCAGGCGGTGCGCGTACCAGATCGGGGCAGGCATCAGGTCGGGGGTTTCGTCGCAGGCGTAGCCGAACATCAGGCCTTGGTCGCCGGCGCCCTGGTTCAGGTAGTCTTCCGAGCTGCGGTCCACGCCCTGCGCGATGTCGGGCGACTGCTTGTCGTAGGCGACGAGCACCGCGCAACCCTTGTAGTCGATGCCGTATTCGGTGTTGTCGTAGCCGATGCGGCGGATCGTGTCGCGCGCGACCTGGATGTAATCGACGTTGGCGGTGGTGGTGATTTCGCCAGCCAGCACGACGAGACCGGTGTTGCACAGCGTTTCGGCTGCGACACGCGCGTTCGGGTCTTGCGTGAAGATGGCGTCGAGGATCGAATCGGAGATCTGATCGGCGACCTTGTCGGGGTGCCCTTCGGAGACGGATTCGGAAGTGAAGAGAAAATCGTTGTTGGCCACAGATGCGTCCTTAGTGTCCGGTCTTGCCGGCGCATAGGTTCTCGAGGCGCGTTGCACCCCGGTCTGCAATGCAATGCCAACTGGGCGCGACGCTTTAGCGGATTTGGCGCAGGCTGCGCGAAGCGCGAGTACCCTTGCCGTCGCCCCGCAAGTTGTCGGTTAACTCGGCGACTGGGCGCATTTTAAGCGAAAATGCCGTTCTTATGCTTGTTGCCGGGGTGTATCCATATGCCTCGATCAGCAGTAATACCCTGCCCGATTTCAACCTTTTGACGCATGTTGCTGCCTCTGTTCCGACTTTTTGCCGCCCTGCCGCTCCCCGTCGCGCATGCGATCGGACGGTTCGCGGGACGCGCCATCTACGCCTTGCCGGGCAAGTACCGGCGGCGCCTGCAGGCCAATGCGGCGCAGGCGGGCTACCCCGGCGCGGCGTTCGCCCGGCGCGCGGCGGCTGAAGCCGGCGCGATGATTCTCGAGAATCCCCGCGTCTGGTTCCGCAACCAGGAGAGCCTGGCGCAGGTGGTCTCCGACGATGACGACGTGGTCGCCGCCGCCCGCGCCGAGAACCGCGGCATCCTGTTTCTGACGCCGCACCTGGGCTGCTTTGAGATCACCGCGCGCTACCTCGCCCGCCAGATGCCCATGACGGTGATGTTCCGCCCCCCGCGCAAGGAAGCGCTGGCGCCCTTGCTGGAAACGGCGCGCAACAGCTCGGCCGTCAATGCGGTGCCCGCCAACATGCAGGGTGTGCGGGAGTTCGTGCGCGCGCTGCGCCGCGGCGAATCCGTCGGCATGCTGCCCGACCAGGCGCCCAGCGTGGGCGACGGCGTGTGGGTGCCGTTCTTCGGGCGCCTGGCCTACACCATGACGCTGCCCGGCAAGCTTGCATCGCAGACCAACGTCCCCATCATCCTTACGGCCGGCGAACGCCTGCCCAAGGGCCGAGGCTGGCGCATCCACTACGTGCGCGTGCCCGAGCCGCTGCCCGCCGAGCCCGAGGCCCAGGCCGCCCTCATCAACGCCGCGATGGAAACGCTGATCCGCCGCTGCCCCGACCAGTACCTCTGGAGCTACAACCGCTACAAGACTCCGCGCGGCGCCACCCCGGCGCCCGACGCTGAACCGGCGCCCCCGACCGCTTGAACCCTGGCTCATCCCGCCGTCCGGTCTCCATCCACATCCATGAACGATAGAAAAACGCGCACGCTGGTTACCCTGCTGAAATGGTTCGGCCGCATCAAGCCGTCGACGCGCCTGCGCATCGGCGCGGTGTTGGGCTGGCTGGCGCCGCGGCTGGCCAAGTCGCGCGCGCGCATCGTCCGCCGCAACCTGGAACTGAGCTTTCCCGACCAGCCCGAGGCCGTGCGTGAACAGTGGGTGGCCGATCACTTCCGCGCGCTGGCGCAATCCATCGTCGACCGCGGCGTGCTGTGGTACGGCACGCCCGAGGCCATCAAAGAGATGGTCACGCAGACCGGCGCCGACCGCATCAACGCGCTGACGGCCGAGGGCCGCTCGGTCATCCTGCTTGCGCCCCATTTCATCGCGCTGGACGCCGCCGCCACCCGCCTGACCATGGAAGTGCCCAGCGCGGCCACCATGTACACGCCGCAAAGCGACCCGCATATCGACGCCGTCGTGGCCGCCGGGCGGGCGCGCTTCAACGAAGTCTTCCTGGTCAGCCGCAAGGATGGCGTGCGCGACCTGATCCGGCACCTGCGCGCCCCGCGCCCGGTTTACTACCTGCCCGACATGGACTTCGGCCGCCAGGGCTCGGTCTTCGTGCCGTTCTTCGGCGTGCCGGCCGCCACGCTGGTCGCGACAGCCCAGCTCGCCCAGAAATGGAACGCCGCCGTGCTGCCGATCGTGGGATTCTGGAATCCTGACACCGGCAAATACCACGTCGACGTGCTCCCGCCACTCGAAGACTTTCCGGGCGACGACACGCTGGAAGCGGCCACCGCCCGCCTGAACCGCGAACTCGAAACCTGGGTGCGCCGCTGCCCCAGCCAGTATTACTGGGTGCACCGCCGCTTCAAGACACGCCCCGAAGGCGAAGCCAAGCTGTACTGAACCGCGGCGCGCACTCGCCGCACCGCGAGAATGGGGGATAATCCGCAGATGAACTGGAACTTCACCAAAATGCACGGCGCGGGCAACGATTTCGTTGTGCTCGACGGGGTCCGCCAGACCATCGAGATGACGCCCGAACGCGCGCGCGCCCTCGGCGACCGCCACTTCGGCGTCGGCGCCGACCAGATCCTGCTGGTCGAACGCGCCACGCGGCCGGACGCCGACTTCCGCTACCGCATTTTCAATTCCGACGGATCCGAGGTCGAACACTGCGGCAATGGCGCCCGCTGCTTCGTGCGCTTCGTGCACGAGCAAGGCCTGTCCGACCGCAATCCGCTTCGCGCCGAGATCGCCACCGGCATCCTCGTCCTGGACGAAGGCGACGACGAGCAGGTCACAGTGGAAATGGGCAGCACCCGCTTTGATCCGGCCGCGCTGCCCTTCGACACTACCGGCCTGCCTTCCGTCACGCAGGGCCAGGACACCCTCTGGGAACTGGACCTCGACGCCCCCGCCGGATTTCCCCGCACGGTCACTCTGTCCGCCGTCGCCATCAGCAACCCGCACGCCGTGCAGGTCGTCGACAACGTCGACACCGCGCCCGTCGCCGTGCTGGGTCCGCTGATCGAAACCCATCCGCGCTTTGCGCGCCGCGTCAACGCCGGCTTCATGCAGGTTGTCGACCGCAACAACATCCGCCTGCGCGTCTTCGAGCGCGGTGTCGGCGAAACGCTGGCCTGCGGCACGGGCGCCTGCGCCGCCGTCGCGGCCGGCATCCGCCGCGGCCTGCTCGATTCGCCTGTGCGCGTACAAGCGCTCGGCGGCGTGCTGACCGTCGCCTGGAACGGCGAACAACTCCGCATGACCGGCCCGGCCGAATCCGTCTTCACGGGCCAGGTCGACATCGACAAGCTCGTCTTTTCCATGGCGCTGAACCGATAACTCTATGACCGATACCGCTTTCACCGCCCAGGACATCGCAACCTTCCTGCAAGAGAACCCCGGCTTCTTCGACGAACACGCCGAAGTCTTCGCCACCCTGCAGGTGCCGCATCCGCACGGTTCGCGCGCCATCTCGCTGGGCGAACGCCAGATCCTCACGCTGCGCGAGCGCACCCGCGAACTCGAATGGCGCCTGAACGAACTGGTCCGCAACGCCACCGCCAACGAGACCATCGGTTCGCACGTGGCCAAGTGGTGCTGCCGCCTGCTGTCCGAATGCGATCCTCAGCTGGTGCCCGGCGAAATCGCGCTGGGCCTGGCCGAACAATTCGAACTGAACCACGTGGCGCTGCGCCTGTGGAACCTGTCTGACCTGCCCGATCACGGCTACGGCGAGCCCGTATCCGATGACGTGCGCACCTTCACCGACAGCCTGAAAACGCCGTATGTCGGCGCCGACACCGCCTTCGAAGCGGTGGCGTGGCTGGACGCCAAGCCCAAGTCGCTGGCGCTGGTTCCCTTGCGCCTTGAAGCCGACGGCGCGGCCGTGGGCCTGCTGGTGCTCGGTTCAGACGACCCGGAACGCTTCACCCCTGAAATGGGCACGACGTTCCTGGAATCCGTCGGCCAGCTTGCATCGGCCGCGTTGCACCGGCTGAATCCGGCCTCGCCCAAGGCGTAAGGCTTCCGGGGCGGACAAGGACAACGCGATGCAGAACGCCGAGCAGAAAGCGGAGCAAAAAGCCGAGGCAGTCTCCAATCCGCCTGTCCTTCCGGATCCGATGTGCGCCTGGCTGCGCCATCTGGAGACCAATCGCCGGTACTCGCCCCATACGCTGGACGGCTACCGCCGCGAACTGCAATTCCTGCGCGAACTGGCCGACAAGGCCGGCCTGCCGCTCGACAAACTCAGCAACGGCCACATCCGCCAATTCGTGGCGCGCCTGCACGCGCAGGGCCGCGGCCCGCGCAGCCTGGCCCGCACGTTGGCGGCGTGGCGCGGTTTCTATCAATGGTGGGCGCCGGCCGCCGAACTGGCCGGCAATCCCGTCACAGGCGTGCGCGCCCCCAAGGCGCCGCGCGGCCTGCCCAAGGCCTTGTCTGTCGAGCAGACCCAGGCCCTGCTGGATAGCGCACCCGCCCAGGTGGCGACCGAACCCGCCGCACTGCGCGACCAGGCCATGTTCGAGCTGCTGTATTCCAGCGGGTTGCGGCTGTCGGAACTGGTGGGATTGGACCTGCGCTACGAGCGCGCGGCCGATTACGAGTCGCGCGGCTGGCTGAATCTGGATGATGCCGAGGTCGTGGTGCTGGGCAAGGGCGGCAAGCGCCGCTCGGTGCCGGTCGGCCAACAGGCCCTGACCGCGCTGCGCAAGTGGATCGAAGTGCGACCGCAACTTGCGCTGCCCGCGCCGCCCCCCGCAGATGCAGCTGCGCTCTTCCTGGGCGCGCGCGGACGCCGCATTTCGCCGCGCGTGGTGCAGTTGCAGCTTGCGCGCATCGCGCAGACGGCCGGGGTGCCCACGCATGTGCATCCCCACGTGCTGCGCCACAGTTTCGCCAGCCACGTTCTGCAATCCGCGCAAGACCTGCGCGCCGTGCAGGAGATGCTGGGCCACGCCAATATCTCGACCACGCAGATCTACACGCGGCTGGATTTCCAGCATCTGGCCAAGGCCTACGACCAGGCCCATCCGCGCGCCGGGCGCAAGTCCTGACCTTTTTTGGCGGGGCGCCCGTGCAGCCTGATCAAACGCCCGGCCCGCACGCGGGTATCCGCTACCCGCCCGCGGCCAACATGCCGCCCAGCAGCATCACGCCCAGCAACAACACCGCCATTGCGGCCAGCGCCTCGATCGCATAGCGCAGCCGCGCCGCGCCAGCGCCGGACAGGCGGCCGCCCAGACGCGTCGCGGCGCTCCCGGCCGCAACAGCCAGGCAAGCCAATGCCGCCACGGTCAGCCCCGTGCCCAAACCCATCGCCAGCGCCGATGCGACGCCGGCAAGAAAGAAATTCTGCGACAACGCGAACACCAGCACGATCAACGCGCCGCTGCAGGGCCGCAGGCCCACCGCGAAAATCGCCGACCACGCGCGGCGCCAGTTCATCGGACCGGCAACCTGTTCCGGCGCGGGTACGTGCGCGTGTCCGCAACCGCAGTCGTGGTCATGATGATGATTGTGATCGTGGTGATGCGCTTGGACCTGAACCTGCGGATTGCCGTGCGCATGCTTGTGCGCGTGTTCGTGATCATGCCGGTGCTCGTGTACGTGCTCGTACACGTGCTCATGCCCGTGCGCATGTTCGTGCGTGTGCTTGTGCGCGTGTTCGTGCGCCTGCACCGGCGTATCTGCATCGTCACGCGCCCCAGTCCGCCGCAGCAACGGCCTCACCGCCTTGACCCACACCAGCCACACGCCCAACAGCGTCACCAACGCATACGACGCCAGCTCCAGCCAGCGTGTCGCTTCGTTCATCGTCGCCGCCGTCGCGTTGAAGATCAACGCCAGCACCGCCACCATCACGATCGCCACCAGCGCCTGGATCAGTGAAGACGCCAAGGCCAGCAGCGCACCGTTGCGCGCCGTCTGGCGGTTGGCCAGGACGTACGACGAAATCACCGCTTTGCCGTGACCCGGTCCCAGCGCATGAAAGACGCCGTAGGCGAACGACAGGCCGACCAGGGCCCACGCTGCGCCGCCGTCCGCCTGCCAGGCACGGACAGCGCCCGTCAGTTGCCGGTAGAAATGCGACTGCCAGACAGACACGCTGCCAAAAAAACTGGACAGCCAGCCGGGACCGGCAAGGCCGCTCCCGCTTTCCGGCACGCCAAAGGGATGCGTGCCTTGCGCGGCCGCAATCGACAGCCCACCGAGCATCAGCAGGACGATCGCCAGCGCGCGCGCGCAGCGGCTCACGGGCACCGCACCTCGATGCGGTGCGTGAGTCCCTTGGTAATGGCGAACAGTTCGTCGGGCAAGGCGTCCGGGTCGGCCGGGATCGCGGCCAGTTCCTGCATGGTTTTCCAATCCAGTTCCTTGGGCTTGCGGTAGTCGGCCTTGCAGGCCGCGCCTTGCGGACCGCCGAGCGACACCGCCCCCTTCTCTTCAAATGCGTAGGCCACGAAATAGGTGGGGTCGTAGATGTCCACTTGCGCGCCGCCCGCGCCCGGCGCGACGGGCTCGGCCAGCGGCAGCGTGAAGGACAGCGTCAGCCGTGTGGTCTTGGGGTTCCAGTCGACGCGGGCGTCGCGAGGTGCGGCGAATGCAGCGGTCTTGCCGTCAACGGTGACGCGCGTGAAGTAATGCGAGATCGGCTCGCCCAGCGCCTTCATCCAATCTTGCGCCATGCCTTTCAGGGTGTCGGCGGGAAGCGTCCCGTCCTTGGCCTTTTTCAGCCCCTGCGTCGCGTAGGCGCCGAACATTTCGTCGAACAGCCACACCTGCCGCACGGCGGTGATGCGCTGTTCGGCATCGACGTCGATCTGCGCGCGCGCATCGATCCACATGTGCGGGTGCGCGCTGGCGGCGCCCGCCGCCAGCAGCGCCGCCACGGCGCTCAGGGTTGCAAGGCCGCGGCAAGCTGGCGTGCGTTCCATTCAAACATTTCCAGGTAGGTGGCGCCCGGCTGTCCAGGCTTGGACAGGGCATCGGAGTAGAGCGTACCACCCACCTTTGCGCCGGTCTCGCGCGCGATCTGCTGGACCAGCTTGGGACTGCTGATGTTCTCGACGAACACCGCGGGCACCTTGTCGCGCCGCACCTGTTCGATGATCGCGGCCACCTCGCGCGCCGACGGCTCGGCGTCGGTCGACACCCCCATTGCGGGGATGAACGTCACGCCATACGCGTCGCCGAAATAGCCGAACGCATCATGCGAGGTGACAACCTTGCGGCGATCGGCGCCGATGGCGCCAAAGGTCTTGCGCACGCTGGCGTCCAGCGCCTGCAGCTTGGCGACGTATGCGTCGGCGCGTTGGCGATACGCCTGCGCGTGCGCGGGATCTGCGGCGGCCAGGCCGTCGGCCACGTTGCGCGCGTAGATCACGCCGTTCGCCAGGCTCTGCCAGGCATGCGGGTCGGCGTCGCCATGGTTATGGTGATGGCCGGGCTTGTGGTCGTGGTCATGGTCATGGTCGTGATCGTGGTCATCGCCGTGCTTGTGGTCGTGACCGTCCTTGTGATCATGATCGTGATCAGCCCCGTGCGCGTGCCCATCGCCATGCCCCGCGAACTTGCGCGGCGTCACGCCCTTGGACGCCGTCACCGTCTGTCCGGCGAACCCGGACGCCTTCGTCAGCTTGGACAGCCAGGTCTCGAAGTCCAGGCCGTTCACCACCAGCACGCGCGCATCCGCAAGCTTTTTCGCATCGCCCGGCGTGGGTTCGTAACCGTGCGCATCACCGTCAGGCCCGACCAGCGTCGTCAGGCTGATGTCGGCGCCGCCAATTTCCCGCACGATGTCGCCCAGGATGGAAAAGCTGGCCACCACTTTCAGCGGCTCGGCCGCCTGCGCGGTTCCCAACATGGCCGACAGGCAGACGCCCGCCATGGCCAGCAGTGCGCGGCGGCGCGCCGGCAGAATCGAACGCATGGTCAATCTCCTTATGAAGTCTCAGGCAGGGCGCACGCGGCGCGTTGCCCGCAGCAGCCCGCCTTGCGGGCCGCCCACGATGGAAAACAGATAGCAGGCGCCGGCCGCCAGGATGATCGCGGGCGAAGCCGGCACGTCGAAGTGATAGGAGACCAGCAGCCCGGCCACCGAAGACGCCACGCCGATTGCCGCCGACAGGGGAATCTGACGGGCCGCGCTGCGCACCCAGAACCGCGCCGCGGCGGCCGGCAGCATCATGATGCCCACCACCATCAGCGTGCCCAGCACCTGAAAGCCCGCCACCAGATTCACCACGACCAGCACCAGAAAGCCCATGTGCACCACGCCGCCCATGCCGCCGCTGGCGCGCAGGAATCCCGGGTCCAGGCATTCGGCAACCAGCAGCCGGTAGATGGCCGCCAGCACAAGCAAGGTCACGCTGGCCGTGGCGGTCACAAGCAGCAACGCCGCGTCGTCCAGGCCCAGCACCGTGCCGAACAGCACGTGCAGCAGGTCCATGTTGGAGCCGCGCAGGGACACCAGCAGCACGCCCAGCCCCAGCGATATCAGGTAGAAGGCGGCAAAGCTCGCGTCCTCGCGCAGCGGCGTCAGCCGGGCCACCAGCCCCGCCAGCAATGCCACGGCCAGTCCAGTCGCAATGCCGCCCAGCGTCATCGCGCCGAGCGACAGGCCGGCCATCAGAAAGCCCACCGCCACACCCGGAAGGATGGCGTGCGACATCGCATCGCCCATCAGGCTCATGCGCCGCAACACCAGAAAGACACCCAAGGGCGCGGCGCCCAGCGACAGCGCGCAAGCACCCGCAAGCGCGCGCCGCATGAAGCCGTAGTCGAGGAACGGCGATACCACCCAATCCACGAGCGTCATGCCCAAGCACCCGCGTGGCGTTGGCGCGCCGTCTTCAGATGCGCCTCGCTCAACGTGGCGGTGGTGTCGCCCCAGGCCACCACTGAACCGGACAACAGCAGGCTTTCCGGAAAGTGATCGCGCACCAGGTCCAGGTCGTGCAGCACCGCGATCACGGTACGGCCCTGTCCATGCAGGCCGCACAACAGCGCCATCAGTTCCTCGGCGGTGTGGCTGTCCACGGCCGCAAAGGGTTCGTCCAGCAACAGCACCGGCGCATCCTGCACCAGCATCCGTGCAAACAGGGCGCGCTGCATCTGCCCGCCCGACAGCGTCTCCACGCCGCGGCCCGCGCAATCAGCCAGACCCACGGTTTCCAGTGCGTGCATGCACCGGTCCAACTCGTCGTTGCTGAACGCGCGCCAGGCGCCGACCCGGCGCCACGCCCCCATGGCCGCCAGGTCCAGCACTGTCGTCGGAAACGAGCGGTCCAGTTCCGCCGCCTGCGGCAGCCACGCCAACGCCGATCGTCCGGCGCCCTGGATGCGCACGCTGCCGGTCATGGGTCGCAGCACGCCCATGATGCCCTTGATGAGCGTCGACTTGCCCGCGCCGTTGGGTCCGACCACGGCCGTCATGCCGCCGGGCGCGAAGTTGCCCGAGACCGCGCGCAACGCCGCGCGCCCATGCCAGCCGAACGATGCGTCGACCAGCTCGACCGTGATGGGCGCCGCGTTCATCGCGGCCACCAGTCCAGCGCCCAGCCGGTCAACGCCCACAGCGCGATGCCGGCCATCAGGGCGTAAGCCATGCGGCGCCAGGCGGAAACGAGAAACGCGGAACGGGGCGGCGTGCCCCGGCCGGGCGCGGCGCCGGGCCGCGGGGGCAGGAGCGAGAAATGGGACATGGCAGGCAACAACGGAATTCGGCGACGACGGGAAAGCGGCAACCGCAGCAACAACATACGAAGCAGCGGCAGTTTTATTATGTTATATCATAACTAAACCATGACGGCTTCAGAGCCGGTTCCCGCACGCCGGGGTTTTCTGCTACCTTCCAGGCATCTCGCGCGCGCGTCGCGCGCGCTTCCCTTCAGATAAAGCCCGCCATGTCCGCTCCGTCCCGTCCACCCCGCAACGACAGCGTTGGCGCTCAGCTCAGCGTCGCCGAAACGCTGTGCGCGCAGCGCGGACGCCGCCTGACCCCCATCCGCCGCAAGGTCCTCGAACTGTTGCTGCGCCATGGCCGCAGCCTCAAGGCCTACGAGCTGCTGGACGCCATGCGCGCCGTCCACCCGGGCGCTGCGCCGCCCACGGTGTACCGTGCCCTGGACTTCCTGATGGACGAAGGCCTCATTCACCGCCTGGACGCCGTCAATGCCTGGAGCGCCTGCCACGACGCCGGCGGCGCACCGCATGACCTGCTCGTCGTCTGTACCGGTTGCGGCGCCGTCGCTGAAGTCTCCGACCCGGCCATGAGCCGTCAGTTGGCCGAACGCGTTGCCCAGACGGGCTATGCGCTGGCCACGCATGAAACCGAAATCCGCGCGCTGTGCCCGCAGTGTCAGAAGACCCAGCCGGCCGACGCGGGTCATCACCACCATCACCATTGATTGGGCGGGCGCCCCTGAGGCGTTTCATCCATTGGGTGCGCCTCATCCTTGGATTGGCCTCATCCCGGGCATCTCTCATCCTTGGATGAGCCCCATTTCGAGCCGCATCTCATCCTTAGGATGCGCCCCATCGGCTGCACCATTTCAAGCCCGCCCGCCCCCGTGCCGCCGGCTCGCCCTTGAATCTGGGCAAACCGCCCCAAAATAGAGGTATCGCCCGATACTTGACGGCGATCGGCTGCCATCTGGCGGCCACGGCCCCCCGGGTTGGCCCGGGGTTTGCCCCCTGCCCCCGACTGTGCTGTAATCCTGCGTCCGGCCGCTATCGGTGGCTCTCGCAGCCTGTGGCAGACATCAATCGGCAGGGACTGAAAACCCCGTCAGGCGCTGTGTTTCGCGCTCTGACATCACGCTAGCAGCTTCGCCATGAACACCCCGCGCAGTTTGGACAAAATGGTTCCCGTCACCATCCTCACCGGCTTCCTCGGTGCGGGCAAGACCACCCTGCTCAAACGCATCCTGACCGAATTCCATGGCCGCCGCGTCGCCGTCATCGAAAACGAGTTCGGACCCGAAAGCATCGACAACGACCTGCTCGTGCAGGACAGCGACGAAGAAATCATCGAGCTGTCCAACGGTTGCGTCTGCTGCACGGTGCGCGGCGACCTGATGCGTACCCTGTCCGAGCTGCGCGCCAAGCGCGAAGCCGGCGAACTCTCTTTTGAACGCGTCATCCTCGAAACCACCGGCATGGCCAACCCCGGCCCCGTGTGCCAGACGTTCTTCATGGATGACGACATCGCCGAGTACTACCGCCTGGACGCGGTGGTCACCGTGGTCGATGCCAAGCACGGCATGTCCACGCTCGACGAACAGCCCGAAGCCCAAAAGCAGGTCGGTTTCGCCGACCGCATCCTGATCTCGAAGAAAGACCTGGTCAACGAAGTCGACTACGAAGCGCTGCGCCACCGTCTGGTTCACATGAACCCGCGCGCACCGATCACCGCCGTCAACTTCGGCGACGTCGACCTGAAGTCCATCATCGACATCAGCGGCTTCAATCTGAATTCCATTCTGGACATCGACCCGGAGTTCCTGGCCGATGAGCATCCGGACGCCGCGCACAACCATGCCCACGGGCACGATCACGACCATGATCACGGCCACGGCCATGACCACGATCACGATCATGACCACGATGGCGAATGCGGCGCGCACTGCAATCATGCCCACCATCACCACCCCAAGCACGACGACGAAATCGGCGCGTTCGTGTTCCGTTCCAACAAGCCGTTCGATCCCGCGCGCCTTGAGGAATTCCTGGGCGGCGTCGTGCAGGTCTATGGTCCCGACCTGATGCGCTACAAGGGCATCCTGTACATGAAGGGCATCAACCGCCGCATGTTGTTCCAGGGTGTGCACATGATGATGGGCGCCGAACCCGGCAAGCCGTGGACCGCGGCCGAAAAACCGTCCACCAAGATGGTGTTCATCGGACGTAAGCTGCCCCAGGAGATTTTTACCCGGGGCTTGGAGCAGTGCCTGGCGGGGTAATCCCCATTCCTGCGTGACGCGATGCGACGAAGGCAGTACTGTGAGGTACGGATAGCGTAGGCAACAAGTAACACGGACCGGGACGGACGCCCGCGCCAGGATCGATTCATAGTGGAGTGTTTACATGGCTACCAAGGCAGCAACCAAAAAATCAAGTAAGTCGACGAGCGATACGGCGATTGATCTGCCCAGCGAAAAGGAATTGCTGGCCATGCCCGAGTCGGACTACATGAACGACCGCCAACTGGCGTTCTTCAAGGAACGGCTCAAACAACTCGAGCAGGACATTCTGGCCAACGCCGGCGAGACCACCGAGCACCTGCGTGAAACGCAATTCGTGCCGGATCCCGCCGACCGCGCCACCATCGAGGAAGAGCACGCCCTGGAACTGCGCACCCGCGACCGCGAGCGCAAGCTGCTCAAGAAGGTGCAGCAATCCATCGCCCGCATCGACAGCGGCGAATATGGCTGGTGTGAAGAAACGGGCGAGCCCATCGGCATCCCCCGTTTGCTCGCCCGCCCCACGGCCACCCTGTCGCTCGAAGCGCAGGAACGCCGTGAAATGCGTCAAAAGCTGTACGGCGACTGATCCGTCCCGCTTCCGCTCCGTCCCTGAAAGGCCATGCCGGTTAACCGCATGGCCTTTTTTCTACTTGATATCCCGGCGACCGCCCCCAGCTAAAACTTTCAACGGAAGGAACGCATGGAACAATTTCACGCCACCACCATCGTGTGTGTGCGCCGCGGCAACCGCGTCGCGCTGGGCGGCGATGGCCAGGTCACCCTGGGCAACATCGTCATCAAGGGCACTGCCCGCAAGATCCGCCGCCTGTACCACGACAAGATTCTCGCTGGCTTCGCCGGCGCCACCGCCGATGCGTTCACGCTGCAGGAACGCTTCGAAGCCAAGCTCGAAAAGCACCAGGGCAACCTGATGCGCGCCGCGGTCGAACTGACCCGCGACTGGCGTACCGACCGCGTCCTGCGACGCCTGGAAGCCATGCTGATCGTGGCCGACGCCGAACACACGCTGGTTCTCACCGGCAACGGCGACGTGCTGGAACCCGAGCACGGCCTGGCTGCCATCGGCTCCGGCGGCGCGTACGCGCAATCGGCCGCGTTGGCCCTGCTGCGCAACACCGACCTCCCGCCCGAGACGATCGTCAAGCAATCGCTCGAGATCGCCGGCGACCTGTGCATCTACACCAACCAGAACCACGTCATCGAAACGCTGGGCGACTGACGCCTGCCGCGCGGCGCAACCTGCGCCGCGGCGCCCTCCCAGCCCGCCCTAGCTTCAAGGATCCGCCCTCATGTCCGCATCCAACATGACGCCCGGAGAGATCGTCTCCGAACTCGACAAGTACATCGTCGGCCAGAACCGCGCCAAGCGCGCGGTCGCGGTGGCACTGCGCAACCGCTGGCGCCGCCAGCAGGTCGCCGAACCTCTGCGCCACGAAATCCATCCCAAGAACATTCTGATGATCGGCCCGACCGGCGTCGGCAAGACCGAGATCGCCCGCCGCCTGGCCAAGCTGGCCAACGCGCCGTTCATCAAGATCGAAGCCACCAAGTTCACCGAGGTCGGCTACGTGGGCCGCGACGTGGACACCATCATCCGCGACCTGACCGAATACTCCATCAAGCAGACCCGCGAACTGGAAATGCGCCGTGTGCGCACCCAGGCCGAGGACGCCGCCGAAGACCGCATCCTGGACGCGCTGGTTCCGCCGCCCCGCGGCGCCTCGGGTGAGCCCCAGCGCGGCGAGGACAACAGCGCCCGCCAGACGTTCCGCAAGCGCCTGCGCGAAGGCCTGATCGACGATCTGGAAATCGAGATCGAAGTCGCGCAGACCGTGCCGCAAATGGACGTCATGACGCCCCCCGGCATGGAAGAAATGGCCGAGCAGTTGCGCGGCATGTTCGCGGGCATGGCGCGCGACAAGAAAAAGCCCAAGAAAATGAAGGTGCGCGAAGCCTTCAAGCTCATCGTCGACGAAGAAGCCGCCAAGCGCGTCAACGAAGAAGACCTGCGCAGCGTTGCGATCAACAACGTCGAGCAGAACGGCATCGTCTTCCTGGACGAAATCGACAAAATCGCCGCCCGCCAGGAGTCCGGCGGCGCGGATGTCTCGCGCCAAGGCGTGCAGCGCGACCTGCTGCCGCTGGTTGAAGGCACCACCGTCAACACGCGTTACGGCATGGTCCGCACCGACCACATCCTGTTCATCGCGTCCGGCGCCTTCCACCTGTCGCGTCCGTCCGACCTGATCCCCGAGCTGCAGGGCCGCTTCCCGATCCGCGTCGAACTCGAATCCCTCACCGCCCAGGACTTCGTGCGCATTCTGTCCGACACGGATGCGTCGCTGACCAAGCAGTACACGGCGCTGATGGCGACCGAGGACGTCGAACTCGAATTCACCGACGAAGGCGTGCGCCGCCTGGCGGAACTGGCATTCGAGGTCAACGAAACCACCGAGAACATCGGCGCCCGCCGTCTGTACACGGTGATGGAAAAGCTGCTCGACGAGCTTTCCTTTGACGCTACGTCCAGCCAGGACAAGCACGTCAAGATCGATGCCGCCTACGTCAACTCGCAACTGGCCGAAGCTGCCAGCAGCCAGGACCTGGCCCGCTACGTGCTCTGACGCCCCGGGCGCCAGCGACCCGGGCGCCAGCGACCCGCCGCAGACGAAAAAAACCCCGCCGCAACGCTTTGCCGCGGGGTTTTTCTTTGGGACAGCGTCAGTTCGTGATCGCCGTCACCACGTACTTGCCGTCTTTGCGCGTAGCGGTAAACCGCACCTTGTCGCCCGCCTTGATATTGGCCAGCAACGCCGGATCGGCCTGGTAGACCAGCGACATTGCCGGCAGGTCCAGCGCCTTGATGGCATCGTGCTTGATCGTGACCTTGCCCGCCGCGGCGTCCACGCGCCGCACCTCGCCCGTGGCATCGGCCTGCTGCGCGAAAGCGACTGGCGTCGCCAGCGACACGACAGCCATTGCGGTGGCAACGGCCATGGGCGTTGCGTACTTGCGGTTAAAACCCATATGTAACCTCCCTATGCGATCCAAGCGGCCAGACGCGTAGTGCGCTCCTGCCGCTTTTTACAGTGCTAGGATACTGCGCGAATGCAACCATTCCGCCGCCAGTGCGCAACAATCCTGACGGTTGTTTGCGGGGCGGCTCTGCTTGCGGGCTGCGCTTACCGTCGGAAGCAAGCCTCCAACTCTTCTCACTGAATCAAAAAAGCCATGGCTAATCGCTTATCCGTCATTGCCACCCGCACCGGCGACGATGGCACCACCGGGCTTGGGGACGGATCCCGAATCCCCAAGGACGCCCCGCGCGTCGCCGCCCTGGGCGATGTGGACGAATTGAACAGCGTCATCGGCCTGCTGCTCACCGAAACCCTGCCCGAAGACGTGGCGGCCGACCTGCTCGCCATCCAGCACGACCTGTTCGACATGGGCGCGGAGCTTTGCATCCCCGGGCATGTCGCGGTGACACAGGAGCAAGTTGCTCAACTGGACGCGCGTCTGGCGCACTACAACGCCGCCCTGCCGCCGCTGCGTGAATTCATCCTGCCCGGCGGCTCGCGGCCGGCAGCGGTGGCGCATATGGCGCGCACGGTGGCGCGGCGTGCCGAGCGTGCGGTGGTGGCGCTGGCGGGTGCGGAGAGCGTGAACCCCCCGGTGCGGCAGTACCTAAACCGCGTTTCGGATCTGATGTTCGTGCTGGCGCGGCACATCAACAAAGCAGTCAGCCAGCCAGACACTTTCTGGACGAGTGGCCATTCGCGGTCCGGTTGATGCATCTCTTGCACTCGTATCCATACAAGACGCCTCGATACATACGGCTATGGCTTGCGTGCGCCTTTCGAGGAGGCATCCCCACACTTCGTAATTGTTCGTAAATTGGAGACGGAACGCTTTGCGGCATAATAGTGGGTTGATCTATGCACCCGCGTAGGCGCGCGTCCCTCCCGAGGCCTTTAAAGATAATGAGTATTATTGTTACTGGTGGCGCCGGTTTCATTGGCTCGAATTTCGTCCTGGATTGGCTGGCTCAAAGCGATGAGACAGTGATCACGCTGGACAAATTGACCTATGCCGGAAACATCGAAAACCTGGCCTCGTTGAAAGACAATTCAAATCACGTGTTCGTGCACGGAGATATCGGCGATTCAGCGCTGATGTCCAAGCTGCTGACGGTGCATCAACCCAGGGCTATTTTGAATTTCGCGGCGGAATCGCATGTCGACCGTTCAATTCTCGGGCCGGGCGAATTTATCCAGACGAATATCGTCGGCACGTTCAATCTGCTTGAGGCCGTCCGCGCATATTGGGGCCAACTCCCGGAAAATGCGAAGCAGGCGTTTCGTTTTCTGCACGTCTCAACGGACGAAGTATATGGTTCCCTCGACGCCGCCGCCCCCGCATTCACGGAGTTGAATCGGTATGAGCCCAACAGCCCGTACTCCGCGAGCAAGGCCGCAAGCGATCATCTTGTCCGGGCCTATCACCATACGTACGACCTGCCCGTCCTGACGACGAATTGTTCGAACAACTATGGGCCTTACCATTTCCCTGAGAAACTGATCCCGCTCGTCATCCATAATGCGCTTGCTGGCAAGCCATTGCCGATCTACGGCGACGGCCGGCAAATTCGAGACTGGCTGTATGTCAAGGATCACTGCAGTGCGATACGCCGGGTTCTGGCTGATGGCCAGTTAGGCGAAACCTACAATGTAGGGGGATGGAACGAGAAGACCAACCTGGAAGTTGTCCACACCCTCTGCTCGTTGCTCGACGAGCTCAGCCCACGAGCTGACGGACAAAACTACAGCACGCAGATCACTTTCGTTAAAGATCGCCCCGGCCACGACAAGCGATATGCCATCGACGCCTCTCGCCTGGAACGCGAACTGGGATGGAAGCCGTCCGAGACCTTTGAAACGGGCATACGCAAGACCGTTGTCTGGTATCTGCAGAATCAGACGTGGGTTTCCAATATTACCTCCGGCGCATACCGCGACTGGGTGAAGACCCAGTACAGCGAATAGCGGGCAACTATTCGGACTGTCCGCATATCATCAGATATGCAGGAAGCGCAGATTCTTCGGCACGCCCAGGATCGGTTCTGCCATAAATATCAGCATGAGTGGCCTGATGAGCCCTAACGTCGCGATTCTTCTCTGTACGTACCAGGGTGAGCAGTACCTGAACGAACAACTCGATTCCTTCCAGGCGCAGACCCATGCGCAATGGGAGGCGTGGGCGTCGGACGATGGCTCTCAGGACGGCACGCGCCGGCTGCTTGCAGCGTACCAAGAGAAATGGAGTGCAGAAAAGCTTAAGATTTGCGATGGCCCGCGCAAAGGTTTCGTCGCCAATTTCATGTCGCTGATCTGCCGCCCGGAAATTGGGGCCGATTACTACGCGCTCTCCGACCAGGACGACGTGTGGCACGCCGACAAACTCGCTCGGGCGGTGCAGTGGCTCTCCAACGTGCCCCCTGAAATTCCTGCTCTTTATTGCACCCGCACCGAGTTGATAGACGAACAAGGCGCCCTCATTGGGAGCTCCCGATGGTTTACCCGAAAACCCGCATTCGCCAACGCGCTCGTGCAGAATGTTGCCGGCGGCAACACCATGGTCTTCAACAATGCCGCCCGCCAGCTTCTGATGGCCGCCGGTCCGGAAGTTGAGGTGATCGCGCACGATTGGTGGGTGTATATCGTGGTCAGCGCCTGCGGCGGGCAAGTGCATTACGACACAAAGCCGTCATTGCGATATCGCCAGCACGCAGCCAATCTTATCGGCTCCAATGCCGGCTTGCGCGCGACGCTGCAGCGGATCAAGATGCTCTTCGAAGGTCGCCTGAAAAATTGGGTGGATGCGAACATCGCCGCCTTGAAGCCCATCGTGCCAAAGATGACGCCAGCCAACCGCGCCCTGTACGAACGCTTCAGGTCGGCCCGCCAACGCAGCCTAGTTCCGCGCACCATAGGAATTGTGCGCACCGGCATCTATCATCAGACTCGTCTTGGCGACCTCGGCCTCCTGGCTTCGGCGATATTCAATCGAATCTAATGCCCCTATGAAAATTCTTCTGCTCGGCAAGAACGGACAAGTCGGCCATGAACTGCAACGCACCCTGCTCCCACTAGGCGAGCTCGTGGCCCTCGACCGGCAAGGCGCTGACCTCTCGGATGTTCGTCAACTCAAGAACGTGCTCGAGGCGCAATCACCGGACGTCATTGTCAATGCGGCGGCCTATACGGCCGTGGACAAGGCCGAGTCCGACGAGGCTACTGCGCGCACCATCAATGCGGACGCCGTTGGAGTGTTGGCGCAGCATGCGCGTCGTCAGGACGCCCTGCTACTCCATTATTCGACCGATTACGTCTTTGACGGGACAAAATCCACCCCCTACGAAACTCAGGATGCGACGAACCCCCAAAGCGTCTACGGCGCCACGAAGCGCGACGGCGAACTCGCAATTCTTGAGAGCGGATGCCGCAACCTTATCCTGCGCACGAGTTGGGTTTTCTCGGCGCACGGAGGCAATTTCATCAAGACTATCCTGCGCTTGGCCAGGGAACGCGACACCTTGAACATCGTAGCGGACCAGCATGGCGCACCTACCTCCGCGGAACTGATCGCCGATGTCAGCGCTCACGCTATTGCCGGATGGCTGCGGGGCGCCCTGAACGACGGTGTCTATCACCTTACCGCGTCGGGCGAAACGACTTGGCACGGATTGGCGCAGCATGTGGTATCCCGCGCCCGGAACCAAGGCGCAACATTGCGCGCTACCGCCGACGCCATCCACGCCATCTCCACGCAGGACTACCCGTTGCCTGCCGCACGCCCCAGGAACTCCCGGCTCAACACGCAAGCGTTGACCAGCGCGCTCAAGCTGCAGTTGCCCGAATGGAGGGCGCACGTCGACCGGACGGTGGATCAACTTATGTCATTGGAACAATCCCCATGAAACGCAAAGGCATCATTCTTGCCGGTGGCTCCGGTACCCGGCTGCATCCGGCCACACTGGCGATCAGCAAGCAACTGCTGCCCGTCTACGACAAACCGATGATCTACTACCCGCTCAGCACGCTCATGCTGGCGGGAATACGCGACATCCTGATCATCTCAACGCCACAAGATACGCCGCGTTTTGATCAGCTGCTGGGTTCGGGCGAACAATGGGGCTTGAACCTCCAATATGCGGTGCAGCCGTCGCCAGACGGTCTGGCCCAGGCGTTCATCATTGGCTCATCCTTTATCGGCAATGATCCCAGCGCGCTAGTGTTGGGCGACAACATCTTCTATGGGCACGATTTCGCGCACCTGCTGGACAACGCAAACCAGCGTCAAAACGGCGCCAGCGTGTTCGCCTACCATGTCCACGATCCCGAGCGCTACGGCGTCGCCGAATTCGATTCGAACGGGAAAGTGCTGTCCCTGGAAGAAAAGCCTGCACAGCCTAAATCCAACTACGCGGTGACGGGCCTCTACTTCTACGACCAGCAGGTAGTGGACATTGCCAAACAGATCAAACCTTCGGCCCGGGGCGAACTTGAGATCACCGATGTGAATCGGATGTACCTTGAACAAGGTGAGCTGGCCGTCGAAATCATGGGTCGTGGCTACGCCTGGCTTGATACGGGCACTCACGAATCCTTGCTCGAAGCCAGCCAGTTCATTTCAACCCTCGAGAATCGGCAGGGACTGAAAGTCTCCTGCCCCGAGGAAATCGCGTATCGCCGGCAATGGATTTCCGCTGCGCAGCTGGAAGCGCTGGCGGCACCGTTATCGAAGAATAATTACGGCAAGTATCTGCAGCGCCTGCTCGTGGAAAAGGTTTACTGATGAACGCTACCCGCCTGACTATTCCCGAAGTCGTGCTGTTCGAACCGAAGGTCTTCGGCGATGACCGCGGATTCTTCATGGAGAGCTTCAACCAAGAGGTCTTCAACCAGCTCACTGGCCTGGACGTGGCTTTCGTTCAGGACAACCACAGCCGGAGTACGCAAGGCGTGCTCAGGGGCTTGCACTACCAGCTCGCCCCGAAGGCTCAGGGTAAGTTGGTGCGAGTTGTACGCGGCTCGGTATTCGATGTCGCCGTCGACATACGAAAAAGTTCGCCTACGTTTGGAAAATGGGTCGGGGTCGAGCTCAGCGAAAGCAATCATCGGCAACTCTGGGTTCCTCCCGGGTTCGCCCACGGTTTTCTCGTGCTGAGCGAAACCGCCGAATTTCTGTACAAAACCACGGATTATTACGCCCCCGCCCTCGAGCGCTCCATCATCTGGAATGATCCGCAACTTGCGATTCAATGGCCCGATGGCATAGAGCCCCGCCTCTCGCTCAAGGACGAACAGGGCAAGCCATTTTCCCGTGCGGAGTGTTTTGCATGACTGCTGGCGCGCCCATCCAACAGGCTGCGAACCCCCACGCTCCCAAGCCGGTCTCTCTAACATCGTTGGTTCGGAGCCTGCTGGGACATCGCCAACTCATCTTGCAGATGAGCAAGCGCGATGTCATTGGAAGATATCGAGGTTCCGCCCTGGGCCTGGCGTGGTCCTTTTTCAACCCGGTGGTGATGCTGACCGTCTACACGTTCGTTTTCGCCGTTGTGTTTAAGGCACGGTGGGGCACGGGCGGCGAAGAAAACAAGGGTCAATTTGCGCTTGTGCTATTCACGGGCATGCTCGTGCACGCGCTCTTCGCCGAAGTTGTCAACCGCGCGCCCACGCTCATACTTGGCAATACCAACTACGTTAAAAAAGTGGTGTTCCCCCTGGAAATCCTTCCTGTGATCACCATGGGGGCAGCACTGTTTCATACCTTGGTAAGCCTGACGGTGCTGGTCGGGGCGTTCCTGCTCCTGAATGGTTTCTTGCACTGGACAGTCATACTTGCGCCGGTGGTGCTGCTTCCGCTGATCGTATTGACGCTCGGCTTCGCATGGTTCCTCGCATCGCTCGGAGTGTTCCTGCGGGACGTCGGCCAGACCGTCGGCATCATCACAGCCGTGTTGCTGTTCATGTCGCCGGTGTTCTATCCCATCTCCGCGATCCCCGAACGCATACGTCCCTGGCTGATGGCGAATCCGCTCACCTTCATCATTGAACAGATGCGCGAAGTCGTGATCTGGGGCCGCCTGCCCAATTGGTTTGGTTTGGGCGTCTATCTGCTGGGCGCGATCGCGGTTGCTTGGGCAGGGTATGCCTGGTTTCAAAAGACCCGAAAAGGATTCGCTGATGTCCTTTGACGAAAATATTGCAATCCAGGTTGACGGTTTGAGCAAGTGCTATCAGATCTACGACAAGCCTGGCGATCGGCTGAAGCAATTCCTCTTCCCCCGCCTGAAACCTGCCTCCCGACGCGACGGTACGGCCTACTTTCGTGAATTCTGGGCGCTGCGCGACATATCGTTGACGGTCAAGCAAGGCGAGACCATTGGTATTGTGGGGCGAAATGGCAGCGGGAAATCCACGCTGCTGCAGATCATTTGCGGCACACTGACACCCACGCACGGCGATGTCCGGACCAACGGACGAATCGCCGCGTTGCTGGAACTAGGGTCCGGCTTCAACCCCGAATTCACCGGCCGCGAAAACGTCTTCCTGAATGCCGCGGTTCTGGGGCTGACCCAAGAGGAAACCGAAGCTCGCTTCGAGGAGATTGCGGCGTTTGCCGACATCAACGATTTCATCGACCAGCCGATCAAGACATACTCCAGCGGGATGGTGGTCAGGCTGGCCTTCGCGGTGGCAATCAATGCCGATCCGCAGATTCTTGTTGTTGATGAAGCGTTATCGGTGGGTGACGAGCTTTTCCAACGCAAGTGCTTTGCGCGTATCGAACAGATTCGTGCAAGGGGCGCAACGATTCTGTTCGTATCTCATTCCGGCGCCACAGTGGTCGAACTATGCGACCGGGCAATCCTGCTTGATAGTGGCGAACAGCTGGCCGTCGGTTCGCCCAAGCACATCGTGAGCTGCTACCAAAAGCTCCTATATGCACCGGCCGACAAGCGCACGGAACTGCGAAGCGCCATTAAAGAGCAGCGTGACATTTCATCCGTAGGCGCCAAGGAATCCCATTCCGCCGCATCCGTGTCCGAGCCCGTCCAGCACGGTTCTACCAGCGACGAAAGTTATGATCCCGCCCTTCATCCGATCAGCACGATAGCGTTCGAATCGCACGGCGCCGTCATTGACCAGCCAGGCATCTATAGCCTAGATGGCAGGCGCGTGAACAATATTGTCCGCGGCAATTCTTATCTGTACCGGTACCACGTCAAGTTTGACCGCGGCGCTAGCAACGTGCGTTTCGGCATGATGATAAAAACCACTAGTGGCATCGAACTCGGAGGCAGCGTGTCCGCAGACTCGCCCCGGACCAGCCTGCCCTATGTCGAAACAGGCTCGGAATACCAGATCGAGTTCAAGTTCGACTGCCGGCTTGCGCCAGGCGTGTATTTCCTCAACGCAGGAACCTCCGGTGAAGTTAACGGCGCTGAAACGTATTTGCATCGGCTGGTCGATGTCGCAATGTTCCGAGTGCAAGCAGACGGGGAGTCCACGATGACCGGCGTAGTGGACTTTTCTTGCCGCCCGGAAATAAAAAAACTCTGAATCAGGTAATGAACTGGCTATGAACGAGACCAATCCCAACCGCAAGCTTGTAGTTGTCCTCGGTATGCACCGCAGCGGCACGAGCGCCATCACCCGCGGACTTCAGGTCGTCGGCGTCGGGCTGGGTGACAAGCTCATGCCCCCATTGGCCGGCGTCAATGAAAAAGGGTTTTGGGAAGACCTTGAGGTCGTCGACTTGAATGTCGAGATGCTGGGGGCGCTGAAGAGTGACTGGCACTTTCTGTCCGCAATCACCAGCAACGATGTGGAGGCGCTGCGAACGAAGGGTTATGTAGATCGGGCAGCGGCACTGTTAAACGCCAAGCTCGACCAAAACCCTATTTATGGCTTCAAGGACCCCCGTACATCCAAGCTGCTGCCGTTCTGGGTCGAAGCGTTCAAGCAGATTGGGATTCGGCCGCAATACGTTCTAGCCATCCGCAACCCGCTGAGCATCGAAAAATCGCTCTCCAAACGCGATTCCTTCGATCCCAAGAAAAGTCATCTTTTGTGGATAGACCACGTTGTAACCAGCTTGGCACACGCGGAACACGAGCGCTTGCTTGTCGTCGATTACGACCGTTTGATGCATGATCCCGACAGCCAGATGAGCCGGCTGGCCCAGTTCCTGGGTACAAAAGTCGATGAACAAGACCTGATCTCGTACAAGACGAAGTTTCTCGACTCGAACCTTCGCCATACAGTCTTTGGGCTCGCGGATCTTCAAGCCGATACGAATTGGCCGCCCCTTCTGCAAGAGGTCTATAAGTCCCTCCTCGACGCGTCGGAAGATGACTCAATTAACGGTGGACGCCCTCCCGAAGCGCTGACGAAAAAATGGGCAGCTGAATTCGACCGCTTGCAGGTTCCCCTTCGTCTGGCGGATTTGCAGCATCGTGAACTGGTGGCCGCATACGCCGAGGCAGGCAATACCAAGGCGAAGTTGGAAGCGAAGGTGGCCAAAGCTGAAGCCATCGATCAACAACTGCGCGAACAATTGGCCAATCGAGAAGAAAGCCTGCGCCACCTCGAGAATCTGGCCGAACGTCAAAAGATCGAGAACGCCGCGCTCTTGGCAACTATCCAGGAAATCTACGCGAGCAAGAGTTGGCGGGCGACTTCGAGCCTGCGCTTTCTCACCCGCAATGTATCCCGCGCTCGGCGCGTCGCCGCACTGGCGCCGACGGTTATCCGCCAAAAGGGCGGCATCGTCTCGGCTGGCGGCAAGGCACTCAGTATTCTGCGCAAAGAGGGCCTGCACGGAGTTCGCCTACGGTTGCGCGTGCTCAAAACGGAAAACGACCGAGCCCTCGCCGCTAAGGCTTCACTGCGGTCGAGCGAAGAGGAAATGTTGTTCGTACCGCTGTACGTGGACCCGTTGCTGGAAAAGTCGGCAGGCGTGCGCGTCGAAGGTATTTCCGTTGCGATCCACCTGCACCTTTCGACCGGCGCGGCCGTTAATGCCTTCACGGACCGAATGGCCGCGTTCGACGGAGAATACGATCTGTTCGTATCGCTCGGTGAGCCGGACCTTGCCGCCAACGTGAAAAGCGAGCTTGTACGCTCTCTACCGCTCGCCCGCGACATCGTGGTCGAAAGCGGCCACGCTACTGACGACGCTATTGTGCCGTTCGTGGTTCAGTTTGGCGAACGCCTGTCCAAGTACGACGTCGTCGGACATTTCTTCCTTAAATCGCGTCCGACGGATAAGGACAGCTCATTGCTGGACCTGCTTATCGGTCCAATTGGCGCCAGCAGCGCTCGCCTCGCGCACATTCTGCAGAGCTTGCGGCAGGATGCCAAGCTGATCTATCCCGATGGCGTCGCGTACCCTGTGCAGGATGCGTCGTTCGGGACGACGCACAAGCACACGCTCCCCGCCCGGCTGTTGGCTAATCATCCGGAACTTTCTCCGGAATCCTTCCCTGTCATCCATAGCCCGAATGGCTCTATGTTCTGGGCCCGTGGGGACGGCCTTAAGGCATTCTTCAGCCTGCCTGTCGAGTATGCCGATGACGCTGCCACCTCGCTTCTACTCGAAGACCGCCTCGGGTACGCCCTTGAGCGGGTGCTGCCGATCCTCGCGAGCAAGGCTAATGGGCGAATTTATCGTATCTTCAAGCAAGACTCGATCGACGATTACAGCGAATATGAGGTGCAGCAGGACTACACCACGTCGCTTGTGCACAAGGACATCAAAGTACTGTCCTACTACCTACCGCAATTCCATCCGACACCGCTGAATGATGAATGGCATGGCGAAGGCTTTACCGAATGGACGAAGGTCGGCGCAACGCAACCTCTATTCAAAGGCCATTACCAACAGCACATTCCGCACGCCGATATCGGTTATTACATGCTCGACTCGGCGGATTCGCTGCGCAAGCAAGCTGATCTGATGAAGAAGGCCGGAGTATATGGACAGGTGTTCTATCACTACTGGTTCTCCGGCCAGATGATTCTCGAAAACCCCGCCAAGATGCTACTGGGCCATCCCGATGTGGAAATGCCCTTCTGCTTTTGCTGGGCGAACGAGAACTGGACGCGGCGCTGGGATGGCAACGAAAAAGAGATCCTGCTGGGCCAGACCTATTCCGCGCAGGACGCCCGCGATTTCATCAATTATCTGATACCGTTTTTCCAGGACACCCGCTACATCCGCATCGGCGATCGTCCGGTCCTGATGGTTTATCGGCCGTCATCCATACCTGATTGCAAGCTTTACCTCGACATGTGGGCCGAAGAGTGCGGCAAACATGGGCTGTCCGCACCTTACGTCGTCGCGGTGCTTACCCGCGGCGCCACAGATCCGCGGGACTTCGGAATGGATGCGGGCACGGAACGCGTGCTTCACGACTGGACGGGCGGCGCGGTCGAAAACATCAGGGCAGCGCTAACGCCTTACCGTCCGATCAATGGCAGCGTCCTGCCGTATGACGAGGTCGCCGACTTCTACACCCGCCAGACAGACGTCCCAGAGTTCACCTATTTCCGCAACTTGGTGCCCCAATGGGACAACGCTGCACGCTACGGGTCCGAAGCTCTGGTAGTCCATGGCAGCACGCCGCGCAAATTCCAGGAATGGCTCGAGAATCTGGTCGATTACTCTCAGCGCACCTTGCCTCAGGACCGCCGTTTCATCATCGTTAACGCGTGGAACGAATGGGCCGAAGGCGCTCACATGGAGCCGGACAGCCGTTATGGATATAGCTATCTCAACAGCGTGGGCCGGGCGCTGTCCGCTATCCCCTATGATTCGTCGTCCCGCGCGACCGACGACGCGGTGCGGGCCGCCATTCGAGTGCAGGTAGCATTGGCGCCGCAACTTTCCGATCAGCTGGATGCGTCTCCCGAGTTGGCCAAACGGTTCAATCACTGCCTAGAGCAGGCTATGCAAGGGACGCGCTGCGTGTTCCAGCACGGCGACGAAGCTCGCGACATGGACTTCACGCTTCGTATCAAAAGCGTGTCGCTATTTGACGCGACAACAATCTCTCAAATGCTTGACGTCGCTCAGGCTCACCCGGATTCTGCTGTCGTACCTAACACTTACGACCGCAATCAGCCGATATTCGCTGTCAACGCCAACGGCGCAGTCGATCCGTTAGCCGCCCACACCGCGCCGATGGTCCTTGAGCCGGCCGGCTACCCTCAAAGCGGATATAAAAACGTTCGGATGGCCCAGGGAGCACATTGTTTTGGGGCCTATCCCTCTGGCCAGGCCACCCATGGCCATCCGCAGGTGACGACCATTATCCGTGTTCATCCGGGGGCTGACTTCGAGGAGTTGCGCAACGCGCTATATTGCCTGGCGGCCATGCGCAATTGCGTCGTCACCCCCATGATTGCCGCACAAGATCTGGGCGAGGAATTGCAAGCGCGCCTGGCCACTTTGCTCGCCGAAGTGAGTCCGGTGCTTCTGGTCCCCGCCGTCGTCGTCCATTACAAATCCGAAACCGGCCACGGGGATCTGCGCTCGAAGATGCTCAACGAGTCACTGAAGAAAGTTGGGACGCGCTACGCGGCATTTTTGGATTATGACGATCTCCTGATGCCCCACGCATACGAGTGGCTCATCCGGCGGATGGCTACGACAGGTAAGGCGGTCTCGTTTGGACGTGTGTATTCGACCAGTTTCAACAGCAAGACCGGCGGGTTCATTAAGCGTGAACGTGCATTTGAATATGGCTATACGTATGCAGATTTCCTGAGCGTGAACCACGCGCCGCTGCACAGCTTCATGCTCGACGTGGTGCAGTTCGACTTCAGCAAGGTGATCTACCATGGCGACCAAAAGTACATGGAAGATTACTATCTGACGCTTCAACTATTCCGCGAACATAATGCGGATTGGGCGAGCCTAGCCGAAAACATGTATATCGGTGATTACATTCACAGCATTGACAGAAATCATACGCTGGCGTTTGCAGACGATGTGGAGCGCCAAGCTCTGCTGATGAATGGCGAATATCAAATAGCTGAAAGCCGCATTCATGAAATGCGCCGGGCTGTGACGAAGGCTTAGATACGGCGCAGCATCAGTGGGTAGGGCGGGGGGGGAATTCCCCGCCCTTTCCTTTCGTGATCGTCCTATTTTCGCGGCTGCCGGTCCAAGGCCAGGCGTGCTAAGCTTCCACCCAATCCAGGTGCTGCGATACACCTGTACTTGGCCTCGGATCTCACGGCATGCTGACCTGCAGCTTGCTAGCATAAAGGATGGGTTGTTGCGATCAACGGTTTCTGAGAATTCTCATTGCCGGCTGGGCGTGCTGCCCTCGATATATGGAAATAAGACCCATTCAATTCGATGAAGGCTCCCTAAAGAGCTACGAGGCGTTGTTCGCCAGGTGCTTTCCGCCGTCCCCCAAATTTGGCGTGCGGGCGCTTCAGTGGTTGTATACGGAAAACCCCGCAGGGAAGGCCGTGGGGTTCGACGCCTGGGAAGGGGGGACGCTTGCAGCACATTACGTGTGCGTTCCGGCTTTGATCAACTACGGGAACGAAGCGCGCCGCATGCTGCTTTCGTTGAACACGGCGACACATCCGGATTTCCAGGGCAAGGGACTTTTCACCAAACTTGCTCAGACAACCTATGAAACGGCGGCTACACAAGGCTATGCGGCTATTCATGGTGTCGCTAACGCTAACAGCACGCCGGGCTTCATCCGAAAGCTGGGCTTCCAATTGGTGCAGCCATTGGAGGCGCGGATCGGTGTGGGGCCATTGCGCATCGATCGGAAGATTTTGGCTGAGCGCACGCAATTCCAGCGAGCCTGGAAGGTTGATCATCTACAGTGGCGATGCGCGAACCCCGTAAATGCGATCCGCGCGCGCACCCGGAGCGGAATCAGTCAGTTTTTCGCGAGTGCGAAAGGAAACCTGCTTCCTGCCTACGCCCAGTTGGAAGATACGGCCCTTGCCGAAGGTGCAGCGCCGCAACGCTCCGCCTCGCCCTTAAGGCTGTTTTTGGGGTTATACCCTGAAGGCGGCTGCGATTATAGGCGGTACGTAGAAATACCTCGGAAATTGCGGCCATCGCCATTGAATTTTATCTTTCTCCCACTTCAAGCACATGTCCCACCGCTTAAGGCGGGCGCCGCATGTTTTTCGTTCTTAGATTTCGATGCGTACTAACATTGCTGACAAACAGCCGGTTGCGCTCTTTTTCTTCGCCCATCAGGATGATGAATACGGCGTCTATAAAACCATATCGGACGAATTGTCTCAGGGCCATCGCGTAATATCTGTTTATTATACCGATGGCGGTTTCAGTGGTGTCTCAAGTCAAAGGCGAAATCAGGAGTCCTTGAATGTGCTATCAAGGCTTGGAATTTCAGGTAACGACGTATTGTTCGTGGGAGAGTCACTTTCCATTCCCGATGGAAAGCTGATTCATAACATGGCGCTAGCTGGGCGGTGGTTGGACGACTGGCTCCCCACGTTTTCGTCCATCACATCAATCTACGTCCCCGCATGGGAAGGCGGCCATCATGATCACGACGCGCTGCACGCGCTCGTCATTTTGGCCGCGCAACGACACGATCTGCTCCCGAAGGTGAGGCAATTTTCGTTATACAACGCCTACAATCGTTTCCACCCTTTCTTCAGGGTGAAGTCTCCCCTGCGGGAAAATGGCCCCGTAGTGTCTTCGAAGATCGGCTGGAATGACCGATTTAAGTATCTACGGTTTTGCGCCAGCTACCCATCGCAGGCGATCACCTGGATAGGGCTATTTCCTTTTGTGCTCTGGCATTATCTGTTCAACGGGTCCCAAGCACTCCAGCCGGTGGACGTCGCGAGACTCGACGAACGGCCCCACTCGGGCTCCCTATATTATGAACGCCGACGATTCTGCACTTGGGAGATCATGCAGAGCAATATTGGGGAATATCGCCGGACCAGGTATCAAACCAGGGTTTGATCCACGCCAGACGCGGGCCTGCCAACATTTGGCAGGCTAGCTAGCGTCATCATTTCACTTTCGGTTTACTTTGTATTTGGTCACATCAATTGACCGAATCACGAATTCACTACCTCGAAATACCGCAGGGACAACTAGAAGCCCGGTAATATCCGAATCCATATACACGGTCTTGGTATTTTGCCATGGCGCGATAGGGAAGGAATATACAGCATCTTCGCCCATGACGGGGCGAGCGGGATCGGCCCAGTACACAGTAGAGTAATCATAGAGTCGCCCGCCTCTTATGTTCAGCGTCACCTTCGACACGATCTTCTCATTCTCCCCAGCTGTACCCTCGGGCATTACCGGCACCTTCATTTTTATCAGTGAAGGATCGACCCAATTATTTCTAAAGCGTGAGGTCGGTCCAGACAGAGCGACGCTGTTCTCGATGCTAATATCTTCAGGCCGGTATGATTTAGAGAATACAACTTCCGAACGCTCGACGTCAGATATAGTAACGCCCGCGTACTTGCCGAGACGGTAGGCAGAGACCTCTTCGGAGATCGACGTCCGGAATACAAACACGGCGTAAAAGAGCGCTAGCGAGAAAAGCACTGCTACCAGCAAAAAGAGCGAGCGCATCGCCTTGTCGGCAAACTTCTGCCAATTGCTCATCACTCCGCCGCTCATTCCAATCGAGAACTCAGAAGCGACTCCCTGAGTTTTGTTGACTGCAACGGTGATGAGCATACCCAAGGTCACGAAAACAAATGGCACGCTGGATTGCACGTAGCGAGGAAGGCCGTGATACAGCATATGCATCAAGGTGAACGCCAACGGAATGCAAGCCACCACCAGCCAATCCGCGCGACGTTTCCATATCAACAGCGGAACTGCGATCAACGTAGGCACTACGACAAACATCTGGACCAAAATCAGCGGTTGAATGCCCGGGCCCGGATGAACAAGGTGCTCGTCCCAAACGTCGCCCCACATATATTGGATAAAGCCAAATACCCGCCACTTGTAGAATACCGCGGGATCAGCGGCGATATTTACCTGCAGCAACTCAGAGAGCTTGAGCTTTCCGACAGCGGCCATATCGTGAAAATACGGCACCGCTCCCCAGACCATCGGACCAGAGCCGCTATCCGCCAGAATATTGCCCTTGCCAAAAGCCAACCAATTTCGCACCCACCACGGTGCCAGCGTGAGCAGCAACACAGATCCGAATGCCAACACCGGCGGCGAAAATATCTTTCTTGGCCCGGTCCGATAGACCACGAGCACGAACAAAGCCAATAGCGCGAAAGGGAGCGCTTGAGGCTTTACGTAGATGGCAAATCCCAGGAACAGGGCCGCCCACCCCGCCATCGCAGGCTGATCGCGTTGCGCCGACTTGATGAAAAAATAGACGAATAGCAAAAATACGGTCATGAAGACCTGTTCGGCTAGCACTCGATCCAAGTTGTAATAGAAGCCTGGATATATAGAGGCGCCAAGCAGGGCCATCAACCGTCCGAATGGGTGCAGGTTCAACAGTACCATTATTCGGTACATCAACCACAATGCTACAACGCTCAGTATTATCTGAGAAATGAATACTGGCTCATTAGCTTCGCCGAATATCTTGTAGATGCCCGCGAGATACAAAGAATATCCGGGCGGCGGCAGCATGTCCGACCGCGGGGGCTGCTCGCCGCGGTACACCTTTCCTTCCACATCTCGCGTAAGCGTGCCATATTTCAGCAAGATCTTCCCGGAGTTGCTCCAGGCAGTTTCGTCGCCCAATCTTAGTTGCCGAGACAGATCTGGCGTATCGACTCGCAAAAATATTCCGAGGCCGAAAATCAGGATCAATATACCAAAATATAAAATGTTATTTTTCTTCATGATATTTGCGGCCATAGAATGGTAGCCAGGCGCGTCGGAGTATTACTTTTTAGAGAACTTAACCAAAATACTGCCCCGGTGAACCCCTGACCACGGATCAGCACCTATTGAATTGACAACGCCTCGCCGCAGCGTTTGGCCTCTGAAGCATTCATTGCGACAACGCGAAGTACGCCCAATACGCCGCGCAACGCTACACCGTCCGATGCTGCAACCGTCGGTTCGGGAGTCGGAAACCTGGTTAGCCAAGTCTGGCGCACGTCGCAAGGCAATAACAACTTCATTTCGTGATCTATAGGCAGGGGGGTATTGAGGCGGCCTTTCCAGCGCACGTCGTAAGCATTGGTGCCCATCTCGCGGATGTGCACCGCTGGTTTCGTTTCCAGCAAGCCGCGACCAGGTGCCTGTCCCCGCTCCACCTGATGCCCGAAGGCTACTGCCTTCGGGATGAGTTCAAACGCAACCGTGGCTCCGCGAACCTCAGGCCGCGAGATGTTATCGAATGAAATTCCGACAAACCGATTAAAATATCTGTCGAGCTCCGCCTCATTCAAATGCGGGAAAATTTTCCTGTATATATCTTGGTTGACGTTTACCAGATGTATCGCCTCAAAGGCAGGAAGACCCTCCCCGCGCAGAAGGTGTCCATAGTTGCCCGGAATTGCAAAGGGCGTGCGACCGTTCTTTTCGTAGAGCGCTTTCCAATCCGTCACCAGTTGCGAGTTGACAGGCGACAGGATGTCGCTAGCTCGCATTATTGGATTGTACGATCCAAAGATTACGACATGTGCGAGGGCCATCCCGCCCAGAACGGTCCAGCCCGCCATATGGCCAAGGGAAGCCGTTCTACCCTTCAGCGTCCAGATAATAAATGCCAATAGTACAAAAATCAGCGGTAAGTAGGCATAGACACGAATGCCCCAAAACTCCTTTTCCGCCCCAGGCCGAATTCCGACATACGCCGAGATCAATGCGTATGCGCTCAAAACGGCAACAATGGGTATAAGCCTCCATTGCCGCCAATTGCGGGAGATTATCCATGCCGCATATATCAAGAGGATTAATGAAATGCCCGGGTGGGCGCGGCGCCCAGGCATAACAAAAAATCCCGTCCACTTCGCCACGGAAGAAGGGAAACCCACCGTCGCGTAAACAACCAGTATGAGAAGCGTGGCGCCCGCAACCGCGGTCACCCGGATAGCCTCAAGATCCCACTTCACGTAAGGCAAGATGGGTAAGAGCATGAGCGGAAAGAGCGTACCCACCATGCTCAATTCATACGTGGGATCGCCCTCAGTGACGGGATGAACCGGCAGAGTGGGAAAGATCGCAGCTGCTAAGGCCTGCAGGGACGACCCTCCGCCGGCGCTCAGCCTGCGACCCGGGTAGCTGGTGTTGGAAACCGCCTGGATGAAGTCTGCGTGGAACACCCAATAGAGCGCTAGGGCAGCAGCAGTGGCGATTCCCGCGCATACAAGCATCTTGGGCTTTAGCAGGTCGGGGCGAACCGCGAGCGTGAGCGGAACCAGGGAGACCCCTAACGCAAAATATGTTGGGGGATACATCTGCCCGAACAACATGTGTCCAATAGCCCAGAAAAGCAAAACATATCTAAAGCCGGGCTTAATATTGCTGGTCAGGATTGCGAACGGTAAAAAGCTGGCCGCAAGAGCGGGAAAATTACTGGTCCACCACACCTGATACAGGTGGCTGAATGCCAACATCACCGCAGCTGAAACTGCGATGCCCGCGTTCACCCTTAAGTTCCGCAGATACCAAGCGACCGAACCGATTAGGAGCGCATAGTAAAAGAATGCTTGAAACGAAAGAGCCTTCCCGCTCGGTACAAGCCAGTAAACCAGGAAATTGGGTAAGAAGAATAATGAAAAATCGGCCCTGGGGAGCGCGATGAACCAATTCAATTTCTCTTTATACGGTTCCAGAGCGCTATGGGCCGGAAAACCTTCCAGTGCCGCTTGCTTCAGCATGGGAAGATACGTGGACCACTCGTCTCCGCGCCCTTCCTTGGGCAAACCTCTGAGATTCTGAGTCGCCGCGTCGCCCAAGAGGCGAAGTCCGGACAAATAATGACTCGGGTATGGCTCCAGTACCAGCCACATCGCCAGAATGGCCAGACCGAAAAAAAGACAAGCCAAACGTACACTGCTGTTGTTATTTCGAATCATTCGGCACTCCGGCCACCGACCGCTTGGTCAAAACCCAAGCCCTAAAGGCGACAATCAAGCCCGAACGGCCACAAAGATGCCGACCATGATCACAGCGACGCCGACAAAATACTGTGGAGTAAAGCGTTCACCGAGGAAAAAATGGCTGCCAATAGGAACCATGACGAACGCCAACGCCATAAGAGGATAAGCTCGCCCCAGCTCGATTTTTTGCAGAACCCAGACCCAAGCAATCGTCGTAAGGCCGTAAAGTGCGAAGGCACAGCCCAGCATCGTCATCGTCGGAAGTGCGAAGAGACTGCCGGTCCGCGCAAGGGAAGCGGCGGAAAGCTTGAATAACACTTGGCCGATGGATATTCCGACGACACAGAGAAATGCAACGAGATAGCTAACCATAAAATATACGTCCCTATTTTGGACGCGGCCGGCTTTGCAGTTGAAATGGCCGTTTCGGCACCGACGCAATGTCATACCCCAGAAACGCCAGGACCAACTGGGTGCCGATAATTACAGGCAAAGCGGACAGCATCACTGTTCCCGAGGGTGTAGATACACCCGCGTTCATGGATTCGATCCATTGGGTTATGCCAAATATTCCACCTAGCGTGAGCAGAACAAGTCCGAGCGGCAGCTCGAACGACGCTAACGACATATCGCGGAGATAGTAATTATAGAAAATCCGCTTCGTGAAATTTCGGACATGCTTAAAGAAAAACTCGCCAACAATCTTCGAAATCTTCAAGTTACTCACCTCGTCCCCATACTGAGCGTCCATCGGAATATCGATAACGACGGCACGCAGGGTATTGAGCCGAAAAAGTATATCGGTCTCGAAGAAATAGCGACGACTGATTTTATTCAGCGGGAGATGACTTGCAACGTCTCGATGTATTGCTGTGTATCCATTTGTGGGGTCAAACAGATCCCAATATCCGGAGGACAGTTTGGTCATGAACGAGAGCGCTGCGTTGCCCAGTAGTCGGACTTTTGGCATCGCCCTGATAGCTTCGAGGTCAAAAAAGCGATTGCCCTTCGTGTAATCCGCTTGACCGGCGAGAATTGGGCCGATGAATTGGGGCACAAGGCGCGGGTCCATCTGGCCGTCGCCGTCAATCTTTACGATGACCTCCGCCCCCTCCTCGAGCGCCGCTTGATAGCCTGTCATTACGGCGCCACCGACACCTTGGTTCTCTTGGTGATACACCACCCGGACCCTGGGATCCTGCGCGTTCTGCTCAACGAACTGCCCCGAACCGTCCGGGCAGCAATCATCGACGACGTAGATCGCCGTAACTTCCGGCCCGATGAGGGCAATCACACCCAGGATGTGCGCCCGGACCTTATAACTTGGGATGACGACCGCTACGTTCGGGATGTGATTCATTGAAGAAAATTGCGTGATCACGCCAATAAGAGAGCCCCACCTGCGACGAAGAGGCGCGGCGGCGGCTTAGCAAACTGTAACCCGGCATGATAGCTCGCGTAGCCCGCCCTGTCACTCGCCGCCTTGCGCGCACTTCGGCGCATCGAGCTGCTGCATCAGTCCCTTTATTACGGCATCCAGATCGCTCTGTGCACCGTCCACCACCATATCGGGAGCCTCGGGAACCTCGTACGAGCTTCCGATTCCGGACAAGTTTGGCAATTCGCCCTTTCGGGCCTTTTTGTACAGGCCTTTGGAATCGCGAGCTTCACATACTTCCAATGGCGTATTCACATAAACCTCGGTGAAATTATCTTCGCCGATTAGGTCTCGCGCCATCTGGCGTTCGCGACGAAATGGGGATATGAACGCTGTGATGACAACCAGCCCCGCATCCATCATCAGCTTCGCGACCTCTGCCACGCGTCTGATGTTTTCAACCCGCTCGGCGTCAGTAAATCCCAAATCCTTATTCAACCCCTGGCGCACATTATCACCGTCAAGCACATAAGTCCGCCGCCCCGCGTGATGCAAAGCGACCTCCAGTGCATTCGCGATGGTCGACTTTCCAGCGCCCGACAAACCTGTCAGCCAGATCACGCGCCCGCTGTGGCCGTTCATCAATTCGCGGTCCGTGCGCGTAACGGTGAGCGACTGCCGATGCACGTTCTGAGCCCGGCGTAGAGTGTGCCTGATAAGCCCGGCACCGACAGTTGCATTGGTGAGGCGATCGACCAGAATGAAGCCCCCGAGCGCCTTGGATTGGTCATACGTGTCAAAAACAACCGGCCGACTCAGCGCAACGTTGGCAACCGCAATATCGTTCAGGCTCAACGTCTTCCCGGGCTCTTTCGCCATCGTATTGACGTTCACATGATATTTGATCGACGTGATCGTCGCAGTGGCCCATTGCGTTGACAGTTTGATTTCATAGCTGCGGCCGACGAGACCTGCATCTTCGTTCAGCCAGATTACCGTCGCTTCAAATTGATCCGTCATCTCCAACGGGTTGTACGCCAAGGAAATGACGTCGCCGCGCGACACATCGATTTCTTTGTCCAGCGTGAGGGTTACGGCCTTGCCTCTCTCCGCTCTATCCAAGTTTCCGCCCATTGTCACGATGGCTGCCACCCGAGCCTTCTGGCCCGAACGGGTTACCCGGATTTCATCGCCAACCGACACCTCGCCCTCTTCGATCGTGCCGCAGAAGCCGCGGAACGCATCATTCGGGCGATTGACGAGTTGTACGGGGAAAGTGAACTTCGAATTTCGCCGCGGAGCAATGCTGACAGTTTCAAGGTACCCCAGCAGCGTAGGCCCGCGGTACCAAGGCGTATGCGACGATCTGGTTGTGATGTTGTCACCTCGCAAGGCGGAGAGCGGGATGGCGGAAATCTCATCGAACTGCAATTCCGCGGCAAATTTTCCGAACGATTCAGAAATTTCCTTGTAGATTGCTTCGTTGAATCCCACCACATCCATTTTATTGATTGCGAGAACCACATTGCGAATTCCCGTCAACGAAGCGAGATATGCATGTCGGCGGGTCTGCGTCAAAATGCCATGGCGTGCGTCCACCAAAATTACCGCCACATCCGCCATCGATGCGCCCGTAACCATATTGCGGGTGTACTGCTCATGCCCAGGGGTGTCGGCAACAATGAACTTGCGCAGCGCCGTCGAGAAAAAGCGATATGCGACATCGATCGTGATTCCTTGCTCACGTTCCGCGGCAAGTCCGTCAACCAGCAGGGCGAAGTCAATTTCATCTCCCTGAGTGCCGTACTTGCGCGATTCGTTCTGCAGAGCAATCAGCTGATCATCAAACAGCTGCTGCGCGTCCCACAACAGACGGCCAATTAACGTGCTCTTGCCGTCGTCAACACTGCCGCACGTGATGAAGCGCAGCAGGTCCTGATTATGTTGAGATGCGAGAAAGGACTCGATGCTATTCGTATCGGGTGCCGTCCCTTGAAGAGATTTCTTTGTACCCATTAGAAGTATCCTTCCTGCTTCTTCTTCTCCATGCTGGCGGTCGCGTCGGAATCGATCGCCCGCCCCTGGCGCTCCGAGCTTCGCGTGCCCAGCAACTCCATCATGATCTCCGGTAAAGACGAGGCCGACGACTCAACGGCGCCTGTGAGTGGATAACACCCTAAGGTGCGGAACCTGATCTGCGCTCTTTCTATTTTCTCGCCTTCGAGTAAACGCATCCGGTCATCGTCAACCATAATGATCATGCCATTGCGACGAACGACTGGCCGTTCTTTGGCGAAGTAGAGGGGCACCACCGGAATTTGCTCGCTATAGATGTAGTGCCAAATATCCATCTCCGTCCAGTTGGACAGAGGAAACACGCGGATGCTCTCCCCCGCTCCTTTTCGAGCGTTGTAGAGATTCCATAGTTCCGGTCGCTGGCTTTTCGGATCCCATCGATGGGTGCGCGTGCGAAAGGAAAAGATTCGCTCCTTGGCTCGCGATTTTTCCTCGTCGCGCCTCGCTCCTCCAAAAACGACATCGAACTTAAATTTATCAAGCGCCTGCTTCAAGCCCTCGGTTTTGGTTATATCGGTGTGCAGTGCCGACCCGTGATCAAAGGGATTGATGTTTTTTGCGATTGCTTCCGGATTAACGTGGACAAGAAGTTCCATGCCGCTCTCACGTGCCATCTGGTCACGGAACATGTACATCTCTCGGAACTTCCATCGGGTGTCGACGTGTAAGAGAGGAAACGGGGGAGGCGCGGGATAAAACGCTTTGCGCGCGAGATGCAGCATGACCGAGCTGTCCTTTCCCACCGAGTACAGCATGGCAGGATTGTCGGCTTCAGCGACAGCCTCTCGAATGATATGAATGCTCTCTGCTTCGAGTCGCAGAAGGTGCGGGGTAATTGCCGTGGCCACTGCCGTGTTGCGCGACTGCGCGGGCGGGATGACCGGCGGATACCCCAGCAGGCAAACATCGACGCCCGGAACATCGGGAAGGGCGCGGCACAGTGACACCAGTTTGTCGTGCGGGAAAACGACGAATGGCTTGCCGAAATAGCTTACCAGCGCGAGCAGTGCGTGCGTGATCGGGCTAACGCCCGACTTCTCTTTTGCACTGACGTTCACCCAGTATCGAGCGCCGCGAGCGTCGTTGAGACTCACGGTCAGAACATCCCGCCTGAGATCGACCAACCGAGCGAAAAGGATTAATTTGCGCTTGCTCCGCGCGACCTGCATCTCGTGCTCAACCACCAACGGAACCGGAGTCTGCCCGTTCTCGTCACGCAGATCGGCGGCCTGCAACGGTGGAGGCGCAATGCCCATTTCGTGCAACCGGCGCTCGGCGGTTCGCTTGGACTCTGCCTGCCCCTGCGCACGGAGAAGCTGAAACGCCGACTCGGTATCCCAGACACCCGGCTGGTCCATCCCGAAATGTTGTTCGCTCATCGTGGCGCCTTGTCGTAAAATGCAAATTATATGCTCTTGATCAAAAACGTCCATAACCAGAGAGCGAATTTCGGTCGATAATTCATTTTTATGCAAATCGCGACAAATTACACCCTTGCTGCGCTCCTGTCTCTCACTCGCGCTGCGGGGAACGCCATCATGGACATCTATGAAGCCGCGGCCGCAGGCGACAACTGCGAACTCGACGAAAAAGCCAATGGCGCCGGCCCGCTTACTCAGGCGGATCTGGCCGCCCATGCAATTCTTTCCGAAGGCTTGCTCGCCCTCGATAGATCAATTCCGGTCGTTTCGGAAGAGGATCCCGCTTCACATCCTCTTCGGCGCCCCACTGGCCATTTCTGGCTTATCGACCCCTTGGACGGCACGAAGGAATTCCTCGCTCGCACGGGCGAGTTCACCGTGAACGTCGCGTTGATCGAGGATGGTGTGCCTACGATTGGCATTGTCTTCGCGCCCGCACTTAACGAAATGTTCTGGGGGCAGCAAGGCAATGGCGCTTTCAAGGATGACGGCGTACGAGTGGCCTCCATCCGGAGTTCCCGTCCTCCTCTGCCCGACACCTTGCGCGTTGTCGCCAGCCGCAGCCATCTCGACGACGCAACACGAGCGTTCGTCTCACGGCTGGGGCCCCACACGCTTGTACAAGCGGGCAGCTCGATCAAATTCTGCCGAGTAGCGGAAGGGGCAGCGGATTTGTACCCGCGCTTCGGTCCAACCTGCGAATGGGATGTCGCGGCCGCGCAAGCCATTCTGGAATCGGCTGGCGGCGACATCACCGTTGCCGACGGCTCGCGCCTGCTGTACGGCAAGCCAAACGTGCTCAACCCAGCGTTCGTAGCGTGGGGCGCTTCGGCACGAGCCTTGTCAGTTCAATTGAATAGTGAAAACACCGGCATACAGGAGCCGAACGCATGACCTCGATCACCATTATTGGCGCGGGCTTTAGCGGCACCATGACCGCGGTCCATCTGCTGCGCAACGCCGCCCAACCGATAGAAATCAGGCTGATCGACAAGACCTCGTCACATATCGGACGAGGCACCGCCTACAGCGCGACCGTGCCGTGCCAGCTTCTGAACGTTCCCGCTAGCAACATGAGCGCATTCCCAGATGCGCCCGAGGATTTTCTGACTTGGGCCCGCGCTAGTGATCGCTTGCAGAAATATGCGCCCTGGGTCGGCGAGCTCTCAGCTTCCACCTTTCTCCCTCGTGCGTTGTACGGAGAGTACCTTTCCCACCTGCTTCGGAAGGAAGTAGAACGTTGCGCGGCAAATCACCGTATAGAGGTGATTAACGACGAGATCGTCGATCTGGAAACTACAGATGCCGGCGTAAGGGTTCAATCATTGAACCGCGGGTCATGGTTGTCCGACGCCTGCGTCCTGGCCGTGGGCAACTTTCCTCCTCAGCCCCCCGCGGAGTACCACATCGAAGTCGGCGATAGTGTCCGTTACCACTTCAGCCCGTGGGCGCCTGAGGTGCTGCCGACGCTAGCCGCAAGCACGAGCTGTCTGTTCATTGGATCGGGGCTCACCATGCTCGACCAGGTTACGGCCTTGTATGACCAGGGGTACACGGGTCTGATCCACGTTGTTTCGAGACGGGGATTCATGCCGAAGGAACACATCCCTTCGAAGCCCGCGCGGCTCACACACATATTGCCCTCGCCAGCAGGTCTTCGCGATCTGGTCCGTTGGATTCGAGATCGTATCGAATTAGAACAGGAAGCAGGAGGCGACTGGCGCTCCGTGATCGACGGCCTTCGGCCGAACTCTGCCCAAATCTGGCAGGGGCTGACCCTCCGGGACAAGAAGCGATTCCTGCAGCACGTCCGGCCGTACTGGGAGAACCACAGGCATCGCACCGCCGCTCCCGTACTATCGGCGTTCAAGCAAATGCTGGCCTCGGGGCAATTGACGCAGCACCGCGCGAGAATCGAAAACACGGCAATCGATGCAGCTTCAGGGGTACGCGTCACATTACGGAAACGCAATGGCGCACCACATGATGTCGTTGTCGAACACGTTGTTAACTGCACGGGCGCGGAAAGCAATTTCAAGTCATTGAGAAATCCCCTGACGAGTCGGCTTCTGAGCAGAGGACTCGTGACCGTGGACGAACTTGGCTTGGGGCTGGTCACCACGGCGTCTGGACAACTTATCGATTCCGGCGGCAAGGCTTCGGACCGTCTTTTCACACTGGGCCCGCCCATGAAGGGCCGCCTATGGGAGACCACTGCCGTGCCTGAGTTACGCGTTCAGGCCATGCAACTGGCTTCTCGACTTCTGTCTGCATTAAAGACGTCGGCCGTGCGGTGAGGGCAACCCACCACCCTAACGCCGTCGCACGGGCCCATTGCTGCCATGCCTATAGCGGTCACTTGGCGGCAACGACCCTACTCGTCAATTCACCCCCGCCGCGTGCGCCTGTTCATCCGCATGGTAAGAAGACCGCACCATCGCTCCCACCGCCGCATGCGAGAACCCCATCGCATACGCCTCACGCTCGAACATCGCGAACGTGTCCGGATGCACATACCGCAGCACCGGTAGGTGGTGTTCCGACGGCTGCAGATACTGACCGATCGTCAGCATGTCGACGTTGTGATCGCGCATGTCGCGCATCACCTGCAGGATTTCCTCGTCGGTTTCGCCCAGGCCCAGCATCAGGCCGGACTTGGTGGGCACTTCCGGGTGCAGCTTCTTGAACTCGGCCAGCAGCTTCAGCGAGTGCATGTAGTCCGAACCCGGACGTGCCTGCTTGTACAGGCGCGGCACGGTTTCCAGGTTGTGGTTCATGACGTCCGGGGGACCCGCGTTCAGGATGGTCAGCGCGCGGTCCAGGCGGCCGCGGAAGTCGGGGACCAGCACCTCGATGCGGGTGGTGGGCGACAGTTCGCGGATATGCGTGATGCAGTCGACGAAGTGGCCTGCGCCGCCGTCGCGCAGGTCGTCGCGGTCGACCGAGGTGATCACCACATACGACAGCTTCATGGCGGCGATGGTGCGCGCCAGGTTTTCGGGCTCTTTGGTGTCCAGCGGGTCGGGCCGGCCGTGGCCCACGTCACAGAACGGGCAGCGGCGCGTGCACTTGTCGCCCATGATCATGAACGTGGCGGTGCCCTTGCCGAAGCACTCGCCGATGTTCGGGCACGAGGCCTCTTCACAGACCGTGTGCAGGTTGTGTTCGCGCAGGATGCGCTTGATGTCGTAGAAGCGTGAACCGGGCGCGGCGGCCTTCACGCGGATCCATTCAGGCTTCTTCAGGCGCTCGGCCGGAATGATCTTGATGGGAATGCGCGCCGTCTTGGCCTGCGATTTCTGCTTTTGCGTCGGGTCGTAGACCGCCTCCGCGGGCGCGGCGGTGGATTCGTTCGAGGGCACAGGAGACTCGGCGAGCGTGGACATGGGACACCTTCGTGACCGGCGCGCAGAACGGCCGGGTCTGTGAGAAAACAGGCATTTTACCCTTCGCGGCCCGATCCGATGCGGGAACGTCCGGCGGCCCGGGGAACCGCTGCAGTATGTCCGGCGCCCCCAACAGCCCTGGGTTATCGTCTGGCCTGACGTATTTCCAGCCTTTGCCATGCCTTCCCTGCCCTTGCCCGCCCCAATCGCCGTGATTGCCGCCCGTCTCGATGCCGGCCCGACCGCCCGCGCTTTGCAGGCCTGCAGTGAACGCGTCGCGTCAGCGGGTTACTACCTGTCCGTCGGCCCCTGGCACGAGCCCGCCGGCCTCGCCCTGCTGGACGGGCTGCGACCGGCGGCGGCCCTGGTGATTGGTCCCGTAGACACGCCCGCCCTGCGCACCGCGCTCAGCGCGCTGGAGGTCCCCATCGTCGAAACCTGGATCGCCTGCCCGCAGACGCTGGACAGCGCGGTCGCCATCGACAACGCCGAAGCCGGCCGCATGGCGGCCCGGCATCTGGCCGAAAAGCGCCATCCGCGTGTCGCCTGCATCAGCGCCGACACGCCGTGGGAGCGTGCCCGCCGAGAGGGCTTCATCAGCAGCGCCGCCGCGTTGGGACTGGAGCTGGTTGCGGACATCGTCCAACCGGAAGTCCAGCACATGAACGACGGCCGCATGGCGTTCCTGCGCCTGTTGGCCACCAATACGATCTTCGATGCGGTGTTCTGCACGTCCGACCTGCTGGCGGCCGCCGCCGTGTCGGAGGCGCACAACCGCGATCTGCAGGTACCGCAGGATCTGGCGGTGCTGGGGTTCTCCGACGACGGCAGCGCGGTGCAGTGGGTGCAGGGCCTGACCACGCTGGGCGTGGACGCCGCCGAGCTGGGCCGGCGGGCCGGTCAGCTGTTGCTGGACCGGCTGGACGGCGAACGAGGCGCCGGGCAGCACGACATGTTGGAAGTGGTGTTCGATGCGCGCCTGAGCACCTGAGGCGCGTGAGGCTGGTCTACGCTTCGTAAAGCGCCGGAAAGCCGCAGTCCTGCAGCATGCCGTTGGCTTCCTTCAAAAATGCGGGCGTCGCGGTTTCCGGGACGCGGACCAGCCATTGCACGGCTTCCTCTTTCTTGCCTTGCAACAGCAGCATCCGACCCAGGTGGAACATGCCGCGGAAGTCGCCGCCCTCGGCGCAGCGCTGGTAGCAGTCGAACGCGCGTTCCAGGTCTTGCGGGACCACGTCGCCGGCCTCGTGATAACGGCCCACGACGCCGATCGACTTCACGTGGCCGGCCTGCGCGGCCTGCTGATACAGGGCCAACGCCGCAGCCTGGTTCTGCGTCACGCCGCCCCGGCCCGTGCGCAGCATATGGGCGTAGTTGTACAGCCCCCAATCCAGACCCGTGTCGGCGGCTCGGCGGAACCAGTACGCCGCGACCGTATCGTCGGCCGCCACGCCCCAGCCGTTTTCATAGCAGCGTCCCACCATGTTGATGGCCATGGGGTGATCAGCGTGCGCGGCACGCTTGAACCAGCCCAGTCCCTCCGCGGGCTGGCGCTCGACGCCCACGCCGTCCAGCAGCATCTGTCCGTAGATGGTCTGCGCCTCGGTCAGCCCCAGGTCGGCGGCGGCGCGGATCCATGCGGCGTATTCCTCTGGCGGTCCGGATTCGCGCAGACGGGCAAGCTGTTCGGGCGTGGTGGCGGCGACCTCGGCCGCGGTGTAGGTCTTCAATTTGTGTTCCTTCGGCGTTGCCAGGCGTGCGCAAGATTCTGCGCCAGCGCATCGCCCGTCTCGGTGGGCGTGCGCCGCACCCCACAGGCCGCCATGTCGACGGTGCGCAAGCCTTCGTAGCCACAGGGATTGATGCCCAGGAACGGCGCCAGATCCATCTCGACGTTCAGCGACACGCCATGGTACGCACGGCCGTTGCGGATCTTGATGCCCAGCGCGGCGATCTTGGCCAGCTCGCCGCCTTCGGGATGCGGCACATAGACGCCCGGCGCGCCGGGCTTGCGACAGGCCCCGTCCACACCCAACTGCTCGAGCGTGTCGATGACGGCCGATTCCAGCAGCGCCACGTATTCTTTCACGTACATGTCGGCGCGGCGCAGGTCGAACAGCGCGTAGGCCATGACCTGGCCGGGGCCGTGATAAGTCACCTGGCCGCCGCGGTCGCAATGCACGATGGGAATGTTGCCGGGATTGAGCACGTGTTCCGGCAGGCCCGCCTGGCCCAGCGTGTAGATCGGCGGATGCTCGCACAGCCAGATTTCATCCGGCGTGTTGTCGTCGCGCTGGCTGGTGTACGCCTGCATGTCCTGCCAGACCGGCAGATAGTCCGCCGGTCGCGCGAGCCACTTGATCACAGCGGTCTTGCCTTACAGGACGATGGACACCATGGGGTGGCCGTGCAGCGCCCGGTACAGCGCATCCAGTTGCTCGCGCGAGGTGGCGCGCACCGTGAAGGTCAGGCCGAGGTAGTTGCCGCCCTTGCTGGCGCGCATTTCCACCGTCGCGGCGTCGAACCCGGGATCGAACTGCAGCACGACCTCGGTCAGCGTCTGCGCAAACTCGGGATGCTGCTTGCCCATGACCTTGATGGGAAAGTCGCTGGGATATTCGATTAAAGAATCTTCGGGCGGAATGTTCATGATGTGCCTAAAAAGAGTTGCCCCTGAATGTTCTTATATGGGGGCAAGCGGCGTGCCGGCAAGTGCCGGCGGGCGCCGTTGGGGCGGGCGGCCGGCCCGCATGCATTGCACGCAGGCCGCCCCGCGCCAGGACTACAGCGCGGCGATGCGGGCATCATAACCCGCACGCAATTGCTCAAAAACAGGGCCGGGCTTGCCCGTACCCACGGGTTTGCCGTCCAGCGACACGATGGCCAGCACTTCCTTGGTAGCGGACGACAGCATCAGCTCGTCGGCCTGCTCCACCTCTTCTTGCGAGATCCGGCGCGACTCGAACGGGATGCCGGCCTCGGCGGCCAGTTCGCCCATCAGGCCGTAGCGGATGCCTTCGAGGATCAGGTTGTTCTTGGGCGGGGCCAGCAGCTTGCCGCCGGAGACCACCCAGATATTGGTGGACGCGCCTTCCGTCAGGTAGCCGTCGCGGAACTGCAGGACCTCGTCGACGTGGGCGTCCACGGCCTGCTGCTTGGCCAGCACGTTGCCCAGCAAGGACACGGACTTGATCTCGCAGTGCAGCCAGCGCTCGTCGGGGATGCTGATGGCGGACAGGCCTTGTTCGCGCTGCGCGGCGGGCGGCGGGGACCAGGGCGCGATCATGCCGAACACTGTGGGCGTGACGGCCGGCATGGGGAACGGATGGTCGCGCTTGGCAACGCCGCGCGTCACCTGCAGGTAGACGATGCAGGTGTCGAGGTTCGAGCGGTCGAGCAGCTGCTGGATCAGGTCGATCCACCCGCTGCGGTCGAACGACGGCGCGATGCGCAAGGCAGCCAGGCTGCGATCAAGGCGGTCGAGGTGTTCGGCCATGCGAAACGCATTGCCTTGGTACACGGGGACGACTTCGTAGATGCCATCGCCGAAAATGAAGCCGCGGTCCAGGACGGAGACCTTGGCCTCGTCCACGCGCAGGAATTCACCGTTGAGATACACCTGGCTTTCGCCCGGCACGCCCGGAATCATGAGGCACTCCTGAATTTGAAATGGAACAGGGACGAGCCGCGCGGCTCGCCCCCGAAGAATGCAAAACGGGCGTTTCGCGCACGAAACGCCCGCTGCTAGCTTACACCCGCGGCTGCGGCCGCGGGGCGCCGATTTACTGGAACCAGCGCTTGACGGTGTCGACCATGCGGCCAAAGAAGCCGGCACGTTCGACAGCGTCCTGCACCACCAGCGGTTCGGTGCGCAGCACCTTGCCGTCCAGCGTGAATTGCAGCGTGCCGACCTGCTGGCCCTTGGCCAGCGGGGCGATGAGCGGATCGGTGCGCTGCGCGACCGGCTTCAATTCACCCGCCTTGCCGCGCGGCACGGCGATGGACACCGGGTTGGGCGGACCGAGCTTGACGTTTTCGGCGGTGCCTTCCCAGACGCGGGCGTCGATGCCGGGCTGGCTCTTGTCGAACAGCTTGACCGTGTCGAAGTTCTGGAAGCTCCAGTTCAGGAGCTTGAGGCTTTCTTCGGCGCGCGTCGCTTCGCTATCGGTGCCCACCACGACCACCAGGATGCGGCGATCCCCGCGCACGGCCGTCGACACCAGGCAGTAGCCGGCCGAATCCGTGTGACCGGTCTTCATGCCGTCCACCGACGGGTCGGCCCACAGCAGGCGGTTGCGGTTGGGCTGCGTGATCTTGTTGTAGGTGTAGCTCTTTTGCTTGTAGTAGTGGAAGAAGTCCGGGTGATCGGTGATCAGGTGCGCAGACAGCGTGGCCAGATCGCGCGTGGAGGTCATGTGCTGAGGATCGGGCAGACCCGTGGCATTCATGAAGTGCGTGTTCTTCATGCCCAGGCGATCGGCCTCCTGGTTCATCAGCGCGGCAAAGGCGGACTCGCTGCCGCCCACCGCTTCGGCCAGCGCCACCGAGGCGTCGTTGCCCGACTGCACGATCATGCCCTGGTTCAGTTCGTCCACCGTGACCGGCTTGCGCGGTTCGATGAACATGCGCGAGCCGCCCGTGCGCCAGGCGTGCTCGGACACCGGCACGGTCTGCTCGAGCGTCAGGCGCTTTTCTTCCAGTGCGTTGAACACGACGTAGGCCGTCATGATCTTGGTGAGCGAGGCCGGCTCGACCTTCATGTCGGGATTCGAAGCGGCCAGCGTCTGGCCGCTGTTCACATCGACGACGATCCAGGCCTTGGCCGCGATGGTGGGCGCCGGCACGGCCGAGACGTCGCCGACGGGCACCGCGCCGGTCGGCGACGGAGCCGGTGCCGTCGCGGCCGGCGCGGCGGCGGGTGCGGCTGGCGCCTGCTGCGCCCAAGCTGGCAGGGAGGCCGCCAGCATCGCTGACAACACCGCGCCTGAAATGATGCGACGGGTAAAGACAACGGGGGATTGAGCGGAGTGAGGCAATTTCTTCATCGGCAACGTGGGTCCAGGAATGACGCCCGCCGGCGCGGGGCAAGTGGCTGACAATTATAGGCAGTCGATCAGACCCATCCCGGCCGCGTGGGGTTCCCTGCGCGCCTAAAACATGCAACCTGATGCAACCTGCGAACTGCCGGGAGGCCGGATCAGTCCAGCGCAACCTTCAAACGGGCCTGCACCAGCTGGCGCAGCACGAGCAGCTTGCCGTGGAAGAAATGCGACGCGCCCGGCACCACCACCACCGGGATCGAGCGCGGCCGCGCCCAGTCCATGGCTTCAGATAGCGGCACCACTTCGTCTTCTTCGCCGTGCACCATCAGCGTGTCGTCCGGCACCTGCACCTCGTGCGACTGGAAGCGGTTGACGGCCGGCCCCATCAGCATCAGCGCTGACGGCAGCACGGCCTCGCCCGCATCGGCCAGCGCGGCGTAGGTTTGCGCGGCGACGGCGGTGCCGAACGAAAAGCCCGCCAGCACCCACGGCGCCTGCGCCAGTTCGGGATGCAGTTCGCGCATCTGCTTAACCACGGCCAGCATGTCCTGCGTTTCGCCGACGGATTTGTCGAACGTGCCTTCCGATTGGCCGACGCCGCGGAAGTTGGGGCGCACCGCCACCAGGCCGTGCTGCACGCAGGCGCGCGACAGGGTCGTGACCACCTTGTTCTCGCGCGCGCCGCCCTGCAGCGGATGCGGATGCAGCACCAGCGCCCAGCCGCGCGGCGTGTCGGCGGGCCAGTCGATGGCGCAATCGATGCGGCCGGCGGCGCCGGTGAAAGCGTGGGTTTCAGTGCGTGCGGACATGGCGGAACTCAACGTGCGGAAAAAAGAAACGATGTTAACCGCCCGGCCCGCCCGGCGAAATGCCGGTTGACCGCAACCGGCGCGCAGCGGCGCGAGCCGACGCTCACTTTCCGCGCGAGGCGGCTGCGGCGGGCGGCCGCAAGGTGGCGGCAAGCCATTGCGCGAGCTGGTCGCTCGCCTCGTCGGTGGCCTGGCGCAGCGCCGCGACGCCCCCTTCGGCATCCTGCGTGGGCGCGGGCGAGGCCACCAGAATGCGCTTCTGGTCCACGACGTTGCGCCCATCCAGCAGCACCGCCTGCAGCAGGACGCGCCCCTGGCTCGACTGGCCGTCTTCGGAGAAAACCTGCTCGAACTGCGCCAGCGAGACCTGCAACTGCGGCGTCTGCAACGTGACGCGGTCGCTCAGCACCGCGCCTTGACCCGACAGGCGATCGGTGATGCGCTGCCGGACGAGGTCCGCGGGCGACGCGGCCCAGCGGTACGTGGCATAGGAACGCGGCGCGGCGCTGTCGCCCACGCGCCAGATCATGCCGGTGTCGGTCAGACCGGGGGCCGACTGGAACGTCAGTGCGATCGGATCGCGGGCCGGCAAAGCGGGCACGGGCCGCGCATCCAGCCCCAGGTCGAACAGCGTGGGCGGCGCGTCCACGCGGCCGATGCCGCATCCGGCAAGGGCCAGGGTCAGAATCAGAATGGCGCTGCGCATCTTCATGAGGTCTATCTCCGGAATCCGGCAAAACCGGGTTCGCCGGGTCCCGGCGCGATGGGCGGGGGACCGAACAGGAACGATTGCGGCGTGTTGTCCACACGGCGCAGGGTGATGGCGGCGCCGCGCGCGGCCGTGCTGACGTCGTTCGCCATGGTGGTGAAGGCCGGCAGGGTCTCGCCATCCAGCCGCGCGGCGGCCAGGGCGATGTCGTTCAGGCTGCGCGTGGCCACCGCCAGCGGGCCGTCTGGCGCATTCAGGCGCGCCAGCGACTGGCGGGCCTGCTGGGCCAGATCGCCGATCTCACGCGCGGCGCGATCGGCCTGGCGCGAGGTGCTGTTCAGCGAATCCATCAGCGGACCCAGCTTGGCCAGCGTGGGCGCGAGGTCGCGGCTGGCTTCCTTCAGGGACAGCGAGATGTCGTTGGCATTCTGCAGGCTGGCCGTGAGCGCCTGCACGTTCTGTTCGCTCAGCACGCGCTTCAATTGTTCGGTCGCGACTTCGACGTTGGAGATCAACTGGTCGCCACGCTTCTCGATGCGGTCCAGAAAGCCCGGGCGCAGCGGAATGGCTGCCGGATGCTCGGCGGTGGAGGTCAGGCGCTTGAGCGACGAGCCGTCGTCGCGCAGGTCCACGTTGGCCATGCCGGTCACGCCCTGCACGCCAAGTTCCGCCCACGTCGATTCGGTGATCGGCGTGTTGGGCGCCACGCCGATGCGGATGCGCACCTGCCCGGGCTTGTTGGGATTGAGCGCCAAGGACTGCACGCGGCCCACGGGCACGCCCTGGTAGCGCACCGCCGACTGTGGATTCAGGCCCGTGACGGCCGTGGCCGAAATGATTTCGTATGGCTGCAGTTGCGTCCGGTCGCGGCCGATCCAGATGGCCGTCAGCGTCGCGGCAGCCAGCAGGACCAGCGTGAAGATACCGGCCATGAGCGCATGACTACGGTTTTCCATGGTGCATTCCCTTCGGTGCCAGGTCTCCCAGCGCGCGCAGACCGCGCTCGCCCAGGAAGAATGTATGTATGAACGGGTGATCGAACTTCAGGACTTCAGGCACCGTGTCGCAAATGATCACCCGCTTCTCGGCCAGCACGGCCACGCGCGTGGCCAGCGCCAGCAGCGTGTCCAGGTCGTGCGTCACCATGACGACGGTAAAGCCAAGCTGCCGGTGCAGGCTGCGCACCAGGTCCACGAATTCGTCGGACCGCAGCGGATCGAGCCCGGCCGTGGGCTCATCAAGGAACAGCAATTCCGGGTCCAGCGATAGCGCGCGCGCCAGCGCCACGCGTTTGACCATGCCGCCCGACAGGTCCGACGGGCGCTTGTCCGCATCGCGCGACGACAGGCCTACCATGGCCAACCGGCACATGACGACGTCGCGCACCAGGTCTTCCGGCACCGTGCGCAGTTCGCGCAGCGGCAGCGCCACATTGTCGAACACCGACAGCGCCGAGAACAGCGCCCCCGCCTGAAACAGCATGCCCCAGCGGTATGACAGGCGCCGGCGCTCTCCCGCGGTCAATTCCGACAGCGTGTGACCCAGCACCTTCACGGTGCCCGCCGCCGGCACGTCCAGTCCGATGATCTGTCGAAGCAGCACCGTCTTGCCCGTGCCCGAACCGCCGACCAGCACCAGGATTTCGCCCGGAAACACCGTCAGGTCCAGATTGTCGTGCACGACATGGTCGCCAAACGCGGTTCGCAGGCCGCGCACGGTAATGACCGGCTCGACGGTCACGCCCTCTTCGGTGAACAGCCGATTCTGCGTGGCGTTGTTCATCAGATGCCCACCGAACTGAAAATGACCGCGTACACCGCATCCAGCAGAATCACGCCCGTGATCGACGTAACCACCGACGTAGTGGTGCCGCGGCCGAGGCTTTCGGTGTTGGGCTGGATGCGCAGGCCGAAATGGCAGGCGATGAGCGCAATCAGGATGCCGAAAGTCACGCCCTTCAACATGCCGATCCAGTAATTGGTCAGTGTGATCGCATCGGGCAGCGACTGCAGGAACCACTGCGCGGACACGCCCAGTTGCGCCTGCGCCGCCAGCATGCCGCCCAGCAGCGCCATCGCGCTGGTCCACAGCACCAGCAGCGGCATCGTGATCGCCAGCGCCACCACGCGCGGCAGGATCAGCCGCTGGCCGTGCGAAATGCCCATGACCAGCATGGCGTCCAGTTCCTGTGTGACCCGCATCACGCCGATCTGCGCCGTGATCGCAGACCCCGAACGCCCGGCCACCAGAATGGCCGCCAGCACGGGGCCCAGCTCACGCACGATGGACACGCCCAGAAGACGCACGATGAAGCGGTCGGCGCCAAACATCTGAAGCTGCTGCGCCGACAGGTAGGACAGCACCACACCAATAAGAAAGCCCACCAGCGCCGTGATGCCCAGCGCCTGCGCGCCGGTCCGGTACACCTGCGCGGAAATCTCGCGCCACGGGCCCAGCCAGGGCCGGCGCAGCATGGCGCCCACGTCCAGCACCAGCTGGCCCAGCATGATGAGCAGCGCCTTGCCGTTCTCGGCGGCCCGCAGGATCGCACCGCCCGTGGCGCGCACCCATGTCCAGGTTTCGGGCTTGGCGGCGGGCGCGGGCGTCTCGCCCTTGTTCATTGCCAGCGCGTTGAAGACGTCCTGCTGCCCCGCGCCCCAGCGCACGCGCTCGGGCAGCTTTTCACCCCACGCCTGCCAGATGATCAGCGCGCCGATCGTGTCCAGCCGGTGAATCGCGTGCATGTCCCAGCGCGCGCCTTCCTTGGCCGCCCGCGCGAGCGCCGCGCGTCTGCGTTCCACTTCGCCCGACTCGGCCAGCGCCAGGACGCTCCAATCGCCGCCGACGTGGCAGACCCCGCCTTCATGGCGGAAAGGCGCGGCAGCGGTCGCAAGCAATGCGGAATGCGGCATGTCGTCGGGGTGCGGATGCAAAAATGTATCGCCAATCATAAACGCAGGGGGGCTACGGCCGCGAGCGCGGCCCGCGTGCCCTACAATCGCGGCCATGCCCGCCCCCGTTTGCCCCATCAACCTACCCGCCCCGGAAATACTTGCCCGGACGCTGGCGCAGCGCCTGCCCGCCTTCCAGGACGTCACCTGGACCGGCAGCACCGGATCGACCAATGCCGACCTGCTCGCGCGCGCGCGCACCGGTACCGGCGCGGGCAAGCCCTGGCTGCTGGGCACGCATCAGCAGGACGCCGGCCGCGGCCGCGCGGGCCGCCCGTGGCAGAACCGCTCGGGCTCCACACTGATGTTCTCGTGCGCCTTTGACGTGCACCTGCCCGCCATGCAGCTGGCGGCACTATCGCCGCTTGCCGGCGTGGCCGCCTGCGAAGCGCTGCGCACCGTCGCCGGGCCGGGTTCGCATGGCCTGTGCATGAAATGGCCCAACGACATTCAATGGCACGACGCCAAGCTGGCGGGCATCCTTGTCGAGACCACCCGCAATCCGGGCGGCCGCGACACCGGCTACACCGTGGTGATCGGCATGGGCGTCAATCTTGCCGATGCGGCCGAACTGTCGCTGGCGCTGGGCCGCGAGATTGCGGACTGGACGCAGGTGCAGGCCGGCGCAGAGCGCGCCGCCGTGGCCGCAGACCTGATCTGCGCCAGCGCCGCGGCGTGGCACGAGGCGGTCCGCACGCTGGAACGCGACGGCTTCGGCGCATTCCGGCCGCGTTTCGACCAGGTGGACGCGCTCGCGGGCCGCAAGGTGAACGTGCTGGACAAGGGCGCTATTCTTTTAAGCGGCACCGCCTGTGGCGTGGACGAGCATGGCCGCCTGCTGGTGCAAACGCCCGAGGGCGCCACACCGATCTCGGTCGGTGAAATTTCGATTCGACGCCAAGCATGATTATTCTCATCGACTCCGGCAACAGCCGCCTCAAAGTGGGTTGGCTGGACGCCACCAATCCGGACATGCCGCGCGAGCCCGCGGCCGTCGCCTTCGACGGCCTGGACCTGAACGCGCTGGATGACTGGCTTGCCGCCCTGCCCCGGCCGCCGCGGCGCGCGCTGGGCGTGAATGTCGCTGGCGCGGCCCGCGGCGACGCCATCGCGGCCATCCTGCAAAAGCACGGCTGCACCGTCAACTGGTCGCCTTCGCAGGCAACGACGCTCGGCTTGGTCAACAGCTATCGCACGCCCACGCAACTGGGCGCCGACCGCTGGGCCTCGCTGCTCGGCGTGCTGTCGCGCCTGCCCGGCACGCACCCGCCGTTCGTGCTGGCCAGCTTCGGCACCGCCACCACCATCGACACCGTCGGACCGGACAACGTCTTTGCGGGCGGCCTGATCCTGCCCGGCCCGGCCATGATGCGCACGTCGCTTGCCCACGGCACGGCCAACCTGCCCATCGCCAACGGCCAGGTCGTGCCCTATCCCACGGACACGCACGATGCCATCGCCTCCGGCATCGCCGCTGCGCAGGCCGGCGCGGTCGTGCGCCAATGGCTGGCTGGCCGCCAGCGCTACGGCCAGACCCCGCAGATCTACGCGGCCGGCGGCGGCTGGCCCGAAGTCCACCAGGAAATCGAACGGCTGCTGGCCGACGCGGGCGGGGCTTTCGGCGCCACGCCGGTTCCCGTTTACCTGGACCACCCGGTCCTGGACGGATTGGCCGCTGTAGCGCGCGCCACCTTGAACACCACTCCCTGACGAAGGTCCGGCATGCGCGTGCTCTTCATCCTGATCCTGTTGGCGAATCTGGGCGTCTATGCGCTGGGACAAGGCTGGCTGGGCGCCCGGCCCGAAGACGAAGGCCGCGATGGGCGGCGGTTCAGCCAGGAATTGAATCCGGGCGCGGTGACGTTGGCGCCGCGTAAAACGCCTTAACGGCCTGGCGCCGCTCCGTCCAGCCAGGGTCCCAACGCATCCATCGTCCGTCCGGTGGCGCCCGCATGCTGGTCGAACCAAGCCCGCGCGGCCTTGCTCGCCAGATGCCTGCGCGGCGTGTCCCGCAGCAGCGCGATTGCCGCGTCCACCGCCTGCGCCGGATCTTCAGCGCGCAGCGCGGCGCCGGCCTCGATGGCATCTTCCGCCGCCTGCTTGAAATTGAACGTGTGCGGCCCGACGATGACGGGCACGCCCGCCGCGCAGGCTTCGATCAGGTTCTGGCCACCCAGCGGCGCAAAGCTGCCCGCCACGATCGCCACATCCGAAGCTGCGTAATAAAACGCCATCTCGCCCAGCGAATCCCCAAGCAGCACGGCGGCGTCCGGTGGCGCAAGCGTGCCTTCCGAACGGCGCACAAAACCGACTTTCGCGTCCGACAGCAGGCGCGCAGCTTCGTCAAAGCGCTGGGGATGACGTGGGATCAACAAAAAAAGCGGCGCGCCCGGCGCTGCGGCCTGACGTTTGATCGCCTCGATGAACGGCGCGTCCTCGCCCTCGCGCGTGCTGGCGACCGCAACGACCTGGCGTCCGAGCTGTGCCCGCCACGCGCGTCCCGCCTCTACCTGAGCAGGCGGCAGCACCAGATCGAACTTGAGATTGCCGGTCACGACGGCCGCCGGCGCACCCGCCTCGGCGAGCCGCCCGGCATCTTCCGCCGTCTGCGCCAACACCATGTCCAGCCCGGCCAGGGCCTCGCGCATCACGCGGCCCATCCGGCGCGCCTGGCGCAGCGACGACGCGGAATAACGCGCGCTGACCAGCGCCATGGGCACCCGCGCCTGCCGCGCGGCGGCCAGCAGGTTCGGCCAGATCTCGCGTTCCATCAAGAGGCCGCAGCGCGGCCGGTGCGCCGCCAGGAAGCGGCGGGTCGCGCCCGGAAAATCGTAGGGCAGCCAGGCCTGCCGCAGTTGCCCCCGCGCGATGGCATCCTTGAACAGGCGCTCGCCCTCCGCGCGGCCGGTCGCCGTCGTGTGCGTGAGCAACACCGGCAGGCCGCGCGCCAGCAGTGCGTTCAAGAGCGGCAGCGCGGCTCGCGTCTCGCCCAGACTGACGGCATGCATCCAGACCGGGTTGTCCGGCAGCACGGTGGCCGGATCAGGGCGCCCAAAGCGTTCGGGAGAGAAGATTTCCCAGCGGCCCCCGGCGCGCTTGGCGCGGCGGGCCATCCATAGCCAGATCAACGGCGCGAGCGCCCGAAGCCCCAGCGTGTAGACGCCGCGGTTCATGTCACTGGGCGGCGAGCGCCTGCTCGACCGACGCCATGACAGCCTCGCGCGACGGCGAGGCGCCGCGGTCGCCCAGGCTGGCGGTGTAGTTGGACCCGACCAGGGGGGTGCGCACGGGCGTCGAGGCCCGGTAGATGCCGATCGTGGGACGGCCCAGCGCGGCTGAGAGGTGCGTCAGGCCGCTGTCCAGGCCCACCATCAGGCGGGCGCCGGCCAGCAGCTTGGCCACGGCGGACAGATCCATGCGGGGCATGACCTCGGCCCCCTCCATGCCGGCCACCAGCAGTTGGGCGCGCTCGGCTTCCTGTTCGTTGCCGGCCAGCAGCTTCAGCGTGCAGCCGGCCTCGCGCAGGCGGCGGAACACCACGCGCCAGTCTTCCTCGGGCCACAGTTTGTCGTCACGGCTGGCCGACGGCATGATCACCGCATAGCCGCGGTCAGTGTCCAGATGATGCAGCCGCGGCAGCTCGGCGGCGTTCAGACCGCCGCTGCCGACTTCGACGACCGGCTCGGGCGCCTGGGTCGCCTGGCGCGCGAACGCCTGCAAGCCAAAATCGGGCAAGCCGGCGTGCTGATAGCCGAACGTCAGCCCGGCCAGCTTGCGCTGGCGGATCACCGCGGGCTGCCAGAATTCGACGCGATGACGCACGTTGTAGAACAGCGAGGCCAGCGGCTCGCGCGCGGACCGCCAGTCCAGCCCATGCTTGACGCCCTGCGTCTGACGCACCAGCCACGCCGATTTCAGCAAGGCCTGCATGTCCAGAACCACGTCGTAGCGCACGGCGCGCAGGCGTTCGCGCAGCGCGCGCCGCTCGGCCCGCACCTGGGCGGACCACCACGACTTGCGCCAGCGCCGATGCGCGACCTTGATGATGTCATTGACGGCGGGATGCCACGACGGGATCTCGGCGAAGGCTTCCTCGACGACCCAGTCGATCTGCGCGTCCGGCACGTGCCGGGCGATATCCGTGATCGCAGGCAGCATGTGGACGAGGTCGCCCAGGGAGGACGTGCGAACGATGAGAATTCGTGTGGGCATGGACAAGGATTGGTGCAGGGAGCCGCGCTCGACCCGATGAGAGCAGACACCGATCAACGCAGCCGGAACTTTACATCAACAATGGCAATTGCTGCGCACGCCCAGCGCATCCTTTGTCGTGCCGTTCCGGGCAAGCTGGGGCAGAACACCAAATCGGGATTATGACCGCTTCTTTTTCTTCAAGATCATCCACTTTGGCATTCGGAACAAAACCAGGCGGCGGTACAACACGACATACGTCGTCGAGAAAATACCCGTAAACAGCATCAGCAGCCAGGGATTCTGCCAAAAAAGCACCGCGGGGATAACTGCCAGCGACGAGAGCAGCCACAGGTACGGCGACGTCATTGAATTACGTTGCGTCTGATGCCGCATTTCACGCGAACCGATGGCCCAGCGGACCAGGCGTTTGTAGATCAGCATATGCAAGTGCACGCCATCCGGCGCGCCTGGCGAGCGCCCTCGGAGGAATTTCTTGCGGTAGATGGAGAAGAGCGTCTCGAACACCGGATAGATGCACAACAGCAGGGGGAACCAGGCGGAGACGTAGGGATGCCGCGCGAGCATCAACACGGACAGTTCACCGATGATGAATCCGAGAAGATATGCGCCACCATCACCAAGGAAAATATGGCCGTGCGGAAAATTCCAGACCAGGAAGCCGATGACGGCGCCCAAGGTGCTCAGGGCAACAATCAGAAGGAAGCGGTCACCCAGGTAAAACGATACGTACGCAAAACCTGCCAATATCATTGCGGACACCACGGCGGCCAGGCCGTTATATCCGTCGATAATATTTATCGCATTGGCGGCGCCGCCGATGGCGACGGAAGTAAATACCAGCGAAATCACCCCGAACTGCAGCAGCCAGTCCAAGCCGATAATGTCGACACGCGTCACTTCAGCGCCCAGTAGATAAAACGCTGCAGCACCCGAGAGCATCGCAAGTCCCAGCCGGACAAGCACGCGCACCCGTTTCGTCAGGTCCTCGGCAAACCCGCCCAGAAAAGCAGGCATGCCTGCCGCGATCAACAGAACAAAACTCGGAAGCACATCGGGTTCGCGCACGGCGACCAATGCACAGGTCACACCGGAAGCAACGAGCAGGGACAAGCCACCGATGCGCGGCACTGGGGCCGCATGGTACTTCTGCACTCCTTCCAGGTCGTGATCGGCCGTCAGACCAAGGTGCCAGGAGCGGTAGCGAACGATCAGCAAGGTCGAAATGAGCGAAACCAGGAACGCTACGAGTACGTACAGCATGGAAGGGCGCCTAAAAAGTTAGGCGGATTGTAGCGTCAGACGCATTTGTGTAATGAACATAAGATCGGCAGGTTTACAAATGGACGGATCCGTTGTTCCAAAAATCAAATGGGGCACGCATCGACAACAGCCAAACGGCTAAACTGCGGACCTTTTCCGAACGGCAAGAAAAGTTCGGATGATGATTCCGGTCATCCGCTGCCTCGATTCCAGCATCAAGACGTATTCTCGAAAATATGCATCCTTTCAAGCCCGCTGAACACGCAAGCCTGCTGCAACTGCCCGAATGGAAGGCATTTTCCGAAGCCGTCCTGGAAGGCGCGTTTTGCACTGACGCGCTGCGCCTCGTGCAGGCTGCCGACCTGACCGTTGACTTGAGCGCGCATGTCGACTCGCCCGCCGCGCGGCAGGCCGGCGCCGCCCTGCTCCACGCACGCGGCTTCGACACCGCGCGCAAGGCCTTGCTGGCGGGCGAGCCTGTCAACATGACCGAGGATCGGGCTGCGTGGCACACGATGCTGCGCGCGCGTCAGCCTATCGCGGAAGTCGCCCACGAACACCAGCGCGTGCGCGACTTCGTGCAGGACGCCGATGCGCACGGCAAATGGAAGTCCATCATCCATATCGGCATCGGCGGCAGCGACTGGGGCGTGCGCCTGGCCACAGACGCGTGCGGTGGCTACGGCTGCCGCCGTGACCTCAAGTTCGTCGCCAATATCGATGGCCACGCCATCGAGGACGCAGTCCTGGGCATGGACCCCCATGAAACGCTCGTGGTGGTGACGTCCAAGTCGTTCACGACGGCCGAGACGCTGGCAAACCTGCGGCGCGCGGTGCAGTGGCTGGCCGATGCGGGCATAGAGAATCCTTACGAACAGGTGGTCGCCATCACTGCCAAGCCGGCGGCGGCGGCCAAGATCGGCATTCCCGAAAACCAGACCTTCCAATTCTGGGACTGGGTGGGCGGCCGCTACTCGCTTTGGTCGGCGGTCGGCCTGCCGGTTGCGCTGGCCGTGGGCCTGGACGTGATCGAGGGCATCCGCGCCGGCGCCGCCGCGATGGACGATCACTTCGCCCAGGCTGACATCGCCGACAACGCCCCGGTGCAGCTCGCGCTGGCCGGCATCGCCAACCGCAGCGTGCTCGGCTACGGCTCACTGAGCATTGCCGCCTACGACGCCCGCCTGCAATACCTGGCCCCCTATCTGCAGCAGCTCGACATGGAGTCGCTCGGCAAGTCCGTGGATATTGCCGGCCGGCCTGTGGGCGTGCCCACCGGTCCTTCGGTGTGGGGCATGCCGGGCACGGACGGGCAGCACACGTTCTTCCAGTGGCTGCACCAAGGCACGGACGGCGCGGCGGTCGATTTCATCATGTGCCGCGAAGCCGACCATCAATGGGTCGAGGAACACGCCATGCTGCTGGCCAATTGCCTCGCGCAGCGCCAGACGTTGCTGCGGGGCACATCGATCGACGCGGATGAGGCGGCGCTGAAGGCGCAAGGTATGCCGGAAGCCGATGCGCAATGGCTTGCCCGCCACCGCCACCATCAGGGCGGCCGGCCCTCGACGTTGATCGTGCTTCCACGCCTGACGCCCGAGGCGCTCGGCGCCTTGCTCGCGCTTTACGAGCACAAGGTCTTCGTGCAAGCGCTGGTCTGGGGCATCAACCCTTTCGACCAATGGGGTGTCGAAGCCGGCAAGAAGATGGCCAGCGGCATCCTGCGCGAACTCCATGGCGAACCGCAGGCGCCGTCGCACGACCAATCGACTCGGCACTGGATCTCGCTGCTGGCAGGCGACCGGCAGGACCGCGACAGCCACGAGTGACGGCTTGGCCCGGCAGGGTTTTGTCCCCGAGATAGCCAAACCCGCCTTTTGGGCACAGAATGCACATAAAGCGTTTCTACAAGGAGACAGCCATGCGCATTGCCGATGCCCAATGGATTCCTTCGACGCAGCACCAGACATGGGATGCGTTGACCGACCCGCGAGTGTTACAGAAATGCATTCCCGGGTGTGTCGAAGTCGCCATGCGCAGCCCGACCGAATATGCGGTCACGCTGCGCGCCAAGATCGCCGGCATCGACACCGACTACGAAGGCGAGATCCTGCTCTCCGACATGAACGCCCCCGACAGCTGCACGCTGGTGTTCGAAGGCAAGGGGCGCGCCGCCTGCTTGGCGATCGGCACGGCGCAGGTCAACCTGACCACCAAGGACCAGGGCACCCGCGTGGCCTACACGGTGGCTGGCATGGCGGGCGGCAAGCTGGGCGAATGCGGAGAAGGCGTTCTCTTGAAGGCCGGCGAGAAGATCATCGAGAAGTTCTTCGCTTCCTTCATCGACCACATGGCGGCACAGCCGCGGATCGCGCCCCCTCCCCCGCCTCCCGAACCAGAAGCGCGCGGCCTTTCGAATTCACGCTGGTCCTGGATGCTGGTCGTGCTGGTCATCGCGGTTTTCTGGGGATACCACACGTTTTACAAGTGATAACCCTAGGGTGCCGGTGATATCCTTGACGGCATGAATCCGCCGCCGACGCCCCCGCAGCCAGCCACTGATCCCACACGCTCACGACGGGACCTGCTGATGGCGATGGCAGGCGTGTCGGCCACCGTGGTGCTTGCCGCCCTGGATTCCACCATCATCAGCACCACCCTGCCGCGCGTGGCCGAGGCGCTGAACGGCATGGCGCTCTACGCCTGGGTCGGCACGGGCTATCTGCTGGCCACTGCGGCCTCCATCCTGATCTTCGGCCGGCTGGGCGACATGTTCGGCCGCAAGCCCTTGATGCTGGTGTCGGTGCTGATCATCGCGCTGGGCTCCATCGCCTGTGGCCTGGCGCAGTCCATGACCCAACTCATCGTGTTCCGCACCCTGCAGGGGGTGGGCGGCGGCATGATGATCGCCACGGCATTCGCCGCGCCGGCGGATCTGTTTCCCGACGCCAAGCAGCGGGTCAGATGGATGGCGCTGGTGTCCGCGGCCTTTGCCATGGCCAGCGGCATCGGCCCGGTGCTCGGCGGGGCGGCCACGCAGGCGTTGGGGTGGCGCGCTGCGTTCTTCATCACGCCGATCGCGGCCGCGGCCGCCTTCTTCCTGTTGGCCCGTTATTTCCCGCGCATCCGGCCCATTCACGATGGCAGCCGCAAGATCGACTGGGTGGGCGCCATTCTGCTCGTGCTGGCCGTGGGCGCGCCGCTGGCCGCGCTGGAGCTTGCTTTCGCCAGCGGCGAACACGCGCACCCGATCCTCGGCCTGACGCTGGCGCTGGTCGGCGCTGCCGCCATTGCCATCCTGATTCCGACCGAACGCCGCGTGAAGTCGCCGATCTTCCCGCTGCGCGTGCTGTCCGGCCGCGACCCGCGCCTCTTGAACGTGGCAGCAATGATGGTGGGCGCGGTGATGTTCATCCTGATCTTCTACAGCCCGCTGCTGTTGCAGCAGGTGCTGGGCTACACGCCAAGCCAGGCGGGCCTGCTGCTGACGCCGCTGGTGGCCGCGATCTCGGTCGGCAGCATCATCAACGGCCGCATGTTTCCCAAGCAGACCGAGCCGCAGCGGCTGATGGTGTTCGGCGGCGGCCTGCTGGCCGCGGGTTCGCTGATGGTGCTGCTGATTTCACCGGGCACGTCGGCGTGGTGGATCCTGTCCGCCTTTTTCGTCAACGGCTGCGCACTGGGCTTTCTGTTGCCCAACCTGACGCTCTTCATGCAGATGCTGAGCGAGCGGCGCGACGTGGGCGTGGCCTCGGCGCTGGTGCAGACCACGCGCGCCATCGGCAGCGCGCTGGGCACTGCCGTGGTCGGCATTCTGATTTCGCACAGCACGGTGCTTTCCGGCGTGCGGACCGGGCTGATCCTGTGTATCGTCCTGTCCCTGACCTGCGCGCTGCTGGCGCACCGGGTGAAGATGAAGAATCTGGTCACGAACCGGAAATAAGGCGTACGCCCGAGACAAATCATGCGTCAACGCAATCTGATGGATTTGCTGCTTCTGGCCGCCGTCTGGGGCGGCTCCTTTCTGTTCATGCGCGTGGCGGTCAAGGAGTTCGGACCCATCGCACTGATCGAGCTGCGCGTCGGACTTGCCGCCCTGTTCTTGCTGCCGGCCGCGATGTGGCGCGGCAAGCTGCCGATCATCGGACGCCACTGGAAGGCGTTGCTGGTGGTCGGCACCCTCAATGCCGCGGTGCCCTTTCTGCTTTACGCCTATGCCGCACAGTCCCTCGGCGCCGGCTTCCTGTCGGTGGCCAATGCGGTGACGCCCGTGTGGGGCGCCGTTGTGGGGTGGCTGTGGCTCAAGGACAGGCTCCCCTGGATGCGGTCGCTGGGGCTGTTCATCGGCTTGATCGGCATCGTCGTGCTGGTCTGGGACAAGCTGAATTTCCAGGATGGCGGCACAGGCCCCGCCGTCCTCGCTGCCGTGTCGGCGCCGGTCTTCTACGGCATCGCGGCCAACTGGACCAAGCGTTTCCTGACAGGCGTGGATGCGCTGGCAAGCGCCACGGGCAGCATGATCGCCGCGTCGCTCGTGCTGTTGCCGCTGGCCATTCCGGCTTGGCCGGAGACGCCGGCATCGGCGCCCGCGTGGATCTCCACCATACTGCTGGCGGTGGTCTGCACCGGTGCGGCTTACATCATCTTCTTCCGGCTGATCGCCAATGTGGGTCCCACTGCGGCCGTGAGCGTGACGTTCCTCGTGCCGATATTCGGCGTGGTCTGGGGCGCAACGCTGCTGGATGAAGCCGTGACGCCGTCCATCGCGATTGGCGCGGCCATCATCCTGGTGGGAACGGCGCTGGCGCTGGGGCTTCTCAAACCCCGCACATGAGCGCCCGCGTTCAGTACTTGTCCGACGTGCCCGTGAACGCCACGCCAATCCGCAGCAACGCATAAGACGCCGCATCGACCCACCGCCGCACGAAACCCCGGCGCTGGTAATCCAGCGGCCGGATGAAGCGTCCGCCCTCGCGGATGGCGGTTTCCAGGCGATCCTGCAGGTCCCAGGCGAACGGCTGGCTGTCGACGACGACATTGGCCTCGCGCGCCAGCAGCAGGCTGAAGGGGTCGAGGTTCGATGACCCCACCGTCGCCACGTTGTCGATCACCGCGACCTTCGCGTGCAGGTAGCTCGGCATGTACTCGTAGATCTCGATGCCGTCGCGCAGCAGCTTGTCATACAGCGAACGCGTGGCGTGATACTGCATCCGGTATTCGACCTTGCCCTGCAACAGCAGCCGCACGCGGACGCCGCGGGCGGCGGCCTTGGCCAGCGCGCGGCGAAAGCGCACGCCCGGAAAGAAGTAGGCATTGGCGATCAGGATGTCGCGCCGTGCGCGCGAGATGCCGAACAGATAGGCACGCTCGAATGTCCTGCGGAAACGCAGGTTGTCGCGCAGCACCAGCGCGGCGCGCAGCATGCCGCCAGGCGGCGCAGGAACATCGCGCGGCTTGAGCAACTGCAACCGATGCCAGTCGCGCGGATGGCGCCGCAGGCGCGCCCAGTTCAGGCGCACCCACAGGAGATCCTGCGCATGGGCCGCCTGCGTGACGAGTGGGCCCTCGACCTGCACGGCGAAGTCGAAACGCGGACCGGTCAGGCCGTCGGTGGGATCCAGGTCATCATAGTCGTCGATAACGTTGATGCCGCCGATGAAGGCCATGCGGCCATCGATGATGGTGACCTTGCGATGCAGGCGCCGCAGGCGGCTGCGCGATGGCACGAAACGCGCAAACCAGCGCGGCTCGGGCCGGAAGATGCGGCACTGCGCGCCCGCATTGGTCAGCGCAACGCGCACGCGCTCGCCGTGCAACGCGCTGCCAAAGCCATCCAGGACCACGCGTACCTTGACGCCGCGGCGCGCGGCCGCCGACAGGCACTCCAGCACCTTCGTGCCGGTGCGGTCGAGCATGAAGATGTAGGTTTCCAGATGCACGCTGACCGTGGCCGCGTCGATCGCCGCGCACAGCGCGGGAAAGAAGTCGGCGCCATTCTGGAGCAGACGGATATCGTTGCCCTGCACCCACTCCAGCCTGTCCTGCTCGTCCTTCACGGGAGTTCCAGCTCCGCGAGCAAGGGCGAATGATCGGACAGCTTGGCCCACTCGCGGCCGCGCAGCACCCGGGCGCTGCGCACGGCAAAGCCCCGCTGGTAGATGCGGTCCAGGCGGAACCACGGGAACACGGCGGGAAACGTGCGCGGCGGCGGCGCCAGCAGCCGGGAGCTGCCGTCCATGCCGAGCTGGTTGTTGCGCTCCATGACCGAGACGCCGCTGCTGGGCAAACCGCGCAGGGCGTTGGACAGCCGCTTGACCGAGTCGCGCAGGCGCGGCAGGTCGCCGCCATGGCTGCGCGGGGCGTGCGAAAACACTTCGTACAGCCCAAGCTGCTGCACGAACATGGGCGCCAGCCGGTCATTCCAGTCGTTGAAGTCGCCGGCGATCAGGATGGGCTCGCCGTCGGGCACCATGCGCTTGATGCGCTCGGTCAGCGCCAGGATCTGGCGGCTGCGGCTGCCGGCAAAGAGGCCCAGATGCACCACGAAGCAATGCACCGCGCGGTCGCCCACATCGATGCGCGCGTGCAGCAGCCCGCGTTGCTCGAGGCGATGGTCGGAGATGTCGAGATTTTCGTGGTCGAGGATGGGATAACGCGACAGCAGCGCATTGCCGTGGTCGGTGGCGTGGCGGATGGCGTTGCGGCCATAGGCCACATCCAGCCGCAATGCCGCGGCCAGGGATTCGTGCTGGGCGTCGAGCAGCGACTTCTGCTCGTTGCGGCCCTGGACCTCCTGCAGGAAGACCAGGTCGGGGCGCAGGCCATACAGGCCCAGGCGAAGTTCATTCAGGGAGTCGCGCCGGCCTAGTGCCGAACGGCCCTTGTGTATGTTGTAGCTGACGACTCGGATGAGCGACATGGAAGCAATGGCGCCTTTCAAATCTTGAGAACCACCGGCCGGGTCCCGGTAGGTCCTCTGGCCAGCCGCCGCCGTGGTTGGCGGCGTTAGCCAGATTACTCCATTTCAGCCGGGCATTCCCATCTTTGCGGCATGCGGTCACGCCAGACTGACTGATCAGACACTTGAAACCTGCTCATGATTCGGGCGTGGCGCCCAGTGCGGATCGTGCTTCAAGCAGACCGCCGCGGATCCGGCGCTGCCGGTCCGCCAGCGGCCCCCGTGAAGAAGGCCGCCGGGGGGGAGCGCCAACGGCGCTCCGGCGCTTTATGCCTTTTCGACGTTGCGCAGGCGGATGTGCAGCTCGCGCAGTTGCTTCTCGTCGACTTCCGACGGCGCTTGCGTCAGGAGGTCCTGGGCGCGCTGCGTCTTCGGGAAGGCGATCACGTCGCGGATCGATTCGGCGCCGGTCATCATCGTGACGATGCGGTCCAGGCCGAAGGCGATGCCGCCGTGCGGAGGCGCGCCGTACTGCAGCGCGTCCAGCAGGTAGCCGAACTTCTCGCGGGCTTCCTCGGCGCCGATCTTCAGCGCGCGGAACACCTTGCTCTGCACTTCCTCGCGGTGGATACGGACCGAGCCGCCGCCGATTTCCCAGCCGTTCAGGACCATGTCGTAGGCCTTGGCGAACGCCTTGCTGGGATCGGATTCCAGGAAGTCTTCGTGGCCGTCCTTGGGGCTGGTGAACGGGTGGTGGGCAGCGGTGTAGCGGCCGTCTTCCTCGTCGTATTCGAACATCGGGAAGTCGACCACCCACAGCGGCTTCCAGCCGGCCGTGAACAGACCCGTCTTCTTGCCGAACTCGCTGTGGCCGATCTTCACGCGCAGCGCGCCGATGGCGTCGTTGACGACCTTCTCGCGGTCCGCGCCAAAGAAGATGATGTCGCCGTCCTGGGCGCCGGTGCGCTTGACCAGTTCGGCCAGGGCAGCGTCGTGCAGGTTCTTGACGATGGGCGATTGCAGGCCGTCGCGGCCCTTGGCCACTTCGTTGACCTTGATGTAGGCCAGGCCCTTGGCGCCGTAGATGCCGACGAACTGGGTGTAGGCGTCGATCTCGCTGCGCGACATTTCGGCGCCACCGGGCACGCGCAGGGCGACCACGCGGCTGCCGGGCGCCGTGGCGGCGGCGGCAAACACCTTGAAGTCCACGTCGCGCATGACGTCGGTGATATCGGTGAACTCGAGCTGCACACGCAGATCGGGCTTGTCCGAGCCGTAGCGGCGCATCGCTTCGGTCCACGGCATGATCGGGAACGGCGACGGCAGGTCGACGCCCTGCACCACCTTGAACACGTGGCGGATCAGGTTTTCGAAGATTTCACGGATTTCGAATTCGTTCAGGAACGAGGTTTCGCAATCGATCTGGGTGAATTCCGGCTGACGGTCGGCGCGCAGGTCTTCGTCGCGGAAGCACTTGGTGATCTGGTAGTAGCGGTCAAAGCCCGAGACCATCAGCATCTGCTTGAAGAGCTGCGGCGATTGCGGCAGCGCGAAGAAGTGGCCGGCGTTGACACGCGAGGGCACCAGGTAGTCGCGCGCGCCTTCCGGCGTGCTCTTGGCCAGCATGGGCGTTTCGATGTCGATGAAGCCCAGCTCGTCCAGGAACTTGCGGGTTTCGATGGACACGCGGTAGCGCAGCATCAGGTTGCGCTGCATCTGCGGACGACGCAGGTCCAGCACGCGGTGCGTCAGGCGGGTGGTTTCCGACAGGTTGTCGTCATCCAGCTGGAACGGCGGCGTGACCGACGCGTTCAGGATCTCGACTTCCTTGCAGAGCACTTCGATTTCGCCGGAGGCCAGTTCAGCGTTGGCCGTGCCGGCCGGACGCTCGCGCACCAGGCCGGTGACGCGGACGCAGAATTCATTGCGCAGGCGCTCGGCGGTGGCGAAGGCGGCGTTGTCCGGATCGAACACGATCTGCGCCAGGCCCGCGCGGTCGCGCAGGTCGATGAAGATGACCCCGCCGTGGTCGCGGCGGCGGTTCACCCAGCCGTACAGGGTGACGGTCTGGCCGAGATGGTCACGGCAAACCTGGCCGGTGTAGCAGGTACGCATGCGGGATGACTCCGTTTTGTGCTTGGTGTGTAAGGGTTACGAATCGGCGCGGGGTGCGTCCTGCACGCCCGGCGCCGGAGAGAGCGCAGCCGGCCGGACCACGGGCGTTGCCCCCGGGACCGGGGCGACCACGCCCATGGAAACGATGTACTTCAAGGCCGCGTCCACGCTCATCTGAAGGTCGACGACCTCGGCGCGAGGCACCATCAGGAAAAAGCCGGATGTGGGGTTGGGGGTCGTCGGCACGTACAGGCTGATGTGGTCGCCAGGCAGGCTGGCGGCCACTTCACCGCTGGGCGTGCCGGTGACGAAAGCGATGGTCCAGGCGCCTGCCCGCGGATACTGCACCAGCACCGCGCGGCGAAACGCCTGGCCGTTGGGGGCAAGCACGGTATCGCTGACCTGCTTGACCGAGTTGTAGATGGAACGCACGAGCGGGATGCGGCCCAGCAGGCTTTCCCACTGGTCGACCATGGTGCGGCCGATCAGGTTGGCGGCGAAGACGCCCGTCAGAAGCACCACCACGATCACGAGGGCGAAGCGGAAACCGGGAATGTCCAGTCCGAACAGCGATTCGGACGACAGGAAGCCGGGCACGAACCCTTCAAGGGTGGCGACCAGCAGTCCCAGTACCCACACCGTGATGACCAGAGGAACCCAGATCAGCAGCCCGGTGATGAAGTACTTCTTGATGACGCGCATCCGCATCGCGATGCGCTCTAGGAAGCGGCGCTGCCGGCAGCAGGCGTCGCCGGGGCGGGGGCCGCGGCAGGCGCGGCAGCCGGCGCGGCGGCGGGCGTGGCGCTTTCAGCGGAGGCCGGGGCGGCGCCCGGGCTGCTGCTGTTGGCGCCGCTGCTGCTGTTGCCGCTGCCGTTGTTACGGAAGTCCGTGACATACCAGCCGGAGCCCTTGAGCTGGAATCCAGCCGCGGTCACCTGCTTGGAAAACGTGCTTTGGCCGCATTCGGGGCAAACCGAAAGCGGCGCGTCGGAAATCTTCTGCAAGACGTCTTTGGCATGGCCGCAGGCGCTGCACTTATAGGCGTAGATGGGCATCGAGGGCTCCCAGGCGCAAGCCCGGCATATCAAATTCCGCCTGCTGCCGCGCGCGGGCGCAAGGCTCGGCGGCTGGGCAAGGCCGGAAAAATACGGGAAAGTCTTGAATTTTAGCGGTTTTTCATAAAGCGTCGGTGTCCGCCCCACCCTGCCGGCCGCAAGCCGGCGCCCGGGGCACGGCCTCCCCGGTGCGGGCGGCCTTGCCCTACACGGGCAGCAGGAACATCACGGCGGCCACCAGGGTCGGTCCCAGGGCGCACAGGAACAGGCGCCCGGACGAAATGCTGCCATCCGGGAAATGGTTCTTCAGGATGGCGAAACCGGCCGGATTGGGCGCGTTGGCGATCACCGTCAACCCGCCGCCCGTGACCGCGCCGGCCACCAGCATGTAGCGCCAGGCCTCGCTGGTGCCTTCCACGAGCGACCCCAGATAGGTGAGCGCCGCGTTGTCGGTGATGGCAGTCAGCGCCGTCGCGCCCCAGAACAGGACGAAGGGCTCCAGCCCGCCAAGCAGTCCCTGCAGCCACCACTTCTGCAATCCGCCCAGCACCACGAGACCGGCCAGGAAGAAACCGACCATCAGTCCCTCCTTGATCATCAGGCGGTCCTGGTGCCGCTTGTAGGCCTCGGAAAAGCCGATGAACATCATCAAAAGGCCCAGGAAGATGGCCGGATGGTGCGCGGTCAGCACGATGGCGACCAGGAACACCAGATGCACCAGGATCACGATGGCGGGCACCGGCGCGCGCTTACCGGCGCCCTCCGGCGCATCGACGCCGCCGCGCGTGCCCACCGCGCCTTCGAGCAGCGCCTTGCGGCAGATGAACGTCAGCAGGCCCGCATTCAGGCACACCGCCAGCGCCGCGCGCCAGCCGAAGTGCTGCAGCATGAAGGCCGAATCCCAGCCGAACGTGCCCGCCACCATCAGGACGGGCGGCGCGGCGTAGGACGTGAGCACGCCGCCGATGGACACGTTCACGAACAGCACGCCCAGCGTCAGATACTTGAACCCGGCCCGGCCGCTGCTGCGAAAGTACGCGTCGCGCAGCAGGATGGCGGCCAGCGTCATCGCGGCGGGTTCGGTGATGAACGAGCCGCCCAGCGGCACCAGGGCCATCACCACGAAAAAGGTCGAGAGCTCGCGCGGCATGGGCAGCGCCCGCGCCACGATGCGGACCAGCAACCCCACCAGCTCAAGAATCGGCCGGCTGGCCGCCACCACCATGATGACAAAGACGAACAGCGGCTCCGTGAAGTTGCGCGTGTCCATGTAGTCGATGGCGGCCGACGGCCCGGCCAGCGCGGCCATGGTCACGATCAGCGCGAAGGCCCAGACGCCGAAGACGGCCTCGACCTCGGAAAACAGATGCCAGAAGCCCGCGTGCGGCCCGCCCCGATGCGCCAGGCGCGCAAAGAAGGGGACCGAAAAGGTGTGGAGGACCGCCACGGCAAACAGGATGGTGGCGATGACCTCTAGCGTCTGGGGCATTTGCGGCAATTCCTATGACGCCCGGCGGCGGGGTGTTCCGGCGGGCTTGTCGGACAAGCGTCGCAATATAGCCCAGCGGCTGGCCGGTGTAACGCAGGGTCAACACTGATCCCTGCCGCCTTTTCTACGCGATCGGGGCCGGCGGTTCGGCGCCCGCCTGGGCCGCCTTCATCTCCATCAACAGGCTGTGCAGCATCTCGGTGGACAGGCCGTGCAGCACCAGCCGGTAGCCTGCACGCAGCGTAGACATGGGCACCAGCGGATGGCTGTTGTTGACCAGTATCAGGTGCTGCGGCGCGCCCAGCAGCTTAGCCGCATAGATGCCCACGGTCTCATCGAGCTGCAGCGAATTGGCCGCGCGCCAGAAGTCGTTGTCGGTCAGCAGCAGTTGATACAGCGGCGTGAACAGCTCGATGGCACTTTGCAGGTCCAGGAAGTTCAGCTTGCCTTGCGGCATGTCCTCCAGCCGGATCGGCGGGTCGCGCAGCATGGAAAAGTCCACGGTCTGCGGCGCGTGCATCTCCACGTCCGCATCCCGCAGCGCCTGGTTCAGCCGGATGACGAAGTTGAAGAGATTCAGGTCGTGCTTGACGAACAGATCGTCCTTCAGGTCGTCGATCGTCATCGGCTCGAGCGGCGTCGTGGTGATCGGCACCGGTGAGTTCGCCGCGATGAACGCCAGCGCCTGCGCCCCCAGATGAAAATGCCGCAGGATCAGCCAGTTGGCCTCGGGCGACACGAACCGCTTCAGCCCCCACGCCAGAATGCGATGCAGCACCCGGGAATGCGACCAGCGGCGCGGCAGGAACGTTTTGACGATCTGGATCAGGATGATGAAGGCCCGCGCAAGCGGCCGCAGGAACGGCAGCAGGTACTGGCGCGACGCGCAGCTGGAATCCGTCAGCCAGGCCTTCTTGACCTTGTCGGGCAGCGGCGTGCTGCGGTCCAGGTACAGCGCGAGCCAGGGGCTGGGATCCGCCGGATCGTGTTCCCGGGCAAGGAATTCGGCCTCCTTGTTCATGCCGCGTCCGCCTCCATCACGTGATGAAACTGCATCAGGTAAAGCGCCGCCGTGCGGCGCGCGGTGTCGAGGATGCGCTGCTCGGCGCGGCCGTCCTCGTCGCAATCGAGCGCCAGCTCCACGGCCGACAGCCAGCGCGCCAGATGGTGTTCATCGTTGTGGCCGTGGTACTCCAGGAAGCGGAAGGCGTCGGGCGGCAGCTTCAGGCTGGCCTTGAGCAGCGGCAGCAGCGCCGGCACGATGCGCTGCCCCGTGCCTTCGATGATGTAGATGGCGCCCAAAAGGCCGATCGGATCGCGCGTGGCGGCCAGGCTGTGCAGGTAGGCATTGAGCGCCTCGCCGCCGGGATTGCGGCGCAGGGCATCAATGCTGTCCACCGTGCCGCCGGCGGTGCGGTAGTCGTCGAACAATATCTGGAAGTCGTTCTGCTCCTCGCCCGCGTGCATGTCGATCAGCGCGGCCAGCGGCGCGTACTGCTCGGTCAACGACGCGGCGCCCTCGCGCATCCACTTGCTGCCTTCGCGCACCTGCGGAATCCAGTTCTCCATCCACGTCAGGTAATCCGTGGTCTGGAATTGGCGGTTGCGCAGGCGGCGGACCACCGGCGTGCGCCACACGCGCGAGCGGTAGTCGTGCCAGATGGCCGCGAGTTCGGTCAGAAGCTGGCCCAGGCCTTGCGGCGCCATGTCGGGATCGTGCGGCGGCGCGATAGCGTCGGCGTCGGCGGACGCCGCGTCTTCGCGCGCAGCGGCGCCCGGCGTAGCGACGCCAGGAGTAACGCCGCCCGGCGAAGCGACGCCCGACACGCCTGCGGCCACCGCCGGCTGGGCGTGCACCGCTTCGGCTTCCAGCAGCATGTAGGCCGCCATGAAGCGCCCGGACTCGGGGATGTAGCAGAAGATCTGTTCGCCGGGCTTGACCTCCCGCGTCTCCAGGAACTCGGCCAGCATGATCATGATGGAGGCAGCGCCCGTGTTGCCGCGCCACGCCAGGTTGCTGAACCAGCGCTCGCGCGGGATCACCAGGCCGGCCTTCTCCATCAGGTCTTCCACGACCGGGATGAATTTTTCCGATGAGTAATGGCACAGGAAGTGATCGACCTGGTCCGGATCCACCCAGCCGTCGCGCACCAGCTTGGCGTACTCGTGGATGCCGATGTCGAACAGATGCGGCAACAGGCGGATGTCCTGGCGCAGCGACAACGCGCCATCGGCCTCGGCCTCGTTCCAGGACGGGTAGTCCAGATGCCCCTTGCTCCGGTCGGCCGACAGCCCCAACTGCATGCACACCGGATAGTCGCCGGAGAACGAGCGCTGATGCACCCACTTCAAGCGCAGGCGCACGCCCTGCGACGCGCCGGGCAGCGGCCGCTGGCCATTGCCCAGCAGCACCGCGCCGGCGCCGTCCGACAGCATCCAGCGCAGGAAGTGCGCGTCGAAGTCGGCGTCGTAGCCGCGCGCGGCAAAGCGCGAGCGCTTGAACAGGCGCGACGGCAGTTCGCTGGCCACGGCCAGCGCGCTGGCATGCGCGCCCAACTCGACGCCTTGCGCGGCCGCCTGGATCGCCGACACGCCCGCCGCGCAGATGCCATGCACTGACAGCGTCTCCATCGGCGGCGCGGCCAGCTCGCCCTGGATCATGTTGGAAAAGCCCGGCATCAGCGCATCGCCGCCGGACGAACCGCTGGCCAGCAACGATACGGCCGACAGGTCGGTGTCATGGCGCCGCAGGCAATCGCGAATCGCGTTGGCTGCAAGCTGCGCATTCGAGAACACGGTCGCGCCGTCCCGATCGATCGCGTAGTAGCGTTGCTTGATGCCGTTCTCGGCCAGAATGCGGCTCTTGATCCGGCTGGACATGCGGTTCAGCGGCGCGATGTAGTCGTCCATGGCTTCGTTGGACACGGGCTCGCCCGGCATGAAATAGCCGGCGCTCTCCAGGTAGACACGATGAAACGCAATGGGCATGACGGATCTCTGGTTGGGAAATGGGGTGTACGGCGCTAGCGGACGTGCTCGGGCGCCATGCAGGAACGGCTGCGAAAGCGCGGCACGAAAGCGCCCAGCACGAAGGTGCGGAACATATAGGGCACAAGGCCGCGCTCGTTCAAATCAGCACGCACGCGGCTGCGGTAGTAGTCACGATGCAGGCCGGTCAGCTCGGACCAGTGCGCGCGCGGATGCTCGTGGTGCGCGGTGTGCAGGCCGATGTTGAACAGCAGCGGATTGACCAGCCCCTCGAAATTGCGCGCGTAGTTCAGGCCCGCAACGTGCCGCGGTCCGCCGTCCGCATGCGCGTGCTGCAGATAATTGGTGGCCAGCAGCCAATGCAGGCCGTGCAGCTGGGGCACGATCACGAACACCAGCGCCTTGACCGGGTTCACCGCGATCAGCCCGGCCCACAGGCCCAGCCAAGCGCCGTACTGCGCCATGCAATAGCGAAAGGCGCCCGGCCAGTGCCTGCGCAGCCGGCCCAGCCACGCGAAAAACAGCGGATACAGCACCCAGGCCGCTTGCACGGGATGGATAACGTAGCCCCACAAATGGTTGGTGTCGCCGCCAAACCGGTACGTGCGCGCCACGTCGCGCTCGCCATGCTTGTAGCGGTGATGATTGGCCACATGGGCCGGATAGAACACGAACGTGGGATGGCCCTGCAGCAGCGTGATCCAGAAGTCGGTGATGCGGTTGGCCCAGCGGCCGCGCCACATCCGGATGTGCGTGTGGTTGTGATGGATGACGCCGATGCCCAGCGTCAGAAACAGCATCAGCGCATAGGCCGGCCACCAGAACCCGTTGAACCACTGCCAGGCCGCCAGCAGGGGCAGCGCAGCCAGATAGGTCAGGCTCTGCCAATCCCGCCGGTTGCGCAGCGTGGGCAGCGCACGCCGCGGGCCGCTCTGGCCATTCGGGCCGATCCTTGCCGCCACTATGCGGAGCCTCGCAGGCCGGCGCCGGACTCGCGCTGCCGGTAGGCTTCCAGCTGTCGCTCGGCGGCTTCCGCCCCCAGCCGCGTGCGGAACAGGCGATCCATGAAGGTGAACTGGAAGCCGTAGTTGCCGTTGTAGCAGGCGTGGTGCAGATGGTGCCGGCGGCTGGCGGCGAACCAGTGCGCGTACGAGACCTTGGGAAAGAAATCGTAGTTGGCGTGACCGATGCAATTGAAGAACAGGCTAAAGAGCGGCACCGACAACAACGACCAGAAGCTGAAATCGTGCACCACCATGGGCAGCAGGATCACGTTGCCCAACATCAGCGCCTCGATGGGATGAAAGCTGTACGTCGAGAACGGCGTCGTCACGACCGAGCGATGATGCGGCAGGTGAAAGCGGCGCAGAAGCCGCGTGTGCAGCAGCCGGTGGTTGATCCAGAAATGCACGTCGTTCCAGGCCACCAGCGCCAAAATTTCCAGCACGATCTGCTGCCAGCTCGCGTCCGGGTCCAGACGCGCCCACCCTAATTGCAGAAGGCCCCACGGAAAGATCATGCCGGTGCCGAACAACAGGATCGACAGCCCTGACTGTGCCAGCTCGCGGCGCAACTGGCCCGGCGCAAGCGGCCGTGGATCGAGCGGCCGGCCCAGCCCCAGGGCCGGCAGGATGTGCCGGGTCAGCAACCAGGTGGCCGCGCCAAAGACCAGGTAGATGCCGCCGAAGAAGAGCAGCCCCGCCAGCATGACCTGCCAGGCGGACAAGGCTTCAAAAGCTTGGCCCATGAAGGTTTTATGTCACCCCGAAGAATGGCCGCATCATAAGCAATCCGTCCGCTTCCCGGTAGGCGATTTATTACTAATTGAATCCGGACGCCACAAAGCGCTCATGCCGCGCGCAGGGTGACGCCTTGCGCCGGAAACTGGCGGTCCAGCGCGTCCACGGCGGCGCCCAATCGCGCCGCGAGGACTTCACTGGCCGGCAGCATGGGCAGGCGCAGTTCGTTCGACAGCAGCCCCTGCCGCGCAAGCTCCGCCTTCAGCGGACCGGGATTGGGCTCGCCGAACACCAGTTGGATCACCGGCGCCAGCGCATGGAACAGCGAACGGGCTTCGCCCAGCCGCTGCGCCCGCACCGCGCGGTGCATCGTCACGAAGAGATCGGGGCGCACGTGCGCGGCCGCGGCGATCATGCCGGTGGCGCCCAGGCACATCGCGGACAGCGATTGCAGGTCTTCGCCGGCCAGGACATTCATCTGCCCATCGCTGATCAGCGCCACCGTCTTGTCCAGCGAGCCGCCGCAATCCTTGATGGCGGAAATGTTGGGATGCGCGGCCAGCGCCAGCAGCGTGGGCGTCTCCAGCGTGGTGCCGGTCCGGTACGGAATGTCGTAGAGCACCAGCGGAAAGCGCGAGGCATCGGCCAGGCAGCGGAAGTACGCGGCGGCCCCTTCCTGGCCCGCCCGCACGTAGTACGGCGCGGGCGCCAGGATGCCGGCCAGGGGACGCGTGCCAAACGCCGTCAGCCGATGCAGCACGTGCCCCTGATGATTGCCCGCCAGCCCCATCACGATGGGCAGGTCGCCCGCCTCGGTCAGCACCGTATCCAGCACGGCAAGCTGTTCGGCATCGTCCAGCGCCGCGGCCTCGCCCGTGCTGCCGCACACGACCAGCCCGTCCACCCCTGCGGCCACGTAGTGGCGCACCAGGCGGCGCAGCGCCCCGCCGTCGACATGGCCGCCGGAAAACGGCGTGACCAGCGGCACCCAGACGCCCTGGAACAGAGATTGTTGAGATTGCATGAGAACACTCCTTCGTATGGACCGTTGGGGGACCGTACAGAAGTGCTCGGGAGGTCAGGGGGTGCGCGCGGAGGCGCCAAAGCGCCGCCAGGAGGCCGCTGTTCCGTCGCCCATCTGACGGAACAGCATGCTCCGGTCAGATGAGCGGCTGTTTTTTGGATTTCAGGCCGGCGGCAGCCAGCACCACGCCAAGGGCACGGAGGTAGCTAGCAGTCTGGTGGGCCTGATGAATCATGGATGAGCGGGACGCAATATGCGGCGGATGCAGAAATCTACCGGGCGGGCGCGGCGGTGTCAACGCGGCGGCGCGCCGTACTGCCGGCCGCGCCGCAGGCAGGCGTTCAGCTGAGCGTCGCCAGGAACACCGCGCACAACGCTTCCATGCCCTTGCGGTCGTCTTCGTCGAACCGGTCGGGCACGGGGCTGTCCACGTCCCACACGCCGATCAGTTCGCCCTTGTGCACCAACGGCACCACGATTTCCGAACGCGAGGCCGCGTCGCAGGCGATGTGGCCGGGAAAGGCATGGACGTCCGGCACGAGCTGCGTCTGACGCTGGCTGGCGGCCGCGCCGCACACGCCGCGATTGAGCGGAATGCGCACGCACGCGGGCTTGCCCTGGAACGGGCCCAGGACCAGTTCCGTGCCGTCGAAGAAATAAAAGCCCACCCAATTCAGGTCGGGCAGTGCCTGGAACGCCAGCGCGCTCAGGTTGGCGGCGTTGGCGATGCGGTCGGGTTCGCCTTCCAGCAGCGCGCGCGCCTGCACGGTCAGTTCGGCATACAGGGCGGCTTTGGAATCGGCGACGATGGGAGCGGCTTCGAACATGAAAATGTAACTGTACTGGCGGTTATCGATGCAGGTGATTTTAGGGGTTCCACCCGATAAAAGGGCCGGGCTGTTACCGTGTGGGACAATACTTTGTTGTCAAACGCATCAACCGACCCACCCTTCTTGATCAAGAAGCACTCCATGGACAAGCCCCTCGAACCTGCGTTTTCCTTTTCGGAACGCGCCCTGCAACTCACCAGCTCCGCCATCCGCGAGATTCTCAAGGTAACCGAGCGCCCCGAAGTCATTTCGTTCGCAGGCGGCCTGCCCGCGCCCGGCGGCTTCCCGGTAGAAGTGGTGCGTGCGGCATTCGACAAGGTCCTGTCCACCAACGGCCGCGCGGCCCTGCAATACGGTCCCACCGAAGGTTACGCGCCCCTGCGCAAATGGGTCGCCGATGACCTGACCGCCTCCGGCGCCGACATCGCCCCCGACCAGGTCCTGATCGTGTCCGGCTCGCAGCAGGCGCTGGATCTGCTGGGCAAGGTGCTGATCGACAAGGACAGCAAGGTGCTGGTCGAAGACCCCAGCTACCTGGGCGCGCTGCAATCGTTCAGCCTGTACCAGCCGAACTTCGTGCCCGTGCCCACCGACGAAGGCGGCCTGATCCCCGAAGCCATCACGCCCGAACTGGCTGATGGCGCCCGCTTCCTGTACGCCCTGCCCAACTTCCAGAACCCGACCGGCCGCACGCTCAACCTGGAGCGCCGCATCGCGCTGGTCAAGCGCGCCGCCGAACTGGGCCTGACCATCGTCGAGGACGATCCCTACGGCGAACTGCGCTACGCCGGCGAGCCGCAGCCCGGCCTGATCGCGCTGGCCAAGGAATACGGCGCGAACGTCGTGCGTCTGGGCACGTTCTCGAAGGTGCTGGCCCCGGGCTTGCGCCTGGGCTACATCGCTGGCGGCCGCGCGCTCATCAACAAGCTGGTGCAGGCCAAGCAGGCAACCGACCTGCACACGCCCACGCTGACCCAGATGGCCGTGTACGAGATCGTCAAGGACGGCTTCCTGGCCGAGCACCTGCCGAACGTGCGCGAGATCTACCGCGCCCAGGGCAGCTGCATGCTGGACGCCATCCAGAAGGAATTCCCGTCCACCGTCACCTGGACCAAGCCGGAAGGCGGCATGTTCATCTGGCTGACGCTGCCCGAGCACATCGACAGCACCAAGCTGCTCGAAAAGGCCATCGCGCAGAACGTGGCCTTCGTGCCCGGCGCGCCGTTCTACAGCGGCGAAGGCAAGCGCAACACGCTGCGCCTCAGTTTCGCCACCGTGCCGGAAGACAAGATCCGCACCGGCATCGCCATCCTGGGCAAGCTGCTGAAGGCGGAATGACAACGTCCGCCGTCGTCCCTTGAAAGGGCGGCGCGGATGCCTTGATGACCGATCGGCCGGGCGCGATGCCCGGCCGTAATGAGATGGTCAGC